>CAVZPD010000022.1:0-347857 GCA_963777045.1 uncultured Chloroflexia bacterium
CCCCGCCGACGGAGGCGTGAGGACCGAGTTCGACGGTCCCGGTGAACACGGTCAGATCACCATCGAGGCGCCCGCCCAGCCGCAGGTCACCGCCCAGGACGAAGGCCGACCCGGTGATCGTCGCCCCCTCCGAGATGTCGAAGCGACCATCGAGCATGACCACGTGACCGTCGATGACGGTGCCGGACTCGAGCTCATGGCGTCCGCCGGTGATGAGGCTCCCGCCGATACGGCCCTCCGCAACGCACCCGCTCAGCAGCAGGGCGAAGACGGCCAGGACCAGCCACCGCGAAGGCGTTCACGGCTGCGCGGCCCCCCATCGGCGCGGTCGCAGCCACCAGACCAGCAGCAGCGCGACCAGCCCCAGCAGCGCGATGGCCGCCACCCAGCTGAGGTGGCGATCCAGCGACAGGGCGCTGCCCCACCAGATGGCGACCGCCGAGCTGAGGAAGGTGGCCGTCCAGGCCGAGAGGGCGACGCCGATGGCGGCGTTGACGGTGATCGTGCGCGGCGTCGAGAGGTCCGCCCAGATGGCGAAGTTGACGACGGTGTAGAGACTGACGCCGATGGCGTACAGCGCCGGCAGCCCCAGTGCGCCCGAATCGGCGCCGGGAAGGAAGCGAGCATCCCAGACGTAGGTCAGCTGCACCAGCGCGAAGATGGCGAAGATCCACGCGAACAGCGGGCGCTCGTCGAGCTCCGAGTACAGGATGCCGGCAGCCATGGCGCCGATGACGTGCGCGCCCGCGATCGTCACCCGCGGCTCGAGATCGAGCGACTGCCACGAACCCGCCACGATCTCCGGCGTGGCGACCATGCGCAGGAAGCCGAGGCTGTCGACGAAGTAGATGGCGAACATCACCCCCACCGCGACCAGCAGCCGGCGCGGGAATCGGCCCCCGTGGGGAGACAGGAAGCGACCGCGGCCGAAGGCCGGATCGCGATGCTGCTCGCTGAACTGCTGCAACGGTCCGCGGAGCGGCAGGAATGCCACGGCGGCGAGGCCCACGGCTCCGAGCAGGACCGGCCACCGCAGCAGCCCAGCGAACGTCGCCATGCTCCAGCTTCCCGGCAGCAGGGTGGCAGCCGCGTAGGCCGTGGCCGTGATGAGGGCCGCGACGTAGCCACGCCAGCGCACCGGCACCAGGTCGACCACCAATCCGAATGAGGCGGGGACGCCAATTCCCAAGCGCAATCGCCGCCACCAGCACCCAGGCCCAGTAGCCGACCGCGCTCTGCACGAGGCCGATGGTCATGACCAGCAGGGCGTGCGTCCCGGTCGAGGCCACCACGATCCGCAGCTTGGTGCGGAACGAGCGGCTCCAGCCGAGACGTGCCATCAGGACGCCCGTGCCGAGCGCCACGGCCGTGGTGACGATGGCCAGTGCCGCCATGGCGACGGCCACCTGGTCACGTCCCAGGCCGATCTCGACCCCCAGATCGGGCAGCCCCAGCTGGATGAGCGTGATGTTGTAGGCGTAGCCGGCGGCCATGAGCCCGATGAAAGCGCTGGCTCCCAGCAACCTGATGCTGCGCCGGCGGACGTTCGCTCCCTCCGCGTTCACGACGGCAGGAAGAACAGCGCGTTCCGCAGCCCGGAGCTGTCGGTCACGATGTGCGACAGCAGAGGCAGCCGCAGCGACCCGGTGCGGTGGGCGACCCAGCCCCAGCAGAGGCCGATGATCACGGAACCTAGCGTGAAGCCGAGCGGGCTGGCACCGGGATGGATGACCTGCGGCGCCAGGTGCCAGAGCCCGAAGCCGATGGACGGATAGGCCACGCCGAGGCGCCAGTCATCGGGCCAGTAGCTGACGAAGACGCCGCGCCACAGCAGCTCCTCCATGGTCGCGTTGACCACCCCGACCAGCAGGGCGACGGTGCCCATGGCCAGCGTGGCGCTGCCGAGCTCGGGTAAGAAGCGCGTCGTGATGGCACCCAGCGGCGGGAAGAGGAGCAGCAGGGCCACCAGCCACCAGCGCCGACCGAGCCGCGGCCGTCGATCCGCGAAGAGGTGACGGATCCGCGCCGGGCCGAGCAGGAAGATCGGCACCGCCAGGCACCAGACACCCCAGTACACGAGGAAGCCGATCAGGTATCCAGGCACTGGCCCGAACAGGCGGTTCGACAGGTAGAACGTCCCGGCCATGGTCACCGGGACCGCGGCCGGGATGACGAGCGCGAGTGCCTGCCTGCCGTTCGTCGCGTTGCCGGCAGGCAGGGCGTACTCGATGCGGCTGACCATCGGTCCCGATCAGCCGACCCCGTGGGCGACCGCAGACGCCGGTCGCGGATGAGGTGGCAGCTCGGTGCCATGCGTGATGGCCGCGACGTGCATGATCACGTGCCCGATCACCGGCGCCAGAACGCTGCCGGTGACCAGGAAGGCGACCGTGAGCAGGCCACAGGCGAGCGTTATGGGCAGCAGCGTTCGGTTGCGGTACTCCCAGTAGCCCAGGTGGTGCACGACGATGACGACGACGCTGGCGGTCAGCGGCAGGACCCAGGGCGCCGCATCGGCCCAGAACCCGGACAGATCGGCGGCGTGGAGCGCCTGCCAGGCGATGAAGGCTGGCAGCGCCGACAGCAGGATGCCCTCGGCGGTGCCGTAGATGAGGCCCTCCCACGCGAACGCCACGCGCTCCTCCCGCCCGTGGCGATGCAGCGTGGCTGGCATCCGCGTCATGGCCGCCGCGGTGATTGCGCCCACCAGCACCCCGGCCAGCAGTCCCCAGCCCCAGCCTGCGGCGAGCGTCGCGCCGAGGCCGATCCCGACCCAGACGAGGTAGCCGCCAGCCAGGCCGGCCGTCACCACCGCCAGCACGACGATGTACGGTCCGCGCGCCAGGCGGAGGCGGTTGCCCGCCAGCCAGCTGACCGCGAAGCTCATCGCTATGACGCCGATGAGCCACCAGACCGATCCGCTCCATTCCATGGCCCCGTTTGGCACAGGCACGGGTGTCACTCTCCTTCGTAGGTCGCCGGCACGATCTCCTCGTTCATCAGCCGCAGGAAGGCATCGGCCTCCTCGAAGACGACCGAGTGTCCGGCATCGGCGTAGGTGATCATCTGCTTGGAGGGTGCCTGCAGCTGGGCGAACCACTCCTGGGCAAGCTCGCGCCGGCCGCGCAGCTCGTTCGCGCCGTCGAGCACGTAGACCGGGACCTCCAGCGCGGTCACATCGGTCCGGAAGTCGATCTGCTGCAGCTGCGGGTACATCAGCGAGAACATGTCGACCAGGCCGCGGATGACGTTGGCCTTGTCGACGAAGCTGTACTCGCTGGCGAGGACGCCGTAGGGGCCGATACCCGACGCCTCGCCGCGCTGCTGGTAGGCCGCCGGGGGGCTGTACTCCGTCTCGATCAGCGGATAGTTGCCCATCACCAGGCTGTTGGCCCAGGGCATGTCGCGGTAGGGCGGCTCGCCGAGCGTCAGCACCTGGTCGTACAGCTCGCCGTTGCCGGTCCGGTCGGCGTAGGCCAGCAGGTCGCGCCAGATGATCTGGTCGGTCACGCGCTGGCTCACCATCTGTCCCGAGCCGATGTAGGCGTGGTAGAGCTCGGGATGCTCCTGCACCGCCAGGACGCCCAGCGTCGTGCCCCACGACTCGCCGAGGAGGTAGATCTTCTCCTCGTCGAAGCGCTCGCGGAGGTAGTTGGCCAGCTGCGTCGTGTCGGCGACGGCCTGCTCGAGGGTGAGGTCGGCGGTGGGATCCAGCGCGCCGTACGACGTGCCGGTGCCGCGCTGGTCCCAGACCACCACGACGTAGTCGGCGACCAGGGGCTCGAGCAGGACGCGGGCGTAGGCGAGGTCGGTCTGCCCGGGGCCACCGGACAGGTAGAGCAGCACGGGATTGTCCGGGTTCGCGGCGCGAACCGAGATGGCCTGCTCCGTGCCGCCCAGCTCGACCTTCGTCAGCTCGGCGATGCTGCCCGGCACCGGCTGCCCACCGGCGCCCAGCACTGGCGGCGTCGAGGCGGGCCAGGCCACCAGGGCCGCCAGGCCGATGACCGCGGCCGTCAGCACGCCGGTCGGCAGCAGGGACCAGCCCACGCGACGGTGCGCCAGTGCGAGGCCGATGCTCACGCCGACGGCCATCGGGAAGAGCGCCAGCAGCCCGTGGAAGCCGCGGCCGACGACGAGGGCGATGATCCCGTACGGGTTGTCGAGACGGAACCCGTCGAGGCTGGCCCCGGCAATGCCGATGCGCGACAGCTCGTAGGCCGCGATGTAGGCGAGCGGCACCAGGATGACGGCCCATCGCGAGCGCATCAGGTAGCCGGCGATGACGCCGATGCCGATCGATACGCCGATGACCGCAAGCCCCTGGCTGCCGGTGACGGGTCCGCGGGGCATGAAGATGCTGCTGACCAGTGCGGTCAGCGCGCCGAGCAGGACCGCCGCGGCGGCGGGCGCCCAGCGGCTCGAGAGGCCGAGCCTGAGACCCAGCGTCGCCGGTGAACTGGAGGATAGGTGGCGGAGTGTCCCGCCATGTTCAGCGGATGCCATGGAATAGACCCCTCATTGTTGAGCGTTTCAGTGCATTGGGACGGGGGAGGCTCGTCCGGGTCGGTGGGGGGTTCACGGCGAGCCCCATGCGAGTGTTCACCACCAACCTTGACGGAGCGTTCCCGCCATGCCGAGGGCCAGTCGGACCCCGTCGCGTGCGCCGTGTGTCACCTCTCACCGGTGGGACCTGGCGGGACGACCAGTCGCTCAGAGGGAGGCGACGAGGACCAGGATCGGCAGCGAGGCGTCGAGCAGTGCGTGACCGATGACCAGGTACGGCAGCGTCGTCGGACGCCGGTGCACCACGAACCCCAGCCACAGCGCGAACGGCAGGAACATCAGCGCGCGCCACACGATGAAGCGCCAGTCAAAAAGGAGTGGCAGCACCACGTGCTGGGTCGACAGAACGAGTGCGGGCACCAACATTGCGCGCCACCGCCATCCATGGAGCGCGGCGAGTCGCGGCATCACGTAGCCGAAGTAGGTCGGTAGCTCGGCGAGGGCGTGGATGACGGGGAAGGCCACCACCAGGGTTGCGGCGGCGACGACGGGGAGCGGCCGGAAGCTCAGGTCGGCACCCGCCTGCGCCGATCCCCATACGACGTTGCCAACGAGCAGGTTGGGCACGATGGACACCGGTCCGGCGACGACGAGCGCCAGCGCGACCCACTTCAGGTCGGTGGCCCGGCCGAGCGTCGAGAGCCGGTACAGGTCGCGCAGCCGCCTGCCCTCGCGGTGAAGAAGGACGCGCACCACGGCGAGGTTGACGGCACTGACGGCGGCGAACCATGCCAGCCACCAGTCGGCCGCCGCACGCCACGGATTCCCGGCGCCCGCGACCAGGAAGCCAATGGCGACGACTGTCTGGAAGGTGACGGCAAGGCCGATGCGCAGGAAGAGCACCGACCAGACGGCCGCAACACCGACGCCTGCGCGCTCCTCCGTATGGCCTGATCCGATCCGTGCGGCAATCACGCTCACCCGCTCATCCTGGGGCGTCTCATCCCGCGCCGACGAGAGTCGTTCGGCAGGCTGTGACGCACCGTTCGGCACGGGGCGGGCGCGCCACGCCGGCCGCCATCTTCGGTGTGGGAATGCGGCGTGAGCTTCGCCATCCGGTGACGGACGGCCCCTCTCCACCGGCCACGTGGCCGTTGCTGTGGCCCAAGGTAGCGGGCATCGTGTTCCGTATGAACAATCGCAACCTCAGCGCCGCAGCGCTGCTCGGCGTCATCGCCGTCCTTGCCGGCGGTGGCCGCCGGTCTCGGCGTCTTCGCGCGTGGCGACGGCTCGTACGAGACGGTCACCAGCGCTCGCGGGGTCACCTACCAGATGGCGACCGGTGGGGTCTATGCCTACAACTCGCAGCGCGTGGTGGCCGAGGGCGTCGGCTGGGACGTCGTCACGCTCTTCCTCGCGGTTCCAGCGCTGCTGCTGACCCTGCCCTTCGTGGCACGTCGTTCGTTCACTGGCCGGTTGGTGGCCATCGGGCTGCTGGGCTACTTCGTGTATCAGTACCTGGAATACGCGGTCACCTGGGCTTTCGGGCCGCTCTTCCCGCTCTTCATCGCGATCTACGCCGCCGGCCTGGCCGGTATCGTCTGGCTGGGCGCCGGCATTGCGCACGACGGTCTTCGCGACCGCTTCGCGGACCGATTCCCGCGCCGTTCTTACGCCCTGGTGACCGCAGGCATGGCGGTGCTGCTGACACTGATGTGGGCAGGTCGGATCGCAACGGGGCTGACCGGTGACCTTGAAGCCGCCGCCCTGTCGGGCGAGACGACCATGGTCGTGCAGGCGCTCGACCTCGGGCTCGTGGTACCGACGGCCTTGTTCATCGCGGTGCTGGCCTGGCGACGCAGCCCCATCGGCTACGTGCTGGGAGCAATCTGGATCGTCACATCCATCGGCATGTCGACGGCGATCGTGGGGATGCTGGTCGCCGCCGGGTTCGTGGAGGGCGCCTTCGAGGCGCCGCCGATCATCATCTTCGGGGCCTACCTGGCCGCTTCACTCGGCCTGGCGGGGATGATCTACCTGCGCGCTGCGAAGGACCCAGCGGCGGATTCGCGATTGCGGACCGCGGCTGCATCGGACGTATCGTCGGACGCATCAATGACCGCGAGGACAACCTGACGACAACGGGTCGCACGTCTGCTGACCGGGCTCGCTAGGGTGGATCAGTGCCGACAGGGTCCCGTCGGACAGCGCAGCGGACGGAGACCCGTGGGACTGACCGCGCCCGCAGGCCCCCGACCGGTGGTTTCGCGCGGCGTCAGCGGCCGAGGTACGCCGCGAGGTGCTCGCCGGTGACGGTCGAGCGTGCCGCGACGAGGTCTGCGGGAGTGCCCTCGAACACGACGCGTCCGCCGTCGTGACCGGCGCCGGGACCGAGGTCGATGATCCAGTCGGCGTGCGCCATGACCGCCTGGTGGTGCTCGATGACGATGACCGACTTGCCGGCGTCGACCAGCCGGTCCAGCAGGCCGAGCAGCTGCTCCACATCGGCCAGGTGGAGGCCGCTGGTGGGCTCGTCGAGGACGTAGATTCCGCCCTTCTCGCCGATGTGGGTGGCGAGCTTGAGCCGCTGCCGCTCGCCGCCTGACAGGGTCGTGAGCGGCTGTCCCAGGCTGAGGTAGCCGAGCCCCACGTCGGCGAGGCGACCCAGGATCGTGTGCGCGGCCGGCGTGCGGGCCTCACCGCTGCCGAAGAACTCCTCGGCATCGGTCACCGGCATCGCGAGCACCTCGCTGATGTCACGGCCGCCGAAGTGGTACTCCAGCACCGATGCCTGGAACCGCCTCCCTTCGCACTCCTCGCAGGTGGTGGCGACGCCGGCCATCATGGCGAGGTCGGTGTAGACGACCCCGGCGCCATTGCAGTTGGGGCAGGCGCCCTCCGAATTCGCGCTGAAGAGCGCAGGCTTCACGCCGTTCGCCTTCGCGAACGCCTTTCGGATGGGATCGAGCAGGCCGGTGTAGGTCGCGGGGTTGCTCCGTCGCGAGCCGCGGATGCCGGCCTGGTCGACCGAAACCACCCCCTCCCGCGCCGGCCACCGATCCGTCGATCAGCGAGCTCTTCCCCGAGCCCGCCACCCCGGTCACGACCACGAGCACGCCCAGCGGGATATCGACGTCGACCTCCTGCAGGTTGTGGGCGCTGGCGCCACGGACCTCCAGCCTGCCCGATGGCTTCCGCACCGCCGGCTTCAGCCGGGTGCGGTCCTCGAGATGACGCCCGGTCAGCGTGCCACTCGCCCGAAGCCCTTCGACCGTGCCCTCGAATACGACCTCACCGCCTGCGCTGCCGGCTCCCGGGCCGAGGTCGACGACGTGGTCCGCGACGGCGATCGTCTCCGGCTCGTGCTCGACGACGAGCAGGGTGTTGCCCTTGTCGCGCAGTCGCAGCAGGAGGTCGTTCATGCGCTGCACGTCGTGCGGGTGCAGGCCGACGGTCGGCTCGTCGAGCACGTAGGTGACATCGGTGAGCGATGAGCCGAGGTTGCGGATCATCTTGACGCGCTGCGCCTCGCCGCCCGAGAGCGTGCCCGACTGGCGGTCCAGGCTGAGGTAGCCGAGCCCGATCTCGACGAACGAGTCGAGGCTCTCGCCCACGGCCGCCAGCAGCGGCGCCACCGACGGTTCGTCCAGGCGACGCACCCACGCCGCGAGGTCGCTGATCTGCATGGCGCAGGCATCGGCGATGTTGATCCCGTCGACCTTCGAGGATCGGGCCGCCTGGTTGAGGCGGGTGCCATCGCAGTCGGGGCATGCGCTGAAGGTGACCGCACGTTCCACGAAGGCCCGGACGTGGGGCTGCATGCTATCGACGTCCTTGGACAGGAACGATTTCCGAATGCGCGGGATGAGCCCCTCGTAGGTCAGGTTGATGTTGTCGACCTTGATCTTCGTCGGCTCCTTGTGGAGCAGGTCGTGAAGCTCCCGCTTGCCGTACTCGCGAATCGGCTTGTCGGGGTCGAGGAAGCCGGCGCCGCTGAAGATGCGGCCGTACCAGCCGTCGACGCTGTAGCCGGGAATCGTGAGCGCGCCCTCGTTGAGCGACTTGCTCTCGTCGTACAGCTGCGAGAGGTCGAAGTCGGTCACGCTGCCGATCCCCTCGCAGCGCGGGCACATGCCGCCGGTGACGACGTAGGTCTTGCGGACGGTTGAGCCCGCGCCGCGGTCGATCGTGATGGCGCCGCTGCCGCGAACCGAGGGGACATTGAAAGAGAACGCCCGGGCGGAGCCGATGTGCGGCTTCCCGAGCCGGCTGAAGACGATCCGCAGCAGCGCGTTGGCATCCGTGGCGGTCCCGACCGTGGAGCGGGCGTTCGCGCCCAACCGTTCCTGGTCCACGATGATCGCCGTCGTGAGCCCCTCCAGCAGGTCGACCTCCGGTCGCGCCAGGGTCGGCATGAAGCCCTGCACGAAGGTGCTGTAGGTCTCGTTGATCAGGCGCTGCGACTCGGCGGCGATGGTGTCGAAGACGAGCGAGCTCTTCCCGGAGCCGGAGACGCCCGTGAAGACGGTCAGCCGGCGCTTCGGGATCTCGACGCTGACGTCCTTGAGGTTGTTCTCGCGCGCGCCGTGCACGCGGATCAGGTCGTGGCGGTCGGCAAGGTGCTGCGCAGACGTCTCGGTGGCCCTCCAGGTGTCGAAGCCAGAGATGATGCCACGGCGCGTCGAAGGCCGATGCGCGAGCCGTGTCGCGTTGTCGTGCACACTGCGCGGGATGAACATGTTCGAGGCGCTGGAGCGCATCAACGCGCGACCTGCGCCCTTCAGCGAGCTCACCATCAAGCAGCTGTGGGCCGATCCGCACATCTCCGAGCAGATGCTGCGCTACCACCTCGATCCCTCGGTGGAGGCGGCCTCGCGTCGCCCGGAGTTCATGGACCGATCCGCAGCCTGGATCGCCGAGCGGTTCGCGCTCGGCCCGGGAAAGCGGGTGGTCGATCTCGGCTGCGGCCCCGGCCTCTACGCCAGCCGCCTGGCACGTTCCGGAGCGGCGGTCACCGGCGTCGACTTCTCCCCGCGCTCGATTGCCTACGCGCGGCGGGCAGCCGTCGAGGCGGGGGGATCGGTCGAGTACGTGGAGGCCGACTACCTGGATTGGGCGCCCGAGCATCGGTACGACCTGGTCCTGATGATCTACCACGACTACGCCGCCCTGGGGCCGGAGCAGCGCCGGCAGCTCCTCGACGGCGTGCGCGCGATGCTCGAGCCGGATGGCGCCTTCCTGTTCGACGTGCCCTCGCTGTCCGCCCTGGCCGACCTCGAGGAGGCGACCGCCTACGCGCCGATGCTCATGGACGGCTTCTGGTCGTCCGAGCCGTACTACGGTTTCCTGAACACCTTCCGCTACGCCGATGAACGGGTCTCCGTGGACCGATACGAGATCGTGGAGGCTCGCCGGACGCGGACGTTCTACAACTGGCTGCAGTACTTCGACCCCGATAGCCTGGCTGCCGAGCTGGCGGCCAGCGGCTTCGCCGTCGACGAGCTGGTGGGGGACGTCGCGGGCGCCGCGCTCGATCCCGGCTCGCACGAACTTGCCACGGTGGCGAGACCGGTGCGGCGCTGAGACGCTGGCACCGAACGCGCGGGGCAGAGGCTCGCGACCCGCGCCGCGCCACGGCGAATCGCCGGGGGAATTGGAGAGCGGCCCGGAGAGTGTCCGTTCAACCGCGCCGGGGGGAGAAGCGCGATGCCGGGATCCGGGGGCCGCGGAGAGAGTGTAGCCGGTCCTGCAAGCGGCGCCATCGCGCCGGTTGAAGGCGCGCGGCGACGGCAAACCACAGTGGTCGGTGGATCCGGGCCAGCGGCCACCAGTAGCTTGACGGGCCGGTCGCGGCCCCCTACAGAAGACCGAAGCGGCGACGCACGAGCGAGGTGACGCCCAGGGCCGCCGGCAGCCCCACCGCCAGCCCGGCGGCGATGATGCCCCATTCGCCCAGGCCCAGCGGTACGGCGTCGAAGAGCTCGCCGACTGGCGAGTAGAGGAGCAGTAGCTGCAGCCCCAGGCTGACGGAGACTGCGAGTAGCAGCCAGCGGTTGGCCAGCAGCGGTGCGTGCTCGTGCAGGCGGATCACGACCAGGCGCAGGTATTCCTGCGCGACGAGGGCGGTGAAGGTCATGGTGCGGGCCGTCTCGATTCCATACAGCGCCTTGCCCACGAAGAAGGTCGTGAGCACGATTGCCGCGATCAGCGCTCCCACGCTCAGCACCAGCGCCAGCATCGCCCGCCCGATGATCGGGCCGCGGTGCGGTGGCTCGCGCATGATCCCCGGTGGCGCCGGGTCCACGGCCAGCGCCAGCGCCGGCCCGCTGTCGGTGACCAGGTTGACCCATAGGATCTGGACCGCGGTGATGGGCAGGTAGCCGACGAGCGACGCGCCCAGGATGACGAGCACTTCGGCCAGGTTCCCGGTGAGCAGGTAGTTGAGGAACTTCTTGATGTTGCCGGCGATCCGACGCCCTTCCTCGATCGCCGCCACGATCGTCGCGAAGTTGTCGTCCAGCAGCACGATGTCCGATGCGTCGCGCGCCACCTCCGTGCCGCGCATGCCCATGGCGATCCCCACATCCGCGCCCTTGAGCGCCGGGGCGTCGTTGACGCCGTCGCCGGTCATCACCACCACCGAGTCATGCTGCCGAAACGCCTGCAGGATCCGGAGCTTGTGACGCGGCTCCACCCGGGCGAAGATCGCCCCGCGCTCCACGAGCTCGTCGTCTGCCAGCGCCTCCAGCTGGTTGCCGGTGATCGCCTCGCCCGCCAGGCCGATGTTGCCGCCGATGGCCGCGGCCGTGCCCGCGTTGTCCCCGGTGATCATCACCACGCGGATGCCCGCGTCGCGGGCGGCACGCAGGGCGGGGCCGGCTGCCTCCCGCGGTGGATCGGCCAGCGCCGCGAGCCCGTAGAAGGTGAGATCATGCTCCGCCTCCTCGCGGTTCCCGGGGTTGCCCGGCTTGCCGGCCAGGGCCAGCACGCGGAAGGCATCGGCGGCGAGGCCTTCGTTCGTTGCTCGGATGCGCTCGCGGTCCGTTGGGGTGAGCGGCCGGACGCCGTCCGGCGCCTGGACGCGGGTGCATCGGTCCAGGATCACCTCAGGCGCCCCCTTGGCCAGCACCTGGCGCCCGCCCGGCCCATCCACCACCACGCTCATCAGCTTGCGCGCCGACGAGAACGGGATCTCCTCCAGCCGCTCCCATCGGTCGCGGTCGACGCCGGCATTGACTGCGCCGATGAGCAGTGCCACCTCGGTCGGGTCGCCCGCGAGCGAGCCATCCGCACCCTCGTGGGCGTTGTTGCAGAGGGCGGCGGCGAGCAGCGCGGGCTCGTCGCGAAAGGCGGACCGGCCCGGATGGGCTGAGCCGGTCATCTCGATCGAGCGGCTCGGGAGCTCTACTCGTCGGAGGCTCATCCGTCCCTCGGTGATGGTGCCGGTCTTGTCGGTGCAGATCACCTGGGCGCTGCCCACGATCTCCACCACCGGCAGGGAGCGGACGAGGGCGTGCCGCTCCAGCATTCGGCGCGTGCCAAAGGCCAGCGCCAGTGTCATCACCACCGGCAGCCCTTCCGGGATGGCGGCCACCGCCAGCGCCACGGCGGTCACGAACGTCCCCAGCAGGTCCTGGCCGCCCACGGTCAGCTGGAGGATCGCGATGACCACGATCAGGACTGCGATAGCCGCGGTGATGCGGCGCGCGAGGCCGGCCACCTCGCGCTGGAACGGGGTCGGCCCGTCCTGCACACTCTGCACTGCCTGGGCGATGGCACCCACCTCGGTCTGCATGCCGGTGGCTGTCACGACGTAGCGCCCGCGCCCGGCCAGCACCGACGAGCCGAGGTAGACCATGTCAGCGCGCTCAGCCAGGGGCGTGTCGGTGTCGACCGCCTCGGTGGACTTCTCAACCGGCATGCTCTCGCCGGTGATCGATGCCTCGTCGGTCTGCAGGTCGAGCGCGCGCAGCAGCCGGCCATCGGCGGAGATCCGGTCGCCTTCCTCGACCAGCACGACGTCACCTGGAACGAGCTCGTGGGCCGGCCGCGTGGCCGGGTTGCCGTCGCGCAGCACCTGCACCTCCGGCGAGGCCAGCCGCTGCAGCGCCTCGATGCCGCGCTGTGCGCGAAGGTTCTGGACGAAGCCAAGCGCGGCATTGAGCACCACGATGGCGACGATCAGGGCGGCGTCGCCCCACAGGTTCTCCGCCGGATCCAGCAGGGAGACCGCGGCGAGCGCGCCCGTGGCGGCAAGCAGGATGAGCACCAGCGGATTGCGGACCTCGTCCAGGACCAGCTCCCAGGCGGGCACGCCCGGCTGTTCCTGCAGCCGGTTCGGCCCGTACCGCTCGGCGCGGGACGCAGCCTCGATGTTCGACAGCCCGTCCGCAGACGCCTCGAGCTCGCGGAGCACGCCGGCAGCGCCCTGGGCATGGGGCATCGTCTTCACCGGCCAACCGTAGCGATGTGGGATGACGGGGTCACGGTCCATGTGTCCCGAACGGGGCCTCCAGGACCGCACGGATAGAGGAGAGCGGCCCGGAGAGTGTCCGTTCAACCGCGCCGGGGGGAGAAGCGCGATGCCGGGATCCGGGGGCCGCAGGAGACAGTGTATTCCCTCCCTGCAAGGGTGTTGCGGCGTCCACGATTCGCCGCGTGCCCCCGAAAGCGACCGATAGCCCAGGACATCGGTCGCTCCGGCCCTTGGCGATCGACTCCCCTGGTGCCGTACTGGGATCGATCGCACGTTGGAGGACGGGAGTTGTGAAAGCTCTTCTCGACCTGCTGCCGATCGGCATCGGGGTCGCGCTGGTGGCGACGGTCACCTGGTTCCTGCTGGACCGCGACATCGGCGCGGGCAGGTGGCTCCTGGCGGCCCTGCTGTTCGCGCATGGATGGGTCCACGTCATGTTCGTGTTCCCGGCACCTGAGGCGGCCTCGGCCACTGAGGGTGGGCTGGCATACCCGTTCGAGATGGGACGATCCTGGCTCATCACGAACGCCGGACTCGACGCCGGGACGATCCGCACCATCGGGATCGTGGTCGTGGTGGTGACCTTCGTGGCCTTCCTGCTTGCGGCGTTATCGACCATGGGCTGGCTGATTCCCAGCGGCTGGTGGAACGGCCTGCTGCTTGGGGCAGCCGCGAGCTCGACGCTCCTGCTGGCGCTCTTCTTCTCGCCGGCGCTGCTGCTGGGCTTCGCCATCAACGCTGCGCTGTGGGTGCTGGTGATCGCGTCGATCTGGAGCCCGATGACCGGCAGGGTGCCCGGCAGCCTGGCATAGCGCAACGGCCGCGTTCGCGCAGCGGCCGAGGGTTTGGCCTAGGATCGGTCCTTCACACCGCAACGGACCGACCGATGACGCTCGCCCTCGACAATGATCCCAAGCTTCGCCAATACGCGCATCCCGAGCGCCTGGTCACCACCGAGTGGCTTGCCGAGCATCTTGGTCAACCCGGCCTGGTGGTCGTCGAGTCGGACGAGGACGTCCTCCTCTACGAGACCGGCCACATCCCCGGCGCGGTGAAGGTGGACTGGCACACCGATCTCAACGATCCGGTCACGCGCGACTACCTCGATGCGGCCGGCTTCGCGGCGCTGATGCGCCGCAAGGGGATCGGCCGCGACACGACCGTCGTCTTCTACGGCGACAAGAGCAACTGGTGGGCGGCGTACGCCCTCTGGGTCTTCAGCCTCTTCGGCCATCCCGACGTGCGCCTGCTCGACGGGGGGCGCACGAAGTGGGAGGCCGAGAACAGGCCGATGACGACCGATGCCGCCACCCCGGCCCCTGCCGAGTACCCGGTGGTGGAGCGTAACGATGCCGCCATCCGCGCCTTCCGCGACGACGTGCTGGCGCACCTCGGCAAGCCGCTGGTCGACGTGCGATCGCCGGACGAGTTCAGCGGACGGCTGCTGCACATGGCCGGACTACCCGCAGGAGGGCGCGCTGCGCGGCGGCCACATCCCGGGGCGCCAAGTCGGTTCCCTGGGCACGAGCCGCGAACGAGGACGGCACCTTCAAGTCGCGCGACGAGCTGGAGGCACTCTATCGGTCCGAAGTCGGGCTGTCACCGGACGACGACGTGGTCGTCTACTGCCGCATCGGTGAGCGTTCCAGCCACACCTGGTTCGCGCTGACGCACCTGCTCGGCTTCGAGAGGGTGCGCAACTACGACGGCTCGTGGACGGAGTGGGGGAACAGCGTCCGTGTGCCGATCGAGCGCCAGATCGACGAGCCCGGTGGCTGACGACCTCCCCCCGCGCCTGGCGGAGATCGTCGAGACCTTCGCCACCTCGCCGCGACAGGACCGGCTGGAGCTGCTCCTCGAGTATGCCCAGTCGCTGCCCGATCTGCCGGAGCGCCTATCGGCCCACCCGGAGCGACTCGAGCGCGTCCCGGAGTGCCAGTCACCGCTCTTCGTGGTGGCGGAAGCCGATGACGACGGCGTGGCGCACCTGTACTTCGACGCGCCGCCGGAATCGCCCACTACGCGCGGCTTTGCGGGGATCTTCCACGCTGGACTCGATGGCGAGCCCGTGGAGGCGGTGTTGCGCGTTCCTGTCGATGTCACGCACCGGTTGGCGCTCGCCGACGTGATCAGCCCGCTCCGCATGCGCGGGGCCGATGCGCTCCTCTACCGCGTCCAGCGTCAGCTTCGCGAACGGTCGGCCTGAGCCGATGCCGGCGACGCAGCTCCTGGCCACCATCGCGGCCGTCCTGATCGGGATCGTGGTGGCCTTCCAGCTCGCCCTCGCCGCCGGGCTGCCGTGGGGCGAGGCGACGATGGGAGGGCGCGCCGCCACGACGCATGGAGGCGTCCTGTCGCCACCATATCGACCGCGGCAGCCGCGGTCAGCGCTGTGCTGCTGGCGCTGGCTGCGCTCATCGTGCTCTCGAGGGGAGGCGTCGTCGATGTCGGCCTTCCGGACGACGTGCTGCGGATCGGCGCCTGGGTGGTCGTCGGCTTCGCCATCCTCAACACGCTGACCAATCTCTCCGGCCGCCATCCGGTCGAGCGGTTTGGGATGAGCGCCATCACGATTGCCATCGCACTGCTGGCGGGCCTCGTCGCCCTCAGCTGAGTGCGCGCGGAGCGGAATCAAGGCGGAAGATTGCGGATGCGGCCCTAATCCTGGTTGCGAATCCAGCCCTCGCATCGATTCAGGAGGGCGGTGTACGCGCTGTCGCCATCGGCACCGCTGGCGTCGAGGATGACCGAACGATGGCGCATGAAGACCCGCGCGAAGAGCGCGACCTTCCGTCCGTCGTCGTCCACCACCGGGCGAGACCATGCGTACATCACGACCGCCGGGGTGCCGTCCATGCGCGCTCGGAGATCCTGTGTCAGCGCATCGCGCAGCGGCTGACTGCTGCCTGCCTCCGCCTCCAAGTGCGTACCTCCTGCTGCTGCGTGCCCTCGGGCAGCCGTTGACGCGGTCATCTTACGGGGCGGGTGAAATGCCAGTTGACGTTATGGACGCATCCTCCTGTACTCCCGGCCGCCCGGGCGAAGCGAAATGACGAATGGGCCATGTACGAGCGCGCCCACCCCTGTGAGAGTGATGCCGACGACGAGTCTCGTAGGCGGTCTTGCATGCGGCTATCGCCGCAGATCAACTCCGTGAGTGACACCGTGGGCCGCGTGGCCGGTTGATACGTGCCTGGCAAATCCGCGCGAGTGGTCGCCGGAGGAGGAAGTATGTTGTGGAAGCTCGGGACAGGTGGTTCGTCGCGGCCGACGCCGTTGCAAAGCGAGCGCGAAGACTCCCGACGATGGCGCCACTGGCACTCGTCGCCTGCGTCACCGTCGGGCTTGGCGGAATGATGCGCTACTTCTCGATGAGCGGTGATCAGGCGGACTGGGGTATCTTCTCGTATCGCTGCTGCCTGTCGTTGCGCTCATCGTCGGGCCATTGCTCTACCGGCAGGCGTCGGCCTGGCCGTGGTATCTGCTCGCCGCCGCGCAGGGCTCGTTCTTCGTCGGCGATCTGCTCTCCGTTCGCGGCAATGGCATCGGGATGTGATCTTCGTTCTCGGTCGCCGACGTTGCCTACCTGCTCGGCTACCCGCTCATGGCGGCCGGTCTTGCGGTCTTCATCCAGCGGCGGCACCCCGGAGCCAGATCGTCTCGCTGATCGATGCGCTGGCGATCGGCTCTGCCGCCGCGCTGGCCCTGTGGCTCGGTTACGGGCAGCGTGCCCTCGGTTCATAACCGGGGGGTCGATGGTCGAGACGGCCATCGGTGGCCTATCCCATTGGCGATGCGATGCTGGGCGGTGCCGCCGTATATCTCTTGCTCTCGGGCCGGATATGGGACCTGGCTCTTTCGCTGCTCGTGGCCTCGCTGCTGCTCGTGCTGGCGGGCGACGTGGCCTACTACGGAGGCTTGGTCCAAGTTGGCGCCGGCGGGAGAAGCTGGGTCGATGCGCTCTGGCTGCTCAGTTACCTGGCAGTCGGCATGGCCGCACTGGTGCCATCGATGCAGCACCTCGACCGGCCTGCAGCCGGGGCTGCGGCACCCCGCGCCGGCAGCCTCATCGTGCTCGGGATAGCCTTGGCGAGTTCCCGCCTTCGCCATGGTCCAGGGGACGCTGGCCGGTCATGTGGATTCACTGGCGGTGATCGTCAGCGAGGCGGTCCTCGGCGGCCTGGTGCTCGGTCGCATGCACCTGGTGGTGGTGCTGGACCAGCGACGGGCGCGGCGCTATGCCTGATGCTGGAAGCGGCCTCGACGCCTTCGCCGTGGTCGGGCTCGACGGACGATCCAGTTCGCAAGTCCCGCCTCGAAGACGCTGCTCGGCATTCCCCCCGAGGACGCAATCGGCCGGTCGGTGGTCGAGTATCTCGACCGGCTCGAGGACTACGACGCCGATGCGGCGAGGCAATGCTGCAGGGGATGCTCCAGAGGCCGGGATGACGATCACCGATCGCGTTAAGGTGCGCGCCGATGACGCTGCCATGCGATGGCTGGAGGTGACCATCACCAACCGAAGTGCGGAGGCCGAGGTCGCCGGCGTGGTCATCAGCTGCCGTGACGTGACCGAGCAGGTCGCAGCTGCCGACGACCTGCGGCGCCGGCACGATCTCCTGGCCGAGTCCGAGGGCCTGGCCCATGTCGGTAGTTGGGACCTCGACCCGTCTCGTGACCACGCGCAGTGGTCGGACGAGAACTGGCGAATCCTTGGCATCGAGCCCGGCTCGGCCGAGCCGGGGTCCAAGACCCTGCTGCGCGGCGTGCACCCCGATGACCGGGAGCAGGTTCAGCAGGCGCTCGATGAATCGGCGACTTCGGCGAGCCCGATGGATGTGCAGTTCCGCTTCCTGCGTCCGGACGGGGGCCTGCGTCACGTGCGGGCCGTGGCCCGCGCGACTCACCGCCTCGAGAGCGGCCAGTATCGGATCATCGGCGCCAACCTCGACGTCACGGCCGAGGTCAACGCCCGCGAGCGTTTGGCACGCCTGGGTTCGGCCGTCGAGCAGGCGACCGACTCGGTGGTGATCACGGATGCTGCGGGGCGCATCGAGTACGTGAACCCCGCCTTCGAACGACTTTCGGGATACGCACGACACGAAGTGATCGGCGAGAACCCCCGCATCCTCAAGAGCGGCAAACAGCCGGATTCGTTCTACGAGGCGATGTGGGCAGCCCTCGCATCCGGACAGCCGTGGGTCGCGGAATTCGTGAACCGTCGCAAGGACGGAGGACTATACGAGACGTCCGGCATCGTCTCGCCCATCTTCGACGACCGCGGTGTGATCAGCGGATACGTGGCCGTGAAGCGCGACGTCACCGAGGAGCGACGCCTCAAGGCGCGGGCGAAGCGCCTCGCCAGGGAACGAGCGTTGATCGCGGCGACCATCCGAGGCATCACGGCGAGCGATGACCCGGAGGCGATGGCCGCCGCCGTTTGTCGCCAGGTGGCCAGCCTCCGTGGCGTGGTGATGGCCGGGTTCTTCGTCTTCGGTCTCGACCAGCGCGCGGTTCCTCTGGGTCTTGTCGTTGCCGGGCGACCCGATTTCGCCCCACGCCGCGTTCCCCGCCAGCGCAGCCAGTACCTGCGTGACCAGGCCGGTCGCGGGCCGTGGATCGAGGCATGGGAGCCGAGACGCGGCATCCCTATGCCGAGCTCTTCGCCGACCTGGGGGTCCGCGCCACTGCCTATGCCCCGGTGCGCAACGCCGGAAGCCTGATCGGGTTCCTCGTCATCGCGAATGCCGCGCTGAATGCGGAGGAGCAGCTGGCCGACCTGCTCCCGGCATTGGTGGAGTTCTCGGAGATGGCCGGCGTTATGGTGGGGCCGAAGGTCGCCGTCCGCTCCGAAGCCGAGGCCGTGCGGCTGCAGCTCGCGCGCATCATCCGTGAGCGTGGCTTCAGGACCGCCTTCCAACCCGTCGTCGATATCATGCGCGACGAGATCGTCGGCTACGAGGCGTTAACGCGCTTCGATGACGGCGTTGCTCCCGATCTCCGCTTCGCGGAGGCGACGTCCGTCGGCATGGACGTCGAGCTCGAGCTGCGCACGCTGGCCAACGCGCTCGACCGCGCGAGGGATCTGCCCGCCGAGGCGTGGTTGAGCCTCAACGCCTCGCCGCGGCTGATCATGCATAGCCAAGGGCTGCGCGACCTGCTGATCGGCACGAATCGTGAGGTGTTCGTGGAGGTCACCGAGCACGAGGAGATCACCGACTACGAGGCATTTGCGGCGGCGCTGCGTGAGCTCGGGCCGCACGTCCGCCTGGCCGTCGACGATGCCGGCGCCGGATTCGCCAGCTTGCGCCATATCCTCGAGCTTCATCCTGCCATCGTGAAGCTGGACCGCGGCCTCATTGCCGGGATCGACGGGGACGACGCGCGGATTGCCATGGCGGCCGGGATGCGCCACTTCGCGCGTTCGACAACGTGCTCCTCGTGGCGGAGGGCGTCGAGACCAACGCGGAGCTGGCAACCTTGCGGGGGCTCGATATCCCGCTTGCCCAGGGATTCCTGCTGGGCAAGCCAACCGTCTACGACAGGCCGGGCGCCACGGTAACCCCGGCGGACGCGGTCGGCGGCGCCCGACGCACTGTCAAAAGGCGTAGGGACGCCTCCAGCCACCCCGACCCCGCCACCATTCTCCGGCACTGAACCCGGGTGGAACGCGCCATCGATCGATGCGTCAGACCCCTGCGGCGTACTCGTCGGGGTGCTGGGCTCGATCCCTGGAGACGGTCCGCTCCATGATGTCGAGGATCTCCTCGACGGAACAACCGTTCTCTTCCGCCGCCGCTTTCAGATCCTCGTACCGGATGTTCGACTCGCCCATCTCGAGGTGGGCGTCCATGCAGCCACATGTCAGGCACATGAGTTTGATACTCCCAATCTTGGTCGCATGCGTGTGGGCTGATGCGCCCATGATGCGCGCCCGATGCCCAATCTGGCGCGCCAGCATGCGGACGCCGCCGCCGGGACGTGCCCCGGAGTGATGGACTGGAGGCGACGCGGCGGTTTGCGTGCGTCTCGGCCGCCGGCTAGGAAGCCGGGCGCACGACGACGGTGCGCGCCATCTTGTCGTGCCATCCCTGCTTGTTTCGGTCGAAGGCAACCCAGATTACCCCCAGGAAGATGACGACGAAGGAGATGATCAGTCCGACGTAGCGGAGCAGGGCCCGAACCCAGTCGACCTGGCCGCCGTCCTCGGCGCGGACCACGCGGAGGTTGAGGGGCATCATTCCCAGCGTCTGTCCCCGCCACGCCCAGAAGCCGACAAAGTAGATCAGGCCGAAGAGGGTTCCGAGGGCGTTGGCCCCGTAGTTGACCTCGAACTGCCCGTCGCCGACGGGGACGAAGCTGCCGGCCCCGAAGAGTGGCGCGAGGGCCGCACTGATGATTCCAAGGGCGATGGCGTCGATGATCCATGCCAGCACCCGGATCCAGAATCCGGCGTAGACGAGGCCGGGTGCAGGCCCTGCCTGCGCCGGCGCCGGCGAGCTCCATGATCCCCCTGGCTGCTGCGGTCCGGCCGGTTGGGCGGTCATGCATGGGACTCCGGTACGAATTGGTTGCGCCCCAGATGGTAGGCGGCAGCGCAACGGTCAACCGGTGCTCACCTGCAATCGGCCGATCACGTCCACGCCCGACCGCTGCAGGTCCCCGAGCGTGACGTCGATGGCGCTCCCGTCCGATCCCACGCACCGCGCGGAAAGGCTGTCCTGGCCGACCTGCCGCAGCGACCCGCTGCACGTCCAGCCGTCCGGGAACGCGAGCGCGAGACCTGCCGATTCGCGCCCCACGACCAGCTGCATCTGTCCTGAGCCATCGCTGGACGAGAACGCTCCGGTGAGCCGCCCCTCATCGACCTGCGCGATATCGAACCGTGCCGTGAACGAGGTGGTCGGTGCCGTGATGACGGCAGCGGTCGTTGTGGGGTGGTCTGCCAACCAGGAGGCCGATGCGCCGTTGCCGTTCCCGGCGTTGGCGATCTCGTTCCAGCCTGGCTGCGCCGGCCCCACCAGGGTGAAGAGCGCGACGGCGGCCACCGCGGCGCCGATGGTGGCGATCACCACGTTGCGCGACTCCGGCCCGATCGAGCGAACGACCCGCCACCCGATCAGCAGCGCCACGCTGCCGATGGTCGCCGCGTAGATGGCGAGCGCCCACGCCTCGCGGCTGTCGCTGCCCGTTCCGAGACCGTGCGCCGCGCCGAGCAGGAAGACGGCGAAGGCGAGGTAGTGGAAGCGCCGCCACCACGCGTAGCCGATGCGCTTGCGAACGTACTCCGACGCCCAGACGGCAATCGCCAGGTAGCCGGAGACGATGCCGAGCGCGATCCAGAGCGGCCGGTAGTGTGCCTGGAACGGGACGAGCACCTCCGCCGCGGTAAAGGCGGTGAACGGGTCGAGGAAGACAGCCGCGGTATGGATGCCGATGAACACCAGCGTCAGCACGGTGATGAATCGATGCAGCTCGTTGGTGATGAAACGCGGCCAGCTCGGGGAGTAGGCCTTCAGCGACAGGAGCAGGCCGAGCACAACGGACCCGGTTGCCAGTACGTAGGCCAGCATGCCTCCCACGCGAGCGATCTCCCAGCTCAGCGTGTGGTCGATCGTCATCGCCAGGCACCAACCCGCAGCTCTTCCCCGCTCCGCGTGACCAGCAGGGCGGAGAGGCCGCGGCGCTCCACGAAATCGGTCCCGGCGGTCGCGCCCAACAGGAGGACGGCCTTGGCCCCGATCTCTGCCTGGCCGCAGCTGGCCGCCGCGATCGAGGCCTGCGCCAGGTCGTTGTCGGCGGGCTGGCCGGTCCGTGGGTCCAGGAGGTGATGGAGCGGACGGCCGTCGACGGTCCAGCGGCGGCGCAGGACCGATGAGGTTGCCAACGACCCGAAGGGCAGGCTGATGCTGCCGCTGACGCCGTCAACCGCCACGTCCCAACCGTCGTGGGCAGGGTGCGTACCGAACGTCGCCAGGTCGCCGCCGGCGTTCACGACGGCGTAGGCCACGCCGGAGGCAGCCAGGAGCCGGACGGCGGCATCGACCGCCATTCCCTTGGCCAGACCACCCAGGTCGATACCGCTGCCCGCCGGCAGCTCCACGGTTCGGCGCAACGGATCGAGCCGGACGTCGCGCCACTCCCCCGCATGCCAGGGTCGGAGCGGCGCGGCGGGACGGTCCTTGGGGAGCTCATCGAAGGTACGGTCGTAGCCCAGCTCGAGCATCCGCCCGAACAGCAGCGGATCAAAGAGGCCCGTCGTGGCGCGAGCGGCGGCGATCGCGGTCGAGACCACCTCGAACATCGCGTCGCTCACCACCAGCGGACTCCCGGCCGACCGGTTGAGGGTCATGAGCTCGCTATCCGGACGGAAGCGGCTGAACCTGCGATCCCACTCGTCGAACAGGCGCTCCACCGCGGCGATGCGGCCGCCAGCCCGGGCAGGCAGCAGGACGGTGACATCGGTCCCCATCGAGCGGAACCGGTGAGTCGCGATGGGGGAGTGTTCGACCGGAGCCGCAGTAGCGATCATGACCCACCCGACCGGATCATCGGCCGCTGCAACGATGCGCTTCCGCCCAGCGATGGGTTGGAGGAGCCGAAGAACGAGTTGTCTTCTTCCCCGAACGGCTGGGTCGTGATGGTCGTCGTCGCCGGCGCGGGCGTGGCCTGCGCACTGGCGACCGCGCCCGACACCAGCGACCAGAAGGCCATGCCCAGGACGGCGCTGCTCCCGACGGCAATCCCCTTTAGGCGGCGCAGCCGGCCCGTATGGTCGACCCGCTTCTGCGCACGCTTGAGGCTGTTTCTCGAAGGCATGCCGACAACGATCGCGCGCGCGTCTTGGGAAATCATGAGAATGGGTCCGGACGGAAGGGTCATCGGCGCCGATAGGACGCCCAGCACCGGGGGGTCGGCTGGCCGCCTTCCTCCGTCGCGCCTTCGCCTGACGAGCGGTATGCTGCCGCCGAAATGGTGCCTGAGCCTGCAGCCACGTGACGGCGCGCGTGGCCAGCATGCGCGATGCGATCGCCGAGCTGGTGCGCGACGGAGACACCGTCGCCATCGAGGGCTTCACCCATCTCATCTCGTTCGCTGCCGGCCACGAGATCATTCGGCAGGGTCGCCGCGACCTGACCCTGGCCCGTCTGACCCCGGACCTGGTCTACGACCAGATGGTCGCCGCGGGCGTGGCGCGCAAGCTGATCTTCAGCTGGCTCGGGAACCCCGGCGTTGGCGGCCTGCACGCCATCCGCCGTCGCGTGGAGGCCGATGCGTTCGGATGAGCGCCCGGTTGGAGCTGGAGGAGTACTCCCACTTCGGGATGGTGGGTCGCTACACCGCCGGCGCCGCCAACCTGCCCTTCTTCCCGCTGCGCTCCTACTTCGAGACCGACCTGCCCCGCGCCAACCCGCTGATCCGGCAGGTCGCCTCGCCCTACGGCGACGAGGTCGTCTATGCCGTGCCGCCGCTGCGCCCGGACGTGACGGTCATCCACGCGCAGCGCGCATCTGCCTCCGGCGACGTGCAGGTGTGGGGGCTGCTCGGCTGCCAGAAGGAGGCGGGCTTCGCCGCGGAACGCGTCATCGCCGTGGTCGAGGAGCTGGTCGACGAGGCGGTGATCCGCGCCGACCCGAACCGAACGCTGCTGCCCGGCCTGGTGGTCGATGCGGTGGTGGTGGAGCCGTGGGGCGCCCATCCGTCGTACGTCCAGGGCGCCTACGATCGTGATAACGCGTTCTACCGCGAGTGGGACGCCATCAGCCGCGACCCGGATCGGCTCGACGGTTGGCTGCGC
This sequence comes from uncultured Chloroflexia bacterium, assembly GCA_963777045.1. Taxonomy (GTDB): domain Bacteria; phylum Chloroflexota; class Limnocylindria; order QHBO01; family QHBO01; genus JAPSGM01. The sequence goes on from CAVZPD010000022.1 coordinate 23,781, forward strand.
GACTGGGTGCACGGCGTCGCCGGCCGTGAGGAGTACGTGGAGAAGCTCGGCCGGGAGCGGCTTGACGCCCTGCGGCCCGGGTCGGCGCCGTCTGGCTCGGTCGACTACGGGGCGTACCGGTGACCGACTTCAGCTCCCACCGAGATGATGGTCGTCGCAGCGGCGCGCGAGCTGGCCGGCAGGCGCGTCTGCTTCGTCGGCGTCGGATTGCCGAACATCGCGGTCAACCTCGCGCAGCGAACGGTGGCTCCCGACCTCGAGCTCGTCTACGAGGCGGGCGTCTTCGGGGCGCGCCCGGCACGGCTGCCGCTCTCGATCGGTGATCCGACCATCGTGAGCGGCGCAACGGCGGCGATGAGCATGTTCGAGCTCTTCGCCTTCTACCTGCAGGGCGGCCTGGTGGATGTCGGCTTCCTGGGGGCGGCGCAGATCGACCGGTTCGGCAACATCAACACGACCGTGATCGGTGACTACGAGGTGCCGAAGACCCGGCTGCCGGGGTCCGGCGGCGCCTGCGAGATCGCCATCAATGCCCGCGAGGTGTTCGTGATCATGCGACAGAGCCGCCGCAGCTTCGTGGATCGCATCGACTTTCGGACCTCGCCCGGCAATCTCGGCGGCGCAGCCGAGTCCGACGCCGTGCGCCGTCGCCAGGGATGGCTGGGCCGGGGTCCCTCGGTGCTCGTGACGGACCTGGCAACCTACCGGTTCGACGATGCCGGCGAGATGCGGCTCGCCGCGCTGCACCCCGGGGTCTCGCTCGAACAGGTGCAGGACGCCTGCGCCTGGCGCATGGGCGTCGCCGCGGAGGTGGGGGAGAGTGCCCCGCCGACGGAGCGGGAGCTGCAGCTGATGCGCGAGGAACTGGACCCAGAGGGCGCCTACCTGCGCTGACCGCTCCCTACCGCATCCCGACGCTGGCCGCGCTGGTACTAATGGGCCATACCCATCCCTCCCAGTCGCGCGCCACCCTGTCGTCATCGGCGCCGGATGGCTGAGGCGATTGTTGGGAGGAACGCACCCGTGGCGGTGGCGGCATTCGACGAGCAGGCGGAAGCGCTCCTGGAGACGGTTCGCCACCTTTCCCCGCCGCATCTCCTGCGACTGGCCGGCCTCTGGGCCGGCGTTTCGTATGGGTCGCTGGATCCGCACCGGCAGCGCCGGCGCAACGGCGCGCGCATCGCCCTCCGCTACCTCGCCGATGAAGACCGCGACCGTGAGCAGGACGTGCGCAGCAGCGCCGCCGCCGCCGCGGTTCTGCAGGCCTTCGGAGGCGATGGAACCCGGGGCGCGCGCAGCCTGCGCGGGCCGGCTGCGGACGCGACCTTCGCCGTCGCCGATGCCCTGGATGCGCTCGCCTACGCCGACCGCCTGACCGGCGTGGCGTTCGAGGAGCTGATGCGTCCCTGGAACGAGCTGATGGAGCAGCGACGCTTCGACGGCGAGGTGGCGACGGAGTGAGCGGAGAGCAGGCCGCTGTCCGCTCACAGGTCTGGTACGCCGCCGCGCTCAGCGTCACCGCGCTGGTGGTCGTCGCCTGGGCCACGGCGACCTACCCCGTGCGCGACCTCATCGCACTTCACCTGCCGGGCCTCGAGCCCGCGACGGCCCTGCTGGCGGGCGTCGGCTACTGGACGCTCTTCGGGCTGCTGGGAGCCCTCCGCTCGCGCCAGCTCGAGGCGGGAACCGTCCTCACCTTCCACATGCCCTTCGTGGTTGCCGGCACCATCCTGGGCGGACCGGTGGTCGGCGGATGGATGGGCCTCCTCTCCCAGTTCGAGCGTCGCGAGTTCGCCTCCGTCCCGTGGTTCGGCCTGCTCGGCAACCACGCCATGATCGCCATCGCCGCGGTGGCGGCCGGCCTCGCGGGCGATTCCAGCGCGTTGCTGGTCCGCGGACTGGGCGCCGACGACGGGACCGTCCAATTCTTCGGCGCCGCGGCCGTGGCGCTCGTGTTCGTGTCGGTCAACTTCCTGCTGGTGCTGCCGCTGGTGGCGATCCGTCGCAAGGGGACGCTGCGGGAGGCGGTCCGCAACTACGACGGCGGATTCCGCGCCACCGTCCTGGCCGAGGGCATCCTGGCCTGGCTGATGGCGCTGGTCTACCTGGCGGTGGGATGGTGGGCCCCGATCGTCTGCGTGGCGCTGGTCCTGGTGGTGTGGCGCGCCCACGACACGGCCGTCGCCTCGAACCACGACCACATGACCGGGCTGCTCAACGAACGTGGGTTCGCCCCGTACCTGGCGGCGGCGACGGCGGAGGCGCGCAGCGGGCGTCGCCTCCATGCGCTGCTCGTCATGGACCTCGACAACTTCGGAGCCTTCAACCGCGACCACGGCACGCATGCCGGCGACGAGGTGATCCGGGCCGCGGCAGGCAGGCTGCGGAGCGCCGTGCGCGATACGGACCACGTCGCCCGTTCGCACCGCGCCGGCGACGAGTTCCACGTGCTCCTGACCGACCTCCCCGATGCATCGACCGCCATGGCGCTCACCTGGCGCATTCACGCCCGGGTTGGTGGCGCCCTCCAGCTCCGCGCAAGCGACCAGATCGTCGCGGTGTCAGGCTCCATCGGCCTTCTCCTGCTCGACGGCGAGGCGCCGCCGCCGATGCGGGCGATCGAGATTGCCGACGCACGGATGCAGCGCGCGAAGCACAACAGCCTGGGAATCTGCGACGAGTCGCCGGACTCGAAGACTGGCCTGGCCGCGACGGCGTGAACCTCCTCAGGAAGCCGTGGAAGGCTTCACCGCGCGGATGATGGCGCTGTGCATGCCCGCCGTGACGAGGTGGGTCGGGCACCAGCTCGATATCGGCGAATCCGGCTTCACGCAGGCCGCGCTCGTACTCGGCGAACGAGAGCGCGCCGGCGATGCAGCCGACGTAGGAGCCGCGTTCGGCGCGCTCGTCGGCGCTCAGGCCATCCTCCGCCACGATGTCGGCGATGCCGATGCGTCCGCCCGGCCTGAGAACGCGCGCCACCTCGCGGAAGACCGCCGCCTTGTCGGCCGCCAGGTTCACCACGCAGTTGCTGATCACCACGTCCACCGAGCCGTCCGCCAGCGGGATCTCCTCGATCTGCCCCTTGATGAACTCGACGTTTCGGGCGCCCGCCTCGGCGGCGTTGCGGCGTGCCAGCTCCAGCATCTCGTCGGTCATGTCGAGGCCGATGGCGTGGCCGGTGGGTCCGACGCGCTTCGCGCTGAGCAGCACGTCGATCCCGCCGCCCGATCCGAGGTCGAGCACCGTCTCGCCCTCGCGCAGCTCGGCGACGGCGGTCGGATTGCCACATCCCAGCGATGCGAGGACCGCACCGTCCGGAAGCGCGTCGCGCTGCAGGACCGAGTAGAGCTCGGCGCCGATGCCGGGCTCCGAGCTGCAGCAGTCCGACCCGCAGCAGGTGGCCGGCTCATCGGCGAGGACGTGGAGTGCCGACTCGGCGTAGTGGCTGCGTACCTGCTCGTGGATCGACTGGGACATGAGGTGCTCCTAGCTGATGGCGACCAGCCCCGAGAGGCTGCCGCCGAGGGTCGCCCAGCGCCGGCCGAAGTCGGGCGCGAGCTGGTAGTAGATGTAGGTGCCACGGCGCTGGGTCGTCACCACGTCCGCCTCGCGCAGCACCCTCAGGTGGTGGCTGACCGTGGGTTGCCGGACGTCACAGCAGTCGGTGAAATCGCAGGCGCAGACCGCGCTCGACGAGGCGCCGAGCTGGCGCACGATGGCCAGCCGCACGGGGTCGGCCAGCGCCTGCAGCAGCTTCACGTCGGGATCGGTCTGGACAGCCATGTGGAGCAGAGTATATCGACAGACGTCAATATATGTTCTGCGCCATGGCGTTCCGCCTCCCCGATCTGCGTTGAGGCTGATCGGCTCAGGCCGATGTGTCGCCGACGATGCGGCCGTCCTGCAGCTCGATCACGCGATCGGCCACGTCGATCATGGCCGGATCATGGGTGGCGACCACTGCCGTGGCCCCCTGGCTGCGCACGAGTCCGCGCAGCAGCGTCATGATGGCGTGACCGGTCTGTGAGTCGAGCTGACCCGTCGGCTCGTCGGCCAGCAGCAGGTCCGGTCGGTTGGCGAGGGCGCGCGCGATCGCCACGCGCTGCTGCTCGCCGCCGGAGAGCTCGTGCGGACGGTGGCCCATTCGGTCGCCCAGCCCGACCATATCGAGCAGCTCCGCGATCCGCTCCTGCCGGATGCCCGGGTCGGTCCCGACCAGGCGCAGCGGGACCTCGACGTTCTCGGCCGCGGAGAGGATCGGAAGGAGCCCGAAGGCCTGGAAGATGAAGCCGATCTTCCGGCGTCGGAAGGCAACGAGCTTCGACTCCGGCAGCTCCGAGACAGCCAGGCCGTCCACGACGACCGTGCCGGAGGTCGGCCGGTCGAGCGCGCCGATGAGCGAGAGCAGGGTCGTCTTGCCGGAACCGGACCGGCCACGTACGGCGACCAGCTGGCCGGCGTCGATGCGCAGGTCGATGCCGGCCACGGCATGCACCACGCCGCCGCCGAGCGCGTACTCACGCACCAGCGCGCTGGTCTCGACCATCGGTACGCCGGGAGCCGGTGCCTCGCCGGGCGTCGCGGGCGTCGCGGGCTCAGGCGAGGCGGGGCGCGCGTAGATCGAGTCCATCCTCATTCGCCTCCCGTCGTGCCGTTGCCGTCACGGTCGGGCCAGATGCTGATGTGGTCGTCCTCGAGCACGACCCGCACGCGACGGTGGAGCCGCAGCGCCTCGACGTGCGCGGGCGGCAGCTGGAGGCGCCCGACGCGGTCGAGCACGGCGTAGTCCTCCGCGATGACGTGGTGCTCGCCCGCCTCGCTGACGGCGGAGCGTCGCAGCGTCTCGGTGCTCGTCCGCCCATCGCGGATGGCGATGGTACGGCTCACCCGCTCGCTGACCAGCGGGTCGTGGGTCACCACCACGATGGTGACCCCCAGCTCCCGGTTCACCTTGCGCAGCAGGTCGAACACCTGCTGCGCCGTCTCGGAGTCGAGCTCGCCGGTCGGCTCGTCGGCCAGGATCACGGCGGGGCGGTTGGCGAGCGCGACCGCGATGGCGACGCGCTGCTGCTCGCCGCCCGAGAGCCGATCCGGGCGGTGCCCGCCGCGCTCGGAGAGGCCCACCATGCCCAGCAGCTCGTGCGCGCGATGCCGCCGCTCCTCGTTGGGATGCCCCTGCAGCATCATCGGCAGCTCGACGTTCTCGAGCGCCGACAGGTAGGGGAGCAGGTTGCGGGCGGTCTGCTGCCAGACGAAGCCGATGACGCTGCGCCGGTACTCGGTCCGCTCCTGCGAGCCCATCTCGCCCAGGATGTGCCCGGCCACCACGGCACGACCGGCCGAGGGAACGTCGAGCCCGGCCAGGATGTTCAGGAGGGTGCTCTTGCCGCTCCCCGACGCGCCGACCAGCGCGATGAACTCGCCCTGCTCCACCAGCAGGTCGAGGCCCTGCAGGGCGACGACCTCGAGGTCGGCGACCTTGTAGATCTTGACCAGGTTGTCGCACACGATGAGCGCCTCGTCGCCGGTCATGCGGCGCAGCCGCTGCGTCGGCATCGGCATGGGGGGAGGCGCGATGCCGCCGGGGCGCTGGTCGACCGGCAGGTCGACGATGTCGGTCATCGGGTCGCTCATTCGTCCTCCGTTGCTCATCAATCGTCGCCGATCCGCAGCGCGTCCGCTGCCCTGGTACGCCTCGAGAGCCAGGTCGAGAGGCCGATGGCGGCCGATACCACCAGCAGCAGGGCGAGGCTCATCAAGAGGATCGGTGCCCACTCGATGGTGAGACCCAGCTCTCGATCGCTGCCGGCGAAGGCGGAGAGGCCGAGCGACGGCGTGAGCAGGATCGCCACGCCGATGCCGAGCAGGACGCCGGGGATCAGCGCGATGAGGACCGGGGGAGCGTGCTCGACCACGGTGAGCTGCAGCGCCTGGCGGGCGCTCAGGCCCAGCGTGCGCAGGAAGGCGAGGTCGCGCGTGCGCGCCGCCGCCGAGAGCGTCAGCGCGGCCATGACCGTCAGCGCGGTGTACGCCGCGGCGACGGCGAGCGCTCCGGCGAACCCGATCACGACTGCGGCGACCAGCGGTGCCTGGCGCAGCTCCTCGTAGGCGGCATGACGGCTGGTCATCTGCCCCAGCGCCAGCTGGTCGCCGACGAGCTGGCGCAGCCCGCGCTCGGAGCTGGCGGGTCCCTTGACCAGGAGCTGGTTCGGCTCGAGCGTCTGGTTGACGTAGGCGCCCTGCACCAGGTCGAGCGGCGCGATGACGAAGGCGGATTCGGCGGGCAGCGCCACGAAGTCGAGCCGCTCCTGCACGTCGACGAAGGTCATCTCCTGCCCGGCGACGGTCACCGTGAAGGTATTGCCCGGCCCGATGGGCACGCTCGCCGCGGGCAGCCGCCGCGAGAGGATGGCCGGGATCGGCGACTCCGGCGTGCCGAGCGGCGGCGATCCCTCGACGCGCGTGAAGGCGCGCGGCAGCGCCGGGTCGATGGGCGAGCCGGCGGTCACATCGGCGTACGCATCCGCCTCGAGGGCGTAGAAGAGGATCGAGCCGCGCTGGTTCTCGGTCGAGGCGAAGCGTGCCTGGCGGTCGATGTAGGCGCCAGCCACTGCCTGGATCCCGGAGACCTGCATCGGATCGAGGCGATCGACCGGCCCACCACCGATGCGCTCGATGCGGAAGTCCGCCCCCAGGTTCTCCCACGAGGCGACCTGCTGGCCGCGATCGACGGTGGTGGTGACGACCGATGCGAAGGCGCCGAAGGCGGCGGTCAGCATGAGCACCAGCAGCGGCAGGTTGGCGACCGCGGGGTGGCGACCCACCGAGCGCAGCCCGAGCACCGGCACCAGGTCGCGTCGCCGAGCCGCCAACCAGGCGAGGATGCGGATCGGGACGGGGTAGAGGCGCATCGCGACGATGCCGACCGCCAACCCGGCCAGCGCAGGCGTGGCCGCCAGCAGCGGATCGAAGGTGGTCGTTGCGCCCTCCTGGCTGGTGAGGCCACGCTGCTGGAGCAGGAAGACGCCGCCGACGGCCAGCAGCACCGCCGTTCCCTCGAGGACGAGGCGCCGGGGCGACGGCCGCAGCACCGGAACCTCGTCGGCGTGCAGCTCGCGCAGCGGGCGTCGTGCGGCCGGCCAGGTGGCGACCACCAGCGCCCCCACGGCGCCCACGCCGACCGCCAGCGCCAGCGGCACCGAGGCGGGGCTGGCCCGGCCGGGGACGAGCAGCACGGCCGCACCGATCCCGGCCAGGACGGCGAGGCCGACCAGCAGCACCGCCTCCCAGAGCTGCGCACCGAGGATGACGAATGAGGAGCCGCCCCTGCCACGGGTCAGGGCGATCGCCGCGCGCCGGCGGTTGACGATGAGGATCCCGAGCATGCCGACCGCCGCGCCGGCGAGCACCAGCGGACCGATGGCGGCGACCGAGAGCGCGGCCTCGGACGCCGACCGCTGCGCGAGGTACCCCTGGAGCAGCGCCACCAGGTCCGACCGGAAGACGGGGATGTTGCCGATCGCGCCGGCCGTCGCGGAGCCAGTGAAGCGCGCCTGGATCCGGCGCAGGTCGACGATGAGCTGGTCGACGCCCATGGCGTCCACCTGGCCCGGCTCGATGAAGAATCGCCAGTCCTGGGCAAACTCGAGCCCGGACGCGGCGAGGTCGTCGAACGCCTCGGCGGCGATCAGGCCCGTCAGGAACGCGACGGGGTTGTCGTCGGAGCCACCCAGCTGCAGCACCTGGAGCGACCGGTCCTCGTACCAGGCCTGGTTGTCGGGGTCGGTCACCCGGTAGGTCCCGACCACCTCGACCTCGGCGAGCAGCGGGATGGCGAACGGGCGTCGTAGCCGGGCGTCGCTGCCGTCGGCGTCGACGGTGAGCAGGTCGCCCACCTCGACGCCCGAAGCTGCCGCGGCCTGGTCCGAGATGGCGATCTCGAAGCGCGGCGGCTCCTCCGGCGGCTCGTAGTCGTCGCCCGCGAAGCCGTACTCGGGTGGCGGCAGGGCCTGGTCGCGTCCGACCGGCATCCGGCCCTCGGTCAGCTCGATCTGTCCGTCGAGGTGGTCCTGGTAGCGGAAGCGGACGAAGGTATGGGTGTAGGTCAGGTTCGGGGCATCGGTCACGGTGAAGCGGATCGACTCGGTCGAGATGGCCGTGTCGGCGATGAGGGTCCGCACGTCCTCGGGCAGCTGATCGAGGAAGGCGGCCTGCTGGGTGGTCATCGCCTCGAGCGAACGGATGCCCGCCAGGCCTGGTGCGACGAGCGAGATCTCGATGTTGCGGTCGGCGGTGCGCGCCGCGGCGAGGTCGTGCTGCAGGCCGTCCTCGGCGGCGCGGTTCAGCAGGCGCGGGGCGGCCGCGAACAGGAATGCCGTGGCGCCCACCAGGACCAGCACCAGCAGCGCAACGCCCGCCTCTGAGCGAAGGCGGCGCAGGAGGAAGGCGGCGGCCCAGATTCCTCGCATGAGGTCAGTCCTCTCCCATGCGCAGCACCGATCCGATGCCGATGCGTCGCAGCACGCGGCCCAGGACGAGCACGGTGACGCCCAGCGCGGCCGTGGTGATCGCTACCAGCAGGCCGATGCTCGCCCACGGAGTACGCACGATCGGCGGCGGGAAGGGCGTCGCGGCCTGCTGCGTGACGGTGACGAACGGGAGCGCGACCCAGCCGATGAGGAGGCCGAGGCCAACGCCCGCCAGCAGGCTGACGACGACGATGGCGGCATTCTCCAGCCAGAGCCAGCCCGAGAGCTGGCCGGATGAGAGGCCGAGGGCGCGCAGCAGCGCGAACTCGGTCCGCCGCTGCCGTGCCGAGACGGAGGCGCTGACGACGAGCCCGATCGCGGCGAAGAGGCCGGCCACGATGAAGCCCAGCGAGAGCGCGCCGATGATGCCGAGCGCCACCGGATCGGTGCTCAGCGCCGCGGAGACATCGTCGCGCGCCAAGATGGGTCCCTGGGCGTAGCCACCCCGCTCGACCTGCGCCGCGACCTGTGAGCCCGAGCCCGGCTCGCTGGCGAGCCACCATTCGGCGGGCTGCTGCGTGCTCTGGGCGGCGGCGTAGCGAATCAGCCCCAGCGTCGACAGGTCGGCAATCGCCAGCGGGCGATCGGGAGGCTGGGTGGGGAACGAGGCGACCGAGCCGGCGATGAGCAGCTCGCGCAGCAGCCCGTCCAGACGCACCAGGATGTCGTCGCCGACCTCCGTCGACGTTCCGTCCAGGAAGGCCTGGTTCACGACGACGGGAAGCGAGGCGCCGGCCAGGCCGTCGAGGGAGGAGGCCACGAAGCTCACCGCCGGGGGGCGGGGGAGGCCGGCCTGCGTCCCGACCAGCTGCGCCGTCACGCCGGAGCCACCCAGCACCAGGGCCCGGCCGTCCACCTGTGCCCCGGCCGCGGCCGTGGTCGGCCCGCCGTTGCGCAGGACCCACACGTCCCAGCCACCGGCGGTCTCGAGATCCACCTCGCTCCACGGGCCGTCGTCGCCCTCGCTGGTCGCGAGGCCGGACAGCTCGACGCGTCCGCCGTTGACGATCCAGTTATCGGGCAGGGCCACGGTGATGTCCACGGCGATCAGCTGCAGCGGCCCGCTGAATGCCCCGCCGATGGCCGCGACCGTCTGGTTCGACCGTTCCACGCCGGTATCGAGTGGCACCACGATCTGCTGAACGCCATCGGCAAGCGGCACGGGCTTGGCCGTGAAACGGTGCGTGCCGCCGTCCGCGTCGCGAAGCACCACCTCGGCACCGACCACGTCGCGCCCGGCGAGCGCGTCAACCTCCTGGGGTGTCGACGTGGGCTCGCCCGTCTGCGGGTCGAACCCGAAGGCGAAGGCGCTGCTGACGTGCACGAGGGCGTCGATCCGCAGGCGCGCGGGCATGCCATCGAGCGTCACCAGCAGCGGGGCCGGGCGCAGGTCGGCGAGGGGCTGCAGCAGCGATCCGATCGGACGCCGTTCGAAGGTCGGATCGGAGGCGGACGATCCGCACCGGCCGCCGCCGGGTCGAGCCCGATCAGCTCGCCCTGCCGGGCGCTGCCCGGCAGGCGCAGCGACTGGCGGTCGACGGGCATGGCCTCGGTCACGCCATCGATGGCCGAGAACGCGGCGTGCAGCGCCCAGGACGGGACGTTGCCGGCGCCGCCAGGTGCCGTGACGCGCACGTCGCTGCCGACCTGGTAGTCGGCCTGGTCATGCTGCGAGCGGCCCCAGGTATCGGCGTACGAGATGGCGAAGACGCCCATCGAGACCGCCAGCATCAGCAGGAGCGCTGCGCGGGTGTAGCGCAGCGGGCGGCGCGCGATCTGCTGCGCACCGAGCGCGCCAACCAGCCGCCGCCCGCGGCGAGTGACAGCCTCTGCGGCCTGGGCCAGCAAGCGGCACCATGCGCAGCGCGAGTACCGCTCCGGCCAGCAGCCCGATGGCGGGGGCGGCGACCAGCAGCGGGTCAAGACCCAGGCTGCCGTGGACCGACTGCGTGAGCGGCGCGCCGTACAGGCGCAGCTGCCAGAAGCCGATGGCGGTCACGGCCAGGAGGGCCATGTCCAGGCCGAGCCGCTGGCCGACGGTTCGCGTCTCGAAGCGAGAGCGAGCGCCCTCCTCCTGCGCGAACGAGCGGGCGGCGAGGAACGCCGGGACCACCAGCAGCAGGGCCGCGACGAGCGCCGCCGCGCCGGAGACGACGAACGCGGTCGTCGAGAGCTGCGGCGAGACGGTGATCTGGACCGCCGCCAGGGGCCCGACCACGTTGAAGAGCTGCAGGGCGACACTCGGCCAGGAATGGAGCCAGGACGGCCGCGGGGAGCGCCAGGACCAGCGCCTCGGCGAGCGCGATCCCGCCGACCTGCAGCGGACCCGCTCCACGCGATCGCAGCAGCGCCGTGTCGAGGCGTGCGGTGGTCGGCCAGCAGCCCCGCCATCAGCACGATGGCGTACGCCGCCAGGATGGCCAGCTGGACGATGAGCAGGAGCACGCCGGTGCGGCTCACCAGCAGCGAGCGGTTCGCCTCCGAGAGGATCTGGTCGAGCTGCGTGGACGCCGTCGGGAAGTAGTTGGCGAGCGCGTTCCGCGCCCGCTCGGTGAGCTGCGACACCCGTCCCTGGATGCCGCCGACCTGCTCGAGCTCGATCTCGCCGAAGCGCGGGAAGGCGTGCCAGGTGAGGCGCACGTCGCCCTGTGCGACGCGGGTCGTCAGGCTCTCGGGCGTGGCGATCAGCGGCCCGAAGGTGCGAAACGAGGCGCTCTCGCTGGCGCCGCTGGGCGAGGCCTCGCCCCACCAGAAGGGGTCCTCCACATCGTCCACGCGGAAGACGCCGGCAATCGCGATGTCGACCGTGCGCGACTCGTCGCTGCGGTTCGTGAGGCGCAGGACATCCCCGACCGACCAGCCCAGCTCCGCGGCGACGGGCTCCGCGACGGCCACGTTGACGGGACGATCGTCGGGACCGGTCGCCGGCCACGAGCCCTCGAGCATGGTCGTGTGCTCGACGATGCCATCCGAGAAGCCAATCGTCGCCAGGTCGCGCACCCGCCCCGTCGGCTGGTCGGGAAGTGCGAACGTGTCGGACCGGGCGCTGCGATCCAGCTCGACCGGGAGGCTGCCAAGGGCGCCACCCACCTGGCGCTCGACCTCCGCGTTGGCGAGGTCGACCTGGTCCACGGGAACGCGGGCGGTGATCTCGACGTTGACGTCGGTGGGCGAGGCATCGGCCAGGACTCGACGGAGGCCCGCCAGTGACACCGCATCCGAATAGACAGGTCCGGCGGCGAGCAACGTTGCGGCGAGGAGGGTGATGAGCCACGCCGCCGCGACGATCGGCCAGTCCGCGCGCATGCGCTGCAGGCTCACCCGCCACGCAGCGAGCGACGACAGCAAAGGGGGCGCACTCCTGTGGGGGTCCGACTAGTAACTACATCTTGCCCCAGTCACGAGTTCACCGTCGGAGGAGTGCGGCACCAACGTGCGAGCTCTTCCTACGGCTCCGCCGCGTCGGCTGGCTCCATCACGAGCGCCTCGTTCGCCTCGAGCTCGACCTCGTTCCGGTAGGTTCGCCCCTCGGCGGTGTTCGTCGCGGAGAGCAGCACGCGGCCAGCCGAGAGGTCCGCCGGGAGGACGAGGCGTCCGGGGGTCGCCCCCAGGTTCAGGGCCATGAGGAGCTCGCGGCCGGCGTGGGAACGACGGTAGGCCAGCACGTTGCCGGTCGCGACGACAGGACGGTAATCGCCTACCGCGAGGGCCGGTTCGGCGCGGCGCAGGTCGATCAGCCGGCGGTGCAGCATCAGCATCGAGGCCGGCTCGCCGCGCTGCTTCTCGACGCTGCGCGCGCGGTTGTCATCGCCGACCGGAAGCCAGGGCGTGCCGCTGCTGAAGCCGCCGGTGGGAGAGCCATCCCAGGGCATGGGCGTCCGCTCCGGATCTCGTCCGAGCCCACGACCGGGCTCGTTCTCCTCTCGGACGTCCACCACCCGGTCGGCAGGAATTTCGGCGTTGCGCAGGCCCAGCTCTTCGCCGTAGTACAGCGTTGGCGTGCCGCGCAGCGTGAGCAGCAGGACGGCTGCCACGCGCGCCTGCTCGTCGCCGATGCGGCTGGCGACGCGCGGCTTGTCGTGGTTGCCCAGCACCCAGTTCGGCCATGCGTCGTCGGGCAGCGCCCCTTCGTAGCGATCGACCACGACCTCGATCTCGCGCGCGTCCCACGGGGTGGTGATGAGGTGGAAGTTGAAGGGCAGCTGTGCCCCGCGGCCCTCGCGACCGTAGTAGTCGACCAGGCGGTCGACCGGCAGGTAGATCTCGCCGATGAGGAGGCGCTCGCCGTACTCCTCCAGGACCGCGCGCATCTCGGCGACCACCTCGTGCACCTCCGGCTGGTCGACCGAGAAGGCGTGGATCAGCCTGCGGTAGTCGGCCATTCCCTCACGGAATTCGGGGTTCGGTGGCTCGTCCCGGAAGTGCTCGTCCTTGAGCATGTGCCACATGACGTCGACCCGGAAGCCGTCGACACCGCGGTCGAGCCAGAAACGCATGGCGTCGAAGACGGCGTGGCGGACGTCAGGGTTTCGCCAGTTCAGGTCCGGCTGCTCCGGGGCGAAGGCGTGGTAGTAGTACTGGCCGCTTGCCTCGTCCAACTGCCAGGCCGATCCGCCGAACTCGCTGATCCAGTTGTTGGGTGGACCGCCATCGCGACCGGGGTCTCGCCACAGGTACCAGTCCCGCTTCGGCGACTCCCGGGAGTCTCGCGACTCGACGAACCACGGATGCTGATCGGAGGTGTGGTTCGGGACCAGGTCGAGGATGACGCGCAGCGAACGCTGGTGGGCATCGGCGAGGAGGGCATCGAAGTCGTCCATCGACCCGAAGATCGGCTCCACGCCGGTGTAGTCGGCCACGTCGTAGCCGCCGTCGACCATCGGCGAAGGGAAGAAGGGCGTGATCCAGATGGCATCGATGCCGAGCCACGAGAGGTAGTCGAGCCGTGAACGGATGCCGGCCAGGTCGCCGACGCCGTCGCCATCGGCATCGGCCAGGCTCCTGATGTAGACCTCGTAGACGATGCCGTGCTGCCACCAGCGGTGCCGATCGGTCATGGGCGCCGGCCCTCGGCGCGGGCCGGACGGAGCCAGCGGAAGCCGTAGGCGTCCAGCGCGATCTCGGGCTCATCGACCGGCGACTCGTTCCCGTTCTCGGTCAGCAGGTCGCGGAGCGGACCCGCGAAGTCGTCCCCGAACGCGTCGCGCGGAACCTTGACGGGCCGGTCCGAGAGGTTGTGCAGGGCCAGCACGCCACCGCCCGCCTCTCCCATCGCGACGCGGCACAGCACGCGATCGTCGACCAGCGAGCGCACCTCCGGTGCGCCGGTGATGAGCTCCTGGTTGGCCTTGCGTACACGGATCAACCCTGCCAGCCAGTTGAAGAGCGAGTCGTGGCGGCGTTCCTGGTCCCGCACGTTCACCTGCTCGTACGAGAACGGCCCCTCGCCGATGACCGGCACCTTGAGATCCTCGGGATCGGCACGCGAGAAGCCGCCGTTCCGCTCGGCGGTCCACTGCATCGCCGTCCGCACCGCTTTGCGTTCGGGCAGGTCCTGATCGTCGCCCATGCCGATCTCGTCGCCGTAGACGATCACCGGTGGTCCCGGCAACGCCATCAGGATGGAGAACGCCAGCCGCAGGCGGCGCTGGTCGTTGCCGAGCATCGGCGCCAGCCGTCGGCGGATGCCGCGATCGAAGATGCGCATCTGCGGCTCGGGGGCGAAGGCGTCCATTACCTCGCTTCGCTCCTTGCCGTTCAGTCGCTGCAGGTCCACCTCGTCGAGGTTGCGCAGGAAGTTGGCCCAGACCGCGTCCGGTGGGTGCGGCAGCGCCCCGATGGCGTCCACGATGGGCTTCGCCCGGCCGCGCGCCATGGAGAGGAAGAAGTGGCCGTTCAGCATGAAGTTGAAGAGGAGCTGCAGGGCGTCGTCGCCCATCAGCGGCCGCAGCTTCTCAGGCACGAGGTCCGCCTCGCCGATGAGCACCGCATCGCCGTCCGCCGCCAGCAGGTGGCGCCGGTACTCGCGCAGGATGTCGACCGGGTCGTTCGGGCCGTCGGGCAACGGCGGGTGGATCAGGTGCGGTGCGGCGTCGACGCGGAAACCGGACACGCCCAGGCGGGACCAGAACGAGATGATGTGGCGAACCTCGTCGCGGACATCGGGGTTGAAGTGGTTGAGCGCCGGCTGGAATGGGTAGAACTGGTGGTAGTAGAAGCTGCCGGCCATCTCGTCCCAGGTCCAGACGCTCGGGACGCGGTCGGGAAAGATCGACGCCGGTTGGTCCTCGAGGGGTGGGGGAGCGTCGTTCCAGACGTAGTAGTCGCGATAGCGGTTGGGACGCCGGCGGCGGGCAGCCCTGAACCACGGGTGCCGGTCGGAGGTGTGGTTGACGACGAGGTCAACCAGCACGCGGATGCCATGCAGCTGCGCCTCGGCCAGGAGGTCCATGAAGTCGCCGAAGGTGCCGAAGCGGGGATCGATCGCGTAGTAGTCGGTGATGTCGTAGCCGTTGTCGCGGTTCTCGGTCGCGTAGAACGGCAGCAGCCAGAGACAGTTCACGCCGAGGCGGCTCAGGTAGCCGATCGACTCCGCGACGCCCTGGAGGTCGCCACGCCCGTCGCCGTTCGAGTCGCGGAAGCTTCCGACGTCGACGGCGTAGATGACGGCGTGGCGATGCCAATGCGTGCCCGATGGGGGGGTGAGCTGAGCCATTAAGCGGGGGAGACCCTCAGCCGTCTTCCGGATCCGGAGTGCCGAGGCGGAAGACGTTGCTGACGCTGCCCCTCCTTGCTCGCCTCCATGAACGTCGTTCCTGCGCGGTTCCGTTCTTTGGTTCCGGCATGGCGCTCCTCCGGATCTTCGCGGGTATCCACCTGGGCAGGGGACGTGCAAGGGGCGCGCCAGCACCGCACCTTCGGCCCCCTCGGCCGGTCGCGGATCGGCCACCCGGGGGGTTCATTGGATCTGGCAGCCTTTCGGCAGTGGCAGCCCAGGGAGTGAACGGCAGGGTGACGGTGGAGCCTTCCCCGGTGCGCGTCTGGGCAGCTGTCTCGGATGGGGCGCTGCGCACGTTGCTGCGCGAAGTCGCCCTCTCGATGGCGCTCGATCTCGCAATCCTGTCGCCGGAGCAGCTCCCCTTCGCGCTGGACGTCGGCGGGAGCGAGCTGGCCAGCGTGGACGGGCTCATGGTCGAGCCGGCGCTTTTCGAGCCGCTCATCGATCACCCGACGGTCGCCGCCCTGCGCCTGGTGCTCGTAATCCCCAGTGGGGTGCCGGCGCCGCCACGGTTGTCGACCGCCCGCGAGCTGGCGCTGCCGTGTTCCGCGGAAGAGCTCGCCTCGGCCCTGGTGTGGCTTGCCGACGGAGCGTGATGTTGTCAGTCGGCGTCGAGGCCGGGTATCAGCTGGCCGCCCTCGAACGCCTCCAGCTTGTGACGGAGTCCGCGCGTGATCTCGTCCGACCTGAGATACCCGACGGAGGCCGTGTCGGGCATGCGTTCGCCGGCCAGGCGGATGAGTCGGTCGGGTCCGTACAGGAAGATCGGTACCGAGCTCAGCTTCGGCTGCCGGCAGCGCAGCGCGAATTCATTCCTGAAGCCGATCGCATCCAGGCATTCGCCTGAGATCGCGATGAGCTTGACGTTGCGCAGCCCGAGCGACGTGAGCGTCTGCTTCGTCGGCGCGCCAATGGCCACCGCCAGGCCGGTCACCCCTCGCAGCGTCTGGGCGACCAGTTCGCGGTCGGGCGACTCGGGTCCGACCACGTAGGCCACGCCCGGTCCGGGGCTGGTGATCTGGCCGCGCTGCTTCGGCAACCTCCCGCGCCCTGCCTGCCGCGCGCCCGCCTGGCGGCGTGAGCGCGACCGGCAGGCAGTCGTTGTGGTGCACTCGTACAGCCCATCCGACGTCCTGCGGAACGCGTGCGAGCCGGTGCGACCGCAGCGATTGCAGACCTTTGGAGCTCCGGCTTGGCGAACCATGCTCCATTGCAGTGCACGTGGTGTGCCCGTCCCGCGGCCCTGGACGCCGGCTCAGACCCCGTCGAGCTGCTCGGGACCATGGCCCGGTGACCGATGCGCCCGGCGTCCTCAATCGTCAGTCGGCGGCCTCGAGGATGACTTTCGGCAGGCCCGCGCGCACCAGCCCGCTTGCGCCCGGCTGCTCGGGCTCCGACGCGGCATCGGGCCGGGCCAGCGCATCCGGCGAGGCGTCGCGATCCTCGACACGCGGGCGGTGCGCGGCAGAGGACTGGACGGTGTGGATGACCTGGGCGACGCGGAACCGATGGCAGCTGCCGCGCTCGTCGATGTACTCGACCAGGTCCCCGGCGCACGGAAGCGGCGCCGGATGCTCAAGGTCGGCACCCAGGTAGCCGTCGCCGTCGGGGAAGTGGACCGTATAGGGCATGGCGGTCGGCCAGCCGGCATCGGGCGCATTGGGCTCGGTCAGCTCGGTGACGGAACCGGCGGCTCGTGCATCCTCGTTTCGATCGTTCTCGCCCACCGAACTCTCCGTTACAGGTTCGACGCCCGCCAGCAGTCGCTGCGGGCGTCGTTGTCGGGGCCCCGGGATATCCCGTCCCGGCTGCGGTTCACCGGTCCCCGGCGTGGAGACGTGCAGTTCTCGTACCAGCTGCCCACGGGGCGTGCCGGCTGCAGCATCACGCGTTCGCCAGGGAGGTCCGGTCCTCGACCGACCTCGACGCCCTCGACGTCGCCGAGGATTCCGAGGATCTCGTCGAGCACCTCGATCCGCCTCGACCTCGCCGCTCACGATCACGATGGAGCCGGTGGCAGACAGCGTGAGCCGATCGCCGGCGACGACGTCGGAGCGCCGCAGCGCCTCGAGTGCACGGGCGGCGAGGTCATCATCGGTGTCCGACTGGCGCAGCTCCATGCCGTCATCACGCGCCGCCCCGGCGAAGTCGGGCCCGCCCTCGTCGAGGCGCGGCTCGCTCATCACGCGCTCGCTGGGCGGCACGTACGGCACGCCCTCCTCGCGCGCGACGAGGTAGTCATCGGTATCCCCGCCGCGCGGCGTCTCCTGCAGGTCTCCGGTGTCTTCCGACGGCAGTGGCAGTCCGTGCCGCTCGTTGCGATCATCCATGCCCCGCACCCGCGCAAGTCGCGTGCCCAGCGCGTCAGCGCAGCCCGTCGTTCGCAGCCAGTCCACGATCCTGTCAACGATCTCGGCAGGGGAGGCGGATGCGGTGTCCACCTCCAGCGTGGCCACTTCCCGGTAGAGCGGTGCGCGGCTGTGCGCCGTCGTTTCGAGCCACTCCACCGCATCCCCATCGAGCCAGGGCCGATGCGCCCCCGCCATCGTTCGCTCGGCCAGCGTCTCCGCTGGGGCACGCAGCCAGACGACTGCGCCGGCCGATCGCAGCCGGCTGCGCAGCTCGGGGTCCGTCACGACGCCCGCCGCCGATGCGGCGATGGCCGGCTCAGGCATGGCCAGCGCGTGGCGCAGCGCGGATGCCTCCGCGGCCCGCAGCTGCTGTGGGCCCTCAGCTGCCAGCTCGCGGGCGGTTCGGCCGGTGGCCGCCTCGACCAGGGCGTCGTTGTCGTGGTACGGCCAGCCGGTGCGACGCGAGAGCTCGTGCCCGACCGTCGTCTTGCCGCTGCCCATCATGCCCAGCAGGATGACCCGGCACGGGACGCCGCTCATTCGGCGTAGGCGATGGTCGTCAGGAGCGCGTTCTCCGCCTGTCGCGAGTCCAGCCGCGTGTGCTGCACGACGATGGGCACGTCCGAGCTGATGACGCTGGCGTAGTCGGTGTCGCGTGGGACAGGCTCCGGATCCTCCAGGTCATTGAACCTGACGTGAGCCGTGCGTCGCGCTCCAACGGTCAGCCGGTACGGCCCGACCGGGTCGCGATCGGCCCGGTAGATCCAGATCTCGACCTGCGCATCGGCCTCGCCCGCGTTGAGGATGCAGGCGGTCTCGTGGCTCGTCATGGTGCCTTCCGGGCCGGTGCTGCCCGATGGAATGTAGCCCTCGGCGATGGCCCATCGACGACGCCCGATTGGTTCGCTCATGACGCCCTGCTCGCGCAATCGGCGTGCCATCCACGATGGTCCGATCTTCCCACCTGGAGTGGTACTCGCTCCGGCCTGAGTCATGCCCCCCACCCGGACCACAGCGCTAGTGCTCAGGACGTCCCCGCCGGTTACGGTGGAGTAGACCTTCGCGATGCGGAACCGGAGCTTGGCATGACGCGACACGGGGCGAACCACGGGCAGGGGGCGCTGCGCCGCGCCGCGGTCCTGGCCGGGACCGCGTTCATGGCGGCCGCCCTCCTGGCATGGGCCCCGTCGCCCGCAACCGGCTGGAACCAGGGCGGCGCCGAGGCGACGCTCTGGCAGCTGATGAACGGTGCGCGCGTGAACAACGGCCTGCGCGCCCTCCAGCAGGATGGGACGCTCGTCTCGCTGGCCCGATGGCGGAGCAAGGACCAGGTCCAGCGCAGCTACTTCGACCACGTGATCCTGGGGACCTCGTACCAGGTCTACCACTGGTACGACACCAACGGCCTGAAGTACCGGTGGGGCGGCGAGAACATCGGCTGGAACAACGGCTACGCCGATGCGGACTCGCCGGTGGCCATCCACGAGGGCTTCATGAACTCGCCGGGTCACCGCGCCAACGTCCTGGAGCCATCCTGGACGCACGGCGGCGTCGGAGCGTACGCCGCCGACAACGTCAACTTCCTGGGCCAGCAGCGCAATCCGCGCTTCTACACCGAGCTCTTCATGCAGGCGACAACGGCGACCGCACCGCCGCCGCCACCACCACCGTCGACGAGCGCGCCACCGCCGCCGGCCGGCGGTGGAGCCGCTCCCCCGAGTCCAGCGCCCACGGCCGCGCCCGCGGCCGCCGTGCAGCGGGTCGAGACGCCCGCCGCGCCGCGTGCCAGCCAGCCGCTGGACGGCGGTGCGCTCCTGGTGGCGGCCCAGCCAGCCGCGGTCGCCGCCGAGCACTCCCTGGCGCGGCTGCGCATCCTCGATGGCGTCGCGGAGGCGCCGGTCGAGGTAGCCAGCGGGGAATCGCTGCGCGTGGAGGCGAGCGAGGCTGCACCGAACGGGATCTTCGAGACGGTCCTCGGATCGCTCCTCTCCTTCATCCTGTAGACGGGTGCCGGACGCGGCCTCCGATCTGATGACATCCGACTAGACTGCGCCGCATGCCGGCCATCCTCGAGGCGCGCGACCTGGTCAAGCGCTACCAAGTCGGCCTCGGATCGGTGGAGGCCCTGCGCGGGGTCTCGCTCTCCGTGGCCGAGGGCGAGTTCCTGGCCATCATGGGCAGCTCCGGATCGGGCAAGTCGACGATGCTCCACCTGCTCGGCGGCCTCGACCGTCCCACCAGCGGGGAGGTGATGATCGACGGGGTGAACATCAGCGAGCTGGACGATGAGGGCGCCACGCTGACACGTCGGGCCAAGACGGGCTTCGTCTTCCAGTTCTTCAACCTGATCCCGCTGCTGAACGTGGCGGAGAACGTCGCCCTCCCCTTCATCATCGCCGGCGGGTCGCTGGCCGAGCACCGGGGCCGGGTCGACGAGCTGCTGGAGCTGGTGGGCCTCGCCAGCAAGGCGGCGCATCGGCCCGATCAGCTCTCCGCCGGCGAGCAGCAGCGTGTTGCGCTTGCGCGAGCGCTGGCCACCAACCCCGCAATCCTGCTGGCCGACGAGCCGACCGGCAACCTCGACTACACCACCGGCATCGAGATCCTGGACCTCCTCTGGGACTCGTGCGACCGGCTTGGCCAGACGATCGTGCTGGTGACGCACGCCGCGCACGCCGCCGCCTACGCCGATCGAGTCCTGGTCGTGCAGGACGGCGCAGTGCTCGACGAGATCGAGCTGGGGCGTCGGCGCGATCACGAGGCGCGGCCGCTGATTGCGCGCCTGGCCGGCCTGGGGCTGTAGGGCCCCATGAGATTCGGGGGCCTCGCCTGGCGCAGCCTGGCCGCCCGGCCATTGCGGACGGCCCTGACCGTGATCGGAGTCGCCGCGGGGGTCGCCATCCTGGCCGCCACCCTCGTTGCCAGCCAGGCGACCACCGATGCCGTGCGGCGTGCCGCGCAGGAGCTCTACGGCTCGGCGGACCTGCGCGTCCGGGCCTTCGACAGCAGTGGCTTCACTCCTCGCGCGGTCACCTCTCTGCGACAGGTGCCGGGCGTGCTCAACGCTGCCGCCGTGGCCCAGCGTCGGGGCGTGGTCAGCACCACGCCGAGCGCCAACGACCGCGTCTTCCCGGTGCTGCTCGTCGGCCTGGACGCCGCTGACGAGGCGCGCATCCGGCCCACCCACCTCGTCGCCGGCTCATTCCTGGACCAGGACGTTCCCAACGGGGTGCTGGTGAACGCGCGGTGGGCGTACGACCAGGGGTTCACCACCGGCGACGAGCTGATCCTCGACGGCCACCGTGCAGAGGTGCCGCCGCTCAGGATCATCGGCCTCCTCGACGATGCCGGCTTCGGCGCGCTCTCGTCCGGCTCCGTGGTGGTGCTCAACCGCGAGTTCCTCGCCGAGGCGTTCGACGTACCCGTGCCGGTCCGCTACGTCGATCTCCAGGTGGCAGACGGTCATGTCGATGACGTGCAGGCGGCGCTGGATGCGACGCTCGGCGAACCTTTCGTGGTCGAGACGGTGGCCGACGAACAGGCGCAGCTCGCGCGCGCGCAGGCCGGGTTCTCCGGCATCGCCTTCCTCTTCAGCCTGGTCGCGGTGGCGGTCGGCGCCTTCCTGGTCGCCAACACGCTGGCCATGACGGTGAGCGAGCGAATCCGCGAGATCGGCCTGCTTCGCGCGGCCGGGACCACCTCGCGCCAGGTCCTGGGCCTCTTCCTGCGGCAGGGCGTGGTGTTGTCGCTGGCCGGTGGCGTGCTCGGTATTGGGCTCGGTGCGTTGGTCGCGGTGCTGCTCATCGCGTTCCTGCGCAGCACCCGCGCGCTGCTGGTGACCGGTGGGCCCGTGAACGTCGGCGCCATGGCGCTCGCCTTCCTGATCGGTGCGGGCGTCACCGTTAGCGCCTCGCTGCTGCCAGCCATCGCCGCCGCACGCGTCTCGCCGCTCGAGGCGCTGCGTCCCTCCAGCGGACCCGCACGCCGGCTTCGGGACCGGCTGCCCGTGATCGCCGGACTGGTGCTGCTGGCCCTCGTCGTGGCGGCGGTGGCCTACCCGCTCGACCGGGGCGACCAGTCGTTCGCGGCCCTGCTGGTCGGTGCCGGGATCCTGCTCCTGGGCGCGGTGGCCGTCGGCTTCCTGCTGCAGCCGCTGGCGGCGGTGGTGGGCCGGCCGTTCGAGTGGTTCTTCGGTGCGCAGGGCCTCCTGGGTCGGGCCAACCTGGCGCGGGACCGGGTGCGGACGGGCCTGACGGTGGGGGCGCTGGTCATCGGCCTGGCCGCCGTGGTTGCCCTGAGCGCAGTCTCGGCCAGCGCTCGTGCCACGGCCGACCGCTGGGTCAGCTCCATCCTGCCGGGCGGCTACGCCATCCGGCTCACCGTGGCCGACGAGGTGGAGAACCTGCGCCCGCGCATGGAGGCGATCGGGGGGACGCGCACGGCGACGCCGATCGTGGAGGTTCCGGCTGTCGTATTGGCCGATGATTCGGTGCGCGAGGCGTGGCTGGCGGGCATCGACCCGACCGTCTACCAGGACCAGGGCGCGCTGATCTTCGTGGAGGGCCGGCGGGGTGCGGCCTTCGAGGCGCTGCGCAACGGTCACGCCGTCCTGGTGCCGGAGCCGGTCGCGCTCCGCGACGGGCTGTCGGTGGGGGATGCATTGCAGCTGGCGCAACCAGGCGGGGAGGCCACGGCGTTCCAGGTGGCCGGAGTCGTCGCTTACTCGCTGCCGACGCCAACCGCCGACGGCGCGCTGCTCGTCAGCCTGCCCGATGCCCGCGACCTCTTTGGCGGGACGACCGCCGAGCTCTGGGCGCTCATCCCACGCGACGGCGTGAGCGCCGCCGCCTACCAGCAGGAGCTGGACGCCACGGCCGCGGGCCTCTCCGCCGAGCCGTTGACCGCGGCCTCCCTGGCCGACGACCTGGGCCGTTCGCTGAACCGCCTGATCGGCCTCTTCGACGTGCTGGCGCTCCTGGCCGTCCTCATCGGCGGCCTCGGCATCGTGAATACGCTGGCGATGGGGGTGGTCGAGCGCACGCGAGAAATCGCAATCCTGCGCTCGCATGGGATGACCGTCGGGCAGGTGCAGGCGATGGTCGTGACGGAGGCGGCGATCATCGGTGCGGTCGGTGGCCTCGTGGCCGTGGTTGTCGGCCTGATGGTGGCATGGGCCGCCGTATCGCTGGGTGCGCCGGGCGACTTCGCAGCGGGCCTCTCGTTACCGTGGGGGATCATGGGCGCGGTGGTGCTGCTCGGCATCGCTATTGCGTCCGCGGCTGGCATCTACCCCGCGCGCTCGGCCGCTCGCACGTCGGTGACCGCCGCGCTCAAGCACTTCGAGTGAGAGGAGAGACAGGGCTCATGGAATCACGCTTCTGGGAAGCGAAGCCGGGCCGCACCTTCGTGGGGCGGCTGGCGACGGGCAGCGACCTCGTTCGCGAGATCGAGGCCTTCTGCGCCGAGCGCGACATCTCTGCGGCCTGGGTCAGCGTCGTCGGTGCGGTGCAGCATTCGGCGTTCGCCTACTACGACCAGATGGCCAAGCGCTACGTCGAGAACTCGAGCGAGACCCACCACGAGCTGAGCGGCTTCGTCGGGAACATCTCGCTGCGTGACGGCGCTCCCTTCCTGCACGCGCATGCCGACTTCTCTGACCGCGCCGGCGGCACCGTGGGCGGACATCTGCTTGCCGGCTGCGAGGTCTGGGTCGCCGAGGTCACGATTCGCGAGATGATCGGCGTCGAACTGGTGCGGACTCCCGACGAGGTGACCGGCCTGGCCCTGTGGTAGTTGGTACGGTGCCGGGGAGCCCTATCGGGCCACTCGCCCGCCGCCCTTCCGGGCTCGCACCATGTGGCTGCGCCGGCGAGCTGCCGCCGGTCGACCGCTCGGGAGGGCAACATGCGCGCTGCGTTCGGACTGGTAGCCGGATTCGCCATCTCGGCCCTGGGGCTGACCGTGGTCGTCGCCTCCACCCAGGATCTGGCTGGGGTGCTGCTGATCGGACTGGGGGTCGGCCTGGCGGCTCTCGTCTCGAGGATGCAGCCCAGCGCCGGCGGTCAGTCGACCGGTCGCGACTAGCCGGCCGCGGCATATCCCTTGCCGGTCCCACGTCGCCGCCGATGGACGCGGGGAGCAGGCGACGCAGGCGGCCTTCAAGGCCCGAGGACGGCAGCGTCCGTCATGCCTCCGCCCACGCGTCGCGATAGGGCCGGCGCGGCGACACCTCAGCTTCCGAGCCGCAGCTGCTCGGCCGTCTCCCTCAGCCGTCGCTCCTCGTCGTGGATGACGGTGATGCAGCTGCACGAGCGCTCCAGGAGGCCGTCGGCGTCAAGGATGCGGACGCTTCCCCGGCTATAGGTGATCAGCCCGGCGTCCTTGAACTGGCGCACCACCACCGAGAGCGACGGTCGCTGTACGCCGATCATCTCCGACAGGAACTCCTGGGTGACGCCGAACGGCGCCTCCTCGACCCGTTCGTGGGCCTGCAGCAGCCAGCGCGCCGCGCGCTGGTCCAATGGGTGGGCCCGATTACAGAGGATGAGCTGCGCCATGCTCACCATCACGACCTGGGTATAGCGCTGCAGCAAGCTCAGGAGCTTGCCCGCGTGCCGCAGCTCTGCCCGCAGGGCATCGGCCGGAAGGCGCGCCCCCGTCATCGAGACCTGGACCATGGCGCGAACCGGCATTCGCCCGGTGCCCAGGAAGACGGGCAGACCTGTCATGCCCTCCCGCCCGACCATGGTGGTGTCGACCGACTCGCCGTCGGGACTGACGGCGAGCAGGGACGCAATCCCGGTGACCGGGAAGTAGACGTAGTCGATCTCGGTGTCCTCGTGCTCCAGGACGGTGCCCCGCGCCAGGCTCACCGGTTTGAGGTCTGGCGCAATGCGTGAGAACTCGCTCTCCGGCAGCGCGGACAGGATGACGTTGCGTCGGATGTCGGGCGACGGGACTGCCACGTCGTCCACCCTAGCACTTGCCCCGTATGTAAGATGTATGACGGAAGACATATGGGACATGGAGTAGGCTCGTTGCTCGAGTGGCACGGGGCTCTTGCGGAGGGTTGCCATGGGAGATGACGTTCTCGTGCGTGGATCGGCCCGGATCACGCTGGTCGAGGCAAACGCGGACCTGAGGTCAGTGGTCACCGAGATCCTGCAGCTGGCGGGGTACGATGTCTGTTCGCTCTCCGGCGAAGGCCTGGAGGCCGCCGCGATTGCCGAGACGCGGCCGGACGTTACCGTCCTCGACCTCGGACTTGAGGGTGCGAGCGAAGGGTCCGCGGGCTGGCAGTGGCTGCAATGCGTGCGCTCCGACGCACTGCTTCAGCAGGTTCCCACGCTGATCTGCTCCGCCGACCTGCAGGCGTTGCGACGACACGCCGGGGAGATCGACTCGGATCCTCTGCTCGCTGCTCTCGAGATACCGTTCGGTGTCGAGGAGCTCGAGGAGGCGGTGTCGCAGCTGCTCGACCGGCGGCCTGCGCCGCTCTGGGACGACGGCGACCTGGTTCTCGTGGCTGACGAGGAATCCCGCCTGCTTGACGCTTCGCGGGCCGCCTTGCGGCTGCTGGGCTTCGAAGCGCGCGAACTGCGCTCGCTGCGGGTGGCCGACATCGTGGCCCATGCGGTGGAATGGACGGACGCGGCCTGGGAGCGGTATCGCTCGGAGGGTCGGTGGATGGGCAACGTGGCGCTCCGTGCGGCCGACGGCCGTCAGATCGTGGCGTACTCGGTCGCCGAGATCATGCGGCGCGACGGCCGTCTGTGGCACATCTCGCGCCTCTCGCTGCAGGCCGCCGATCCCTCGAGCGAGGACGGCGCGCGCGACACCATGCCGGTCAAGGAGGCCGTCGCCTCGGGCTGAGCGGCCATCGTCCCATGGGTTCGCAGGCGGCTAGAATGCCTTCCGGGGTGGCCTGACGGCCGCCAGTCGTGCGCCTGTAGCTCAATGGATAGAGCATCTGACTTCGGATCAGAAGGTTGCGGGTTCGAATCCTGCCGGGCGCGCCATCTTCCTTCGACGAAGCCATGGCAGCGCTCGCCGCCCGGATATCAGCCCCGCTGATGAACGGGAGAACGACCGCGTCGTCCACCGCCGCGTCATCAGCCGGGGCGATGAACCGGGCAGCGAACCGGGTAGATCCGGCGCCGATGGGCTGCCCGTTCCACAGATGATCGCCGGGACTGATAAGTAGGCCGGCGGAGCGAGGCCGAAGAGCCACGCCCGCATGGCACGGCGCGTACCATGCGGAAGCGGATGAGCCACGCAACATGAGCTGTCGCCGATGACGGTAGTGGCGACCGACGGCCGGCGGGGCGAGTCGACCGAGCTGTTGGTCCGCCCCGATATCCTGGCCGGGGCCGTGCTGACGGGACTCGCCCTCCTCAGCTACTGGCTCACCGGTCCCTCCGGTGCCGGCGGCGACTCATTCGTGCCGCTGGCCGATGCGTTCCTGCACGGTCGCCTCTCGATCCCGGTCGATCGTCCGTGGCTCGAGCTGATCCCAGCGCCCGACGGCGGACAGTTCTCGCCCTTCCCGCCGGTACCCGCCGTGGTGCTCATGCCGGTGGTCGCACTGACGAACCTCGTCGGAGCGGGAGAGGTGGCCTCGAACCCAGTATCCGCCGTCATCGGCGCCGCCAACGTGGCGCTCGTCTTCTGGCTGCTCGGCCGCATGGGGGTGGAGCTTCGGGTCCGGCAGCTGCTGACCATCGGCTTTGCCTTCACCACGCACTGGTGGGTGGCCGGCATGGCGGGAACGCACCTCTACGCGCAGACGGTGGCCGTCTTCTTCCTGCTCCTCGCGCTCCACGTCGCGCTGAGCCGCCGCTGGCCCGTTGCCGCCGGGCTCCTGCTCGGGCTCGCAGCCGGGTCCAGGCTACCGACCGGCCTGGCCCTGCCGCTGCTGCTGGCCTTCTACGCCGACGGCCGGCGCCGCCCGACGCGGGCGCAGGCCGTGCTGCTCGCCGGCCTGGCCCTGCCGGTGCTGCTGCTGGCCTGGTACAACGTGGCTCGGTTCGGCTCGCCATTCGACTTCGGCTACGCGCACATCCCATCGGGCGAGCTCGGGCTTGTGATCGATGAGCCGTGGTTCAGCCACGGGCTCGTCTCACCCCTCTACATCCCGCGCCACCTGTACGCCATGCTGCTGCAGGGCTTCGTGTGGGTGGACCAGGCTCCGTTCCTGCGGCCGAACGTCACCGGGCTGGCCCTGACCCTGTCGGCGCCGTTCCTCTTCTTCGCGACAGCCGCCTGGCGCGTCCGCCAGCGCCAGCCGCTGGTGCCGCTCGCGCTGGCCAGCGTCGCGCTGATCCTGCTGCCGGACGCGATGCATGGCTCGTGGGGCTTCGCCCAGTTCGGGTACCGCTTCGTCCTGGACGCCATGCCGGTGCTGGTGCTCCTGCTCGGCTGGGCCTACCGCGAGCGGGCGACGGGCTGGCTGGTCGCGGCGGTGGCCATCGGGGTCGTGGTCCACGCCTACGGCATCTACGCGATCAACGTCCTCAAGTTCGTCTCCTAGGGCGGGCGCTCAGGCCTTCGGCGGGCCGCGGCGGATCTGGTAGGGGACGTCGGCCACGATGGTGTTCGGTCGCCGGAAGAGCCGCAGCTTGAGGCGCAGCGCGGTCTGGTTGTGGAGCAGGTTCTCCCACCAGTGGCGCGGCACCACCTCGGACAGCACGACTACCACCGGGCGGTCGGGATCCTGTGCCTGCAGCGCGTCCATGTAGCGGAGCAGCGGTCCGACCAGGGCGCGGTAGGGCGACTCCACCACCACCAGCTCTGTCTTGCCCGCCCACTCCGGCCAGCGCGAGCGCAGCTCGCTGGCAGATTCGGGGTCGTTGGTGATGTGCACGGCGGTCGCGTGGTCGCTGATCGAGTTCGCGAAGGCGATGGCCTGGCGCGCCGTGCGGTCGAGTCGCGCGATGGGCACGATCACCAGCGGCTCCGCGGCGATCTCGCGGCCCTCCGGGATGTGGTCGAGCTCCAGCTGCTGCTCCAGGCTGCGGTAGTGATGCCGAATCGCGCTGAGCAGCGCCATCATCATCGGCACCAGGAGCACCACCAGCCAGGCGCCGGCGAAGAAGTTCGACGAGCCGACCACCAGCATGACCACGAAGGTCGTGAGGGCACCCAGACCGTTGATCAGCAGTCCCTGCTGCCAGCCGCGCTCGCGCCGCCGATACCAGCGCATGAGCATGCCGCCCTGGGACAGCGTGAAGGCGATGAAGACGCCCAGCGTGTAGAGCGGGATCAGGCCGGAGACCTTGGCCTGGAAGACGACGATCAGCAGGGCGGCAAGGCCGGAGAGTGCCACGATGCCAGTGGTAAAGGCCAGCCGCTCCCCGCGGAAGGCGAACTGGCGCGGCAGGAAGCCGTCGCGCGCCAGGAAGGACGACAGGCGCGGGAAGTCGGCGAAGCTGGTGTTGGCAGCCAGGACCAGGATCAGCGCGGTGGCGACCTGGGCCAGGATCAGGATCCAGCCCGAGCCGGCGACGTTGCGCACCAGCATCGAGAGGACGGTCTGGTGCTCGTCTGGGTCGGGGACGATCCCCGAGGCGCTGGCCAGCACGGCGATGCCCAGGAACATGACCCCGAAGATGGCCGCCGCCCAGGTCAGGGTAGTCCGCGCGTTCTTCCACTCCGGCGGCTTGAAGGCCGGGACGCCGTCGGAGATCGCCTCGACGCCGGTGAGCGCCACGGCGCCCTGGGAGAAGGCGCGCAGGATCAGGAAGAGGCCGAGTGCCATGCCCGCGCTGTCCCACTCCGCGCTCCAGCCGGCAGGGACGTCGTACTGCGGCAGGCCACCGCCGGGGAACATCCGCCAGAAGCCGATGGCGACGATGCCCAGCATGATGGCGATGTAGAGGTAGGTGGGCGCCATGAAGATGGTTCCCGACTCACGGATGCCTCGCAGGTTGCCGAGCATCAGCAGCGCAACCGCCGAGACGCCGATGACGACCCGGTAGTCGACGAGCTCGGGGATGATCGAGGTCATGGCCGCGACGCCGGCCGAGACCGAGACCGCCACCGTCACGACGTAGCCGATGAGCAGCGCCGAGGCCGCCAGGATCCCGGCGTTGTCGCCCAGGTTGTCGCCCGCCACGAGGTAGCTGCTGGCGCCGTTGGGGTAGGCCTTGATCGTCTGCCGGTAGGAGAGCGAGACGATGGCCAGCATCACGATGATGAGCGCGGCGAGCGGGACCGTGAGCGTGAGGGCGGCTGTCCCCGTCAGCGCCAGCACCCGCATGATCTCCTCGGGGCCGTAGGCGGACGAGCTGATGTTGTCGCTCGAGAAGACGGCCATGGCCTTGAGCTTGGTGAGGCGCTCGTGCTCTTCGCGCTCGGACGAGATCGGCCGCCCGATGAGCGCGGTGCGCACCTTGCGCAGCGCCCCCGTCCATCCCGTGCGATCGAGGACCGTCCTCTCGGAGGCGATCAGCGTCCCCTCGTCGGAACGCTCGAACTGGTCCTCGAAGGGACGCACGATGCGCACGTAGGAGTCGCCCAGGCGCTTGCCTCGGCGCTTCTCGCGCACTTCCAGCAGGGGATCGACGCGCCGCTCCTCGGCCCCCCGTGGGCGACGCGGTGGTTCGTTTGCCATTCGACCGCCTATTCAACCACCCGCCGCGGCCCACCGTCTGGCCCTGCCTGCCGATGCGCGCTGCCAGGCTCCGTGTTCAATGCTGGCCGAGCGTGCCGCGAACCCGCATCCGGTGCTCGGTGCGCAGGAAGACCGCGCGGCCCAGCCAGATGACGAGCGCCGGCATCGCCAGCAGGACGAGCCACTCCAACATCGGGTCGATGAGCGGCCGCGTCCCCATGGCGTAGACCCGCAGCAGGTCGACCGCGTAGGTGGTGGGCAGCGCGTAGGCGATCGGCTGGATCAGGGCGGGCAGGACGACGACCGGGAAGGCAACGCCTGACATCGACGAGAACATGAAGTTGGTGGCGTCCACGAAGAAGTTCGGCTCGCGAATCAGCAGGACCGACGAGGCCACGAGGAAGCCAATGCCGACCAGGCTGAGCACGGCGAGGGCCAGGGCGGGGAGCGCCAGCAGCACGGCCGGCGACACCTTCGCGCCGAAGACGGTCAGGCCGATGACAACCAGCACGGCGCCGGCCATGCCGGCGATCGCCAGGCCGGAGATGGCACGTCCCAGCACCAGCGTCTCCGGGCGCGTGGGGGTCAGCCAGGCGGGCTCGAGCGTACCGGCGTCCATCTCCCGCTTCAGGCCGAAGGCCATCTCCCAGAAGGCAGTCGCCACCAGGCCGCTCACCACGATGCCGAGGAACAGGTAGCCGGCCAGGTCGTCCGTTCCGGTGAGCGACTCGAGGCCGATGGCGCGGCCGCCGACCATGAAGGCTGCCCCCAGCAGCAGGCTGGGCAGCAGGAACTGGTAGAGCGGCTGGAGCACCTCGTTGGCCAGCTGCAGCGGGTAGCGGCGGGCCATCTGCAGCTCCTTGCGGGCGATCGCCAGGGCGGCGCGCAGTTCGGCGTTCATCGGCTCAGTACTGCGCCAGGCTGCCGCCGCGACGGGCGTAGCGCTCGGTTCGGCGGAAGGCGACGACCGCCAGCCCGCAGAGGGCCAGGCCCAGCGCCAGCAGCACGGACAGGTCCGGCAGCATCGAGCCGAGCTCCGCCCCGGTCAGCAGCACGCGCCGCAGGTCGGCGATCAGGTAGGTGGGCGGCAGGGCCAGCGCCACCGCCCGGCCCCACTCGGGCAGCACGATGATCGGGAAGCTCATGCCGCAGAAGACGGTGAAGATGCCGCGCACGCCCTGCACCAGCGAGCTCACCTCGCCGAAGCGCAGCACGACCGCGGCGAAGAGCGCTCCGAGCCCGTACAGGGCGGGAACGGCCACGGCGATCACGACAACGGCGCGCAGCGCTGCCGCCAGGCCGACCTCGACGCCGAAGACGAGGGTGATGGTGCCGCCCACCACCGCGTACATCCAGAGCGCCCAGACCACCTGGCTGACCACCGGCCCGAAGAGGATCACCAGCCGCGAGACGGGCGTCATGAAGAGCGCCTCGAGCGAGCCGCGCACCTGCTCGGTGCGGAGCGCCGTGCCCGGACCCCACAGGATCATGCTGATCCACATGTAGGCCGCCCAGCCCAGGAACAGGAATCCGGCCACCTCGACCGTCCCCGAGCGCTGGGCGAACGCGTCCATGGCGGCCTGGCTGTCGCCCGAGTAGCCGCGCGCCTGCATGACGTAGAAGAGCGGCAGCGCGATCGGCCAGAACAGGAACCCGATGAACATGGTCGGGTAGCGGCGCAGGAGGCGCCACTCCTTCATCGCCGCCGCGCCGAAGGCGCGAAGGTCGCCCAGGAGGACCGACGGCGCTCATTCCCGCAGCCCCCGCCCGGTGAGCGAGATGAAGACATCCTCCAGCGTGACCGGCACCACCTCCACGTGGTCGATCCGCGCCTCCTCGGCGCGCGCCGCGTCGAAGGCGGCCGGGACGAAGTCGCGGGCGCTGCGGCAGTGCACCGTGATGCTGAGGCGTCCATCGGTCCCCAGCTCTTCGTGGACGACCTGGCCGGCGCGCCCCAGCCGCGAGACGAGCTGCCCGTCCAGGGTGCCGTCCGCGAGAGGCGAGACCTCAAGCCGCACGACCTCGGTGGCGCCCACGGTCTGCTTCAGGCGCGCCGGCGTGTCGAGCGCCACCACCCTTCCGTGGTCGACGATCGCGATCCGGTCGCAGAGCTGATCGGCCTCCTCCATGTAGTGAGTCGTAAGCAGCACCGTCCGCCCCTGCGCCTTGAGCTCGCGCACGCGGTCGCGCAGGTCGCGCGCCGATTGGGGATCGAGGCCGACCGTCGGTTCGTCCAGCAGCAGCAGCTGCGGGTCCGGCAGGAGCGCACGGGCGAGCACCATCCGCTGGCGCATGCCGGTGCTGAAGCGTTCCACGTAGTCTTCGTCGCGATCCTCCAGGTGGACGGCGCGGAGCGCACCATCGATCCGGGCACGAGCCTCTGCCGGCGGCACGTGGTACAGCGCCGCGAAGTACTCCAGGTTCTCCCGGGCAGTGAGCTTCCAGTAGAGGCTGCGCCCGTCGGAGAGGACCGCTCCCATCCGACGTCGAATCTCTCGCGCCTGGGTCACCACGTCGAGGCCCAGGATGCGCGCGCTCCCGGCCGTCGGCTCGAGGAGCGTCGCCAGCATCTTCATGGTCGTCGTCTTGCCGGCGCCGTTCGGCCCCAGCACGCCGAAGATCTCGCCCACCGCCACCTCCAGGTCGACGCCGTCGACCGCGCGGAACCGCTCCCGGCGGTCGGGCTCGCGGCGCAGCCGCTGCCAGGTCGTGCGACGTCCGCGCTCGAACTCCTTTACCAGTCCCCTGGCCTCGATCGCGAGCGCGGTCATGCCGCGGCCTCCTCGTGCATCCCGAGCGCCAGGCCGGAGGCGGTGAGCTGCAGGGTGAGCCAGGCGAGGGCGACGAAGTGGAACTGGTCGCCCAGCAGCGAGATGCTCTCGCCGGTGAACACGAGGCGGAAGTCGCGCTCCCGCAGCGGCTGCGCGAGGCGCGGGCCGGCGGCCGAGGCGGTCGGAGCCGCCGGAGGCGTGGTGGTGGTCACATCCATGGTGCTGCTACTCCAAGGTGATGAGGACGCCGTCGCCACCTTCGTCCTCGGTGTCGACGATGATCCCGGCGGTCTCGTTGTCGACCGCCTGCTCGATCATGGCTGCGTAGTTGTCCGGGATGCCGGGGACGGCTCGAGCGGCGGCCGCCGCAAAGGCGAGGGGGATGCGCAGGTCCACGACGTGACGCCCGCGCTCCGTGACCTGGATCCGGACTCGGCGTCCCCGTGACGCGGCGCCACGATCCTCGCCGCGGTGGCCGGGATGATGCGCTGCCTCGCGCCGTGCGCCCGTCGGCGCCGAGAGCGCCTCGATGATGGGGGCGGCCTCCTCGGCGCTGAGCTTCCCTTCGGCCACGAGGCGCAGGATGGTGCCCAGCTCGTCACGCATCGCCGCCACCCAACCGCCGGTTCGCTTCGTCCACGTCGATCTCGCCGCGCTCGAGGGCCTGCAGCACGGCCAGCTGCTCCGCCTCATCGAGTGTCGGTGACGCCGCTGCCGCGGCGGATGGCTGCGCGCTGGGCGCCAGCGGCATCACTCGACGGGGTCGCCGGATGCTCAGGTCGCCGGACATGGAGTTGAAGACGAACTTCGGCCCACCACTGCCGATCACCACCCGACGGCGGTCGAGGCGCCCTTCGATGCGGTGATCCAGGTCGCTGCTGATGTCGGTGGAGATGCCGCGAACCTCGAAGGTCGCGCCGCCCAGCAGCCCGACCGTCACGTCTCCGCTCACCGTCTCGGCGCGAAACTCGCCAGCCGCTGCGAGCTCGCCCTCGACCTCGATGTCGCCCGAGACGCCCTGGGCGCGCAGTTCGTCGATACGCGGCACGGCGACGCTCAGGTCTCCCGAAACCGCCTCGCTGCGCAGGGCGACGGGTCGCTCACCGCGAACGGTGACATCGCCCGACACCGTGTTCACGCGGAGGCTGCCGCCGGCGTCGGTGACGTACAGGTCGCCGGAGACGGTGGTGTAGCGCTGGGCCCCCAGCAGCCCTTCGGCCGTCACGTCTCCCGAAACGGTCTCCAGCCGCACTTCGGCCGCTGGAGGGACCTCCGCCTCCACGCTCAGGTCGACGTCGCCGCGGCCGCGCAGGAGGCGATCGATCATTCCGCGCACCGAGGGTGTGCCATCCGGTTCCTGGAGCACGAGACGCCCGGATCCGGCCTCGGTGAGCAGCTGCACGCGCTGGAAGACCTCATCGGCCTCCTGCTCGGATTCGGCGCGGATCTCGAAGGTGGCCCGCACACTCGAATCAGCACCGTCGCCCGCGCGGACGCGCACGTCCGCCGAGGACACCTTCAGCTCGAAGCGTCCCGCGGCGCCGAGCGGATGTCGAATGTTCTGTATGCGAACGAACCTGGTCATCTCAGTGCTCCGTCAGCGACCGAAGCTCGGCTGCCGCAGCGGCTGCGTCGAGCTCGCCGCTCGAAAGTCGCTCGAGGATGGCGCGTCGCGTCGCTGCCACGTCGGCCGCAGGCGGCGCCGGCTCCGCATCGGAAATCGGCTCGTCGTCTGCGTCGGGGGCCATCTCGCCGTCGCCCAGGCCCAGCGCGCGCACCAGCGCATCGACGCGGCCGCGGACCGTGGGGTAGGAGATACCGAGCTCCCGCTCCATCTCCTTGAGGTTGCCGCGCGCCCTGAGGAAGCTTTCCAGCAGGGCCAGCTGCTCGCGCGAGAGGCGCCCGAATCGGCCGACCCCGAATTCGCCCTCGAGTGCGGTGCCGCAGCTGCGACAGTGCAGTCGCGTGATCAGCAGCTCGCCTTCGCAGACGGGGCAGGTGGAGATGACGTCGCGCGCCATCTCAGCGCCCCGCGTCGCTACGGCCGGCGCTCCGGCCGCCCACCAGGCGGAAAATGCGCCGCACGCCGCGGTCGCGCGTGATCTCGTGCTGGCGATGGGCACGAAGGCGATCCTGCGTTGCCATCACCGCGTAGTGCATTCGATAGTCCAACATTGCCATTTACTCCTTCACTTTGAAGATGTGCGCTTGCGTTTTCGTGAGGTATGACAGCAGAATACGACTGATGACTGCATCTGTCAACCCCCTTTGCGGAATTAGCAAGTCCGCTTCGCAAAATGGGAGGCCGGACTTGTAGACGAGGCCGGATGCGGCGCTTCCCAATGTCGGCTACCATCCCCGCGTCCCATGCATCCCAGCCTGCTGCCGTACCACCCGGAGCGCGACGTCTACCGCCTCCTCCAGCTGGATGATTCGGCCTCCAGCGAGGAGGTTTCGGTCGCCTGCCGGCGGCTGGCCCGGAGGTTCCACCCCGACCACAACCGCTCGCCACGCGCCAACGAGGAGATGGGGGTGGTGAATGCCGTGCGGGAGATGCTCACCGATCCCGCCGAGCGCGCCGCATACGACCGCGCGCGCAGTCGTTTCCTGTCGGGCTGGACGCCGGGGGTCCGCTTTGCGCAGCGCAGCGCCGTGGCCCCGCCGGGCGTGGAACCGGGGCCGGAAGAGGGCGACGGCGCTCGGCCCGGCTGGCTTCGGCGTCGGGGCCTGCCCGCCGTGGTGGAGCGGACGCTCCGAGCCCTGGTCGCGGCCTTCAGGGCCGCGCTTGGCATGCTGGGTCCCACGTACTGCCCCACCTGCGGCGCGCTGGCGGACGCCTCCTACCTTTTCTGCGGCGACTGCGGGACGCGGCTGCGGCGAGTTCCGCGTCTCAGCGGCGAGTAGGCGAAGCCTGGTTCAGGAGTGGACCGGATCGGGCCGATCCGGATCGATCCCCAGCTCACCCAGCGCCCGGACCAACTCGTCGCGGCTGCCCCGGTCGGTGAGGCACAGGCCGTGGAGCGACGCGTAGGCAATCTGCTCCGGGCTCACCTCGAAGTGTGCGCGAAGCGCCTCGCGCGTGTCGCTGCGGCCGAACCCATCGGTGCCCAGGACGGTGTACTGCCGGTCGGTCAGCCACGGCGCGATCATGTGCGGCACGGCCTTCATGTAGTCGGTGGCCGCGATGATCGGTCCATCGGTGCCGGCCAGCTGCTCGACGAGGTACGGAACACGCAGCTCGCTTCCGGGATGCAGCCGGTTCCAGCGCTCGACCTCCAGCGCGTCCGTGCGCAGCTGCTGGAAGGAGGGCGCGCTCCACACGTCGGCGGCCACGTCGTAACGCTCCGCGAGCAGCTCCTGCGCGCGCAGCGCCTGGTGCAGGATCGGGCCGGACGCCAGCAGCTGGACGCGCCGCGAGCCGCGCTCGGCCGGTCGGTAGCGGTACAGGCCGCGCAGGATCCCGGAATCCACGCCCTCGGGACGCGCGGGCATCGCCCAGTTCTCGTTGTAGAGGGTGATGTAGTAGAAGACGTCCTCGGCCTCCTCGCCGTACATGCGCCCGATCCCGTCGCGCACCACGACCGCCAGCTCGTAGGCGAAGGCCGGGTCGTAGGCGCGGATGTTCGGCAGCGTCGTGGCGAGCAGGTGCGAGTGGCCGTCGTCGTGCTGCAGCCCCTCGCCGGTGAGCGTCGTGCGACCGGCGGTGGCGCCCATCATGAAGCCGCGGCCACGGATGTCGCCGAAGGCCCAGGCGAAGTCGCCGGTGCGCTGGAAACCGAACATCGAGTAGAAGATGTAGAACGGGATCATCGGCTGGCCGTGCGTGGCGTAGGCGGTCCCGGCGGCGGTGAAGTCGGCCATGGCGCCGGCCTCGGTGATGCCCTCCTCCAGGATCTGCCCGTCCTCCTTCTCGAGGTACGAGAGCAGCAGCTCCTTGTCGACCGGCGTGTACCGCTGGCCGAGGGGGTTGTAGATGCCGATCTCCCTGAAGAGCGGGTCCATGCCGAAGGTGCGCGCCTCGTCCGGGATGATCGGCACGATCCGCGCGCCGATCTGCTTGTCGCGCGTCAGGTTCCGGACCAGGCGGCTGAAGGCCATGGTCGTGGAGGCGGCGCGCTCCGATCCGGCGAAGAGCTCCTCGTAGGCGCCGTCGGCGGCGTTCGGCAGCGGCATGGGATGCACCGAGCGCTGCGGCAGGAAGCCGTCCAGCCGCCGCCGTCGCTCGAGCATGTACTCGATCTCCGGCGAGTCGGCTCCGGGATGGTAGTAGGGAGCCTCCTTGAGCTGCTCGTCGGGGATCGGCAGCTCGAGGCGGTCGCGGAAGACCTTCAGCTCGTCCTGGGTGAGCTTCTTGGCCTGGTGCGTGACGTTGCGCGCCTCGATCCCCGGGCCGAGCGTCCAGCCCTTGACGGTCTTGGCCAGGATCACCACCGGTGCCCCCGAGTGCTCGACCGCCGCCGCGTAGGCCGCGTACACCTTGCGGTAGTCGTGACCGCCGCGCCGCAGCCTGGCGAGCTCCTCGTCGGAGAGGTGGTCGACGAGCGCGCCGAGCCGGGGATCGGGCCCGAAGAAGTGCTCGCGGATGTAGGCGCCGTCGGCGACCGACAGGCGCTGGTAGTCGCCGTCGAGCGTCTCGTTCATCTTGTTGAGCAGGACGCCGTCCTTGTCGCGTGCCAGCAGGTCGTCCCACTCGCGAGCCCAGATCACCTTGATGACGTGCCAGCCGGCGCCACGGAAGAGCGCCTCCAGCTCCTGGATGATCTTGCCGTTGCCGCGCACCGGACCATCGAGCCGCTGCAGGTTGCAGTTGACGACGAAGACCAGGTTGTCGAGCCCCTCGCGCGCCGCCAGCGAGAGGGCGCCGATCGATTCCGGCTCGTCCATCTCGCCGTCGCCCAGGAAGGCCCATACGCGGCTGCGGCTCGTGTCGGCGATGCCGCGCGCTCCCAGGTAGCGGTTGAAGCGCGCCTGGTAGATGGCGTTCATGGG
The DNA here is from genome assembly GCA_963777045.1 of uncultured Chloroflexia bacterium. Taxonomy (GTDB): domain Bacteria; phylum Chloroflexota; class Limnocylindria; order QHBO01; family QHBO01; genus JAPSGM01. Next base: position 60,812 of record CAVZPD010000022.1, read on the forward strand.
GCCGATGCCCATGCTCACCGTCGGGAACTGCCAGAAGTCGGGCATCAGCCGCGGATGCGGGTACGACGAGAGCCCCTGCGGGGTGAGCGCCTCGCGTCGGAAGTGGTCGAGGTTGTCCTCGCTCAGCCGGCCCTCCAGGAAGGCGCGGGCGTAGATGCCGGGCGCCGCGTGGCCCTGGAAGAAGACCTGGTCGCCGCTGCCCTCGCCATCGGGCCCGCGGAAGAAGTGGTTGAAGCCGACCTCGTACAGGCTGGCCGCGCTGGCATAGGTGGACAGGTGGCCGCCGATGCCCTCGAAGCGCGAGTTCGCGCGCAGCACCATGGCCAGCGCGTTCCAGCGGATCATGCGCCGGATGCGGTGCTCCATCGCCTCGTCGCCGGGGAAGTACGGCTCCTGTTCCGGCGAGATCGTGTTGATGTAGCGGGTCTGGACCAGCGAGGGCAGGCCCACCTGGCGCTGTCGCGCGCGCTTGAGCAGCTTGAAGAGGAGGAATCGCGCGCGGTCGGCGCCCACCTGGTCGACGACCGCGTCCAGCGAGTCGATCCACTCCTGCGTCTCGACCGGGTCGATGTCGGGGAGCTGCTGCTTGAACTGGTCGAAGATCTCGTGCATCGGTCGGTCCATGAGCCACCTATGGTACAGACCGATGCGGTGGCACGAAATCGGGCGTCGGTCATCGCGCCGGACGCTTGCAGCGCTCGACGAGCCTGTCACCATTGCCGGCGTGACGACTTCATCCGGTCCCAGGCCGCAGAGAATCCTGGTGCTCGGCGGGGGCTTCGCCGGCGTCGAGACGGTCAAGGCGCTCGAGTCGCGGCTCGGCGAGCGCGAGGACGTGGAGGTCTGGCTCGTCAACCAGGACAACTTCATGCTCTTCACGCCGCTCCTGCCCGAGGTCTGCTCCGGCGTCCTGGAGCCGCGCCACGTCGTCGCCCCGCTGCGCGGCATGGTCAAGCGACCGAGCACCTGGTGCATCACCGCCGACGTGGAAGAGATCGACGTCGAGCGGCGGGTGGTGACGGTCCTGGGCGGGGACGGCGACCTGCATCGGCTCAGCTATGACTGGCTGGTTCTCGCCCTGGGTGGGGTGACGCACACGTTCGGCATTCCCGGCATCGACGAGTACGCCATGGGCATGAAGACGCTGGCCGATGCCTTCAGCCTGCGCAACCGGATCATCGAGATGTTCGAGCGCGCCGAGCTCGAGGAGGATCCGCAGGAACGCGCCGCCCAGCTCACCTTCGTCGTCGGCGGGGGCGGATTCAGCGGCGTCGAGACGGCGGGCGAGCTCGAGGACTTCGTGCGCCGCGTTCGACGCCGCTACTACCGCAAGATCGGGCAGCGGCAGGTGCGCACCTACCTCGTCGAGCTGGGGGATCGGCTGCTCGGCGAGCAGTCGCCGGAGATGGGGAAGTACGCGCAGCGGCAGCTCGAGGGACGCGGGTACCGGGTCCTGCTGCAGACGGGGATCAAGGAGGTGCGGGAGCGCGAGGTCGTCGTCCAGCACGGCGAGGGCACCGAGAGGATCCCCACGCGCACGGTGGTCTGGACCGGCGGCGTGCGCCCGGCGCCCGTGGTCCGTGACTGCGGGGTGGAGGTGGACAAGGCCGGCCGGGTGCTGACGCAGGCGACCATGCAGACAAGCCGTGACGACGTGTGGGCGATTGGCGACTGCGCCGTCATCCCGAATCCGGCATCCAACGACGAACCGTACGCGCCGACCGCCCAGAACGCGGTCCGGGAAGCGAAGACGCTGGCCGACAACATCCTGGCCCGCATCGACGGTCGGAAGCAGCGCGCCTTCCGCTACGAGCCGCTGGGTCAGCTCGCCTCCATCGGGCACCACACCGGCGTCGGCGTCATCTTCGGCTTCAAGGTGCGCGGCATGCTGGCCTGGTTCATGTGGCGCGGCTACTACTGGAGTCGGACGCCGGGATTCAACCGCAAGGTCCGCGTCGGCATCGACTGGCTGCTGACCGCCTTCTTCGGCGCCGATCCCGTCCAGCTCAAGGTCGAGGACGTCCACAGCGCCATGGGCTCCTCCGGCTCGCGCCGCCCGCGCGTGCGCGAGGACGACTGAGGGCCGCTACACTCGAACCGATGTCACGAGCCGAGCGACGCGCGTACAAGCGCATGACGAAGAACCAGGATCCCTACGCGCTGCCGGCCGGTGCCCAGCAGCGGCTCAAGGCGCAGAAGCAGCGCAGGCGGACCGTCGCGGCACCGCGGAGCACGGAGTTCGCCTTCTGGGGCGGCCGATTCCCGCTCCTGATGTTCGCCGGCGCCGCGCTGGCCGGGCTGATCTCGTTCTCGATCGCCTGGCCGAGCGGCATGCCCTTCGCCCTCTACGTGGGTGCGGCGGTTGCCGCTGCCTGGCTCGTGCTGGCCTGGCTGCTGAGGTCGCTCCAGGCGCGCGCCGCGGCCAGCCGCTGAGCCAGTGACGGGCCCGCTGGGCGCGGCCGGCGTCGTCCTCGGGGCCTACCTGCTCGGCGCCGTCCCATTCGGCAACATCGCCGGCCGGCTCGCCGGTGGCGTCGACCTGCGGCGGCACGGCTCGGGGCGCACCGGGGCGACGAACGCGCTCCGCACGCTTGGCCCCGCGTGGGCCGGCGGCGTGCTCCTGCTCGACCTGGGCAAGGGGGCGGCCGCCATCGGCCTGGCCCATCTCCTCTACCAGGCGGATGGCTTCGCGGCGGTGGAGTGGATGGCCGCAGCCAGCGGACTGGCCGCCGTGGCCGGACACAACTGGTCGATCTTCCTCGGCTTCCGTGGCGGTCGCGGCGTGGCGACGACCGGTGGGGGGCTGTTGGTACTGACGCCGCTGAGCGTGGCCGTGGTCGTCCCGCTGATGCTGCTCGTCATCTGGCGCACGCGGTACGTGTCCGCCGCCTCGATCGCGGGCAGCCTGGCGGCCCCGATCGCGGCGGCCGCCTTCGCCGCGCTCGGCCTGAACGGATGGCCCGCGGTCGGCTACGCTGGCATGGCCGGCCTGCTGGTCATCGCATCGCACCGCGACAACATCGTCCGGTTGCGGGCCGGCACCGAGCGACGCATTGGCGAGAAGGTGGTGATGGAGACGCATGCGCAGCACTGAGCGCAGGACATCGCAGCCGGCGGCGCGCCTCACCTCGCTGCCGAACCTGCTGGGACTCAGCCGGATCGCCGCCACGCCGGTCGTGGCGGGCCTGCTGCTGGCGGGCTTCCCCGGGTCCGGCCTGCTCGCCTTCGTCACCTTCGCGCTCGCGGCCACCACCGACTTCGTCGACGGCAAGATCGCGCGTGCGCGCAACGAGGTGACGCCGCTCGGCGTGTTCATGGACCTCACCGCCGACAAGGTGCTGGTGGCTGGCGCGCTGGTGGCCATGGTCGACGTCGGACTGCTGCCGACCTGGATGGTCGCCCTGCTGCTGATCCGCGAGCTGGTGGTGCAGGGCGTGCGGCTGGTGGCGGCGAGCGCCGCGGTCGTCATGCCCGCTCGCTCGCTGGGCAAGGGCAAGACCTTCGCGACCCTGCTCGGGATGGGGATGCTGATGCTCGCCTTCGATACCCAGACGGCCGGCCCGCTGGCGTCGCTCGACCAGGAGCCCGTCTTCCTGACCGCCGGCTACTGGACCATGGTGCTGGCCACTGCGCTGTCGGTGGCGTCCGGCTGGGATTACATTCGCGCGGCACTGCCGGTGCTCACCGCCCGCGAGTAGCCCCGCCTACTTGACCAGGCGCTTCTCCATCTGCCGCATGGCGATGGACAGCCCGATCGTCATGAAGACGAGCAGGTAGGCGACGTCGAAGAGCATGGTGGCATCGACGAGGCCGGTCGAGAGCCCGCGGAACAGGTGCACGCCGCGGTACAGCGGCAGCGCCTCCACGATCCATCGCGCCCACTCGGGATAGACGCTGAGCGGGAAGAAGACGCCGCTGAACAGGAACATCGGCATGACCACCAGCCCCATCGGCAGGTCGAAGTCCTGGACCGTTCGCAGGAACGAGGTGGTCGCCAGGCCCGCGGCGCTGAAGGCGGCGCCGAGCAGGATGGCGCCCGGTACCACCAGGATCACCCACCACGAGTAGACGAGGCCCATGGCGAGCATGACGCCGACGAAGGCGCCGGCGTAGAGCGTGCCGCGGAAGAGCGACCAGATCAGCTCTCCGATGGCGATCTCGCGAATGCCCAGCGGCGTGGCCAGGATCCCCTCGTAGGTGCGCTCGTAGTTCAGCTTGAAGAAGACGTTGAAGATCGTCTCGGCGATGGCGCCGTTCATGGTCGACATGGCCAGCAGCCCCGGCGCCACGAACGCGGCGAAGGGGATCTCGAAGCCGGGTCGGATCTCGACCGTCTCGATGATCGTGCCCAAGCCGAAGCCGATCCCCAGCAGGTAGAAGAGCGGCTCGAAGAAGCCGGAGACGATGACGACCCAGCTGTGGCGGTAGACCATCGCGTTGCGCTGCACCAGCAGCCGCGCGCGCCTGAGCGATGCGACGGCGGCGGGGATCGGCGCGGGAGAGGGGAGGCGACGCGTGATGACGGCCATCGGTCTAGCTCAGCAGCCGGCGCTGGAGCAGCCGGTTGGCCAGGTAGGCGCCCACTCCCAGGAAGGCGAGCAGGTAGCGCGACGTGGAGCGGCCAGGGACCCAGGAACGCGGGATCGTCCAGGATCGTGCCGCGGATCAGCGCCACGCCGTGGTAGAGCGGCGTCGCGGCGGCGGCCCACTGCACCTGCTCCGGCAGGGCCGAGAGCGGGAAGAAGGTCCCGCTGAAGATGAAGAGCGGGTTGATGACGAAGCGGAACAGCCAGCTGAATCCCTCGGAGTTCCTCTGGGTGGCGCTGAACGCCACCACGGCCGAGCTGAAGGCGAGGCCGGTCAGGACGGCTGACGGGATGGCCAGCAGTGCCATGGGCGAGCGGGGGATGCCGAAGATGGTCAGCACCAGCAGGAAGACGACCGAGATGGTGAGGACGCGGAAGCCGATCCAGAGGAGCTCGCCGGCCAGGACGTGCCCGACCTGCAGCGGCGTGGCCAGCATGGCCTCGTAGTTGCGTCGCCAGGCGATCTTACCCATCACCGGGAAGCTGGCCTCGAACGTCGCCGACTGCATCGAGGTGGCCGCCAGGATCCCCGGGCCCAGGAAGTGGACGTAGTCGTAGCCGCCGAAGGCCGTCGTATCCCGCTGAGAGATGAGGCCGCCCAGCCCGATCCCCATCGCGGTCAGGTAGAGCATCGGCGTCAGGAACGAGCCGAGGATGGAACCCCGCCAGCTGCGGCGGTAGACCCACAGGTTGCGTTGCAGGACGCGCGCGGCGGGCGCGATCGCCTGGATGGCCAGCGTCATTCGACCAGCGTCCGGCCGGTGAGGCGCAGGAAGACGTCCTCGAGGCTCGAGCGCCGCACCAGCGCCGAGTCGAGCGGGATCTCGCGCTTGTGGACCGCGTCGAGCGCCGCCTCGCCATCCGTCACGTAGAGGAGGGTGCGGTCGGGCAGCTCCTCCACCCGCTCGGCGATGCCTTCGAGGCGCCCGTCCAGGCTGGCACGCGCCACCTCGGCGACGCGGATCTCCAACACCTCCCTGGTGGAGTAGCGGCCGATGAGCTCCCGCGGCGAACCCTCGGCCACGATCTTCGCCTTGTCCATCACCACCAGCCGGTCGCAGAGCTGCTCGGCCTCGTCCATGTAGTGGGTCGTGATGATCAGCGTCCGTCCACGCTGCTTGAGCCGATACAGCCGCTCCCAGACGAGGTGCCGCGCCTGCGGGTCGAGGCCCGTGGTCGGCTCGTCCAAGGATCACCATCTCCGGGTCGTTGACGAGCGATCGCGCGATGGTGAGGCGACGCTTCATGCCGCCCGACAGCGGGTCGACCTGGTCGTTCGCGCGCTCGGAGAGCTGGACGAAGTCGAGCAGCTCGCTGGTGCGCTGGCGGGCGAGCTCGCGCGGGATCTCGAAGTAGCGCGCGTACATCTCCAGGTTCTCGCGAACGGTGAGCTCCGCGTCCAGGTTGTCGATCTGCGGCACCACGCCGAGGCGTGACTTGATCTGCGGGGCCTGGTGGCGCGGATCCATGCCGATCACGCTAAGGTCGCCGCTGGTGACGGGGGACGAGCAGGCGATCATGCGCATGGTGCTCGTCTTGCCGGCCCCGTTCGGTCCGAGGAAACCGAATGCCTCGCCGGTGCGCACGTCGAAGTCGACCGCGTCGACGGCCGTGAAGTCACCGAAGCGCTTCGTCAGCTGGCGCGCGTGGACCAGGACCTCGTCCGATGGGGGCATCCGCCGATTCTAGCGAGTGATCTGCATCGGTCCATCCCACGTACAACGTGCACCTTGACAGTAGCACGTTTATAGGAGGAGGATGAGCGCATGGACGTTGCGGTGATCGGAGCAACAGGCTTCGTGGGCCGGCACCTGGTGGCCCACCTCCAAGAGGCCGGGCACGCCGTTCGAGCAGTGTCGCGCGACGGCGCTCGCCGCCCGGAGTGGGGGGAGCTCGTCACCGCACACGTGGCGGACGTCGAATCCGGCGAAGGGCTCGAGCGAGCGCTGGCAGGGGCCGATGGAGCGGTCCACCTGGTGGCGATCCCGCGCGAGACCCGCGGCAGGACGTTCGAGGCAATCAACGTCGGGGGCGTGGCGAACGCGGTGCGGGCGGCGACGACCGCCGGCGTTGGACGCTTCGTGCACCTCTCCGCCCTCGGCGTGACCGACGATCCGCAGCTGGGCTACCTCGCCAGCAAATGGCGCGGCGAGGAGCTGGTTCGTGCCTCCGGCCTCGACTGGGTCATCCTGCGTCCATCGCTGCTCTTCGGCGAGGGGGACGGCTTCTTCAGCCTGATCGAGACGACGCTCACCTGGTGGTCGCCGGGCATCGTGGCGATACCGGGCGACGGCAGCGCCAGGTTCCAGCCCCTCTCGGTCGATGACCTCGCCGCGGCCATCGAACGCTGCCTCGTGGACCCCGATCGCGGCCACACCGTCTACGAGCTTGGCGGGCCGGACTACCTCACCTACCGCGAGATCGTGGATCGCGTGATGGAGGCGACCGGCAAGCGACGCCTGAAGCTGAACATGCCGCTGCCGCTCATCAGTGCGCTGACGGCGGTCACGGATCGCGTGCTGCCGATCTTCCCCGTCAGCCACGACCAGATCAAGAGCCTTGGCAGGCCGAACTACACTGATCTCCAGGCCTTCGAGACATCGTTCGGGTTCGCGCCGCGACCATTCGACATCAGCTACCTCGCGGACTAAACCCCACGGCGTGCCGAACGCACTGCCCAATGCAGGACAGGCGGCCCTGTGGTCGCCCGCGAGCCGCTATGGAGGATGCAGCCCATGGTTGAGACAGCAGACGCGATCGTCATTGGAGCCGGCATCCACGGGGCATCCCTGGCATTCCACCTGGCGTCGGCCGGCTGCAAGGTCGTCGTCCTCGAGCGCAGCACGGCGGCCGGCGGTGCCACCGGTCGTTCGAGCGGGCTGGTCCGCATGCACTATGACGTCGAGGCCGATGCCCGCCTGGCGTGGGTCTCTCACGCCTATTTCGCCAACTGGAGCGAGCGGGTCGCGGGCGATGCGGGTTTCGTCCAGACCGGCTTCGTGCAGCTGGTTCCACCGGACGAGGTCGAGGAGCTGCGCGCCAACGTCGCGATGCAGCAGCGCCTCGGCATCGATACGCAGCTCATCGGGCCCGACGAGGTACGCGAACGGGTGCCGGGGATCGTGGTCGACGACGTCGAGGTGGCGGCCTGGGAGCCGACCTCCGGCTACGCCGACCCGACCATGACCACCACCAGCATGATCACGGCGGCCGTTGCGCGCGGCGCCCGGCTCTTCACCCGCTGCCTGGTCTCCGAGATCGTGCAGGAGGGCGACCGGGTGGTGGGCGTGGAGACGAGCCGCGGCCGCTTCGAAGCGCCGATCGTCGTCAACGCCGCGGGCGCCTGGGCCGGGCCGCTGGCAGCATCGGTCGGGGTGGAGGTCCCGCTCCAGGTCTGGCGCCACGACGTTGCGTACGTCCGGCGGCCGGAGGGGATGCCGCGGCACCCGGTCATCATCGACTTCGCGAACTCGATGTACGCGCGCCCGGAGGGAGACTCGCTGACGCTCGTCGCGCTTGAGGATGGCAACCCGCAGGGCGGCTCGCCCGACGCCCCCGTCGACGCGGCGGCACCCGGCTTCCTCGAGAAGGCGGCGGAGCGGCTCAGCCGACGCCTGCCGGCCATGGAGGACGCGGGGCTGCACAGTGCGCATTCCGGGCAGGACGGCATCACGCCCGACCAGCACCCGATCATCGGTCCGGCCGGACCCGATGGCTTCTACCTCGATTGCGGCTTCTCGGGGACCGGCTTCAAGATCGCCCCTGGCGTTGGCGCCGCCCTCGCCGAGCTGATCCTCGCCGGGGAGGCGAAGGTCGCCGACCTGCGGCCGTACCGCTTCGAGCGCTTCGCCGAGGGGGACCCCATCGTGGGAGAGCATCCCTACGCGCCCATCTGGCGCTGACCGGCGTCACTCCAGGCGATCCTCGATCTCCCAGGCGTGGTCGAGCGCGTGCCATGCCGAGCGTCGGACCCAGTAGCGCGGCTGCCAGCGCTCGCGGACTCGGCTCGGCACCTCGGGATCCTGGCCTGCGGCGCGAGCCCGGAGCGCGATGATGGCCGTCTCGCGCACGCGTTCCAGCCGCTCGGCGGCGTGATCCGGGAGCGGGCGCGGACGTCGGCTGCCGAGCTTCGAGAGGTAGGCCTCCTCGGCCTCCAGGACGTGGGCGGTCATCTTGCCGACATCCCGTCCGCCGCCGCGCGGCCCGGTGGCCAGGACCTTTCCAGCCGCGGAAGCTGCCATCTCGTCGAAGGCACGCCAGGCGCCACGCAGCAGGCCGACCTGGCGGTCGAGCTCGGCGTGGTCGAGTGTTCGTGCGTCCGCGTCAGCCGCGGCGCCCGGCGCTCCGAAGTCGGTCGTGGGTCCACCGGATAGTCGCTCCGCGACGTGGAAATCGGCGTCCGCCAGCTTCGCCTCGTTGACCGCGCGACCGTAGCGATCCGCGTAGGCGGCGAGCGCCTCCAGCGCCTCTTCCTCGCTGCGTCCCGACCGGCCCCAGCCCGGCCAGTCGAGTGCGACGGCGAAGACCCGCTTCTCGCCAGATTCGAGAGCGACGGCGATCTTCCGCCGCGTCATGCCTCCCAGGTCTCGCCAGGCTCGAGCGTCACCACCTTGGCACTGGTCTTCGCGCCGAGCTGCTCCGGCGTGCCGGCCAGGATCGGGAAGGTCCCGTAGTGGACCGGGATGACGGTGCCGACTCCGCTGAGGGCGACCGCCCGCGCCGCGCCATCGGGCCCCATCGTGTAGTGGCCGCCGATTGGAAGCACGCCGATGGTTGGTGCGTATCGGTCCCTGATGAGCGCCATGTCGCCAAAGACGTCGGTGTCGCCGGAGTGGTAGACGCGGGTGCCGTCCTCGAATTCCACGACCCAGCCCCAGCAGCCGAGGTCGCGGGTCACCGCGGGGTCCACGTCGCTCAGGGTGGCGCCGCCCGAATGGACCGCCGGGACCATGCTGAAGCGAATGCCGGCCGCCTCGAACGTGCCGCCGGTGTTCATGCCGACCGCGCCCTCGATGCCCTTGCCGATGAAGAAGATGCTCATCTCGTGCGAGCCGATCAGCTGGCCGCCCTGCTCCGCGAGCTCCATGACGTCGACGCCGTCGTCACCGATGTGGTCGAAGTGGCCGTGGGTTGGCGCGATGACGTCCACCCGCTCCGGATCCCGATACGCATCAGGGTAGGTTGGTGCGGTCGTCCATCGGTCCACCCAGATCCACTTGTCGCCCGGGGACCGATACAGGACGCCGCCGTGACCGAGCCGGGTGATCCGAAGCTTCGACATTCCGATTCCTCCTCGTCGTTGCTGCCTCCATCGTAGCCCGCCCGTCCCGGTTGGTCGTTCGTGCATCGGAAGTGGGGCGCCAATGGTCGGTGGGGGTCCGTCGATAGATCGGCCGTTCTGCGCCCGGTGGCGCTTTGCGGTCGTCGAATCGCCGATCTATCGGCGCAAGGTGAGCGTGGACGGCACCCGGAGGTCAGGCTCGTGCACAAGCTGCACCGATAGACCTGCCGGACGCCGACCTGAGATCCATTTCAGGCCAAGAATGCTCGATCTATCGCGCCAGCCCGAACGCTTCAGGTCGAGCGTGGGGCGAGCGGCTCAGCCCGGAGTGAGCAGCCTGCCGGCCCGTGCGATGCGCTCCATCCACGGCAGCTCGCGTCCGATGCTCGTCTCCGGTCCGTGGCCCGGCAGGACCCGGACGCCGCTCGGAATGTCGCGCGCCAGCCGTCCGAGGCTGGCGACCATGGCTTCGTCGGAGCCGCCGGGCAGGTCGGTGCGGCCGTAGGTGCCGGCAAACAGCACGTCCCCCGCGAGCAGCAGGGCACGGCGCTCCTCGTAGAGGCAGACGGAACCCTCGGTATGGCCGGGCGTGTGCAGGACGTCGAAGACGAGATCGCCGATGCGCAGCTGCTCGCCGTCGCGCAGCTCCCGCTCGGCGGTCACCGGCTCGACCTCGAACCCGTAGCTGTTCGGCTGGCCCAGCCGGTACGCGTCGTCGGGATGGATCGCGACCGGCGCTCCGCTGGCACGCTGCAGCGGGGCGTCGTCGAAGACGTGGTCGACGTGGCCGTGCGAGTTGCCGATGACGTGCAGCTCCAGGCCGTTCGCCGAGACGCGCTCGATGAGCGGACCGGCCGCGCCCATGCCGGGATCGAGGACCAACGCCTGCGGCGAGCGGCCGTCCCAGACCAGGTAGCCGTTCGTCTGCCACGGGCCGAAGGTGCCCATCTCGATGCGTGCCGCGTGGTCGAGCGAGCCGGCCGCGCGCTCCACGGTTGCGTCGTCGTCGTCCGTCACTGCTCGCTCGCCCCGGCTGGACCCGGCGACGGTCGCGCCGCCGGCGCCCAGGTGCAGCCCGAAGTGCCGGGCAAGGGAGGCGGCGAGCGTATCCTCGACCGACTCCATGCGGACGGGGCCGCCCGTTTCGCGAGCGAGCGAGGTGACCTCCTTGTCGCGGATGCCGCACGGAATCATCTCGTCGAACCAGCGCAGCTCCGTGTTCACGTTGAGCGCCAGGCCGTGCGTCGTGACGCCGCGCTTGACCCGGACGCCGATGGCGGCAAGCTTGCGCCGGCGTCCGACCCATACCCCGGTCAGGCCGGGTACCTGTCCGGCCTCGACGCCGAAGGCCGCGGCCGTGTCGATGATCGCCGCCTCGAGCGCTCGAACGTAGCGGCGCAGGTCGAGCGGGTCGTGCAGCTCGACGATGGGGTAGGCGACCAGCTGGCCCGGACCGTGGAAGGTGATGTCACCACCGCGGTCGATGCGGACGAACTCGGCGCCGATCTCCCGCAGCCGGTCGCCGGACGCGAGCAGGTTCGACTCGTCACCTCCACGGCCGATGGTGTAGACGGGGAAGTGCTCCAGCAGCAGGAGCCGATCGCCGGCGCGCCGCTCGCGGCGCTGCTGCGCCAGCTCGTCCTGCAGCTCCCACGTCGGCTGGTACGGCACGGTGCCGAGCCGATCGACCGCGAGCCGGCCACCGTGCGCGGCCAGCAGGGGATGCGCATCGCTGGCCGGCCGGTACGGCAGGTCGCGGCGCGGCCGGCGCATGCGGGACGGTCCCGGTGCTTCGCGAGGCGGGGCGCTGATATCGCGCATCGGCTGACTGGTGGTCATCGCGTGGCGGTCCAGGAACTCAGACGGCCGCGGCCGCCTGTCCCGGAACCTGCTCCGCGGCGTGGTACGACGAGCGCACCAGCGGTCCCGACTGCACGTGCCTGAATCCCATCTCCAGGCCGATGCGGCGCAGCTGCGTGAACTCGGCGGGGGTGTAGTACTTGCGCAGGGGCAGGTGCTGGCGGGAGGGGCGCAGGTACTGGCCGATGGTGATGACGTCGATCTCGGCGTCGCGGAGGAGCCTCAGCGCTTCGACCAGCTCGTCCCAGGTCTCTCCGAGCCCGACCATCAGCCCGGTCTTCGTCACCAGGCTGGCGTAGCCGATCTCGCGCGCCGCCTCGCGGCCGGTGGTGAGGACGGAGACGGAGCGATCCCAGCGGGCGCGGCGCCGCACCGGGCGCTGCAGGCGCGGCACGGTCTCGACGTTGTGGTTCAGGATCTCGGGGCGCGCCTCCACCACCGTGCGGATGTCCTCGGCGCGGCCATTCAGGTCCGAGATGAGGACCTCGATGCTGGTCGCCGGTGAGTGACGCCGAATCTCGCGGATGGTCTCCGCCACGATGCCGGCCCCGCCATCGGGCAGGTCGTCGCGGGCGACCATGGTGACGACGGCGTGCTTCAGGCTCATGGCACGCGCCGCCTCGCCGACCCGGCGGGGCTCGTCGGTATCGGTCTGTGGAGGACGGCCGGTGTCGATGGCGCAGAAGCCGCAGTTCCGGGTGCAGACCGAGCCGAGCACCATGAAGGTGGCCGTGCCCAGTGCCCAGCACTCGCCCTGGTTCGGGCAGCGGGCCTCCTCGCAGACGGTGTTGAGCGCCTCGGCGCGCATGAGCCGGCTGACCGATGCGTAGGTCTCGCCGGCGCCGATGCGGACCTTCAGCCAGTCCGGCCGTCGCCCACCGGGGCCGGCGTTCTCGGGCATCGGATCGCCGGGCGCCAGCAAGCCGCCGTCCACGCTCGGCCCGCCGGGGTACATCAGCTCCGACGGCGACGCGTGACCGGTGCCCGCTTCTCCCACGACGTTCAGCTCACCCAGGCTGCTGAAGTCGCGCGCAGGTTCGCTTGCCATGAGTTGAGTCTACCGAAGGATGCCGCCCGACGCCCGAGGCGGACGAGCCGGGCGGGCGGCTAGACTCCTCGTCATGGACCCGGCGATCGACCCGGCCGCGGCGGCCGATGCCCTCGAGGCCGAGCTGCGGGCGCAGGGCTCGCCAGAGCGCGCCCGACAGGAGAAGCGCTACCTCAAGAGCAGCCTGGCATTCCACGGTGCCACGCTGCCGCAGATCGAGCGGACCGTGCGGGCCTTCACTATCGAATGGCCCGTATCCGACCATGACCGCCTCGTGGCACTGGTGACGGCTCTCTGGCAGGTGCCGGTCCACGAGCGCCGGATGGCGGCCGTCACGCTGCTGGAACGGCATCGGCAGCTCCTCAGCGTGGCGGACCTGGACCTGCTGGAGCGCCTGATCCGGGACTCGCGCACCTGGGCCTACGTCGACGCGCTGGCGGCCAACGTGGTCGGCCCAATCTGCGCAGGCTCACCCGATGCGGGCCGCGTGTTGGACCGATGGGCAGCCGATGACGACTTCTGGGTTCGGCGCTCGGCGCTCCTGTCGCAGCTGCGCCCCCTGCGCGACGGTGCTCCACTGGGCCGATTCGCGCGCTACGCCGACGCGATGCTGGAAGAGAAGGAGCCCTTCATCCGCAAGGCCATCGGCTGGGTGCTGCGTGAGGCCGGGCGGCGGCGCCCGGCGGAGGTGAGGGACTGGATCGCTCCCCGGACGCAGCGAGCCTCGGGCGTCACGATGCGGGAAGCCGTGAAGTACCTGCCCGAGGAGGACGCGGCGAAGCTGATGCGCGCCTACCGGTCGCGCCGGCCGGCCACCTGACCGCAGGATCTCACCCGCTCAGCCGATGGAGGTGTCGGGGTCCCACTCCTCCAGGCGCTTCCGCACATCGGCCAGGAAGGCGCCGACCTGCGCGCCATCGAGCACGCGATGGTCGAACGAGCACGTCATGTTCATCATCGGACGGATCGCGATCACGTCCTCCCCCTCGACGGTGACCACCATCGGCCGCTTGACGATCGCCTCCATGGAGAGGATCGCCACCTCCGGCGCGTTGACGATGGGCATCGAGGAGACCGATCCGAACCAGCCGGTGTTGTTCACCGTGAACGTGCCGCCCTGGATCTCATCCAGCTTCAGCTTGTTGCTGCGCGCCCGCGCGGCCAGGTCCTGGACCTTGTGGTTCACGCCGCTGATCGAGAGCTGGTCGGCGTTGTGGATGACCGGGACCAGCAGGCCGTTGTCGACCGCCACCGCGATGCCGATGTTCATGGCCTGCTTGAGGATCACCTTGTCCTCGGCGAACTGGCTGTTCACGGTCGGGTGCTGGCGCAGTGTCTCCGTGACGGCCTTGACCAGCACCGCGACGTAGGACAGGCCGATGCCCTCGCGCGCCTTGTAGGCCGCCTGGTTCGCTTCCCGCCAGCGCACGACGTTGCCCATGTCCACCTCCACCACGGTGTAGGCGTGGGGGACGGTCTGCTTGACCCGCGTCATCTTGGCGGCGATGCCCTTGCGCATCTGCGAGAGCGGCACCTCCTGGTCCCCGCCGGTCGGCGCCGGAGTGGGGGAGGGCGGCGTGTACGAGGCGGCCGCCTGAGCCTGCGGCTGCGGTGCGGGCGCCTCCTGCCGCTGTGCAGGAGCTGCAGCGGTGGGCCCAGCCTGCGCCACTGCGGGCGCCGGCTGCTCGGGCGAAGGTGACGGCGGAGCAGGCGGCTGGGGCTGTCCGGGCTCCGCGCGCTCGATGTAGGCCAGCACGTCGTCCCGCGTGACGCGCCCACCGGCCCCCGAGCCGTTCAGCTGGCTGATGTCGATCTCGTGCTCCCGCACCAGCCGGCGCACGGCAGGCGTCATTCGCATCGACGCGTCGGTCGGAGGTCCGCTCGTCTCCGAACCGGCGCCGGCCGCCACAGGCTCGCTGGCCGGCTCCTGCGCTTCCTGCGGCGCACGCTCGGGTGCCGGTACCCCCTCGGCCGGTGCATCCGCACCTTCCTGCTCGGCGGGCGCTTCCTGCTCGGCGGGCGCTTCCTGCTCGGCGGGCGCTTCCTGCTCGGCGGGCGCTTCCTGCTCGGCCGGTGCCTCTGCCTGGCTTTCGGCGGGCTGAGCCGCGCCACCCTCTGCATCGATCTCGGCCAGTGGAGTGCCGACGGCGACGGTCTCGCCGTCGGGGACCATGATCTTGGTGATGGTGCCGGCGATCTCCGACGGCACCTCGGCGTTGACCTTATCGGTGACGACCTCGAAGAGCGGGTCGTACTGCTCGACGCTGTCGCCTTCCTTGACCAGCCAGCGCTCGATCGTTCCCTCGGTGACCGACTCGCCGAGCTGCGGCATCTTGATCGTCGTTGGCATCGGTGTCTACAGGCTCCTCAGTTCTTGACCGGCAGCGACTGCCGGGCGGGTATCGTCGGTTGCCGTCCTAGTCTGGCGAACAGCGACGGGGCCGGCAAGCATCGGTCAGTAGGCCGCCAGCTCGCGTGCCGCGTCCACGATCTTGGCGGGGTTCAGCATGAACCACTCCTCGAGGTCGTGGTGGTAGGGGACGCCCGGGACTTCGGGTCCGGCCAGCCGCGTCACCGGACCGTCCAGGTTCTCGAACCCCTTCTCGGCGATCTCTGCCGCCACCTCGGCGCCGAAGCCGCCGAAGCGGTTCGCCTCGTGGACCACCAGCGCCTTGCCGGTGCGCCGCACCGAATCGAGCACCGTCTGGGTGTCGAGCGGCCGCAGCGTGCGCAGGTCGACCACCTCCGCCTCCACGCCGTCCTCGCGCGCCAGCGTCTCGGCGGCCTCCAGCGCGCAGGTGCGCATGTAGCCGTAGCAGAAGATCGAGAGGTCCTTGCCGGATCGAGCAATCTCGGCGGAGCCGATGGGCACCACGTGGTCGCCATCGGGCACCTCCGCCTTGAACAGGCGGTAGGTCTTCTTGTGCTCGAAGAACATGACCGGGTCGGGGTCGCGGACCGCCGCCTTGAGCAGTCCCTTGGCGTCGGCCGGCGTGCCGGGGGCCACGACCTTGAGCCCGACCGTCGAGGTGAAGTAGGCCTCATTGGACTGCGAGTGGTAGAGGGCGCCATGCACGCCGCCGCCGTACGGCATGCGGATCACCATCGGCAGCCCGAAGGTGCCGTTGGATCGGTAGCGCATGCGGCTGATCTCGGACACGATCTGGTTGAAGGCGGGATAGACGAAGTCGGCGAACTGCATCTCGGCGATGGGCCGCAGCCCGTACATCGCCGCGCCGCAGGCCGCTCCGGCGATCATGGCCTCGGTCAGCGGCGTGTCGAGGACGCGCTTTTCGCCGTACTTGGCGAAGAGGCCGTCGGTCGTCCCGAAGACGCCGCCCTTCTTGCCAACGTCCTCGCCAAGGACCATGACCAGCTCGTCGCGCTCCATCTCCTCGTCCATGGCGGTCCGGATCGCCTCGAGGATGTTCTGCGTTGCCATCGGCTCAGGCCTCCCCGTTCGCGTACACGTGGCGGCCGGCCTGCGCGGGATCCGGCTCGGGACGTGCCTCGGCACGCCGGCTGGCGTCGTTGACCTCTGCCTTGATCTGCGCTCGCAGCTCGTCCTCGCGCTCGTCGTGGAGGATGCCGGCGCTCCGCAGCTGCGCGCCGAAGCGCGCCAGCGGATCCTGCTCCTTGAGCGCCTCGACCTCGGCGGGGTCGCGGTAGCGGCGCTGGTCGTCGTCCGAGGAGTGGCTGGTCAGGCGGACTACCCGCGCCTCGATCAGGGTCGGCCCGTCACCGCGACGTGCCCGCTCGTGGGCATCCTTGGCGGCCGCGTAGCAGGCCAGCGGGTCCGAGCCGTCGACCCGAACGCCCGGGAATCCGTAGCCCTGCGCCCGCGCCGCCACGCTCATCCCGCCAACCTGCTTCTCGAGCGGGACGCTGATCGCGTAGCCGTTGTTCTCGCAGACGAAGATGACCGGCAGCCTGTGGACGCCGGCAAAGTTCATCGCCTCGTGGATCTCGCCCTGGTTGCTGGTCCCCTCGCCATAGGTCGTGAGCGCCACCACGTCGTCGCCGCGCACCCAGGCGCCCATGGCCACCCCGACCGCGTGCAGGACCTGCGTCCCGACCGGCGACGAGAGGCTGACGATGTTGAACGGGGCGGCCCCGTAGTGGCCCGGCATCTGGCGTCCGCCAGAGCTGACGTCGTCTCCCTTGGCCAGGTGGGCGGTGATGATGTCCTCCGCGCTCATCCCGAACGCGATCGTCGACGCGATGCTGCGGTAGTACGGCGCCATCCAGTCCTGGTTCTTGCGCAGCGGCCAGGCGGTCGCCACCTGGGCGCCCTCGTGTCCCTGCCCCGAGATGATGAAGGCGATCTTCCCGGCACGCTGCATGAGCCACATCCGCTCGTCGACGGCCCGCGCCAGCAGCATGGTGCGGTACATGTCGATCACGTCGTCGTCGGTCAGGCCCAGCTCGAGGTGGCGGGCCCTGGTGTCGGTGGTTGCCACTGCCGCCTCCTTCTCCTAGACGTGGATAGCGTCGCCGTCGACCGCCAACGCGGCCTCGGCCAGGACTTCGGGGAGCGTCGGGTGGGCGTGGACGCTCATGGCGATCTCGGCCGCGGTCCCCTCGACCAGCAGCGCCAGGGTCGGCTCCGGGAGCAGGTCGCCGGCATGGGCGCCGATGATGTGCGCGCCCAGCAGCAACCCGCTGCCTGCATCGGCCACGAGCTTTGCGAAGCCGTCGATCTCTCCGACGATCGTCGCCTTGCCGAGCGCCCGGAACGGGAACTGGCCGGTCTTCACCTCGTGGCCGGCCTCGCGCGCCTCTGCCTCGGTCAGGCCCACGCTGCCGATCTGTGGCCGGCAGAAGGTGACCCGCGGCATGAGCTCCGAGCGGACCGGCTCCGGGTCGTGCCCGGCGATCGTCTCGACCGCCACCACGCTCTCGTGCGCCGCCACGTGCGCCAGGGCGAAGCCCGGCACGATGTCGCCGATCGCGTAGAGGTGCGGGACGCCGGTCCGCATGTACTCGTCGACCTTCACGTAGCCACGCTCCAGCTGGAGGCCGTCGATCTGCTCCAGGCCGATCTCCTCGGTCAGCGGTTGGCGCCCGACCGCCACCAGGATGATGTCCGCCCCGACATCGGTCCGGCTGTCGCCCTCGTTGGCCTTGACGCTGAAGGTGAGGCCGTCATCGGAGCGCTGGATGCTCTCGGTGTCGATCGTCGAGGCGGTGTGGATCGCGATGCCGCGCTTGCGGAAGACCCGGTTCAGCTCCTTGCTGACGTCCGCGTCCTCGAGGGGGACCACGCGGTCCAGGAACTCGACGAGCGTGACCTCCGAGCCGAAGTCGCGGTACATGGACGCCCACTCGACGCCGATGGCGCCGGCCCCCACGATCGTCACCCGTGCCGGCACATCGTTGCGCTTGAGCGCCTCGTCGCTGGTGATGATCCGCTCGCCGTCCGGCTCCAGTCCCGGCAGGGAGCGCGGCGCCGAGCCGGTCGCCAGGATGAGGTCGGTGGCGCTCGCCTGGAGCTCGCCAGACTCGCCCCCGGAGACGCGCACGCTGGTCGGGCCGGTGAGAGTGCCCTGGCCGTGCAGGACGTCGATGCCGTTCTTCTTCATCAGGAACTCGACGCCGCGGACGTGCTTCTCCACCACGGCGTCGCGTCGCTCGCCGAGCGGGCCGTAGTCGAGGGAGACGCCATCGGCCCCGGCGAGACCAAACTCGTGGCCCTGCTCCGTCACCCGGTGCAGCAGGTCGGCGGTCTCGAGCAGCGCCTTGGAGGGGATGCAGCCGCGGTTGAGGCAGGTGCCGCCCAGCGCGTCGCGCTCGACCAGGCCCACCTTCAGGCCCAGCTGGGCCGCGCGGATGGCGCCCACGTAGCTCATCCCGCCACCCAGGATCAGGAGGTCGTAGCGTCGCTCGTCGGTCATGCTTCTCCCTGCTGCGGGCGCTCGAGCGTGCGGCCCTCGTGGGCGGCCAGCGCCATGCGCCAATCATCGGGCACCGGCATGGGCCGTGCCTGCCCGTAGTCGTAGGCCACCAGGACCGATGTCGCCCGCGCCAGGTCGCGGCCGGAGTCGGCCACCAGCCGGTGCGACATCGAGATGCTGCTGCGCCCGATCCAATCGACCTGCGATCCGACCTGCACGGCGTCGGCCAGGAAGATCGGGGACTCGTAGTCGATCCTGATCATGCCCAGGATCAGCGGCATGCGGTTCAGCGGCCCCACCGGGTCAAGGTGCAGCACGTCGCGCAGGTAGCTGACCCGCGCCAGCTCCACGTAGGTGGAGACGACCGCGTTGTTCACGTGGCCGAACGCATCGATGTCGCGGAAGCGCACCTGGACGGGCGTGCTGTGGCGGAAGTCATCGCTCACGGAGCAACGATTCTACACGGGGCCCCCGCGCCCCCTGATCTCGCCGCGGTCAGGCGAGCGCTCGCTCGGCAGATGCGATCAGCGCGGCGAGCAGCGTGATGCGCGGAACGACGCTCGACAGGTCCAGCCACTCGTCCGCAGAGTGATCATCGCCCCCGATCGGCCCCAGCCCGTCGAGCGTCGGCAGGCCGGCCGCCGCGGTGGTGTTCGCGTCCGACGCCCCGCCGGTGGCGCAATCGCGCAGGTCGAAGGCGAGCTCGGCGGCGAGGCCGCGCGCGAGGTCGGACAGCCGCGCCGTCGCCGCCGATTTCTCCATGGGCGGGTGCGCGGCCAGCCGCCTCAGCTCGACGTGGACGCCGTCGACGGCGGGAGCGTGCAGCAGCCGCTCGACCTCCGCCATTGCCGCATCGAATTCGTCGGCGGCTGCAGCGCGCAGGTCCAGCGTCACCCGGCACTCGGCGGCAACCACGTTCGGCCGCGTCCCGCCCTGGATCACGCCGGCGTTCAGGGTGACGCTGGGCCAGCGCCCGTTCAGGGCGTCGAGCGCCACCACCTGGCGTGCCGCGGCCAGGATCGCCGACCGCCCCTTTTCGGGCTCCACGCCCGCGTGCGCGGCGCGGCCGGTGAAGGTCGCCTCCAGGTCGGCGATCCCCTTGCGGGCGCTGACGATGTCGCCGTTGGCCCGTGCGCACTCGAGCACGAGAGCGGCGTCGTGCTGCGGCACCATCTGGCGGATGTACGGCGTGCTGAACGGCGAGCCGATCTCCTCGTCGGGGTTGGCGACGAAGGTGACATCCGGCTGGATGCCGATCTCCTGCAGCGACGCCACCGCGTGCAGTCCGGCCAGAAGGCCGCCCTTCATGTCGCTCGTTCCCGGACCGAGCGCCCGTTCGCCCTCGACCCGGAAGGGCCGCTCGGCCACCGTCCCGGGCTCGAAGACCGTGTCCATGTGGCCGATCAGCAGCAGGCGTGGCCCGTCGCCCGGGAGGCGGCCGATGACGAGATCACCCACGGGCTGGGATGGCCCCGGAGAGCGGCGCTCGACGCTCGCTCCGAGCTCTGCCAGCGAGGCCGCCACCGCATCGGCGATTCGATTCACGCCATCGGGTGTGTGCGAGCCGCAGTCGACGTTGACGAGGGCTTCGAGCTCCGCCAGGTAGCGCGCGTATCGGGCACTGACGGCCCGTGGCAGGCCCGGCGGGATCGGCATGGCGCGTGAGTATACTGCCGGCCATGCCGCAGGACGGGCGCTCGGACGGCGACGTGGAGCTCCTCGAACTGCGCGTCCTCGACGGCCCCAACCGATTCTTCAGGCGGCCGGCGATCAAGCTCGAGTTCGGAGCCACGGAGCCCGGTCTCGCCGACGAGACGAGCGTCGTTGCCGGCGAGGCGGTCGAGCGCCTCCACGCGCTCCTGGACCTGCCCGTTCCGCGCCTCGCGCGACGCGGATCGGCAGACGGCCGGCGCGCACTGGTGGCCTATCCCTGGCACCGGCGAACGATCTCCCAGGCCGTCGGGGCATCCGCCGCCCGGATCGCCGTTGGTGCCAGCAGCGAACGCCGCGAGCTGCGGGGCCTGCGGGCGATGGCG
The DNA here is from genome assembly GCA_963777045.1 of uncultured Chloroflexia bacterium. GTDB lineage: Bacteria > Chloroflexota > Limnocylindria > QHBO01 > QHBO01 > JAPSGM01. Next base: position 81,517 of record CAVZPD010000022.1, read on the forward strand.
CTCGGTCCCCTGCCGAGCCTTCCGGTGGCGCGCGTCCCGATCGTGGCGATCACCGGAACCAACGGCAAGAGCACGACCACCCGACTCCTGGCCCACATCGCCACCACGGCGGGCAGGCGGGTGGGGATGACGAACTCCGACGGGATCTTCGTGGATGGGAAGCTGGTGGAGGCGGGGGACTGGACGGGCTTCGGCGGCGCCGGCCGCGTCCTTGCCGAGGACGGGATCGACCTCGCCGTCCTGGAGACGGCGCGCGGCGGGATCCTGCTGCGCGGCATCGGCTACAGCGCCAACGAGGTCGCCATCGTCACCAACGTGAGCGCCGACCACCTGGGCCTGCAGGGCATCGACACGCTCGATGAGCTCGCCGAGGTGAAGGGCGCCATCGTCCGCATCACGCGGCGGAGCGGATGGGCGGTCCTCAACGCGGAGGACGAACGGGTCTGGGCGATGCGCCGCTGGACGAGGGCCGCCCGCTACGCGTTCAGCCTCTCGCCCGACGCCGACGGCGTACGCCAGGCGCTCGAATCGGGCGGTCGCGCCGCCGTCGTGAAGGACGGCTGGCTGACGCTGCTGCGCGGGTCCCGGCGTGCCCTGCGGCTGACTCCGCTGGTCGAGGTACCCGTCACCTTCGCCGGGCTATCGACCTACAACGTGGCGAATGCGCTGGCTGCCGCTGCGGGGGCCGACGCCCTGGGCATTCGTCCGGCGCGCATCCGGCAGGGACTGCGCACCTTCACCCAGGACAGCGTCGTCAACCCGGGCAGGATGAACCTCTTCGAGCGGAAGGGCCTGCTGGTGCTGGTTGACTTCGCCCACAACGAGGCGGGCCTGCGCGGGCTGCTGGAGGTCTGTCGCGGGCTGGCCGGCGATCGCGGGCGGGTGCGGCTTGCGCTCGGCACGGCCGGCGACAGGTCCGATGAGGTTCTGCGCAGCCTCGGCCGGCTGGCCGGCCAGGGCGCCGATGACATCGTGATCTGCGAGAAGCGTCACTACCTGCGGGGGCGGGACCTGGAGGCGATGAACAGGATCTTTCGCGACGGTGCCGCCGATGGGGGCTACCGCGACGAGATGGCTGCCCACCCCAGCGAGCTGGCCTCGCTGGAGGCGCTGCTCTCGCGCTCACGACCTGGGGACGTCGTGGCGGTCATGTCGCACGTCGAACGCAGCGAGATCTTTTCCTGGCTCGGGGAGCAGGGGTTCGCCGCGGTCGGACCCGACCAGCTGCGCGAGCTCGTGGTGGCCGCGGGCAGCTAGAGCTCGACCTCCGACTCGCCGATGCCGGTCACCGCTCGGAACCCCGGCGTGCCGGCGCTCGATCCGCCGTGCTGTCGATGCTGGAGCTCCTTCCAGACGTCGTTGGCGTGGTCGACGCAGACCACCACGATGTCGCCCTCCGACCCCATGTCCAGTGCCCGGCGGGTCGCCTCGAGCTCGTCGAGGATGGTCGTGATCTCTGCACAGCGCGCCCCATCGCTCATCGCCTCGCGCCCACCCCGCTCGATCAGCGCGGCCGTCTCACCGGGCGCGCGACCGCGGTTGTTGGCGTCCTCGCGGACGATCATCGTGTCGAAGTAGCGGGCAGCCGTCCGGCCGAGCTCCACGATGTCCTCGTCCCGGCGGTCGCCCGCGGTGGCGATGACGCCGATGCGCCGGCCCGTCACCAGCGGCCGGCTGCCGCCGGGCGACGGCTTCGCCATCGAGTCCACGAACTCGCCCAGCGCCGCGACCGCGGGGGGATTGTGGGCGTAGTCGACGACGACGCGGTAGCCGTCCAGCTCGAACACGTTCAGGCGCCCGGGCGCCATGAAGTAGCTGGTCGTGAAGGTCCGCAGTCCCTGGCGGATGTCGTGCAGGTGGGAGCCAGCGGCCCATGCCGCCGCCGTCGCCGCCAGTGCGTTCTGCACGTTCATGCGCGCCCTGCCCTCGAAGGTGGCCGGCAGGAGGTGCGTCCAGACCAGTGGCATCGACTTGCGGCCCTGGCGCAGGACGATCATCTCCCCGTTCCGACCGGGTTCCAGGGTGACGGCACGCCGGCCGCGCGACGCCTGGCGCCGCACCAGCTCGTTCTCGGCGTTCATGCTGAAGTAGATCACCGACCCGGAGCAGTGGCGCCCCATGGGCGCAACCAGCGGGTCGTCGGCGTTGAGCACCGCCACGCCGTCGCGCGGTACGGCCTCCACCACGACCTGCTTCACGGCGGCGAGCTGCCGAAGGGAGGTGATGCCACCCAGCCCAAGGTGGTCGCCGGTCACGTTGAGGACGACCGCCACGTCGTTGCGCTGGTAGCCGAGGCCCTCGCGCAGGATGCCGCCGCGGGCCACCTCGAAGACCGCGAAGTCCACGTTCGGGTTCTGCAGCACGGTCGAGGCGGAGCGCGGCCCGGACATGTCGCCGCGTCGCACCGGCCGACCGTCAACGAAGATGCCGTCTGTCGAGGTCATGCCCACCTTGCGGCCCATGCCCTTCATGACGTGGGCGATCATGCGTGCCGTCGTCGTCTTGCCGTTCGTGCCGGTGACCGCAACGATTGGAATCCGCGACGGCGAACCGGGCGGGAAGAGCATGTCGATGACGGGCTTGGCCACGTACTGGGCCTCGCCCTCGGTGGGGTGGGTGTGCATCCGGAACCCGGGCGCCGCGTTGACCTCGACGATCCCGCCCCCGGTCTCCCGCACCGGGACGCTGATGTCCGGACAGACGAAGTCGATGCCGGCAATGTCGAGGCCGACCACGCGCGCCGCCAGCTCGGCGATCTCGGCGTTGTCGGGGTGGATCTCCTCGGTGCGGTCGATGCTGATCCCGCCGGTGCTCATGTTGCCCGTGCGCTTGAGGAAGACGCGCACGCCGCGCGGCGGGACGTCGCTCAGCTCGAATCCCTGCTCACGGGCGTAGGAGATCGATTCCTCGTCGACCTTGATCCGGGTGAGCACCTTCTCGTGGCCGATGCCGCGGCGCGGGTCGAGGTTCGTCTGCTCCACCAGTTGGGTCAGGGCGTGCTCCCCGTCCCCGACGACGTGCGCCGGCACCCGCTGCGCCACCGCGCGCAGCGTGCCGCCGATGACGAGGCAGCGGTAGTCGTTGCCGGCCAGGAACGTCTCGACCACCACGCCGCCGCGACGCGATTCGGAACGGGCGTGCGCGTAGCCGGCTCGCACGGCACCTTCGTCGGCGAGGTTCAGCATGACGCCACGCCCGTGGTTGCCGTCCAGGGGCTTGACCGCCACCGGGAAGCCGATGCTGATTGCCGCCGTGACCGCTTCGTCCTCGCTGCCCACAACCTCGGCGCGAGGGACCGGGGCGCCGGCGCCGCCCAGCAGCTTGTTCGTCAGCTTCTTGTCCGACGCGATGTCGACGCCGAGCGAGCCGGTCTGGCTGGTCATGGTGGCGCGGATACGGCGCTGGTGAACGCCGTGGCCGAGCTGCACCAGCGACTGCTCGTTGAGGCGGATCCAGGGAATGTCGCGCAGCGCGGCCTCGTCCAGGATCGACTGCGTCGATGGCCCGAATGCGGCGCGCTCGGCGAGCAGGACGAGCCGCTCGAACTCGGCGACGAAGTCGAAGTCCGGATCGGGCTCGACCAGGTGGTTGATCGTGCGCACGGCAAGTCGTCCGGCTGCGACGCCGACCGATTCCTCGGCGTACGAGTAGACGACGTGGTAGCGGCCCGGCTCGCCCGTGCTGCGCGTCTTGCCACGACCCACTTCGGTGCCGGCGTCCCGCTGCAGCTGCAGGGCGATGTGCTCGGCCACGTGCCCGGCCCACGTACCCTCCCGCAACCGCTGCTCGAAGCCCCCTACCTTGCCCGTGGAGCAGGAGTGCTGTCCGATGCCGGGGAGCATGTCGAGCAGCCCGTCCACGAAGCCCGGAATCGTGTTGGAGGGGAAGTCCTCGAGCACGCCAAGGTCGACGATGAGCTTGATCGCCGGCTCGTAGTTCCAGTAGTTCGGGCCGCGATAGACGCGCGTCTCGAGGATGCGCAGGGTCGCCGCCGGCGTGGAGCGCGCGCGCCGCGCCTTCCCGGCCTCGGCCTTGGCGACCGATGCACGCGAGATCGGCTTGGGCGCCTTCGGTCGCGTCCGGCCCGACGTCACTCGCTCGCCTCCTCTTCCTTGCGACGGGCGTACAGCTCCCGGCGCCGTGCGCGTTCGGGGGCCGTGTCGTCCGCGCCCTCGGCGGCGATGCGGCGGATCAGCCGTCGCGTGACCGCTCCGGCGCGCTCCAGCTGGGCGAGCTCGCGCTCGCTGGCCGAAACGGGGCGCAGCGGTGCCAGCAGGCGACGCTTGCGCAGGTCGAATCGGTAGCCCGAGGGGAGGGAGTGGAGGATGACCCCGCTGATCATCATCGGCCGGTGGCGCTTGACCTCGTAGGCGTCCGTCTGGATCCGGGCCGGGTCCAGGATCATGACCGACCCCTTGCCGATGACCTCAACGACATGCGCCGGTGAGACGAGGGCGGCGGTGTCCTCGTCGATGCCGATCCCCAGCAGGGCGGGCGACTGGGCCACCAGCGCGAGCAGCCGTCCAAGGCGGTTGCGCTGCTCGAAGTGCTGGTCGATGATCACGCCCGGCAGGAGCCCCAGTCCGGCGCTCATCTGCGTCATGCGCTGCTTTGGGGTCGGGCCGCTGGTGCCGAACGCCACCATATGGCTGCTGATGGCCGAGGCGCCCGCGCTGGTGCCCGCCACGATGCAGCCGCGCCGGTGTCGTTCCACGATGGCACGCCCAAGCGCCGTGCCCCCGATCACGCTCGAGAGGCGCAGCTGGTTACCGCCGGTCATGAAGATCCCCGTCACGTCGTCGAGGGCATCGGACACCTCTCCGTTGTTGGCCTCCTCACGGGTCAGCGGGCGGAGGCCGCGGACGTCGGGAACGCCCATCTGGTGGAAGAGCGACTGGTAGAGATTGGTGGCCTCGTCGCCGAGCGAGGACGCCGTCGAGATCACCGCGACCCGCGCGTCGCCGCCGCCGGCGAGCGTGACGAAGCGGGAGAGGATCTGCCGCTGACGCAGCTTGTCCTCCGCGCCTCCGATGATCAGCAGGTGCCCGGCTCGGGCACGGCCGGGGCGAGATTGGGCGGCCATGTGTCCGGCAGCATACCCAATGGCGGTGGCGAGGCGAACGTGGAGCGGTCGTCGTATGCTCAGCGGATGGTCAGCGGATCCGTGGGCGACGAGGGTCGGGACATCCAGCTCGAGCAGCGCGACTTCTACGCGGTGCTGGGCGCCGAGCCGTCCGCGACCGTCGACGAGCTGCGGAGCGCCTTCCGCGAGGCGGTCCTGAGGCACCACCCCGATCGCAGCGCCGCGGGTGGCCTCGCCACGCGGCGGACCTCGATCCTCAACCGCGCCTGGGCGGAGCTCCGCGACCCGCTGCGGCGGCTGCACTACGACCACGCGCTCGAACGTGGGCAGGCCGAGACGCTCTCCTGGCCGCTGGAGCCCGACGAGCCGTCGCGCGCGCGCGCCCGGCCGCGACGGATCCGGCCCGATCGGCCGAGCCGCTGGCACCAGCCGCAGTGGCGCAACGTGGCCGGCTTCCGCGTCCCGGCCGACGTCTTCATGGCAGGCCCCGTGCAGCAAAGGGCGTGGATCGTGGAGCACCACATCGCCGGCGAGGACTGGCGCGAGCACTCCGAGCACTACTGGCTGCGCTACGCGGCCGGGTACTACCGCGAACGTGGCCGTTACGACGACTGGCTGGGAACGCTCGAGCGCCTGATCCGCCTCGACGGCGGCTACGAGACGCTCGTACGTGCCGCCATGCGGCAGGCGTACGTCTTTACCGGGTCGTACCTGCGCGGCGTCGGCTTCCTGCGCGAGATGGCACAGCGCTACATGCCCGAGAGTCCTCCGCGTCGCTGGGTCGACCGCGAGCTGCGCGCCCTGCTCGCCGAATTCCGCGACCAGCGGGTGCGACGTGGCCGGCCCGATGATCGGGCAGAGGCGGCCGAGCTGCTGCTGAACTTCCTCGAGGCGCTCGGTCTGGAGGCCAGCTTTCCGGACGTCCGGGCCGCGATCTCCGCCCACCGTCGTGCCGGCCACCCCGGCCGCGCCGCAGAGCTGGTCGAACGGGTCAGTCGTGAGCCGGTGCGCGATGCCGCGCGCTGGTTCAGCCTGGTGCAGCTGCTGACCGAGGCGGGGCAGCTCGACCGTGCCTCCGAGCTCCTGGCGGCCATCGCGCGCGGGGACCACCCGGAGGCGCTCGATCGGCGGCGTCTCGCGGGTGACCCGATCCGCCGCATTGGAGCCGCGCGGCAGCGGCTCGCACGGGCGCGCCTCCGGCAGCAGCGCGAGCGGCGCCTGCGGGACGGCAAGCAAGAGATGGCCGCGGTCGGGGCCGCTGCGTCGTGAGACTGGGCGGTGTCGGCGTCGGTCGGATCCTGACCGGCGTGGCGTTCGGCGCCCTCGCCGCCGCCGGCGGGGCGGTGCTCGGCGAGATCACCGGCGAGTCAACATTCGCCGTGCTCCCACTCCTCGCGGTCGCGCTGGTGGGTCTGACGCTGGGGCCCGCCGCCGCGATGACCACCTACGCCATCGCAGGCGGATCACTCATCGTCCAGGGCATCGTCGTCCAGCACGAGCTGGTGAGCGCCGCCAACCTGGCGCGCGTGACCCTCTTCGTCGTCGGCGCGCCGATCATCGTGCTCCTGGCGCTCCGGGTCGAGCGCCAGCACAGCGAGAGCCGGCTGGCCCAGGACATGAGCGCCGCCGCCGAGCGCATGGCGAATCGCGAGCGGAGCGCGGCCGACGAGGCGCGACGTGACCTGCAGGTCGCGCTACAGCAGGTCGAGCGCGAGCGCACGCGGCTGGAGGAGGTGGCCGAGGCGATTCCCGAGCCGCTCATCGTGTACGACGCCGATGGACAGGGAACCTACGCGAACCGTGCCGCGCTGCGCACCTTCGGCCGCAGCTTCTACGACCGGCCCCTGGACGAGTGGGGGCGTCTCGCGGAACCGCGCGACGATCGAGGACAGCCGCTGCCGATGCGCGACTGGCCGCAGGTGCGCGCCAGGGACGCCGTCACCAAGCGCCGGATGGTGATCCGCCTCCCCATGTCCGGCCGGGATCTGCTGGTCGACGTCGAGGGGACGCCGGTCCCGGACGGCGGTTGCGTCCTCCTCCTGCGGGACGTCGGCAAGGAGGTCGACGAGCGTCGCCGGCTGTCTCGCTTCGCGAGCTTCGTCGCGCACGAGCTGCGTAACCCGCTGGCGGTGGCCAAGGCCCGCATCGAGCTCGGCGCTCGCGCGAGCACCAGTGATGCCGGCACCCCCTCGCACGGACAGCGCGCGCTGGAGTCGGTCGATGCGGCAATCGCCATCCTCGATCGCCTCGAGCTCTTCTCCCGCGCCGAGGCCGGTCGCCTCGAGGCCGAGCTGCAGCCGTTCGACCTGCGGGAGGCGGCGAACGCGTCCGTGGAGCGGCTACGCGCCAGCGGCAGCGAGCGCCAGGTGGAGGTCAGCGTCAGCGGCGACCCGATGGTGGGTGGCGACCTGCAGCTGACCCAGCAGGCACTCACCAACCTGCTCACCAACGCCGATCGCTACTCCACCGACGGCGCACCGATCCGGGTCGAGATCAACGGCGGAGTCGCGCCCGAGCTGCGCGTGCGGGACGGCGGCCCGGGCGTCAGCGCCGACGTGGCCGAGCACCTCTTCATCGAGCGCGTCAGCTCCGGTCGCGGCCTCGGCCTCGGCCTCTACCTCGTCCGCGCCGCCATGGAGGCGCAGGGCGGCATCGTCAGGCTCGAGGAGCGAGCGCCTGCGGCGGTGTTCCTGTTGCGCTGGCCGCGACGCGAGGAGCCTTGAGGCGGTCTCGCCTCAGGCGCTGACCACCTCCACCTCCGCCAGCTGCGCCGCCTCGATCTCGTCGCGAATGCGCGCAGCGTCGCCGGTCACCAGCATGAGCAGGTCGTCGGGGCGGATGAGGTCGCGCGCGGCCGACACGACGTCCTCCGGTCCGACCGCCTCGATCTGCTGCCGGTAGGTCTGCCAGTAGTCGTCGGGCAGGGCGTAGGTGGCGAGAGGCTCGATCGCCGTGGCGACACCCCCAGTCGTCTCGAAGCGGAGGGGGAAGACGCCGACCAGGAAGTCGCGGACCTCCCGAAGCTCTCCGAGCTCGGGTGCCGCCGCCCTGACGTGCTCCAGCTGCGCCAGCATCTCGCGCATCGCATCGGCCGTGACCTCGGTCTGCACCGCGGCGGCGGCTGAGAATGGGCCGGCCGCGCGGCGCGCGTCGAATCCGGCGCGTGCTCCGTAGGTGTAGCCCAGCTCCTCGCGCAGCCGGAGGTTGAGCCGCGACCCGAAGACGCCGCCCAGCATGGCCGCCATGACCATGGCCGGGAAGTAGCGATCAGAGGTGCGCGAGATGCCGGGGTGTCCCATGCGCAGCTCGCTCTGCACCGATCCTGGACGATCGACGATGACCACGCGCCGACGGCCGGCCGGCCGGGTCTCGAAGGTGCGGTGACCCGCACCGGTCCCCTCCCAGGCGCCGAGCTGCATCTGTGCCAGCCGCTCGATCGTCTCCGGATCGACGGCCCCGGCCACGACCAGGTGCGCCATCCCCGGGCGCCAGTGCGCCGCGTGGTGGGCACGCACGTCCTCGAGCGTGACGCCGCCAACGCTCTCCGGCGTGCCGGCCGAGAGGCGCCGGTAGGGCGTGGCGGCATCGAAGACGTGGCGCAGGAACATCTCCTCGGCCAGCCGCCCGGGATCGGCGCGGGACTGGCGGATGTCGTTGAGCCGCTCCGCCTGCAGCCGCTTGAACTCGGCGGGGTCGAAACGAGGCTCCAGGATCATCTCCGCCAGCAGCCCGAAGCCCTCCTCCAGGTGTTCGGGGAGCGACTGGAAGGCGGCGCGCGCAGAATCCCAACTGGACTCGGAGCTGACCTCGATGCCCAGCCGCTCGGTCGCCTCGGCGAAGGCGGAGGCGTCCAGCCGCCGCGTTCCGGTGGTGAGCATCTGTGCAGTCAGGTAGGCGACGCCTGCGTGCTCTTCGTCCTCTGCCGCCGCGCCCGCATCGGCCAGCAGGTGAGCGTTCACCATGGTGGCGCCGGGCAGTGAGACCGCCCAGATCGTCAGGCCGTTCGGCAGCCGGCGGCGGTCGAATTCGGGGAAGAGGTAGGGCCTTGGTGCACCTGGCGTCGGGCGCAGCGGGTTGGGGGCCGTGGTCATCCGGCCACCCCCTCGGCAACCATCTCGGCCGATTCGGCGGGCACGGGCAGGTAGGTCAGGACCAGGCGGTTGTCTGGCCGAAGGGTGTCGCGCATGGCGTTCACGACCCGGTCTGCATCGACCGCCAGGTAGCGGCTCACCTCGCTGTTGATACGTTCGGGGTCGTCGAAGAGGCAGGTGTACATCGAGAGGCGATCGGCGCGCTCGGCGATTCGCTCCAGGCTGGACTCCACCGATGACGCGTGGAGGTTGCGCACGCGCTCCAGCTCCTCGTCGGACGGACCCTCGCCGGCCAGGCGATCGATCTCGTCCAGCAGGGCGGCTTCGAGCGCATCGGCTTCGATGCCCTCGCGTGCCGTACCCCACAGCGTGAACATCGACGCCCCGCCGACGATCGGAAAGGGGAAGACACTGACGTCGCCGGCCAGCTGTCGCTCCCGGACGAGGCTGCGGTACATCCGCGACGCACGACCGGACCCCAGCAGGTCGGCGGCGACCATGAGCGCCTCGAAGGCATCGGTGCCGAAGACCGGCATGCGATGGGCGAGGTAGACCCGCGGCAGCGGCACGCGATCTTGGACCACCTCCCGCACTTCGCGGCCGATGCGCGGCGCCACCTCCATGGGTGGAGCGGGCGGTAGCGAGGTGTTGGCGGGGATCGATCCGAAGTGTCGTTCGATCATGGCCAGCGCGGCAGCCGGCTCGAAATCGCCGGCCACGGTGAGCACTGCGTTGTTCGGGGCGTAGTACGTGGCGAAGAAGTCGGAGACGTCCTCGAGGCTCGCCGCGTCGAGATCATCCATGGACCCGATGGTCGAGTGGTGGTAGGGATGCCCGTCCGGGTAGACGAGCTCCTGGATCTTCTCGTCCCAGGTCCCGTACGGCTGGTTGTCGACCGACCAGCGACGCTCGTTCTTGACCACCTCGCGCTGGTTGTCGAGCTTCTCCTGGGTCATCGCCGGCAGCAGGGAGGCGAGGCGATCTGCCTCGAGCCATAGTCCCAGCTCCAGCTCGTGACTCGGCAGCGTCTCGAAGTAGTTGGTCCGGTCCAGCCAGGTTGACGCGTTGAGCGTGCCTCCCGCAGCCTGCACCAGCGCGAAGTGCTCGCCCTTGGCGACGTGTTCGGAGCCCTGGAACATCATGTGCTCGAAGAGGTGGGCGAACCCCGTCTTGCCGGCCCTCTCGTGCTTGCTCCCGACGTCGTACCACAGGTTCACGGCCACGATCGGTGCGAGGTCGCCGCGGGACAGCACCACGCGCAGCCCGTTCGGCAGCTGGTGGCGTTCGATTGGGACGTGGGGCACGACAGTCTTCCTCGGCGTTCGGGGGTGAGATGAGCGCGGTCCGACGTCGGTGCGAGGCCGTGACGGGGCCGCCATCGAAGGCTACCACGGGCCGATGTGGCGGCGCGATTCGGCTTCCGACGAGCTGGCTTGGCACGTTGGGTGCGAGGCGTATGAAGGCATGTTGTCCGGTCGACAGGCTGCCGCGATGTTCGTGCCACTGCTGGCGTTGCTGCTCGTGGGCGTCATCGTGGTGCGCGGTCTCGCTGGCATCATCTCGCCGGGAGCGTCTTCCCCCGAGCCCGCGCCGACACTGCGCCCTGGGATGGCCGTGCCGCTGCCGACCGCCACACCGACGCCGCTCCCGTTCAGTCTGCCACCGATCACCGTGACCCCGCCGCCGACGCCCACCGCCGCGCCAACCTCCACGCCAACCCCGACCGCCGCCCCGACGCGTCGCCCGACGCCGCAACCGACACCACGACCCACCCCGGCGCCCACCCCCACGCCGACTCCTACGCCTACGCCCACGCCCACGCCGACGCCTACGCCCACGCCCACGCCGAAGCCGACGCCCTCGCCGACACCTACGCCCACCCCCACCCCCACGCCGATGCCCACGCCGACACCTACGCCCACGCTGGCGCCCACCCCGCCGCCGACGCCCACGCCACCCGACGCCGACCCCCACCCCCACGCCGACGCCGACTGTTCCACCGCCGCCGAGCCCGACGGCCACGCCAGTTCCTGCATCGTCTCCCACGCCTACGGTCCAGGCCTCAGCTACGCCCGCGGCCTGACGCGCACTGCCGGGCACGAAAAAGCCCCGCGTGCCGAGGCTGCGGGGCCCATGACCGGGAGGTGGTTGTTGGTGAGCGGCCAGGGATTCGAACCCTGAACCTAGTGATTAAGAGTCACTTGCTCTGCCGTTGAGCTAGCCGCCCGCGGAGATGATGCCGGAGGCCAGCGGGACGGTCAACCGGCGCCGGCTATCGCCTCAGGGCCCGGTGCAGGAAGGCCGCCATCTCGCCTCGGCTCACGGTGGAGGTCGGACAGAAGGTCTTCGCCCCGCAGCCCGCGGTGATCTTCGATGCGGCAAGCCGGTTGATGTCGCCTTCGAAGATGCTGGTCTCGTCATCGGTGAAGTAATCCACGGAGGTCGGAGCCAGCTTGAAGGCTCGCCCAAGGAACGCCGCCATCTGGCCGCGCGTCACCGTACCGCCCGGGCAGAAGGTCTTGGTTCCGCAGCCACGGGTGACATTCGCCTCGGCGACGCGATTGATGGCGTCCTCGTACGGGCTCGTCTCGTCATCGGTGAAGTAGTCGGCACTGGCGGGCGGCAGCTTGAGCGCATTTGCCAGCCAGGCGGCCATCACCTCGCGGCTGATGCCGACCGACGGGCAGAAGTAGATGGGGCCGCAGCCGAAGGTGACGCCGGCCAGGAAGGTCGCCTCGATGTCTCCCCGGAATGCCGAGCCGATGCTGTCCCAGAAGAGGTAGTTGTCGATCACCGCGCCGTGGGCGCGCAGGGCGTTCTGCAGCACGCCGACGTCCAGCGACTGCACCGACGGAAGTGGGGTCGATCCAGCGCCCAGGCCGCGCGCCACGATGGCTGCGGCCGTTCCCGCAGCCTCGCCCATCATCATGTACTGCGGCTCCATGCGCAGCGACGCGAGGGCCACGTGGCTGGCCGAGACGGCGACGCTCACGAGCAGGTTGGTCGCCTCCTCCGGCCTCGGAGTCAGGCTGCGGTAGGGGACCGACCAGCGCGTCGCGGCTGCGCGTCCATACCAGAAGCCCCCCTCCACTCGCAGTCGCCGCAGGCCGTCGATCCAGCGCGAGACGTGGTGGCTGTCGAACGAGTACGAGGCAATGGCGATGCCATCCGCCTTCGTGCGCTGCACCTGCACGTCTGACTGGGTGAGCACGTACGCGCCAACCATCCGACGGCTCTCTCGCAGGTAGAACATGCGTGGCCAGCCCCCGCTCTCGGTGAACTCGTCCGCGCACAGCCCGTACCCAGCCATCTGGCTGCGGATCCGCTGCGGGACGCGGGCGTCGTGCGCCAGGAAGTGGAGGAAGCCTTTCGTATAGCCGGTCAGCCACGCCTCCGTCGTCGCGCGTTCCGCGTAGCTCGCCTCGACATACGTGCTGCCAAGGCCGTGGACGGCGATCGCCACCTGGCCGTTGTTGTTCACGTCGTACTTCTGGTGGGGAAGTCCGACGGGCCACAGGAACCAGGTGAGGTCGGGCGTCTGGCCGGCGCCTACCCGGCTGGCGATGTAGGCGGCGACGATGTCGTACGTGCGCGGGTCGTAGCCCGCGGGCGCGCTGAAGGGGATCTGGTTGGCGGGATCGGAGGAAAAGCAAAGGCGGTAGTTCGTGGTCTGCACTCGGTCATCGCCGCTCCCAATGGCGCCGGGTGCTGCGAGCGGGACGCCTGCGTCGATTCCGTCCGGGACGGTGAAGATCGTGGCCGGCGCCCGAACCCCGGCCTCCGCCTCCCCGTACTCGCTGGCGGCCTCGCGCCCGATGCGGTAGCTCACTCCTGAGCGAGCCATGAGGTCGCCCTCGTAGCTGGCATCCACGAAGACATCGGCCTCCAGGCGCAGGCCCGACTCCATGCTGACCTGGCTGATCTTGCCGCCGGCGCTCGCAACCCCGTCCGACTCCGCCAGGCGCTCACCGGTGAAGACGCGCACCTGCGCTGCCGTCAGCATCTGGTCGAATGCGGCCTGGGCCGTGGAAGGCTGGAACCGCCATCGGCCCTGGCTCGTTCCCTCCGCCGCCTGCGTTCGATCGAAGAACTCGCCGGCGATGCCGGCAATGGTCGCGGTGTGGCCGTAGTCGGTCGCGTCGAGTCCGCTGGTGATCATGCCGCCCACCCTGGCGGTGGGCTCGACGAGCGCAACCGTCGCCCCTTCGCGGGCAGCGCTGACCGCGGCGATCACCCCCGAAGGGGTTCCGCCGTAGACGACGACGTCAAAGGACTGCTCTCCGACCGCGCGCACCGGCGCGGCTTGCTGCGAGACATTGAGCGATGTCGTCAGCAGGCCCAGCGAGATCGCCAGGCCGAGCAGTCGCCGGCTCGGGAACTTGTTCTTCAGTGTCCACCCCCCGCGCGCGGGTTTGCGAGTCGACCGTCGCGCGGCGCGGAGAGTCTACCCGACGCGGTCCAGCCCGGGTTCGCTCAGCCTGCGGGCTGTCCGGGGCCGCCGTAGGGCTCCGGCGAACGCTGGTAATGATCGTCGAGGAAGGCGCGGATCTGGTCGATGTCGGCGCTGTCCTGGTAGAGCAGCCAGTTCCAGGCGGTGACGGCGATCGGGTGCCCGAAGTCCTCGCCGGTCCACGGCGAGAGGATGACCTTGAACTTCGCAGCGCGCACCTGCTGCTGTGCGTAGCTGGTCAGGGCGGCGACGTCCGATTCTGACGTCTGCCCCGGCTGGTACCAGATCACGATGCCGCCGTGCTCCAGGTTGTGGATGACCTGGGATTGGGCTGCCGGATTGGCGAGCGCGTAGACGCCCCAGTTGGCGGGGGTGTTCCAGTGCTGGCCGGACGTGGCGGGGGTGGAGCTGTACGGGCCGCCCGTGCTGCCATCCGCGATGTGGCCACCACCCTGGTCGACCTGGCGCTCGCCGACCTCCCCGCTGCCACCGCCAGCGAAGAGCACCACGACCACCAGGATCACCGCGCCGATGACGAGCACGCCGCCGATGAGCAGGACACGCGCATCGATGCCTGCCGGCCGCCCCCCGCCTTCGCCCACGCGGCGGTGCAGCGCCGCATCGCTGGCGCGTCCCCGTCGCTGGATCCCCGATGTCCTTCGTTTCGCCATGAGGGCGCAGGATAGCCGAGGAACGCGCTGGACGGCTGGCGGGGGAGTCGGCCCGGGCCTTGCTAGACTTTCGGAAGCGTCCCAATGACGCTGCACCCATGGAGGAACGATGACCCAAGCCGGAGAGCCGCGCCGGGAGAGCATCCCCGGGCTGGCGCGACGCCTCGTTGGTGGGCTGGTACAGCTCGCTCGCCTCGAGATTACCCGCGGCCGCCAGGAGATCGGGGAGATGCTGGCCGAGACGAAGAACGGGGCCATCATGTTCGGCATCGCGGCCGGGCTCGGCTTCCTGGCCCTGATCTCCCTGGACATGGCCATGATCCTGGCGGTGGCGGCCCTCTTCGACTCGCTGGCCGACATCGCCGTGGTCATCATCGTCGTGGCCAGCTTCGTGGCGGTGGCCATCGGCTTCGCCATCGCGGGGGTCGTCAACGCGTTCGTGATCATTGCCCTGCTGATCGCCGCCGCGATCGTCGCCGTGCCCGCCTACTTCGGCTTCACGGCGGCCTGGCTGACCGCCTTCTTCGTGCTCGAGCTGCAGCTCGGCCTGGTGGCAGCCTTCGTGATGCGGGGCATCAAGCAGATTCGTATCGGACCGCCGGAGGAGACCATCGCGGCGGTGAAGGAGGACGTCACATGGGCGAAACGCTTGCTGAAACGCGGGTAGAGGTCGACGCCCAGCGCAGCGAGGTCGAGCAGACCGCCGACGAGCTGCAGTCCCGCGTCAAGCACGCCCTCGACATCAAGGCGCGCTTCCGGGAGAACCCGCTCCTCTTCATCGGCGTTGGCGCCGGTGCCCTCTACCTCGTCACTGGCGGGCCCATCTGGACCTTCCGGATCCTGCGTCGGCGGCTCAGTCCGACGACGCCAGAGAAGGCCTACGACGCCCTTCCCAGGCCGATGCAGAAGTGGGTCGACTCGCTGGTCGACGACGTGGGGCCCCTGGCGCACGACGCGCGCAACACCCTCGCAGAGGAGGTCGCCAAGTGGCGGCTGGCGCCGCTCAAGAACAAGAAGGCGCGCAAGGAGCTGGCGAAGGCGATGGTCGAGGGCCCACCCGGCCCGTCCCGCGCGGGGTGGAAGGCCGCGGAGGCGGCGCTGATGCTGGTGACTGCCGCGCTGACGCGCCGGGCGGTCGACCAGTTCATCCTCGGTCGCAAGCCGGAGGGCGGCCTCGACCTGCGCCAGGGCGCGCCCGACTCGGCCAAGGCAGCGGCGAAGGAGTACTCCGGAATGTCGGACCGCGGGCGGAAGTAGGCATCGAGTCGCCAGCACGTTCTCGTAGGATCTGAGCCGGGCGAGTGGCGGAACGGCAGACGCGCCGGCCTTAGGAGCCGGTGTCGCAAGACGTGCGAGTTCGAATCTCGCCTCGCCCACCAGCACGCCGCTGACCGGCTATCGCCGTATGCAGATGAGGGCCACGCGGACGGGCCAAAGGATGTCTTCCATCGCCCCCCGGTCGGTTGAGCGCCGCAGGAGGCGCTAGGAGATCGGCTCTGGCGAATTCATGCGGCTGCCATCTGCACGGGCTGCCGGGCGAGGCGCCACGAGGCGCGACAGGTGAGCGCCCCGCCACTTCACGTATGCTCTCCATCACCCCATCAACAGGAGCTCCATGGTCAACGTATCCACCAGCCCGCAGCCCGGCTCACGGGTCCAGCTCGAGATCGAGGTCCCGCCCGACGAAGTCGGCCGCCACTTCGCCACCGCCTACCGCCACGTCGCCGAGCGGACGAAGGTGCCGGGCTTCCGTCCCGGGAAGGCGCCGCGCCACGTGATCGACCGATTCGTCGGCCGTGGCTCGGTCATCGCCGAGGCGATCGAGCACCTCGTCGGGGAGAGCTACGACGCGGCGCTCGACCAGGTCACCATCCTGCCCATCGACCAGCCGGAGGTCGACATCGACCCGGCGGCGGTGATCGAGGGCCAGACGGTGAAGTTCACCGCGACCGTCGCGGTCCGGCCCGAAGTGACCCTGGGTTCCTATACCGACTACCCGTTCACGCTGGAGACGCCGGAGGTCACCGACGAGCAGGTTGACGGCGTCATCGAGGAGCTGCGCGCCGAGCAGGCCACGCTGCGGCCGCTCGACGATCGCGGGGCGGCCAAGGACGACCTGGCCGCGGTGAAGTTCATCGGCACCATCGACGGGGAACCGTTCGAGGGCGGAAGTGCCGACCGGCTGCCGCTGGTCGTGGGCGAGGATCGCATGATCCCCGGCTGGGAGGACCAGCTCATCGGCCTGAAGGTGGGGGAGGCGAAAGGGTTCGAGATCACCTTCCCCGACGACTACCGGGTCGAGGAGCTGCAGGGCAAGCAGGCGCACTTCGAGGTGGAGATGCTCGACCTGCGCGAGCGGATCCTGCCCGAGGTCGACGACGAGTTCGCGAAGTCGACCGGCGACGTGGCGTCGGTGGACGAGCTGCGCACGGAGATTCGCGACGCGCTGCAGCGGCGGGCGGCGGACGAGGCGCGCCATAGCTACGCCGACCGGATCATCGACTTCGCCGAGTCGAACGCAACGGTGGAGCTGCCGGAGGTCATGGTCGCCAACGAGGTCGAGATCATGCGCGACGAGCTGCGCAATCGACTCGCGCAGCAGCGCATCGGCCTCGACCAGTACCTGGCGCTCTCGAAGCAGTCGCCCGAGGAGCTGACGGCCGAGCTGCGCGAGCCCGCATCCCGTCGCGTGAAGGTCCTGCTCGTCCTGTCGGCGATCGCCGAGAAGGAGGGGATCGACGCGTCCGACGAGGAGATCCAAACCGAGATCGACGAGCAGCTGGCGCGCTACGGCAATGACCCGAAGCTGGCCGAGTCGCTCAGCAGCCGGCGCGCCCGCAGCTACCTGCGAATGACGATCCGCAACCGTAAACTGGTCGACACGCTCATGGATCGCGCGCTCGGGACCGATGCCTCCGCCGGGGAGGCGGCAGCATCGGCCTCCGAGGACGACGCAGCCTCCGAATCAGACGCCCCCCAGGAGTAATTGCATGCTGGTCCCCATGGTCATCGAGTCGAGCGCCCGCGGCGAGCGGGCCTTCGACATCTACTCGCGCCTCCTCAAGGAGCGCATCATCTTCCTGGGCGACGCGATCGAGGATCACATCGCCAACCTGGTGATCGCCCAGCTGCTCTTCCTGGAGAGCGAGGATCCCGAGAAGGACATCAGCCTCTACATCAACTCGCCCGGCGGGGTGGTGACCTCCGGCCTCGCCATCTACGACACGATGCAGTACCTGAAGGCGCCGGTCAGCACCATCTGCATCGGTCAGGCAGCCTCGATGGGGGCGGTCCTGCTGGCGGCCGGCGCCACCGGCAAGCGTTACGCGCTGCCGAACAGCCGGATCATGATCCACCAGGGATCGGGCGGCTTCCGCGGTAACACCCCGGACGTGGAGATCCAGGTCAAGGAGATGCTCCACCTCACCGACCGGCTGATGCACATCCTGGCCAGCCACACCGGCCAGACCTACGAGAAGGTCAAGCGCGACTCCGAGCGCGACTACTTCATGAGCGGCGAGGAGGCGAAGGCCTACGGCCTCGTCGACGAGGTCTTCTCCGGCAACGCGGAGTCGCTGATCAGCATGGCCCAGGAGGCGCAGGGCACCGTGCCGACCGCCGACAAGGTCGAGGATGCCGGTCCGTCCGCTGCGCCCGAGCCCAAGAAGAAGTAGCCTCCCGCGCAGCTACCGGCGGCCGCGTTCCAGGTCCATCAGCCAGCGCTTGACCCATTCCTCGCCGCCCCAGCCGCCGATGCTCCCGTCGGCGTGGATGACCCGGTGGCAGGGCACGATCGGGAAGAGGCGGCAGCGGGCCATGGAGCCACCAGCGGCGCGAGCGGCGCCGGGATGGCCCGCCATCAACGCGAGCTCGCCGTAGGAGACCGTCTCGCCGTAGGGGATCCGGCGGGCCGCCTGCCACACCGTGCGATCGAACGGGCCGACGCGGGCGAGGTCGAGCGCCACGTCGAACGCTTCCGACGCCCCGGTGAAGTAGTCCAGCAGCTGGTCGGCGACGCGGGCGACGGCCCGCGCGTCGGGCACTCCTGCCGATTCGGCTGGGGCATGGCGCGAGATCTGGTACAGACCCCGCTCCGTGACGCAGATCCAGAGGTCACCGATGGGCGTCTCGAGCGGGGAGCAGCGCAGGCGGGACGGGTGTGCGCGTTACCCGGTGCAGATGAGGGCCGCATGGTTGACGGAAACCTACCCCAATCACCGCCTCCTGCGGTTGTGATGCGGCACGGTGGCGGCGGGAGCCGGCAGTTGGGAGGTTCGTGCGGCCCTTGTCTGCAGCGGGCGACCAGCCCTTCGGATCGGCGGCCGGGACGATCGGGCGATGGCGGGTGGCGACCCGAGCGCGTGATATCCTCGAAGCGATGACCAGCAAATCGAAGGTTCCGTACCGCTGCTCGTTCTGTGGCAAGAGCCAGGAGCAGGTTCGGAAGCTGATCGCCGGACAGGGCGTCTACATCTGCGACGAGTGCATCAACCTGTGCCAGGAGATCATCGAGGAGGAGATGCTCGAGGAGCCCCGCCCCAGCAAGGCGGCGGCAGCCCCCCTCCCCAGCCCGCGGAAGATCAAGGACCGTCTCGACGAGTACGTCATCAGTCAGGAGCAGGCCAAGAAGGTCCTTTCCGTGGCCGTCTACAACCACTACAAGCGCGTGAACGCCGGCCAGACCGTCGACGACGTGGAGCTCGGAAAGTCGAACGTCCTGCTCGTGGGACCGACCGGCTCGGGCAAGACCCTGCTCGCGCAGACGCTGGCGAAGGTGCTCGACGTTCCCTTCTGCATCGCCGACGCGACCTCCCTGACCGAGGCAGGCTACGTCGGCGAGGACGTGGAGAACATCCTGCTGCGGCTCATCCAGGCCGCCGACTTCGACGTGCAGCGCGCGCAGCGGGGGATCATCTACATCGACGAGATCGACAAGATCGCGCGCAAGACCGATAACCCGTCGATCACCAGGGACGTGTCGGGCGAGGGCGTGCAGCAGGCACTGCTCAAGATCCTGGAGGGGACCGTCGCGAACGTGCCGCCACAGGGCGGCCGCAAGCATCCGCACCAGGACTTCATCCAGATCGACACGACCAACATCCTCTTCATCTGCGGGGGCGCCTTCGAGGGGCTCGAGAAGATCGTGGAGGAGCGGGTCGGCCGTCGCGGGATGGGCTTCGGGTCGGAGGCGCAGCGAACCAAGGAGCAGCGTCGCCGCCTGATGGATCGGCTCATGCCGGAGGATCTGCTCAAGTACGGGCTCATCCCGGAGTTCGTCGGCCGCCTGGCGGTGGTGGTCAGCCTCGCCGCCCTCGTCAAGGAGGACCTGGTCCGGGTGCTGACCGAGCCGAAGAACGCCGTCACGCGGCAGTTCGCAAAGTTCCTGAGCCTGGACAAGGTTGAGCTCGTCTTCACCGATGACGCCCTCGAGGCGACCGCCGCCCTCGCCATCAACCGCAAGACCGGCGCGCGGGCGCTGCGCACGATCGTCGAGGAGGCGCTGCTGGAGGTGATGTACGACATCCCCGAGCGCACCGACGTGAAGAAGGTGGTCATCACCGGCGAGACGATCGAGCATGGCCAGCCGCCGATGCTGCTGACCGAGACCGAGGAGCCGAGCGGCCGGCGCCGAGGCTCGAAGGATCGCGACCGCGCCTCGCGCGAGCGAGGGCGCGAACGGGGCGAGGAGTCGGCCTAGCCCTCGCTGTCGGGCCTGTCTCCGGGCTGCGCTGCCGCACGCGTCCCGCCGCCGTCGGAGGTCCGGCTGATGAGCACCTGGTGCGGGAACGGGATCTCGATGCTCTCGCGCGCGAAGGCTGTGAGGATCCGCTTGCGAAGCTCCCCGGCCACGGCCCACTGCTGAGCCGGCAGCACCTGTCCCAGAACCTTGAGGGCCACAGCCGAGTCGCCGAGCGCGTTGACGCGCATCACCTTCGGCGGCTCCAGGATCTTGTCCGCCCATGCCGGGTCGGCCTGCATCTCCTCGCCGACCCGGTTGATGACCCCTGAGGCCTTCTCGATGTCCGTGTCATAGGCGACCGAGACGTCCATGTTCACCCGCGCCCAGCCACGTGTCATGTTCGACGCCACCACGATCTGGCCGTTTGGAACGGTGTGGACGGTGCCGTCAAGATTGCGGAGCACCGTCCGGCGAAGGCTGAAGGCCTCGACCACGCCGTCCACGCCGGCGATCGAGACCACGTCGCCGACGCTGTACTGGTTCTCGATGACGATGAAGATGCCCGACAGCCAGTCGCGTACCAGGGTCTGGGCGCCGAAGCCGACCGCGATGCCGATCACGCCGAAGCCGGCGATGGCCGGACCGATGTCGACCTGGAAGCGCGACAGGATCATCAGCAGCGCGATGAGCGCGATGACGACCGTCACCAGCCGGCTAGCCAGCGTCTGGAGCGTCTTCATCCGGCGCTCGAGATCCGCGGTGGTCATGAGCGACTCGTCCTCGTCGAGACGCTGCGCGATCAACGACTTCGTCGCCAGGCCCACCGCGCGACGAGCCAGCCAGATACCCACCAGTGCCGCGACGAGGATCATGCTGACCACCAGCACGTCGTCCCACGCCACGGCTGCCCGGATCGACTCCCAATCGACGCTCATGCCCGCGCATGGTAGCAAGCAAGCGCCGTGGTACGACCGGTGCAGGGCCCACGGTACTTGCGGTTGCTGCTTTCCGCGGTCGAGCCGCTAGCATGCTCGGCACGGACAGGGCGTCCGTGTGGGTCAAGGAGGCGATTCAACAGATGGGCGAAACTCCACGGCGATCTGCCTTTCGGCTCCCCTGGAGCGACGGCAGTGAGGCGAAGCAGGGAGCGACAGTTCCCGACGCGCAGGACGCGACGGCTACCTCTGCCGACACCGCGGCGGACGAGGCTATGACGCCCTCGGATGAGGGTGGGGCGGCCCAGGTCCGTTCCCAGGATTCGACGCCGGAACCGGCCTCACCACCGCACGCCGAAACCGAGCCCACCCCGTTCCTGCGCGAGCTGGTCGATGCCATGCGCGGCGTCGCCGAGGCCTCGCGCGACACGAGCCTTGCCGAGCTGCGCACCTCAGTCGACGAGCGTGTCGAGGAGCTGCGAGCCGCGGCCGCCGAGCGCGCCGAGGAGCTCCGCCGGCGATCGGACCATGACGTGACGGCCATCGGCGAGTGGGAGCGCAGCGAAATCGAGCGCGTCCGGGCCGAGGCCGAGCAGCGCAGGGATGCGCGCCGCACCAAGCTCGAACTCGACCTCACCGACCACCAGGCCGCCTCCGACCGGAACGCCGAAGCAACCCGCCGCCGGCTGGCCGACTACGAGCGCGAGCTGGCGGCCTTCTTCGCCCAGCTGGCCGAGATCGAGGACCCGGCTGCCTTCGTGGCGGCCGCCAAGCGCCTGCCGCCGCCACCGGATCTCGACAGGGCCGTTGGTGGCGCCAACGGTCCATCGACGGCCGCGGCCGCCGCAACAGCGGGGGCGACCGGCTCCGTCAACGGCCAGCGCTCGGAGACGACGCTCTCTGAGCGGCTGGCGCAGCTCGACCGGCAGCTCGCGGCTCCGAAGACGGCGAGTGCGCCGGCACCCACGACCGATGCCGAGCCGGCTCCACCCGGCCCGGACTCGGCGCCGGTGGACGAGCCAGCGCCTGCACCTGCGCCCGTCGCGCCGAGCGACCCCGCCGTCGCGCCGAGCGACCCCGCCGTCGCGCCGAGCGACCCCGCCGTCGCGCCGAGCGCCGCCGCGCAGACCGACGCCCTCACCCCCATCGTCGTGAAGGGGCTCGGCAGCTTCGGCGCGATCACCTCCTTCAAGCAGGCCCTGGAGCGCGTCGACGGCGTGCACGGCGTGACCCTCTCGCTCGGCCCCACCGGCGAGTTCGTCTACCGCGCCACGCATGGGCCGCAGTTCGACATCGTGGCTGCCATTCGCCAGATCGAGGGGGCGGGCGCCGGCATCGAGCGCGCCGAGGGCCAGGTTCTCGTCACCATCGAGCGTCAGCGCTGACGGTGCTAGACTGCCCGACACGGCGCTGACCGTGAGGAGTACCCCTCCATCGGCCCCAAGAGAGGACCAGGCCACAGGCTGAGAGCTGGTCCGGGAACGAGAGGGAGAAGGTCGCACGCGAGCCGGACGGGTCCGCCCGATATCGCGGGAGACGAGGGCGCATCGGCCCAGCAGCCGGTTCGCCGAACGAAGGTGGTACCACGAACCCGTTCGTCCTTCGACGAGCGGGTTTTTGCATGCGCGAAGGAGAGATGGAGCGATGACGACGACGAGACGCGCCCTGCCGCCGCGCTACGACGCCGCATCGGTGGAGCCCGCCATCTACGAGCGCTGGCTGGAGAGCGGCGCGTTCACGCCGGCGGCCGATCCGCCGAAGGACGCCGAACGCTTCGTCATCATCCAGCCGCCGCCGAACGTCACCGGCTCACTGCACGTCGGCCACGCCTTGACGGCCACCATCGAGGACGTCCTGGTGCGGTACCACCGCATGCGGGGCGACGACACGCTCTGGCTGCCGGGAGTGGACCACGCCAGCATTGCCGCCCAGTTCGTCCTGGATCGACTCATCGCCGAGGAAGGGGAGACGCGCGAGTCGCTCGGGCGCGAGCGGTACCTGGAGCGGATGTGGCGATTCATGGACGAGACGCGCCCGATCATCGGCAACCAGCACCGGCGCCTTGGCGCCAGCCTGGACTGGACGCGGCTGCGCTTCACGATGGACGAGTTCAGTGCACGCGCGGTGCGCGTGGCGTTCAAGCGGCTCCACGATGCGGACCTCGCCTACCGCGGTGAAGCGCTCGTCAATTGGTGCCCGCGCTGCCGGACCACGATCAGCGACCTGGAGAACGTGCACCGCGACGAGACGGGAACCCTGTGGACCGTCCGCTACCACCTGCTCGACGCGGAAGGGCGCGCCATGCCTGACGAGTGGATCAGCGTCGCCACCACCAGGCCTGAGACGATCCTGGGCGATACGGCGGTCGCGGTCCATCCCGACGACGATCGCTACGCCAAGCTGGTCGGCCGCGAGGCGCTGATCCCCTTCGTGGACCGCCGCGTGCCGATCATCGCGGACGATGCCGTCGAGCGTGAGTTCGGGACCGGCGCGGTCAAGATCACGCCGGCCCACGACTTCGACGACTACGAGATGGGCAAGCGCCATCGGCTGATTCCGATGACGGTGCTCGATGAGGATGCTCGCATCAACGAGGTCGGCGGTGACCTGGCGGGTCTCGACCGGCAGGAGGCACGGCGCGAGATCGTTGCCCGCCTGCAAGCAGCAGGCGACCTGGTTGAGACCCGCGAGCACCAGATGGTGGTCGGACACTGCGACCGCTGCGGCACAGTGGTCGAGCCGCGCCTGTCGGTGCAGTGGTTCGTTCGAACGAAGCCGCTGGCCGAGCGTGCGCTCGCTTCGGTGCGGGAGGGCCGGACCCGGATCGTGCCGGAGCACTTCGAGAAGGTCTACGCGCACTGGATGGAGAACATCCACGACTGGGCGGTCGGTCGCCAGCTGTGGTGGGGCCACCGCATCCCGGCCTGGTACTGCCCCGACGGGCACGTAACGGTGTCGGACGCAGCCGATGGGCCCGATGCCTGCGCCGCCTGCGGGCGGCCCGCCGCGGAGCTGCACCAGGAGACCGATATCTTCGACACCTGGTTCAGCAGCGGCCTCTGGCCGTTCTCCACTTTGGGCTGGCCCGATGAGACGCCGGACTACCGCCGCTTCTACCCGACCTCGGTGATGGAGACGGGCTACGACATCATCTTCTTCTGGGTGGCGCGGATGATGATGCTGGGCCTCTTCTGCACGGGTACTGAGCCGTTCCACACCGTCTACCTGCACGGGATGATCCGGGCCGAGGGCGGCGTGAAGATGAGCAAGACCAAGGGCAACGTCATCGATCCGCTGGAGATGGTCGGCGAGATCGGGGCCGATGCATTGCGCTTCGCACTCGTCACCGGCACGGCTCCCGGCAGCGACCAGCGCATGACCGCGTCCAAGCTCGACGGCGCCCGGAACTTCACCAACAAGCTGTGGAACGCCACGCGCTTCGTGATCGGTGCGCGCCCCGATCCGTGGGCGATCCCCGAGGGCGAGCCTGGCCTCGCCGAACGCTGGATCGTGGCGCGCCTGGACGAAGCCGAAGAGCGCGCGACCCGACTGCTGGAGGCCCTCGACATCGCCGCGTACGCCGGGTCGGCGTACGAGGTCGCCTGGAGCGACTACTGCGACTGGTTCATCGAGATGGCGAAGGTGGAGCTGCGTCGCGATGGCGCGACCGCCGGCGAACGGGCGCGGATCTGGCTATGCGCCGCGGGCACGCTGGCGAGCACCCTGCGCATCCTGCACCCGATCATGCCCTTCGTCACCGAACAGGCGTGGAGCTACCTGCACGAGCTCGACCCGCAGGTCACCGATCACCAGCCGCTCCTGGTGACCGCCCAGTGGCAGGCGGGTGCGCCTCCGGATGGGGCGGTGCTGGCCGAGATGGCCGACCTGGTCGACCTGGTCCGCGCGTTGCGCAACCAGCGAACGGAGTCCGGCGTCGCCGCCGGCGAGTGGCTGCCGCTGACCGTCGTCGCGGCGGACGCGCCCGCCGGGCACGTGCTGCGATCCGGGCGCGCGTACCTCGAGTCACTCGCCCGGGCACGACCTCTGCAGATCCTGGCCGCGGGGGAGGGGGACCGTCCTCCGGCGGTCGTCGCGAGCCGGCTGGGAGCTGCCTGGTTCGGACGTGACGAGATCCAGGCGGAGGATGCGGCGGCCCGGCGCGAGGCGCAGGCCGAGCACCTGCGGCGTGGAATCGAGCGCCTTCGGAACCTCGTGGACAACGAGAGCTTCGTGCAACGGGCGCCCGCCGAGGTCGTTGACCGCGAGCGGGCGCGGCTCGCGGAGCTGGAGGCGCAGCTCGCCCAGCTGGGGGCCTGATCGGGAGGCCGCGGCGTCGCTGCTAGAATCGCGGCGCTGACCCGTTACCGTGAATGCCCGATGTCGTTCCTGAGGCGCAACAAGAAGCAGGAGCCTCCTCCTCCGCCGCCCTCCCCGATGCAGGAGGACGTATCGGCCCAGCAGTACTCGCTGAAGCTTGCCTTCCTGGCGCGTTCAAGCGATGGCCTGCGCATGCAGCCCGATCCGCAGCTGCGAGCGATCCTGGTGAGCATCGTGGAGCCGCTCACGGAGACGCCCGTCGACGTGGTGGAGCCCCTCCCCATCGAGTTCACGGATGCTGCGCCCCAGGTCGAGCGCTTCACCGAGATGCAGCAGTGGGTGCTGGCGCGCCGCGAGCTGGGTCCCATTGCGCGCCATGCCCTCTACGTCCTCGAGCAGACCGACGCGCTCGACATGACCGTCGACACGTTCTACTGCGCTCTTCTGCACGGCGAGACGGACACGAGCGGCTACCCGGAGTACAACGCCATCGTCGGTGGCCTGGCGACGCACTGGGACGAGCTCTCGGGCGAGCTCATCGTGCGGGCGGTGGTCGGGTGGGGCGGCAAGGGGCAGCGCGGCGACACGGAGCGTATCGGGCAGCGCATCCTGAGCTCGCTATACCAGCAGGTGCTCGCCTCCGGTTACAGCCTGGGAGCCGCCGATGCGGCCCGCGCGGCGCCCGCCGTACGCCACGGCGGGGCCGTCTGCCAGCACTGTGGGTTCGAAGCGGGCACCGCAGGTGCGTTCTACTGCCCGAAGTGCGGCATGCGCATGACGCGGGGCTAGGGCCAGTACCTTCGGGCCGTCGGGTACTGGGCGGCAGTCCCATTGTCGTCGTGGTGGGTGCGCTCGATAGTGGTGCGGTCTGGCACTACCGATCCACACTGGAAGGGACCGCATGCAGCGACCTACCGTTATCCTGGCGCTGGCCGATGACCCCGGCGCTCACCGTCACGCGCTCACAGCGGCCGGCTTCGACGTCCTCGACGAACTGCCCGAGGATCGCACCCTGGTCGATCTCGCCGTGCTCGATTGCGACCTTCCGGCCACCGAAGCGGAGGCGCTCTTCGCGCAGCTGCACGACGGCACCGCCATTCCCACGCTGCTCCTGTTCGGCGAGTCGATCCCCGAATTCGCGACGTCGCACAGCCACCCCAAGGACGAGTTTGCGGTCAAGCCGGTCGCCGGCGAGAGCCTCGTCTACCGCGTCCAGGCGCTGTTGATCCGAGGCGGCAAGCACATGCCCGGGGAGGCCGGAGCCTGGACGAGCCCGAGCGAGTCCGATGGGTCGCCCATCGGGGAGGGGCATGTCGTTTCCGTCTTCGCGCCGAAGGGCGGGGTCGGCAAGACCACCGTTGCGGTGAACGTCGCGGTCGCCCTCCGCGACCAGACCCGCTCGAGCGTCCTGCTCTTCGATGCGGATGTCGGCGTGGGTAACGTCACATCGGTGCTTGCGGCCCCCTATCGCATGGGCCTGGCCGACCTGGCCGATTCGTCGCCCGACGAGTGGACGGACGCGGCCTTCGAACATGCGACGGCCGAGCATGCAGAGAGCGGCGTCCGCGTCCTGACCTGGGGGACCGATCCCGGCGAGTCCGAGCGGGTCACGGTGGACCTCCTCCTGGCGGCGCTCCGCTGGGCTCGAACCCACCACTCCTACGTGGTGATTGACAACCATCCCGGCTACGACGATCGCACGATGGCCATGCTGACGGTGTCAAACGAGATCTTCCTGGTGGTCACGCCCGAGGTCGGCCCGCTCCGCAACAGCGCCCAGTTCCTCGATCTCGCGCGCGAAGTCGGCCTCGGGGACTCGGTGAAGGTGGTCGTCAATCGCGCCAACCACGGCGTGCGCCTGGCGGACATCGAGCAGGCGCTCAAGCTGCCCGTGAGCGCCACGATCGTGTCGAATGGCCCCAAGGCCGTGATCGCCGCGAACGAGGGGTCGCCCATCGTGCGGCGCTTCCCGAAGGAGCGGATGGCCACGGATCTTCACGGCGTGGCCCGGCTGGTCACGAACCGTGCGAGCGAAACCGCGCCGGAGCCGGCGCGACGCTCCTGGATCTCGGCGCTCGTTTCCCGGGCTTCGAGCGCCTGACCTGCCGTCCCGGCGGCGTTGCGTGGCGGGCAGCGGCCTGCGATGATGCGGCCCGCGGCCCGACTGCCGGCTGATCGTCTCGTCGACGGTCGCTGAAGCGTCGGCAGGGGCTGCTCCCACCGGACGGACCGTGCCGACCTACGACTACCAGTGCCGCAGCTGCGGCCACACCATCGAGGTGATCCACCCCATGAGGGAGGATGGCCCGAAGACCTGCGAGGTCTGTGGTGGTGATCTGCGCCGTGTCCTCCACCCGGCCGGGATCATCTTCCGCGGCAGCGGTTTCTACAAGACCGACTCGCGTTCGTCCAGCTCGGCGTCGGTTTCATCCGCATCGTCCAAGCCGGCAGCCAAGGCCAGCGATGCGGGAGCGACCGGCACCACCGACCGCGGCTCCTCCGGCAAGCCCACAGACAGCGGATCTTCCAGCACGCCACCCAGCGGCTCGGGCACCGGGGGAGCATCCTCCGCAGACTGACGCCGGCCCCCCGGACCGGGGGCTAGGCGGACTTCGCCTGGCGGGTGCCGCAGCGGCGGCAGAAGCGCGCCGACGCCGAGAGCGACAGGCCGCAGTGGCCACAGGACTGCACCCCGACCACCGTCATCACACCTGCCACTTCGCGCGCAGAGGCCTCCCAGAACGTCCCCGCGCCCGCCGCTCCTCCGGCCGCATCGGCCCGCGCCGCCATCTCGGCAGGATGGACGGATGCACCGCTCGAGCGGTAGGGCAGAACGTTGTCACGTGACCCGGCGACGGGCCCCTCTCCGGGATCGCCGAGCCCGAGCAGGTCGAGCTGTGCGCGGCGCGCGGCGAGCGCCGGGTCGTCCGCTTCGGCCGCCTGCGGTTGCTCTTCCGCGGGCGCAGGAGCGGCGAGCGGGATCCGCAGGAACGTCTCGCTGATCGGAGCGATGGGGCGGATCGCCGGCGGCTCAGGTGGCACCTCGGCCACCGGCTCGGGGATCGGCTCGGGCTCGGGCTCGAATGCCACCTCGGCCACCGGCTCGGGCTCGGGCTCGAATGCCACCTCGGCCACTACCTCGGCCACCGGCTCGGGGACCGGCTCGGGAATCGGCTCGGGCTCCAGGGAGAAGGCCGCGTCGTCCTCCCAGCGGGTAGCGGTGTCGCCCTCGAGTGCAGGCAGCATGGGGGCGACCTCGTCGGCGGCGGCAGGCGCCTGGCCCCACAGGTCGGCTTCGGCGATCGACTCGAGCCCAGCCGAAGCATCGGCGGCGGAGGCCGCCGCGGCCGGCTCCGGCGCGACCACGGGCTCGGGCACGACCATGGGCTCCGGTGCGACCAGCGCATCGGGTTCGACTTCGGCTTGGCTCTCGACCCTCTCGGGCTCACCCGTCAGGGCCTCCGACGGCCAGTCGACGGCAGCATGGCCATTGGTCGCCGCTGCAGCGCCGAGGTCTTCGGTCGGCCAGGCGTCCACGCCCAGGCGGCGGTTCAGGTCGTCGGAGCCCAACTCAGGCTCTGGCGCGGGATGCTGAGCGTGGAACGAGGCTTCGAAGCGCTCGATCAGGTCGTCGGTTCCGGCGATGGGGACGCACGTGCGGCAGCGGCCTTCCGGCTCGTTCCAGCAGTTCGTGCACGCGTACTGGCGGCACTGGATGCAGAAGTTGAACGACTGGTGGAAGGCGTCCAGCTGGGCCGCCGCAAGCGCCTCCTCCTCCGTGCGCATCGCGTCGCCGACGGCATCACCCAGCGCGTCCTGGCTCATGATGTAGTTGCGGAGGCCGGAGATCAGCCCGCGCGTCTTGCGCAGGGGATTCAGACGCGTCGGGGCGGCGAACTCGTATCGAGTGCCGCACCGTTCGCAGAATGACTCTGTCAGCGCATCGAGCATGAAAGCAACCAGGTTCCCGTTCGGGCAGCGTTTTTCAGGGAGCGACAGTATAACGACGAGTCCCGGTCGCTCCCAAAAGCGCTTTGGTACTCCCCCCTGCGGCGCAGGTACCGCATCCTGGGTGCGCAGCGACCACGCTCAGATCCCGTGCTAGCATCGGCCGGATGGGGATTCTCGCCCGGCTGGAAGCCTTCCTCGAACGCCTCTTCCAGGCACCGGCAGGCAGGCTGGGAGCCTCGCTGCAGCCGGTGTCGCTGGCGAAGCGCATCGAGCGCGCGATGGACACCAACAAGTCCTTCCGCGAGAGCGGCGTCATCGTGCCGAACCACTACGACCTGCACCTGCACCCCCGCGACTTCGCAACGTTCGACTCCTACCGTGGATCTCTGGAGGACGACCTGTCGCACGGCGTGCTGACCCGTGCCCGCCATGAGCGGTACACCCTGGTGGCGCGACCGCGCGTTCGAATCACCGCCGATCCATCGGTCCATCGCGGGGACGTCCGCGTGGCGGCCAACGTCGTCGACGAGGAGGGCGGCGACCTGCAGGCACAGCAGCCCATCCCGGCGTCGCCCGACACCGTCATCTTCTCGCGGCCCCGGATCGAGACAGCCCCGCCCCAATCGGCGCAGCGCGCCTACCTGCTGGTCGAGACCGATGGGGCGCCGCCGGTCCAGTTCGACCTCGGGGCGCCGCTCATCAGCATCGGTCGCGCGAGCGACAACGACGTCATCGTCGACGACCCGCTGGTCAGCCGGCACCACTGCCAGCTGAAGCTGCAGCACGGCGCCTACGGCCTGGCCGACCTCGGCAGCCGCAACGGGTCATTCGTGAATGGCCAGCCGGTGAGCGAGATCGCGCTGGGACCGGGAGATCGGATCCGCATCGGCGCCACGCAGATCGAGTTCCAGGTGCGCGCTTGACCGGCGAGATCCTGCGCATCCTGCTGCTGGTCCTGCAGCTGGGCTTCCTCGCCCTGCTCTACCTGATCCTGCTCGGCTTCGCTCGCTCCCTCCTGCGCGACCTGCGTTCGGCCGAGCGGACGCAGCTCGCCAACGAGGCGGGGCTCGGCAGGCTCACCGTCCTGGAGTCCCCGGAGGACCAGCCGCCGGTGGGTCGCAGCATCTCGTTGGGTCCGATCAACTCGATCGGACGGAACGTGAACAACACGATCTTCGTGGAGGACGACTTCGTCAGCGCCAACCACGCCATGCTCACCTTCCGCGGGCGAAGCTGGTTCGTCGAGGACCAGGGCAGCACCAACGGGACGTACGTCAACGGCCATCGGATCGACCGCCCGGTGGCGCTCTCCTACGGAGACGAGCTGACCATTGGCCGGGTGAGGATGCGAATTGAGCGCTAGGCCCCGTGCGCCGCGCGTAGCCTGGCGGGGAACGGAGCTGCGGCTGCTGCTCCCGCTGCTGCTGCTGGTGCCGCTCGGCTTCGTGGTCACCCACATCGCAGCGTTCGGCCTGGCGGAGCCGGGACCGCTCGAGCTGGCACTCGGCTACGTGGCGCTGATGCTGGCGGCGCACGTCGTCCTCATGCTGGCCGGGTACCGTGGCGACCAGCTGATCCTGCCGCTGACGGCGACCATCGGCGGCATCGGCCTCATCATGCTCAACCGGCTGGCGCCCGACCTCGCCGACACTCGCGCCTTCGGACTGGACCTGGACGTCGCCCAGACGCAGTTCCTGTGGTTCGTCATGGGGGTGGCGGCGATGCTGGCGGCGGCGCTCCTCCTGCGCGAGGACCGATGGCTGCGGCACTACAAGTACACGTGGGCGCTGGCAGGCATCGCCCTCCTGGTCTTCACCTTCCTCTTCGGCACCGAGGTCAATGGAGCCCGCCTCTGGATCTACCTGGGTCCGATCGGCTTCCAGCCGGGGGAGTTCATCAAGATCGTGCTGGTGGTCTTCATCGCCGGCTACCTGGCCGAGAACCGGGCGCTCCTGCGCGACGCTGTCTTCCGGATCGGACCGATCCGGGTGCCGCCCCTTCCCTACCTGCTGCCGATGCTCGCCATCTTCGTGATCGTGATGCTGGTCGTGGTCTTCGGCAAGGACCTCGGCACTGCCCTGCTCTTCTTCGGCATCTTCCTGACGATGCTCTTCGTGGCCACCGGGCGGCGCAGCTACGTGCTGATCGGGCTGATCCTGTTCGTCGCCGGATCGGTGGTTGCGTACCAGCTCTTCGGCCACGTCGCGCGGCGGGTCGACGTCTGGCTCGATCCGTGGGCCGATCCATCCGGGGCGGGGTTCCAGGTCATCCGCGCGCTCTACGCCTTCGGTCGCGGCGGCCTCTTCGGTGAGGGATTGGGGCAGGGCCTGCCGACGTCGATCCCGTACGTCAGCACCGACTTCATGTTCGCCGCCGTTGCCGAGGAGCTGGGGCTGGTCGGCGCCTTCGCCCTGCTGGCGCTGACCCTCGCGCTCGTCTTCCGCGGCCTGCGCATCGCCATGCTCGCGCGCGACGACTTCAGCGCCATGCTGGCGGTCGGGCTGACGGTCTCGGTCGGCCTGCAGACGCTCATCATCGTCAGCGGCAACCTGAAGCTGATCCCCCTCACCGGCATCACCTTCCCATTCGTGAGCTACGGCGGATCCAGCCTGCTGGCCAGCTTCCTGGTGGTGGGGATGCTGCTTTCGATCAGCCACCGGTCCGCCGTCGGTGCCGGGGAGGGGCCGCCGTGATCGGGACGAACGTCCGACGCCTGGCCGTCTACCTCGTCCTCTCCTTCGCCATCGTCTCCGCCGGGCTCTCATGGTGGCAGGTGGTCGACGCGCCCCAGCTCGCCAACCAGCCGGAGAATCCGCAGGTCATCGCCGCGCGGCGCAGCGCCCTGCGTGGTTCCATCTTCGACGCCCAGGGTCAGCTGCTCGCGTCGAGCCGGGTCGTCGACGGCATCAGTCGTCGGACCTACACCGATCCGGCCTTCAGCCACGTCATCGGCTACGCCAGCCTCCGCTACGGCACGACGGGCGTGGAGCGAGAGTGGGACGATCTGCTCACCGGCAGGACCGATCCGAACCCGCTCAAAGACCTCGTGGACGAGATCCTCGACCGTCCGACCCCGCCCCGGGACCTGACCCTCACCATCAACAAGCAGCTGCAGGACTTCGCGGCCGCGCAGCTCGGGTCGGATCCGGGAGCGGTCGTCGCGATCGATCCCGCCACGGGGGCGGTGCTGGCGATGGTTTCGACGCCCACCTTCGACCCGACGCCCATCTCCGGTGATCCCGCCACCGCCGGCGAGGCCATGGCCGCCATCACCGCGCAGCCCAACAACCCGCTCGTCTCTCGGGCCCGACAGGGCCAGTACACGCCGGGTTCGATCATGAAGGTCCTGACCGCGGCCGCCGCGCTGGACGCGAACGCGATCACGCCCGACACCACCTTCCCCGATCAGCCGCAGCAGGAGCGCGACGGCTTCGTGGTGGAGGGCTTCCGAGTGGTGGAGCACGACCTCGGCAACGTGCAGCCCGGTCTCTGGCCGCTCTCCCCGGCGCTCCAGGTATCGAGCAACATCTTCTTCGCCCACGTGGGTCTGGAGCTGGGGCCGGAAGCGTACCTGGACTACGCACGGCGCTTCGGCTTCTGCGATCCGCTCCTGGTGGGGACCCGGTCGCGCGGCCTGCAGGTATCCGCCTCGTACGCCACCACCGAGGTCAACGGCGACTGCGCGCCGTTCCAGGACCGTGCCGAGCTTGCCCAGGCGGCCTTCGGGCAGGGCAGGGTCGAGGTGACGCCGGTGCAGATGGCCCTGGTTGCGGCCACCGTTGCCAACGGCGGCGTCATGCCGCAGCCCTTCGTCGTACGCGACGTGCGGCTGCACGCAGATGATCCCGCCGCCGGGCCGGCCGATGCGGTCCTCGACACCTACGGTGCCGGCGGTGGACGGCAGGTGGTCGGCGGAGAGGCAGCACGCGCCGTCCGCAGCGCCATGATCGATGCGGTCCAGGGCGAGCTCGGGCGGCTCTACGCGGGCGGCGCCGCGGTGAGCAACTTCGGCATGAGCGGCGTCGACACCGCCGGCAAGACGGGCACCGCCGAGCTGGGGCAAGGCGTGGCGCCGCATTCCTGGTTCATCGGCTTCGCGCCAGCCCAGGAGGCTGCATCGCCCTCAATCGCCGTCGCCGTCATCGTCGAGAGCGGCGGCAGCGGCTCAGGACGGGCCGCCCCGATCGGCGGTGCGGTCATGGCCGAGTGGCTCAAGCTCAGCGGCGCAGGGAGCTGATCCGGGCGCAGATGAACCGTTTCGTAACC
The DNA here is from genome assembly GCA_963777045.1 of uncultured Chloroflexia bacterium. GTDB lineage: Bacteria > Chloroflexota > Limnocylindria > QHBO01 > QHBO01 > JAPSGM01. The sequence continues at coordinate 114,961 of CAVZPD010000022.1, forward strand.
GCCTGGGGTATTGTGATCAAGCAGTGAGGTCGTCGGGCGCTCGCCCGGCCGGACATTGGGGTGCACATGGTCAAGAACGTCCAGGAACCGGCGGAGCGAGTCATCGCCAACGTCGAGCGCGTAATCGTCGGCAAGCATGCCGAGGTCCGGATGGCGCTCGTCGCGCTGCTGTGCGAGGGCCACATCCTGATCGAGGACGTCCCCGGCGTCGGCAAGACGATGCTGGCGAAGGCTCTCTCCAAGAGCATCGGCTGCAGCTTCAGGCGCATCCAGTTCACGCCGGACCTGCTGCCGTCCGACGTCACCGGCCTCTCGATCTTCAACCAGAAGACCCAGGAGTTCGAGTTCCGTCCCGGGCCGATCCATGCGCAGGTCGTCCTCGCCGACGAGATCAATCGCGCCACCCCGAAGACCCAGAGCTCCCTGCTCGAGTGCATGGAGGAGCGACAGGCGACCATCGATGGCACGACCTATGCCATGCCGCAGCCTTTCCTCGTCATCGCCACCCAGAATCCGATCGAGTACGAAGGCACCTTCGCGCTGCCGGAGGCGCAGCTCGACCGCTTCATGCTCCGCCTGCGGCTGGGCTATCCCAAGGCGACCGAGGAGATCGTCATCCTCGACGAGCAGAAGCGGATGCACCCGATCAGCGACATCCGCCAGGTGCTCTCACTGGAGGAGCTGCGCCAGATGCAGTCGGCGATCAAGGAGATCTACGTCGACCAGGCCGTGGCCGAGTACATCGTGCGGCTCTCGACCGCCACCCGCGAGCATCCCGACGTGTACCTGGGCGCCTCCCCGCGCGGTTCCATCAACCTGTATCGGTCAACGCAGGCCCTCGCGGCACTCGAGGGACGCGACTACGTGATCCCCGACGACGTGAAGCAGCTGGCCGTCGCGATCCTGGCGCACCGACTCATCGTCAAGAGCCAGGCATCGCTGCGCGAGGTCGATCCCGATGGCATCGTGCGGGAGATCCTCAGCCAGGTGCCGATCGGCGAGCCGGCCAACACCACCGCCGGACCGCGCTAGCGGCATTCGCGTCATGGGCAGCCTGGCTCGCCAGCTCCGCTTCGTGTTCCTCGGCACGGTGCTGGTCGTCGCCGCGTTCAGCACGGGGATCAATTTCCTCTTCTTCCTCGTCTACCTGCTGGGGGCGTTGCTGGTAGCGGCCTGGTTCTTCGCCCGCCGTGGGCTGCAGGGCCTGCGGGCTGGCTACCACGTGCTCAACCCCAGGGCGCAGGTGGGAGACGTGCTGCAGGCGGTGTATCGGCTGGACAATGACACGCGGTGGGGGAAGCCGTGGGTCGAGCTCTGGAACGACTCGACGTTGCCCGCGCCGCTGCCTGGACGCGTGATCGGCGTGAAGCCCAGCGCCAGCCGCCAGTGGCTGGCGAAGGTGACGCTCCTGCGACGCGGCTCGTACCGTCTGGGGTCGTTACGCGTGCGCACCGGTGACCCGTTCGGCCTGTTCACGACCGAGATGGTGGTGGGTCAGCCGACCTGGCTGGTCGTCTTCCCCAAGATCCATCCGCTGCCGCACTGGCGCCTGCCCCCGTCGCCGATCGACGGGACGAGATCGTCACGACAGCGATGGGAGTCGAGCAGCCCGCTGGTGCGCAGCGTTCGTCCGTACGTGCATGGCGACGCGATCAACCGGATCCACTGGCTCTCGAGCGTCCGGCACAGCGAGCTGCACGTGAAGGAGTTCGACCTGGAGCAGACCGCTGACCTGTGGATGCTGCTCGACCTCGACGCCGCGGCGCACGGAGGCACCGGCGACGACTCTTCGGTCGAACTGGCCGTCTCAGCGGCGGCCTCGATCGCAGTCCAGACGCTCGCGGAGAACCGGGCGGTCGGGCTCACCGTTTCGTCGCGGCGCCAGCAGGTCCTGACGCCCGACCGCGGCACCCGCGTCGAGCAGAAGATCCTGCACCTGCTGGCCAACGTCCAGCCCGATGGCGCTCGTCCCGTGGCCGAGGTGCTGCTCAACACGCTCCCGCTGCTGCGCCGGGGGATGACCATCTGCATCATCACCGCTTCCACCGACCGCGACTGGGTCCGCGCCCTGGCCTCGCTGCGCCGGCGAGGGGTCGGCACAGTCGTCGTCCTGCTCGACCGGGCGAGCTTCGAGGACGAGGTTCCTGAGGCGTGGGGCGCGGAGCTGGCTGCCCTGCACCACGCGCTGGCCGAGTACGACATCGGCTACTACCAGCTGTCCAGTGGCGACAACCTTGGTGAGGCCCTGGGCGTCCGGGAGCGTGTCCGTGCCTGATGCCCTGCGGCCCTACCTCCGGCCACGCGAGGGATGGCTCTCGCTGGGCCTCCTCATGGTGATGCTCCTCTGCCTCGGCTGGTCTGTGCAGCGAGCGGGCTGGATCCCCGAGCTCGAATTCCTGATCCCCGTTGCCTTCTACGCCGTGGTGCTGGGGGCCATCCTCGGCCTGACCAGGCTCTCCGTGGTCGGGGTCCTCCCCATCAGCGCATTCGCCGGGACCGCGATCGTCCTGTGGGCGGTCGGCGGCGAGTACTTCCCGGAGCTGGGCCAGCTGGGCAGGCAGCTCGCGCTGCGCTCAGAGGTGATCGAGTGGGTGCGGATCATCATCGATCGCGGGTACGGCCCCCAGCTGGTCCCGTACGCCATCGGTCTCGGCGGCATCATGTGGGTCACGGCCTTCATCGCCGGCTACACCATCTACCGTCACCACCGGGTCCTCGACGCCATCCTGCTGGTGGGCGCCGCCCTGATCGCCAACATGTCGGCGACTTTCACGGACCTCTTCTTCTACCTCGTGCTGTTCATGCTCGCCGCGCTGCTGCTGTGGCTGCGCGCCGCGCTCATCGGTCGCGAGGAGGGCTGGCAACGGCGCCGCGTCAACGAGAACGCGGAGGTGCCCGCGGCCGTCATGCGCTCCGGCGTGCTCTTCATCGCGGGGAGCATGGTGCTCGCCTGGGTGCTGACCAGCGTCGCGGTGGCTGCGCCCCTGACCGCGGTCTGGAACAACCTGGACGGCGTGTGGAGCGACGTTCGCGACCGACTCGACGGCCTGGTGGGCGGCCTGGCGAACCCCGATGCGCGGATCAGCGGCGCAACGTTCGGTCCGGGCTTTCGCATCAGCGGCAGCTGGGTGAGCAGCGATACGCCGGTGCTGACGATCGCCTCGTCGCGGGCCTACTACCTGCGCACGGCAACCTACGAGACCTACACCGGTCACGGCTTCGTACGTGGCTCGACGCAGGAGCGTCGCGTCGACGGCGGCCAGCTCGTCTTCCCCGACTACTCCCCGGAGCAGCCGGAGAAGCTGGATGCCTTCGACCTGGTGACGGTCAACATCCAGTACCAGAAGAGCCAGGCCGCCATCTTCACGCCTGGCTATCCGACGACCATCCTGGCGCCGGCCATCGTGCTGGAGACGGGTGGCGCTCCGGTGCTGGGCGGCATCGAGTCACCGAACTCCATCTCCTCCGGCGAGGGCTACTACGTGGTGGCGCTGGTCAGCAAGGCCACGCAGGCGCAGCTGGATGCCGCCGGCACCGACTACCCCGCGGTGATCAGCGAGAACTACCTGGGGACCGAGGGCGTCACCGAGCGCACGCGGGATGAGGCCCGGCGCATCGTGACCGAAGCCGGCGCCAGCACCCCGTTCCAGATGGCCCAGGCGCTGGCTCGCTACCTGAACACTGGTGAGCGCTTCCGGTACTCAACGAGCGCGCCCCTGCCGGCGACCGCCGACCAGGACATCGTCGACTTCTTCCTCTTCGACCCGAACGGGCAGATCGGCTACTGCGAGTACTACGCGACCACCATGGCCGTCCTGGCCCGGACGCTCGGCATGCCGTCGCGCGTGGCGGTCGGCTATGCGCCGGGCTCCCCGGTCACCACGCAGGGCGGCACCGGCGACCGCATCTACCAGGTCCGCGAGGAGAACGCGCACGCGTGGGCTGAGATCTACTTCCCGGGCTACGGTTGGGAGCGCTTCGAGGCCACCAAAACGATCACGCCCGTGGTCCGGCCGCGCGGCGAGCCGGTCGAGCCTGCCCCGTCCGGCAGCGGCGGGCCTGTCCCCGGCCAGAGTCTCTCACCAGACGACCGCGGCAACATCAGCACGCTGCCGTCGGTACAGCCCGTACCCGGCGGCTTCGGCCCGGACGATGAGGGACCGGCCATCGAGACCCGTGGCGTGAACCTGCTCCTCATCGCGACGATCCTCGTCGGTGCAGGCGTGCTCGCGTTCTGGCGGCTGCGCCGCTCGCGTCGTCGCATGCGCTTCCTGGCGCCCGGAGAACGCCAGTGGTTCCGGCTGGCGCTGGCGGCGGACCGCGCCGGCGTGGCCCAGCGTCCCAGCGAGACGATCTACGAGTACGCCGGGTGGCTGGAAGAGCAGATTCCGCGCCATAGGCCGGAGATCCGCGCCATCGCCGACGGCAAGGTCTGGGAGAGCTACTCCGGTCGCGGCGTCTCGGGTGAGGCGCTGGCTCGAATCGAGGCGGCGTGGCGGCGACTGCAGCTGCCCATGGTCTGGCTCGGCTTCCGCAGGCGGCTCTCCTCGCTGCTGCCGCGGCTGAGGCGTCGCGGCTGATTGCTTCAGAGCGCCAGCGGCTCTCCGTCCGACTCGTCGACGTGCTGCGGCGTCCGTCCCAGCAGGTGTCCGGTGTCATTCCAGCGCTCGACCCGCCAGCCCCCGAAGTTCGGAAGGCGACACAGGACCGATAGCGAGGCGTTGTCGACGTCCATCGCCCACGCGCGCCGGCCCTCCAGGCCGAGCAAGTGCCGGGCGAAGAGGCGCAGGATTCCACCGTGGCTCACCAGGCAGAGCGGCAGCGAGCTCTCGGTGAGGAGATCGTCGACGGCCGCCACCACGCGTGCCAGTGCCGCGTCGATCGTCTCTGCTCCCGGCGGTTGATCCATGCCGGCCCTCGCACGCCAGGCTGCATAGCGAGCGGCATCCTCGACCGCCAGCTCCGCGTGCGTGCGCCCCTCCCACTCGCCCTGCCCGATCTCCATCAGGCGCGCGTCGAGACGGACCGCCGGTCGCCGCGAAGGCGGGAACGCCTCGGCGACGAGTGAGGCGGTTTCGGCCGCCCGCGACAACGGCGACGCCACGATGGCCAGCTCGTCGACCTCGTCCAGCATGCGTCGAGCGAGCAGCTGCGCTTCGAGCCGTCCGTCTTCGGACAGTCGTGCATCGAGATGCCCCTGGAAGCGCCCCTGACGGTTCCAGTGGGTCACGCCATGCCGGACGAGCAGGAGGCGATCGGTCAACGCGCCGCGACTGTCCGTCCGGCCGCCGCCAGCGTCGCCTCGACGGCCGCGGCCGGATCGACCCCGCAGCCGCTCTCCACCATCGTCTCGGCCATGACCCGGACGGCTTCGGCGAGCTCGCCGCTCTCCACCATCCCCATGTGGCCGAGGCGCAGGACGCGTCCCGCCAGCTTGCCCTGTCCGCCAGCCACCACCAGTCCGCGCGCGCGCATCCGGGCGTTGAACGTCGCCCAGTCGAGGCCGTCCGGCAGCCAGGCCGCCGTGACGGTGGCGGAGCGGCGGCCTGGCGCGGCCAGCAGGGAAAGATCCAGCGCTTCGAGGCCGGACCGGGCGCCCGCCGCCACTGAGGCGTGCCGCGCCCAGGTGTGCTCGCGTCCCTCGGCCTGCAGCCGCCTGACGCCCTCGCGGAGGCCGAAGAGGACCGCCACCGCCGGTGTCCACGGCGTCTGGCCCTTCGCCGCCCAGCGGCGTGCCTCGGCGAAGTCCCAGTAGAAGCGGGGCATGCGCGCCTCGGCGCCGGCCGCCTCCGCCCGCTCGCTCAGAGCCGCGAGCGCGATGCCCGGCGAGGCCATCCAGGCCTTCTGGCTGGCACTGACCACCACGTCCACGCCCCACGCATCCATCTCGAACGGCATGGCCCCCAGTCCGCTGATGCCGTCCACCAGGGTGAGCGGCTGCCCGGGCGCGGCATGCACCACCTCCAGCAGCTCGCGCAGCGGGTTCGTGACACCGGTCGACGTCTCGTTGTGGGTGAGGAGAACGGCTCGATACGGCTCGGCCTCCGCGAGGCGTGCGCGGAGCTGCGCGGGGTCCGCCGCCTGGCCCCACTCGACCTCGAGGCGGTCAACGTCGGCGCCGAAGGCGGATGCGATGGCCGCGAACCGGTCGCCGAAGGAGCCGATGCTGACCGCCAGCACCCGGTCGCCCGGCGAGAGCGTGTTGACCACGGCCGCCTCCATGGCACCGCTTCCCGACCCGGTCAGCACCAGGACCTCGCGCGACGTGCCGATCAGGGCGGCGATGCCCGAGCTGACCTCGCGCAGCATCTCGGCGAACTCGGTGCCACGGTGGTCGACCATCGGTGCCGACTGCGCCGCGCGCACATCGTCGGGGATGGGCGTGGGACCGGGGATGCGCAGGTTCTGGTGCATGGCGGGCATCATAATCGGCCAATGGGATGGACCGAATGCCACGCAAGCCACCGAACCTGACTGAGCCGCTCTTCGACCGGCAGCCAGCGGCCGACGCGCCGCTGGCCGCTCGCATGCGCCCATCGACGCTCGAGGCGTTCGCGGGCCAGCGGCACCTCGTCGGCGAGGAGGGTGCGCTGAGCCGCGTGGTGCGTCCCGGCTACCTGCCGAGCATGGTCCTGTGGGGGCCGCCGGGATCGGGGAAGACCACGCTGGCCCGGCTGCTCGCGGAGCGCGCCGGAGGGACGTGGCGGCCGCTCTCCGCTGTCAGCAGTGGCGTCGCCGACGTTCGCCAGCTCGTCGCCGATGCGCGCGCCCTGCGAGAGGCGGGCGGCAGGACGGTCGCCTTCATCGACGAGCTGCATCGGTTCAACAAGGCCCAGCAGGATGCGCTGCTGCCGCACGTCGAGGACGGGACCATCACGCTCATCGGCGCCACCACCGAGAACCCGTACTACGAGATCAACTCGCCGCTCCTGTCGCGGCTGCGCGTCTACCGCCTCGAGCCGCTCTCGGAGGAGGAGCTGCGGTCGATCGTGGAGCGTGCGCTCGCCGACGAACGCGGCCTGGCCGGTCGAGTGACGCTCAGCGAGGCGGCGGAGAGCTCGCTGCTCGACCTCTCGGGCGGCGATGCGCGGCAGGCCCTCAACATCCTGGAGGCGGCGGCCTCGGTGGCGGACGAGGGGGCATCGCTGGCGCCGGAGGCGATCGCCGAGGCGGCACAGCAGCGGCTGCTGGCCTACGACCGGGTGGGCGACCAGCACTACGAGGCGGCGTCGGCCTTCATCAAGAGCATGCGCGGCAACGACCCGGACGCCGCGCTCTACTGGTGCGCCAGCATGGTGGCGGCGGGTGAGGATCCGACCTTCATCGCGCGACGCATCGTGATCGCGGCGAGCGAGGACGTCGGCAACGCCGATCCGCGTGCGTTGCAGGTCGCCGTGGCGGCCATGCAGGCGGTGGAGATGATCGGGTTGCCGGAGGCGCAGTACGCGCTGGCGCAGGCGGCGGCCTACGTCGCATCGGCCCCCAAGTCGAACCGCGCCGGATCAGGCTACTTCGCAGCCCTCGCCGACGTGGAGGAGCATGGCCGGCTGCCGGTGCCGCTGCACCTGCGACCATCGGCCCACCGGAGGCTGTCGCGCGAGCACGGCTACGGCAAGGGCTACCTGTACCCGCACGACCACGCCAATGCCGATGTCGACCAGCAGTACCTGCCGGACGCGCTGGCGGGGAAGGTCTACTACGAGCCGTCCGACCAGGGGCTCGAGGGGCAGATCGGGGATCGCCTGCAGCGCCTGCGGCGCGCCAGGCTCGAGGCGAAGCGCTCCCGCGGTTAGGTGTCCGGGGGCGCTAGGCGCCGATGCCCAGCAGGTTGACGACGACGGCCGAGATGGCGAGCAGGACGACCATCACCACCAGCAGGACGCCGATGTTGCGCAGGTCACGCCCGACGTAGTGGTACTCGCTGGCCGCGCGTTCGCTGAGCCGCGACGATCCGCCGGCCAGGTTGAAATCGCTGGTGCGCGCGCGGACGCTCCGATTCGGGGCCGAACGGCGCGCGTCGGCTCGAGTCCCGGGTGGGGGCGTGGTGGCCCGGAGCTCGGCGTCTGCCGTCTCGAACGCGTCGACGCGCCCGCCGGTTGCCTCGGCCGGCCGGTCCTCCCCGGTTTCGGCGCCTTCCGGCGCCTGGGCGGGTTGAGCCGGGGCTGACTGCGTCGGCTTCGCCGGGCTGCGCTGTGCGCGACGCTGCTGTCGTGAACGGCGGGTTGCCGCCTTGCCTCCTCGTCGGGCCATGGAATCCTCGTGATGTGTTGCCGCACGCGAACGCGCCGGGGTGGCCGCGTGGGGACGCTATGATACCAGCCGGCCTGGGTTTGGCCGCAGCGGCGCCCGGGATCCCGATTCTTGCCGCCCGCATCCGGAGCGCCCGCCGATGGATGAGCTCAACCGTCTCGTCGCCGACAATCTTGCCGCAGTGACCATCGCCTTCGGCGTCGTGCTGCTGCTGCTCCTGCTGCTGCTCGTCGTCCTCTCGCTGCGGTTGAGCGCCACCAGGCGCGCCTACCGCGAGCTCGTCGGCAACGGCGATCCCGGCTCCCTCCAGGAGCTGATCGAGTCGCAGTTCGGGCGGGTCGACGAGGTTGCGCACCGCCTCGGCCAGATGGACGCCGTGCATGCCTCGCTCGAGCGTCGTACCCAGAACAGCATCCAGCACATCGGCCTCGTCAGGTTCAACCCCTTCGAGGACACCGGGTCGGACCAGAGCTTCGCCATCGCCCTGCTCGACGGGGAGCGCGACGGCGTGGTCGTCTCGAGCCTGCACGGCCGGGCAAACACCCGGGTCTTCGCGAAGCCGGTGCAGCACGCCGCCTCGAGCCATCAGCTCTCCGACGAGGAGGAGCGGGCGATCCGCATCGCTCTCGCCGGCACCGGCCAGGAGCCACGCGACGCCTGAGGAGCGGGGCCCGGCGAACGGCGAGCTGCGCCACGAGCGTCAACGCCACCTTGCTGAACAGCGGCTGCTGACCGCATTGCACCGCGCCCACCGCCGCGAACCCCTGCGTCCCGACTTCCGGGTCGACTCGCTGATCGAGGCCGCCAGGGCCGTCCCCGCCGGCCGCTCTCCGAGGCACCGTGGAGCGGAACGCCTGCTGCTCGACGACCGCCAGATGCTGGAGGTGGTCGAGGCGTTGGCGAGGGCCGGGCGTGTCGTCCAGGAGGGACGCCGCATCCGGCTGGCCGAGCGCGCGCCGTCGCTCGACGGCGAGATGCGGGAGCGGGTGGATCGGCTGGTGGTGGGGCTGACGGCGGCGCGCGCCGAGCCGCCACGGGTCGATTCGCTTGCCGCCCGGCTGGGCATCCCGCCGCCGGTCATCGACCAGCTGCGGACGGCTGGGGAGCTGCTGCAGGCCGCGCCGGGGATCGACTATCCCCGCGAGTCGTGGGAAGCGCTGCGGGCACGCCTGGAGCGGGTGTCGGCGACCGGTCCGCTGACCGTGGCCCGCGTGCGCGACGCGCTGCATACCAGCCGGCGCCATGCGGAGGCGCTGCTCTCCCTGCGCCGGGCCGAGGCGGATCGGGCCAAGAAGTCTCGTCGCCGAGGCGGCTGAGCTGCATCGCTGGCGCGACAGCCGAGCTGTCCGATAAGCGTGTGATAACGGTCCGGTGAATGCCTCCTGGGCTACCATCGAGGACGTGCCAGCCGTGGTGCCGTCACCGGACCAGCTCCCGATCTTCGAGGAGCTGTCCGCCCCACCGCCGAAACGGCGCGCCGGCCACCTCCGGATCCAGCCACCGCTGCTCGCCGACCTGACGTCCCGCCAGCGGAAGGCGGTCACCCACGGCGAGGGGCCGCTGCTCATCGTCGCCGGCGCCGGTACCGGCAAGACCACCGTCATCAGCAGGCGCATCGCCTGGCTGATCGCCGAGAAGAAGGCTCGCCCGTCGGAGATCCTGGCGCTCACCTTCACGGATCGAGCGGCCCTCGAGATGACCGAGCGCGTGGATCGCCTGGTGCCGTATGGCTACACCGATACGGTCATCAGCACCTTCCACGCCTTCGGTGATCGGCTCCTCCGCGAGCACGCGCTGGAGGCCGGCCTCTCTGATCGGTCGACCGTTCTTTCGCGCGCCGAGCAGGTGATCTTCCTGCGCGAGCACCTCTTCGACCTGCCGCTGCAGCGGTTCAGGCCGCTCGGCGATCCGACCCGCTTCCTGCATGCGCTGGTGACGCTCATCAGCCGCGCCAGGGACGAAGACGTCTCACCCGGTGAGTACCGCGCGGCCGTGGCGCAACTCGTGGCTCGCTCCGCCGCGGAACCGGACGATGCGGCACTCGCCGAGGAGGCGGCGCGACAGATCGAGCTCGCCGGGCTGTACGAGGCGTACGAGGGGCTGATGCGTTCGCGCGATCGCCTCGACTTCGGCGACCAGGTCAGCCTGGCGCTGCGGCTGCTCCGCGAGCACCCCGCCGTCCTGGAGCAGGAACGGAAGCGCTTCCGCTACATCCTGGTCGACGAGTTCCAGGACACGAACCACGCCCAGTTCGAGCTGGTGAAGCTGCTGGCCGGCTCCCCGCGGGCCAGCGTGACGGTGGTCGGGGATGACGACCAGAGCATCTACCGCTTCCGGGGCGCGGCCCTCTCGAACATCCTGGGATTCCGCGCTGCCTATCCTCGCAGCGCGAGCGTGGTCCTCAACGACAACTTCCGCAGTCGTCAGCCCATCCTCGATGCCGCCTATCGCCTGATCCGCCACAACGACCCCGATCGGCTCGAGGCGCGAGAAGGCCTCGACAAGCGCCTGGCCGCCCGGGCCGCCTTCTCGCGTCCGGCACGCGCCCATGGCCCGATCGAGATGCTCGCGTTTGGTACCGGGTCGGATGAGGCGGACGCGACCGCCGAGCGGATATCCGCCGCCGTGCGAGAGGGCAGACCTGCGGGGGACCACGCCATCTTGGTGCGGACCAACCGCGACGCCGAGCCGATCCTGCGGTCGCTCAACATGGTGGGCCTCCCGTGGCGGTTCTCAGGCACTGCCGGCCTCTACCGGCAGCCCGAGGTCAGGCTGCTGGTGAGCTTCCTGCGGGCGGTCAACGACGCGCAGGACTCGGTCAGCTGCTACGACCTCGCCACCTGCGAGATCTTCGGCCTGGACGCGGCGGACGTCACCGCGGCCCTGAATGCGGCGACCCGCCGCCGCACCAGCCTGGAAACGGCCCTGCGCAGCGTGGTCGACCGGGGAGACGGCGCGGCGTTCGGTGAGCGCCCGGTCCAGGTCGTGCGGAAGCTTCTCGAGACCATCGACAGTCATCGCGCAATGAGCGCGGATCGAACCACCGGCGAGGTGCTCTACCACTTCGTCTCGTCGAGTGGGTGGCTGGGACGGCTGGCGCGCGAGGCAAGGGAGGCTGGCGAGGAGCGGCTGGCGAACGTGGCTCGGTTCTTCGAGATCGTGCGCCGCCAATCGGCCCTCCTGCGCGACGACCGGCTGCCGTTCCTGGTCGCGCAGCTCGACACCCTGATCGAGGTCGGGGACGACCCGTCGACCGCGGAGGTCGAGCCGGACGAGGGCGATGCCGTTCACGTGCTCACCTACCACAAGGCGAAGGGCCTGGAGTTTCCGGTGGTCTTCATGGTCGGACTGGTGGACGACCGCTTCCCCACGCGCAGCCGCGGCGACCAGCTGCCGCTCCCCGAGGCGCTGGTCCGCGACTCACTGCCCGCCGGCGACCACCACGAGGCGGAGGAGCGGCGGCTCTTCTACGTTGGCATGACGCGGGCACGCGAGGAGCTCGTGATGAGCTGGGCGCGAGACTACGGCGGCCGCCAGGCGCGGCGCATGAGCCCCTTCGTCCAGGAGGCGCTCGACCTTGCCCCCGCGACGCCATCCGAGTCGCTGCGTCCATCCATCGAGCAGCGGCTGGCGCGCCACGACCGTCGGGCGGCGGCCAGCCGCCCGGAGCGGGCAACGCCGAGGTTGGGCGAGAAGCAGCTGAACCTCAGCTACGGGCAGGTCAGCGACTACCTCGACTGCCCGGCCCGCTACCGCTACGCGCACCTCATCCGCATCCCGACGCCGGCGTCGCATCAGATGGCCTACGGAAGGGCGCTGCATGCCGCCGTGCAGGCGTTCCACCGCCGCCAGATGGCCGGCGGCAGCATGAGCCGTGCGGAGCTGCGCGCGGAGCTGGACGCAACGTGGGAATCGGTCGGTTTCCTGACACGGGAGCACGAGGAGGCCCGGCTGCGCGCGGCGCGGGAGGTCCTGGATCGCTTCTGGGACGAGCAGCAGCGGGACCCCGCGCGGCCGACGGCCATCGAGCAGGACTTCGCGGCCGTGCTCGGGCGAGATCGCGTGCGCGGGCGCTACGACAGGGTCGATCGCGAGGACGACGGCCGGGTAACGATCACCGACTACAAGTCCTCCGACGTCCGGGATCCCGCGACCGCCAACCGACGCGCGAGGGAGTCGCTGCAGCTCTCCATCTACGCCCTCGCCTACGAGTCCCAGCACGGCAAGCCGCCGGACGAGCTCGCCCTGCACTTCCTGGAGTCCGGCATCGTTGGTCGGGTTCAACCCACGGCCCGCCGCCTCGAACGCGCATCGGAGCAGATCTCCGCCGTGGGCGAGGGTATCCGCGAGGGCCGGTTCGAGGCGAACCCGTCGCCCATGCGCTGCGGGTTCTGTCCCTTCAGGGAGATCTGCCCGGACTCCGCGCGGTGATCCCGTGAGCGGTCGACTGCGCCTGGCCCTCGCCTTCGTGTTCCTGCTCGGCGTCCTGTGCGTGGTGGTGCTGCTCGCCTACGCGGGTGCCGCCTGCGCCACCGACCTGCCGGGAGCACCGTGCCCGGAAGCCGGTCAGCACCGGGCCACCGTCGTCGCGCTGGCCGCGGTCGGCGCCACGCTGCTGGTGGTGCCGTTCGCCTTTCTCGCCGAGTTCGCCTCGCGCCGGCGGATCGTCTACCGCGGCATGTGGGGACGGGCACTGCGACGCGGCCTGTTGGCCGGCCTGGCGGTGGGCGCCCTCGCCGGACTGCGGCTCGGGGGTGCGCTGTCCGTTCCGTCGGCGCTCTTCGTGGTGCTGATGCTTGGCCTGCTCGAGTGGTTCACCATGCGGCGCTTCGACCTGCCGTGAGCGCCGACATCTTCGGCGGCCAGCCGGGTGACCCGGACCTGCTCGCGGCGATCTACGACCTGGAGCACGACGAGGTCGTCGAGGATCTCGCCTTCTACCGCGAGCTGGCGAGTCGGGCGGGCGGCGCCGTGCTCGATCTCGGGTGTGGATCCGGACGGCTCTTCGCCAGCCTCCTCCAGCGGTCGGTGGAGCGCGTGGTCGGCGTTGACGGCAGCCCGGCGCTGCTGCGGCGCGCGCAGGAGCGGATCAAGGGGTTGCCGGAGCTGGAGGAGGCCGAGCACGCGGGGCGTCTGGGCCTGTGGCAGGGAGACGTGCGCCACCTCGAGCGTGAACGCCTGCGCGAGGCGCTCGGCGCCAGGGCGTCGCTGGTGGTGCTCGCCGGTGTCCTGCCGCACCTCGACGGGCCGGAAGAGGCGCTCGCGCTGTTCACCGGCCTGCGACCGCTCCTCGCTCCGAAGGGGGTCGCGGTCCTCGACGACATCGGGCCCGGACAGCTGCCGGAGCGGGACCTGCCGCTCTCCGTCGACTGGCGGCGCACGGTGGACGGCAGGCAGGTGGTGCGGCGCAGCGAGCTCCTGATCCGCAAGGCGCCCGAGGGACTTCGGGTCGCCTTCTCGACCCTGGTCGATGTAGGACAACCCGATGGTACGATAGCGCGGCTTCCGGCCAGCCATCGGCTCTGGTATCCATCTGATGACGCGCTCACCGCACTCGTCGGGAAGGCCGGCCTGGCGGTGGAGCTGACCTACGGCTCGCACGACCTCGAGGCACTGGTCACTGACAGTGACCGCCGCATCTTCCTCGTCCGTCGCGCTGCGGGATGATGGGGAGAAGCGTCCGCAGCGGCGGGCGGAGCAAGGTGAGGAATGGCAGCAGAGCAGATTCGGCTCCTGGTCGTGGAAGACGTGCCGCAGGTGGCGTCGCACATGCGCTCCCTGCTCCAGGCGCAGTCCCAGATCAAGATGCTCGACGTCGTACATGCCGGTGAGCAGGCCCTGGCCGCTGTCAACGAGCTGAAGCCGGACATCGTGATCGTCGACGCGCTGCTCCAGGGCCGCACCTCGGGACAGCAGGTGGCCCACTCCATCCGCGAGGCGCAGCCGCAGGTGGGCGTCGTCATGGTGACGGTCCCGCAGAATCCCGTGCGCGAGGACCCGAGCCGGGGCGTCGACGCCATCCTGAAGATGCCGTTCAGCGGCTTCGACCTCACAACCATCGTGCGCAGGACCTACGAGGAGCGTACCGCCGAGGCGTCGCGCACCGGCTGCATGATGGTCAGCCTCTTCTCCCCGAAGGGCGGCGTGGGCCGGACCACGATCGCCTACAACCTGTCCGTCGCGCTCGGCGCGGCGGGGCACAAGGTGTGCCTGGTTGACGGCTCCCTGCAGTTCAGCGATCTGCGTGGCCTCCTGCGCGTTCCGGCCACCGCGCCATCGCTCGTCAACCTTCCGACGGATCGCATCCGCGGGTCCGACGTGGACGAGGTCGCGTGGAAGGACCCGACCGGGATCGACATCCTGCTGGCACCACCGCGCGTCGAGATGGCCGAGATGGTGACCGTACGCGACATCGAGAAGGTCCTGAGCATCCTGCGCCAGCTGTACGACTTCGTCATCGTCGATACCCGCGCCGCGCTCTCCGACGATGTCCTCGTCTTCCTGGATGCCTCCGACCTGATCCTGCAGGTTCTGACCTACGACTCCATGGCCATCCGCAGCCTGGCCATGGCGGCCGAGGCGTTCGACGCCATCGGCTATCCGCCCTCCAAGCTGGCCACCGTGGTGAACCGCGCCGACTCGGCAGGCGGGTTCGCCAGGGCCGATGTCGAGGCGGCCATCGGTCGCGCCATCGACTACGAGGTCGTCTCCGATGGAAAGCTGGTCGTTGCTGCCAACAACGAGGGCGTTCCCTTCGTCGCCGGCAGCCCGGACGCGCCGATCTCGCAGAGCATCGTGCGCTTGGCCGATTCGCTCGGCGCGCACCTCCGCGAGCGCTTGCCGGCGCTCGCCCACCACTGACCGAGTTCGTGGCGGCGTCTGGCGACTCGCGGCCCATCGGAGTCTTCGATTCCGGCGTCGGCGGCCTGACGGTCCTCTCGGAGCTCCACCGCCGGCTGCCAGCAGAGGCCACCGTCTACCTCGGCGACAACGCCAGGGCCCCATACGGCCCTCGTGGCGCCGAGGAGGTCCGGCGCTTCACGCAGGAGGGCGTGGGCTGGCTGCTCGGCCAGGACGTGAAGCTGCTCGTCCTCGCCTGCAACACGGCCACGGCGCGAGCCCTTCCCGACGTCCGCGACCTCTCGCCGGTTCCCGTCCTGGGGGTCGTCCGGCCGGGGGCGGTCGCCGCGGCAGCTTCGACCCGCGTTGGTCACGTCGGCGTGATCGCGACCGCGGGCACGGTGGCGTCGGGAGCGTATCCCGCGGCCATCGGGGAGGCCGATGCCCGCATCCACGTCGCACAGCAGGCCTGTCCTGAGCTCGTCCCGCTGGTCGAATCCGGCCTCCTCGAGGGCGCGGCCACCGACGGTGCGGTGCAAAGCTACCTGGCCGAGCTCATGGAACGCGACGAACGGATCGATACCCTGCTGCTCGGCTGCACGCACTACCCGCTGCTGCGCCCCGCCATCGAGCGGGCGGTCGGGGAGGGCGTCGCCGTCGTGGATTCAGCCTTCACCACCGCGCTCGCCACCGAGGACCTGCTCGACGCCCTCGGGGCGCGGGCCCCGGCCTCGAACGATGCTCGACGGCACCGCGTCGCCACGACCGGTGACGTGGCTGCCTTCCGCGCGGTCGCCGAGCGTCTCTTCGGCGATGCCCTTCCCGAGGTCGAGGCGGTCGAGCTCACGCGCGTCTAGACTCGACGCATGACACGTTACGGGAGCCGGCTCGGCGTCGGCATCATGGTCGGCGGAGCACTGGCCCTTGGCGCCAGCGTGGCGCAGCGCGAGCTGCTGCGTCGTGCCGGGACGCAGCTCATCGACTGGCAGTCCGTGCAGCAGATCGCCCGGCGTCGCCTGGGCCGAGATGCCGCGCCGCTCTCGGCCGCGTCGCGCGCCGCGGCCGAGGCGTTCTATCGCAAGGTCCTGCTGCAGATCGAGCCCGTCGTCGCCGAGGAGATCGGCGCCAGCCTGCCGGACGCCCTGGAGACACCGGCGGTCGTCGACCGTGCCGCGTGGATCG
Organism: uncultured Chloroflexia bacterium; assembly: GCA_963777045.1. GTDB lineage: Bacteria > Chloroflexota > Limnocylindria > QHBO01 > QHBO01 > JAPSGM01. The sequence goes on from CAVZPD010000022.1 coordinate 131,233, forward strand.
ACCTCAACCTGGCGACCTTCGAGACCCTCTTCGACCGGCTGGAAGCGATCATCGTGGCCCAGCAGTCGGGCGAGGACACTCCGGGCCGAGCACTGACCAGGATCGTGAACCGGAAGCTCGGGAACCAGCAGCTTGGCTTCCTGATGGCCTTCCTCGCGCGGAAGGTCCTGGGTCAGTACGACATCAGCCTCCTCGCCGCAGGGCCGGACGTGCGCGGCCGCCTCTACTTCGTGGAGCCGAACATCACCGCCACGGCCAACGCCATGCGCCTGCCACACGACGAGTTCCGGACCTTCATCGCCCTCCACGAGGCCACGCACGCCTTCGAGTTCGAGGCATATCCCTGGCTGCGGGCGCACTTCACCGGGCTCGTCGCCGAGTCGATCGAGCAGCTCGCGACTGACTCGAGCGGGCTCGTCGGGCGCCTGCAGAAGGTGCTGGCGCGGCGGGGGAGCGGTCACTGGCTCGAGCGGCTCATGTCGCCGCAGCAGCTCTCCACGTTCCGGCAGACGCAGGCGATCATGTCGCTGCTGGAGGGGTATTCGAACCACGTCATGAATGCGGCCGGCGAGCGGCTGCTGCCCGGTTTCCGGCAGATTCATGAGCGCTTCGAGCGTCGAAACAGCGGTCGCAGCGCCATGGAGCGCGCCATCATGCGCCTGACCGGCCTCGACCTGAAGATGGAGCAGTACGAAGCCGGCGAGCGCTTCGTGGCGCACGTGATCGGAACGCGAGATCGAGCCTTCCTGAACCGGATCTGGGAGGGCGCCGATCGGCTGCCATCGCTCGACGAGATTCGCGAGCCGGAGCGATGGATCGGTCGCATGGAGAGCGGGATGAACGGAGGCTCGAGCTGAACGACGAGCTGGTTGTCCTGACCACGCCCATCTTCGGAGCGCCACTCAGCGGCGAACAGGTGGACCGCGTCGAGTCGGTGCCTGGCGTGCGGGTCGTCCAGATGTCCCGAGAAGGTCTCGTTCACGAGGATGGCGGTGCAGCGCTCGCGGACGCCCGCGTCCTGCTGCGCGGGGGAATCCCGGCGGGCGCCCTCGACCACGTCGTGAACCACGCGCCGCAGCTGGCCTGGATCCACTCCTTCTCGGCTGGCATCGACCGCGTGGCGACGCCGGTCGTCCGCTCGCGGGGACTGACGGTGACCAACGCGCGTGGGGTCTTCAGCCGGCCGATCGCCGAGTACGTCGTCCTGATGTGCCTGGCCATCGCCCGAAAGCTGACCCAGCTGATGGAGCTCCAGCGCGAGCGGACATGGCAGCCGCTCCGTGGGCGCGAGCTCGGCAGCCTGACGGTCGGCATCGTCGGCTTCGGGAGCATCGGCCAGGAGGTCGCGCGACTGCTCGCGCCATTCGAGACCCCCATCATCGCGACCCGGCGCAACGTCGGTCGGGAGCCGGCTCCCGCCAACGTGGAGCTGCTGCCCCACGACCGCCTGGACGAGCTGCTGCATCGCAGCGACGTGGTGGTCGTGGCGGCCCCCCTCACCGACGAGACAGCCGGTCTCATCGGCGCGCCGCAGCTCCAGGCGATGCGTCAGGACGCGTGGCTCATCAACATCTCGCGCGGGCGGCTGGTCGACGAGGTCGCGCTGCGCCGCGCGCTCGAGGCGGGGGCAATCGGCGGGGCGGTGCTCGATGTCTTCAACGAGGAGCCGCTGCCGCCGGACTCGCCACTCTATGCGACGCCGAACCTCATCGTCACGCCGCACACCTCGTGGTCAAGCGATCGCGTCGCCGAGCGATCGCTGGACCTCTTCGTCCAGAACCTGCAGCGGTTTGCGAACGGCGAGCCGCTCGACAACGTGGTCGACCTCGAGGTCGGTTACTAGCCGATGCAGGTCACCATCGTCGGCCTGCCGGCATCGGGCAAGACCACCGTCTTCAACGCACTCACCGGCGGCCACGCCGAGGTCGGCGGCTACTCGGGCGGGCGGGCGGCGCCCAACCTGGGCGTGGTCAAGGTTCCGGACGAGCGCCTGGACCGGCTCTCGGAGCTCTTCAAGCCGAAGAAGACGACGCCGGCGGACGTGACCTACGTCGACGTCGCGCTCCCGGCCGGTGCTGCCCGAGAGGGAACGATCCAGGCCGATGTCCTGGCCCAGATCCGTAACGCCGATGCCCTCCTGCACGTGGTGCGCGCGTACGACGACGCGACGGCAGACCGGCCCGCGGACCCGTGGCGCGACGTGGACGAGATGGACCTGGAGTTCACGGTGGCCGACCTGACCGTGATCGAGAAGCGCCTCGAGAAGCTGCGAACCTCCGGCCGCCACGGATCGGCCAGCGAGCGCGAGCAGAACGCCATGGAGGAGGAGCTCCTCGCCCGGCTGGAGCCCCACCTCTCGGACGGAAAGCCGCTGCGCGAGCTCGAGCTGTCGGACGACGACGAGCGCCGGCTCCGCGGCTTTCGCTTCCTGACCCAGAAGCCGGTGCTCGTGGTTCTGAACATCGACGAGGCGCAGCTCGGCGAGGCGGAAGCGCTCGAAGCGCAGGGCCGCGCACGATACGGGCAGCCGCTCTCCGACGTGGCGGCGCTGGCCGGCAAGATCGAGGCGGAGATCGCCGAGCTTGCTGCGGAGGATGCGGCACCCTTCATGGAGGATCTCGGCATCGCCGAGCCGAGCCGCGGCCGGGTCATCCGCCTGACCTACGGGCTGCTTGGCCTCTTCAGCTTCTTCACCGCCGGCGAGGACGAGTGCCGGGCCTGGACGCTGCGCAGTGGCGCGACGGCCGTGGATGCGGCCGGTGCCATCCACTCCGACCTGGCGCGCGGCTTCATCCGCGCCGAGGTGGTGACCTACGAGGACCTCATGGCCTGCGGCTCCATGGCGGAGGCACGCAAGCGCGGCGTGCTGCGCTCGGAGGGCAAGGCCTACCTGGTGCAGGACGGCGACGTCATCCAGGTCCTCTTCAACGTCGCACGCTGACCGTTGCCGTCGTCAGCTGGAGTGGTCGAGCTCCACCACCACGCTGCGGAACTCATCCGACTGCTCGACCAGGAACGTGTCCTCGGCACCGGCCCCGACGCTCATGCTGGCGCTGAGCTTCTCGTCACCGATGTAGGTGAAGGCGCCGCTGCGTTCCAGCTCGCGCGCGATCGCCTCGACCAGCGTGTCCTCCTCGTACGTGTCGATCACCGCCTGCCGCGCCTGCTCCACCACGGCGGCGAACGCCTCGCGGCTCAGCTCGCGTTCGGTGACCAGCAGGGCGTCGGTCATCAGGTCCGTCGCACCCTCGTGCAGCTCGTAGAAGAAGACTCGCATGGTGCGCCGATGATAGCCCGATGTTGACCCCGTCGCCCCCCGACCTCCTGGTCGTGGGCGGGCTGACCGTCGACCGCTTTGCCGATGGATCGATGGCCGCCGGCGGTTCGGTGCTGCACGCCACCCAGGCGATGCATTTGGACGGACGACGCACGACGGTGGTCACCCTTGCCGGCCCGGAGGAGGTGGCGCAGCGCGGTCTCGACGCGCTGCGTGCCGTCGCGGAGGTGCATGCCCAGCGGGCGAGCCGGACCATCGGCTTCGACCACGTCGAGGGGTCGGATGGGCGGCAGCTCACCCTCAGCGCCGCGGGCGGCATCCTCACGCTGCCGGCGCTGACGGTGCACCCTCGGGCGGTGCTCTACGCCCCGATTGCCGACGAGCTGGACGCGAGCCTCGCTGGGCAGCGCTACCAGGGAGCGACCGCCGGGGCGATCCTGCAGGGGTGGCTGCGGGAGCTGCAGCCGGGGTCCGGCGTCAGGCAGCTGCCGCTCGCCCGCCTCGATGTGGCGCTGGTCGGCAGACTGTCCGCCTGCGACCTGCTGGTGGCCAGCTCCGACGATCTGTCGGCCGAGGGCACGGACCCGCCGGCGCAGCTGGAGGCGCTGCGCCGCACCTTCGGTCCGGGACCAACCCTGGTGGTGACGGCCGGGCTGGACGGCGCCTGGGTGAGCCGCGCACCGCACGGCAGCGAGCACGTGGCGGTGGCTCGACGGATCGAGGGAGTCGCGACCGTCGGGGCAGGCGATGCATTCGCGGCCGCCATGCTGAGCGCAATCTCGCGCGGCATCGAGCCGCGCGATGCCGCGGTCGAGGCGAGCTCCCTGGTCGCCGAGCTCCTCGCCGAGCGTACCGGGCGCCAGATCCACATCGTCGGCGACATCCACGGCATGCGCGACGAACTGGCGACCACGCTGCGAGCTGCCGGGCTGATCGATCGGAATGATGCCTGGGTCGGCGGTCGCGACGAGTTGTGGATGGCGGGCGACCTGACCGACCGTGGGCCCGACGGCATCGGCGTGATCGAGCTGATCATGCGGCTCGAGGAGGAAGCCGGTGCGGTCGGGGGCCGGGTGGGATCCGTCCTGGGCAACCACGAGATCCTGATCCTGGGCGCTCGCGAGATGCCCGAGCAGCCAACGCGCGGACGCGGCGGCACGTTCGAGGGCGACTGGCTGGCGAACGGCGGCCGGCGCGAGGACCTGGCTCGGCTCGAGGCGCACCACGCCGACTGGCTGCGCTGCCGCCCGGTCGCCGCCCGCGTTGGGCAGGCACTCCTCGTTCATGCCGATGCCTCCTTCTACGGCCGCCTCGGACGATCGGTGACGGAGGCGAACCGCAGGGTGGCGGAGATGCTGGCGCGCCCGCAGCCGCTGCTCTGGGATCAGCTGCTCGCCGACTTCAGCGAGCGACGCGCCTTCCTGCACGACGATCGGGCGGCCGTCGAACTGCTTTCGCGTTGGGGTGGTCGCGAGGTGGTGCACGGCCACACCCCGGTGCCGCGCCTCTTCGGTGCGACCGCGGAGCAGGCGCAAGCTCCGGTTCGGTACACCGTCGGGCGTGCAGTGGCGGTCGACGGTGGCGTCTACAGCGGAGGGTCGGTCATCGTGCACAGGGTTCCCCGCGACTGAACCGTGGTGTCGCTCATGCGACGGCGCGGCGCTCCTTCGCGGCCCGCCGCTCCGCCGCCGCGGTCCAGCGCTGCAGCCGCCGCAACCGGGAGTCGACGCGCAGGCGAACCTTCGCCAGGTTGCCGATGTCGCCGCCGCGCCCGAGCGCGAAGGCCAGGTCGAGCACGCGTGCCGCGGCGACGGCAGCCTCGAGCGCGCCGCGCAGGTCCCCACGGTGCCGCTCGCGAATCCTCGCCACCTCGATCCAGGCCGCCGCGGCATCGGCCGATGCGCGTCGGGTGCCGCATGCCCAGATCGCCTCGGCCCGCTCCACGCGGCCGGTTGCGATCAGCAGGCGCGAGGCGACACGGCGCAGCGCATTGGCCTCGCTTGGATCGTTGGCGAGGTGCTGGGCCGACTCCACCAGTTCCAACGCATCGTCCACGGCCCCTGCGCGGAGCAGCTCGAGGGCCATGCCACGCGGATCGAGGACCCGTGCCTCGCGCCAGGCACCGGCTCGTAGCCGGAAGAGCTCGGCCTCGAGCAACGCCAGGCTGACGACATCCTGGAAGTTGTGGTCGAGAACCTCCGCCAGGATGTCGGGCGATCCACCGCGCAGGTAGCCGAAGTAGCGCAGCGGCACTTCACTGCCGGGACAATCGGAGGTGCGCCGGACGCCGAGCACGCCGGATTCAACGTCCGACAGGCGTGCGCCGCCGAGCGGGCGCCGGAAGAGGCGCCGCGCATCGGGGAGCAGGTCGTCGTGCTGTTCGGGAAGACTCGCCTGCTCGCGGAAGAGGCCATGGAACGTCAGTCGAGCGGCGAGCATCGGCATATCGAAGGTCCGGCCGTTGTAGGTCACCAGGCGGGAGAACCTCGCCAGGTCGGCTACCAGGGCCCGCAGCAGCGCCGGCTCGTGTGGGTAGTCGGGCAGCAGGAACTGGCGAACGATGACCTGGGCGCCCTCCATCCTCGCCACGCCGGCGAGGAAGATGACCGTACCCGCGCCGGTGGAGAGCCCGGTCGTCTCCGTGTCGAAGTAGGCGGCGCCCGGACGGCTGGCGAGGGCCCGGCCAACGGCTTCGGGCAGGCGGGTACGCCGCTCGACCACCAGGGCGGTCCCGCCCTCGACCACCTCGGTCCGGGCGTCGAACCAGCGTGCGAGCGTGCCGAGCCGGTCGGGCTCGACCGGTGAACGCGGCGCGAGCACGGCGTTCTGCGCAGCGCGGACCGCGGCAAGGCGATCGGCGAGCGTGCGCTGTCCGAGCACCTCAGCTCATCCCCGCCAGCAGCTCGGCCACGGTCTGCTTGCCGCGCCGGCCGACCTCGATGGCGGGACCGACGCAGGCGGGGCAACCGTCGACGCAGGGGCAGGAAGCGATCGCCTTGCGGCAGGCGTCGAGGAGGTCGTCGACCAGGCCGAAGAGGCGTTCGGTCAGGCCCACCCCGCCGGGGACTGTGTCGTACAGGTAGAGGGTCGGGCGGCCGGTGAACGGTGCCTGGACCTGGGCCAGCACGCCGATATCGCGTGGATCCGACATGAGCAGCAGCGCGGCGGTGGTCTGGGCGATGCGGGCCAGGCCGATCAGCGCGCCATCCAGCGTGTCGCGGTCGTAGCGGTTCACCAGGTCGGCCGGTGGCACGAGCCAGGTGGCGGTGGTGTGCATCTCCTGCTCGGGCAGGCTGATCGAGCCCCAGCCCACGTTCTCGTGGGTGTGGTACTTGAGCTTCTTGAACATGGTCACCTTCCAGGCGACCATCACCTCGCCGCGCTGGCGCAGCCCGGCGGGCTGCGCATCGGCCTCGTCGAAGACCTCGAGCACCTTCAGCGTCACGCCGAGGTCGGCATCGGTGTAGTAGTCGACGTCGGTCCGCGTGACGTAGGCCTTGCGCTCCTCCCAGTCGAGCCGGTCGACGTGGTGCTGGACGCCCTGGTGGATGTAGATCGCCTTCTCGTGGACGAGCAGCGGAGCGGCGAACAGGTCGACCTCGCCGAGCACTCGGTGCCGATCCCCGGAGGTGTCGATGATGACCACGTTCTCGGGAGCGCCGGTTCGGAGGCTGAAGCTGCTGGCCGGGAAGTTCTCGTGGCTCCAGTAGTAGCGGTCGTCCTCGGCGCGCCGGAGGTAGCCGTCCTCCTGGAGGACGTCGAGCAGCATGGGCGTCTCCTCGACCCCGAAGCGCTGGCTCCCCGGCACCGGCAGCTCGAAGCTGGTGGCGCGGAGGTGGTTCATCAGCACGTAGAGGTTGTCGGGATTGATGAGCCCGTGCTCCGGCGAGCTGTCGAACAGGTAGTCGGGATGTGCCGCCAGGAACTGGTCCACCGGCGCCGATGAGCAGACGAGGGCGGAGATGCTCGTTCCGTTGCGGCGGCCGGCCCGTCCCATCTGCTGCCAGGTCGAGGCGATGGTGCCCGGGTAACCGATGCTGATGGCCGCATCGAGGCTGCCGATGTCGATGCCGAGCTCGAGCGCGTTGGTGGCGACCACGCCTCGCACCCGCCCGTCCCGCAGTCCGGCCTCGATCGCGTGTCGCTCGTTGGGCAGGTAGCCGCCGCGATAGCCGCGGATGGTGTGCGGTTGACCGGGCGCGGGAGCGAACGTTTCGCGCAGGTAGCTGGTCAGCACCTCCACCGAGGTACGCGAGCGCGCGAAGGCGATTGTCTGCACGCCGCCGCCGATGAGCCGCTCCGCGAGACGCTGCCCGGTGAGCAGCGCAGAGCCGCGGATGCCGAGCTCCTCGTTCGCGACTGGCGGGTTGATGACCAGGACGTGCCGACGGCCGGAGGGTGCACCGTTGTCGTCGACCAGCTCGACCGGGGCTTCCACGATGCGCTCGGCGAGCTCCCGAGGGTTGGCGATGGTGGCGCTGGCGCAGATGAAGACCGGACTGGCGCCGTAGTGCTCGCAGATGCGGCGCAGTCGCCGGATGACGTTGGCGACGTGGCTGCCGAAGAGACCGCGGTAGGTGTGGAGCTCGTCGATCACCACGTAGCGCAGGTTCTCGAAGAGCTTGAACCACTTGGTGTGGTGGGGGAGGATGGCCGAGTGGAGCATGTCCGGGTTGGTGATGACCACCTGCCCCGCGGCTCGAACCACGCTGCGGATGTTCGCCGGCGTGTCGCCGTCGTAGGTGTGGGTCTTGAGCCCGAGCTCGGCTGCCTCTGCCAGGGCGCGCAGCTCCACCAGCTGGTCGGCGGCGAGCGCCTTGGTGGGGAAGAGGTAGAGGGCCCGGGCTGCCTCGTCCTTCGCGATCGCATCCAGGACCGGCAGGTTGTAGCAGAGCGTCTTGCCGGAGGCGGTTGGCGTCACGACGACCGCGTTGCGGCCTCCCGCGATCGCCTCGTAGGCGGCGGCCTGGTGCGTGTAGGGAGCTTCGATCCCACGTCGTCGGAGCGCATCGACCAGCCGGGCATCCACCGGACCGGGCCAGGGGACGTGGCGCGGAGGCCGCGGCTCGATCTGGCGGTGCGCTCGGATGAGCGGGCTGAACTCGCCGCTGGCGAGCAGGGCTGCAATCGCCTCTTCGGCGCTGCCTGGCGGGGCGCTCAGCATCGGCTCCTCCTGGGTCGCTTGGAATTAGAACAACCGTTCGATAGTGGAGGTGGACGGTAGCACACCAGGCGCCATCGTTACTGCGTGGCGCGACAGCTCGAGTGTCGCGGCCGCCGGCCGTGGGAAGGGTCCGAGAGGCCCGCCGGAGGAGGGCGATTGGCCCTAGGGTATTGCCACGCGCACCGGGAGGATGGGCCGATGGAGGCGCCACGCGGCAACGTCGCCCCCGCGCCCGCGCGCCGGGGCCTCTTCGGGTTCCTGCGCCCTCGGGAGCTGCCGGATCCCCGTGCGCCGCACGAAACCCGCGTCAACACGATTCTCCGTCCGGTGGTCTTCGGGGCCAACGACGGCCTCGTGTCGAACCTGGCGCTGGTGATGGGCGTCGCCGGCGCGGCCGCGGAGCCCGGCGTCATCGTGCTGGCCGGCATTGCCGGACTCCTCGCCGGAGCCTTCAGCATGGGCGTGGGCGAGTACATCTCGGTACAGAGCCAACGCGAGCTGCTCGAGTACCAGCTGCGCTTCCAGCGCCACCAGCTGGAGACCGTTCCGGACCAGGAGCGGCGCATCCTGGCCGACATCTATCGCGAGCGCGGCCTCAGCCAGCCGGAGGCGGAGCACTTCGCGGAGTCGATCTTCGAAGACTTCGAGTCGGCCACGCGGCTGCTCATCTTCGAGGAGGTCGGACTCGACGAGCGGTCGATCGGGTCCGCGTGGTCGGCCGCCTTCGGCTCGTTTGGCGCCTTCACCGTCGGTGCGGCCATCCCCCTGGTCCCGTACCTGCTGGCCAGCGGTGCACCGGCCTTCTTCAGCAGCCTCGCCTTCAGCCTCCTCGCGCTGTTTGCGCTGGGCCTGGGGATCAGCCAGCTCACCCGCCGGGCACCGCTGCCGACGGCGGTGCGCCAGCTGCTGCTTGGCGGCGTTGCCGCCGCCGTGACGTACGCGGTCGGCTCGGCCATCGGCATCGGCGCCTGACGCGGTGCTGTGGACAAACCGCCGCTTTGGCTTGCGGTGTGGAAAACTCGGCGACTAGACTGGCCGGCAGATGACGAGCGCCCGCGCTTCCACCTCCCGATCACGCCCGCCTGACCCAGGGTTGCGCGTTTCGCTGCCGACATCGCGCGGCGGATTGGCGTGGCTGCTGGTGTTGCTGGTGGTGGGGACCTTCCTGGCCTTCCAGGTCGGGCGCCAGGTGTACGCGTCCTGGTCGATCAACCAGCAGGCTGATGCGTATCGAGCCCAGATCCTGGCGCTCGAGGACGAGAACGCCGCCTACCAGCGCGAGCTGGCCTACCTGCAGTCGGACGCGTTCGTCTCCGCCGAGGCCCGCCGCATCAAGAACATCGGCCTGCCCGGTGAGCAGGTGCTCATCATCCCGCCCGGCAGCGCGGTTGAGCCGCCGCCGGCCCAGACCGAGTCGCCCCAGGCACCTCCGCCCCCCGTCTTCCAGTGGCTGGAGCTCTTCTTCGGTCGCTGACCTGGTGGGGAGGGACCGAGTGACGCTGGCCCGCCGCTTGCCTGCCGTCCCGGCATGGAACGCGGAGAGGTGCACATCGGCTGTTCAGGCTGGCAGTATCGACACTGGCGCGGTGACTTCTACCCGCGCGACCTGCCACAGGATCGGTGGCTCGAGTACTACGCGGCGCGCTTCGAGACGGTCGAGGTCAACAACAGCTTCTACCGGCTGCCCGAATCCGATGTCTTCGCGGGGTGGGCTCGCCGCTCCCCGAGCGGCTTCATCGTGGCCGTCAAGGCGAGCCGCTACCTGACACACCTGAAGCGGCTGCGTGACCCTGCAGAGCCGTTGGCTCGCCTCTGGTCACGGGCAGTCCGGCTCGGCGCGCACCTGGGTCCGATGCTCTACCAGCTGCCGCCACGATGGCACCGCGATGCGGAGCGGCTGGCCGACTTCGCCCGCGCGGCACCGGCCGGTCGCCGGCAGGCGATCGAGTTCCGCGACGCCTCCTGGTATGACCCGGCCACCTACACGATCCTCGAACGTCACGGGCTGGCGCTCTGCCTGCACGACATGGCCGGCTCCGCCAGTTCGCGGCACCCGATGGGCCCCTTCGTCTACCTGCGCTTCCACGGCTCGGGGCCGCGGTACAGCGGCGGCTACTCGCCGCAGCTGCTGACCGCCTGGGCCGAACGACTGGCCGGATGGGCGCACGAGGGACGGGATTGCTACGCCTACTTCAACAACGACGTTGGCGGCCACGCCGTGCGCGACGCGGATCGCCTGCGCCGCTTCGTCGAGCGGCGCCTCTGAGCGCCGGCGCGACGTGCGATCCTTCGCCTCCATTCCAGTGCCACAGGAGGCGTCCACCTCGTGCCCGAGCTCTATCCCTGGATCCTGTTCCTCCACGTCATGGCCGCGATCGTCGCGTTCGGCCCGACCTTCGCGTTCTCGATCATCGGGGCCATGGGGGGCAAGGAGCGGGAGCATGCCCACTTCGCGAATCGCGTCAGCCAGCGCATCGGCCACATCCTGGTCGAGCCGTTCGCGGTCAGCATGCTGGTCACCGGCGCGCTGCTGATCTGGCTGGGTGAGATCCCGCTCTTCGAGGCGGATGCTCGCTGGCTGCTGCTGGCGATCGTCCTCTACGTCGTCGCGCTGCTGCTCTCGTTCCTCGTCTCACAGCCGAACGTGCGCCGCATCATCGCCCTGCAATCGGCCGCCGGATCGGGCGGGAATCCCGGTGGACCGCCTCCAGGGGAGATGCTGCGGGCGATCGGCATCGTCCAGCGCACGGGCATGGCGCTGACGCTGCTGATCGTGATCATCGTCTTCCTGATGGTCGTGAAGCCGCACCTGGGCTTCTAGGTCACCCGGCCGCCGTCTCGCGCCCGGTGGCCGGTGCCGCCGCTTCGCGCCACGCGGTCCTGGCGAAGGCAACCCAGCCGATGCCGGCGATCACGACCAGCAGGACCATGGTCCAGACGGCCGCGGCGGGCGCGACCGCGTCGGCGAGGAAGCCGGCTGCCAGCGTGGATACGGTGATCGCCAGGGTCACGAGGCCGTAGTCGAAGCTGAAGAGGCGGCCCCGGATCGCGTCCGGCGTCGCACGCTGCAGCCCGAGGGTGGAGAGCGTCCACTGCGCGCCGCCGCCGCAGTGCGCGCCGAAGACGAGCAGCGCCGCGACCCACAGCGCCGGCGAGAGCGGGAAGAGCGCATAGCACGCGGCCACCGCCGCCAGGGAGACGCCGATTCCCTTCAGCAGGCCGCGATCGTGCGTGCCCATCAGTCCTCGCGCCACGAAGGGTCCGGCCAGCGCCCCGGCTCCCCGCGCCGCGAAGAGGAGGCCGATACCGGCGTCGCCGGCGTGGAAGACGCGAGTGCCGAAGACGGCGAGCAGTGCCACGACGCCGGTGCCGACGCCGAACGTCGTCTTCGAGAGCAGGAACGAGGCGACGAGTCGGCTGTTGCGCGCGAAGCGCAGTGCCACCCGGACCGACTCCAGGATGCCGGTGTGATGGCCTGCTGTGCCGCCGCGCACCTCCTGCAACGGACGCCGGATCCCGTACACGAGCGCCGCCGATCCGGCGAAGGAGACCGCGTTCAGCACGAACGCCATGTCCCTGCCCAGCGTCACCGCCACCAGGCCCCCGAGGCCAGCGCCGACCGCCAGCATGGTTCCCCACGCCGAGCCGATGAGGACGTTGGCCTCCGGCAGGCGGTGGCGCTCGACCAGGTTCGGCAGGGCGGCGCTCGACGTCGGCTCGAAGACCGCGGCACCCACCGCCAGCAGCGCCACGCAGGCGAGGGCGATCCAGAGCGTATCGGCGTCCCTGGCCAGCAGGAAGCCCAGCGCGACCGGGACGCGCGCCACATCGGCCGCGATGAGGAGGCGTCGGCGGTCCACCCGGTCGGCGAGGATGCCGGCAATCGGTGAGGCAATGGCGAAGCCGCCGGTCTGCAGCACCAGCACCAGCGACGCCACTCCGGCCAGGCCGGTCAGCTGCAGGGCAAGCCCCAGCAGGGCGACGGTCGCGAACCAGTCGCCGGCGAAGCTGATGAGCTGTGCCGCGTAGAGGCGGGCGAAGGCTGGGTTCTCCCGCAGGAGGGCCAGGTAGGGGGCGATGCGCATCGGCCGCCGATGCTAGCAGCCCGGCCCGGGGGCCGATCGGCACGGTCCCAGCACACGGCCCCCTCGATGGCGACCAACAGCACTTGAGTGCGCCGGGGGTGAGGCGCAGCCTTGGTCGAGGCAGGATCTGGACCCAGCCAGGGTCTCGTCAGGAGCCGGAGGCGCAGCATGGCACTCGGACAGCTAACTCATCGAAGCCGGACGATCGCGGGTGGCGATCTGCTCCACGTACTGCTGATCACGCTGGCGGTCCTCATCGCCGTCCTCGCGTTGGTGGCGGCGTTCGGGCTCCAACAGCTGGGGCCGGTCTACGATGTCGTTCCCGACCCAGCGGGTCCCTTGCCCTTCTGACGCCCGAAGCTGGATCCGCGGCGGTATGGTCCGCCACTCTCGAGCAGCTCGGCGGTGACCCCGACGTACGGCGCCTCGCACGACAACGGGACCGTGACCCCCGCTCTCGACGATGCCTACGCTGGGTGCAGCAGGTAGCCGAGTACGAACGCCAGGACGAGCATCGCCAACATCGCCAATCCCATAGGGCGAACCGTAGACCAGAAGTCCGGTCACGCCCAGTACCTCCGGAGCGCGGAGAATTGCGGTCTGTCGCAGTTTGGTGGGGACCGGAGTAGTCGCGCCGGTGTCCAGCCACACCGCTTTCTGGAGCCGAGGGCATCGGGCGGTGCAGGCGACCCTGCCATGAAGCATAGGAGAGTGGACCGATGGCGCTGGCCGGGATAAAATCGGCGACCGGGGAACGGGAGACGGCCAAGCTGCGCGACCTCGCTTGCGAACTATCGACCTGCAAGTCATCGATTCAACGAGCGGTGCGGTCAATCCCGGCCGGGGTCGCTTCACAGGTATGCACTGGATCGGAGCGTGAATCGACCCAGACATCGGCGGCGGAGTAGCTCAGTGGTAGAGCAGGGGACTCATAAGCCCTTGGCCGGTGGTTCGAATCCGCCCTCCGCTACCAGCCCCTCCCCCCACCCGCTCGCCGAGCTGGCCGATGCCGTCGACCGCGGCTGCCGCTCGCTCTCCATTGGCGACGACGCCCATGTGCTGCTGGCGGTCTCCGGCGGCCCGGACTCCATCGCCCTGCTGCACGGGGCCGCGGAACTCGTCGCGCGCGGGACGCGAAACTGGCGGCTCGAGGTCGCCCACCTCGATCACCAACTGCGTCCCGACAGCGGCGACGATGCCGCTTTCGTCGCGACCGTGGCGAGAGAGCTGGGCCTGGCCTGTCACAGCGCGTCCGCCGACGTCGCGGAGCTGGCGCACGACGGCGGCCAGTCGCTCGAGGAGGCAGGCCGAAACGCTCGCTACGCGTTCCTGGAGTCGGTCGCCGAGGCGGACGGGCTCATCGCGACGGGGCACACCGCGGACGACGCGGCCGAGACGGTGCTCATCAACCTGCTGCGCGGAAGCGGGCTGGCCGGCTCGCGCGGGATCCCGCCACGCAGGGGGCGAGTCGTGCGACCCCTGATCGCCGAGCGGCGGGAGGTCCTGCGATCCCTCCTCGACGATGCCGGGATCGCCTACCACGACGATCCTTCCAACCAGGACCCGGCATTCCTGCGCAACCGTGTCCGCGGTGAGGTGCTACCGCTGCTCGAGCGCATCCGCAGCGGTGCGATCGACGCGATCGCCAGGTTCTCCCGTTTGACGACGGCCGATGACGACCTGCTGGAGGGCCTGGCTGCCGACGAGCTGTCGCGGCGGCGAACGTCACCGAATGAGATCGACTGGAGCGGCCCGCCGCCGGCCGCTCTCGGGCGGCGCGTCCTTCGCCAGTTCATCGGTGAACCGGCGCCATCGGCCGAGCGAATGGAGGCCCTGCGCCAAGCGGCAGAGGGTCCGCGCGGCGGCATTCGCCTGGAGATGGGCGGAGGACGGGAAGTATCGGTCCGGGAGCGACGGATCCGAATCGAATGAGCCGTGCTGCATCCCGCCCCGTACTGAAGGGTGAGGGCGCCAGCCGAAAGGGCACGAGTCGTGCATTGGTGGTCTACTGGTGGCCCACCTATACTTGCCCGGCCTGCGAGGAGCAGGCGGACGGCATGATCGGCAGACCACCCGGCCAGTCGTCCACCACACGGAGGCCAAAGAGAAACTAACGTGAGCAGCCGACTCGTCCGAAACAGCGTCCTGCTCGTCGTCCTTGCCGTGTTCGGGCTCGCGCTGCTCTGGACCTACATGCTGGACGGCGGCGATCAGACCCCATACACCTACAGCCAGGTGCTGACCGATGCCAAGGCCGGCAGCATCACAGAGATCACCATGGACGGTGACCGCCTGGTGGTGACGAAGGGCAACCAGGAGCTTACGGCCATCGTGCCGCCGGGCTCGCTGGGCACCGACGTCTTCGACCAGGTCTGCAGCGCGGCAGGCTACGAGAACCCGGGGACGTGCGCCGACAGCATCGCCTTCAACCCGGTGGAACCCAGCGCCGCCGGCCAGTGGGTCGGGCTGTTGATCAGCGCCCTGCTGCCGGTCCTGCTCATCGGCGCCTTCATCTTCTTCATGATGCGCCAGGCACAGGGCACCAATAACCAGGCGATGAGCTTCGGCAAGAGCCGTGCGCGCATGTTCCTGGGCAACAAGACGGTCGTCACCTTCACCGACGTCGCCGGCGTCGACGAGGCGAAGCAGGAGCTGACCGAGGTGGTCGAGTTCCTGAAGTACCCGGAGAAGTTCAACTCGCTCGGTGCGCGCATCCCGCGCGGCGTGCTGCTGGTCGGCCCGCCCGGCACCGGCAAGACGCTGCTCGCCCGTGCCGTGGCTGGCGAGGCGGGCGTGCCCTTCTTCTCGATCTCGGGTTCCGAGTTCGTGGAGATGTTCGTGGGCGTCGGCGCCTCGCGTGTGCGCGACCTGTTCGAGCAGGCGAAGCGCAACAGCCCCTGCATCGTGTTTGTCGACGAGATCGACGCGGTCGGTCGCCAGCGCGGTGCCGGGCTGGGCGGCTCGCACGACGAGCGCGAGCAGACCCTGAACCAGATCCTGGTCGAGATGGACGGTTTCGACACGAACACCAACGTGATCGTGGTCGCCGCCACCAACCGGCCCGATGTCCTCGATCCGGCGCTCCTGCGGCCCGGTCGCTTCGACCGGCAGGTGGTGCTTGATCGGCCCGACATCAAGGGCCGCCGGGAGATCCTCAGCGTCCACATCAAGGGCAAGCCGCTCGACAAGACGGTGGACCTCGACGCATTGGCCAAGCGCTCCCCGGGCTTCTCGGGGGCGGATCTCGCCAACCTCGTCAACGAGGCCGCCATCCTGGCCGCGCGCCACAACAAGAAGAGCGTCGGCATGGCCGACTTCAGTGAGGCGCTGGACCGGGTCGTGGCCGGGCCGGAGCGGCGCAGCCGCATCATCACCGAGGAGGAGAAGGAGATCATCGCCTACCACGAGGGTGGCCACGCTGTCGTGCAGCGCATCCTGCCCAAGTGCGACCCGGTGACCAAGGTGACGATCGTCTCCCGCGGCATGGCCCTCGGCTACACGATGAGCCTGCCGCAGGAGGACCGATACCTCCACTCGAAGTCCGAGTTCGAGGACAAGATCGCCGGCATGCTCGGCGGGAACGTCTCCGAGCGGCTCGTCTTCGGTGATACCACCACCGGTGCCTCGAACGACATCGAGAAGGCGACGGCGCTTGCCCGGGCCATGGTCACGCAGTACGGGATGAGCGACAAGCTCGGACCGCTGACCTTCGGCAAGAAGGAGGAGATGGTCTTCCTCGGCCGCGAGATCAGCGAGCAGCGCAACTACTCGGACGAGGTCGCGGCCAAGATCGACGCGGAGGTGCGCGGCATCATCGACCGCGCCTACGACCGTGCGACCGAGGCGCTCACCAAGCACCGCGACGTGCTCGACCGCCTCGCGGCGCTGCTGATCGAGAACGAGACGATCGAGCACGAAGAGTTCGAGGCGCTCTTCGAGGGCGTGGTTCCGCCGCGCGAGGGCGGCCCGACTCCGCGACGGACGGTGCAAGTCGACCCCGGCGCTGAGGCTCCCGATGCGGAGGCTCCCGGCGGTGACGAGCAGCCGCCGAAGCGCCGTCGCGGGCCTGCTCCACAGCCGGCCTAGGCTCGACGCCACATCACTGGACGAGACCCGGCTCACGCGAGCCGGGTCTCGTCGTATCCCTCCCGCTGATCCTTCGCCTCACCGATAGCATCGGGCCCGGCGACCAGACGTCCGCTGCTTGCGGTCGGCCGACTCGAGTAGCCCATTCGGGCCATTCCGGCCCGTAGGAGCCACGCGTATACTCGCCTCCGTTGCGCCGCGGCACCGCCGCGCGCGCGGCACCGCAGAACAACAAACGCCGAGCACACCGAAGTGGAGCTGCCGCACCCATGATCGACGAGCCGCGCGCCCAGGCCGCGAATCCCCCCGACTGGAAGCTGGAAGTCGGCGAGGGAACGCTGGCTCCGCGCTCCGCACTCGACGTCCTGACCAACCTCAACGAGCGCGTCGCCTCCGGCAAGGTCGAAGAGTTCATGCCCATCGCCACCGGCTTCGTGCCAATGGACAAGACGATCGGCGGCGGGCTGCGACCGGGCGAGCTGATGCTGATCGGCGGGGCGCAGGGGCAGGGGAAGACGACGATGGCCCTGCAGATGGCGCGCAACATGGCCGCATCGGGCCAGGCGACCGTCCTCTACGTGTGCTTCGAGCACGAAGAGGAGTACCTGATCCAGCGCATGATCGCGATGGAATCGGCCCTGGCGAACCTCCCGAAGAAGTCCGGCGCGGTGAAGATCCAGGACGTCAAGAAGGAGGTCCTGGGCAGCTACACGGCGGCGGCCGAGGCCGGCACGCAGGCGAAGCTGGGCACGAACCCACGCCTGCGCCCGAGCCTGGAGCGGATCGCCCGCTACGGCAGCAACCTCTACCTGATGCGTGGGACCGCGACCGGGTCGACCATCGATAACCTCCGCTCGCTGGTGCAGGAGCACCGGGGGGACGACGAGCGCCGGCTGGTCCTCTTCATCGACTACCTCCAGAAGGTGCCGGTCATCCCTGAGCCGTCCGACGAAGCCGAGAAGGTCACCCGCATCGTGAGCGGCCTGAAGGACATCGCGCTGGCGCTGGAGGTCCCGGTGGTCGCCATCGTGGCCGCCGACCGAGAGGGGCTGAAGGCGAAGCGCCTGCGCAACCATCACCTGCGCGGCTCATCGGCCATCAACTACGAGAGCGACATCATCCTGATCCTGAACGACAAATACCACATCGTCGCCAAGGTCAACATCGAGTTCAACCCGTACCAGGCCCAGCGCTACCGCGACTGGGTCGTGGTGACGGTGGAGAAGAACCGCGGCGGGCAGGACAACGTCGACCTCGAGTACGAGAAGCTCTTCGAGTACAGCTGCTTCGATCCGACCGGTCGCCAGACCGCCGAGAAGCTGATCGAAGAGCGGCTCTTCAACGAATAGTCGTCGCCGAAGCGTGCCGATGTCGGTGAGTGACCCGTACCGGGTCCTGCAGGTGGTGCCGAGCGCCGAGCAGGAAGTGCTGAACGCGGCCTTTCGCGCGCTGGCGCTCAAGTACCACCCGGACCGCGACCCCTCGTCGACCGCGTCGCGCCGCATGGCCGAGCTGAATGCCGCGTACGCCCTCGTGCGCGATGCCACCACCCGTCGCAAGTACGACGGCAACCGCAACGTCACGGCCACATCGGCATCAACGCGCGCCACCGGTGCCGTGCCGCCGCCACCCCGCTCGCGATCGGCCGGCACACGCCTACCGTTCGGCCGCTACGCCGGGTGGACCCTGCGCGACCTCGCTCGCCAGGATCCCGACTACCTCCGCTGGCTCTCGCGGCACGCCTCGGGGTTGCGCTACCGCACCGAGATCTACCAGATCCTGGGGCGACAGGGAGCCTCTGCCGCCTAGCGCGAGAGAAGCTGGTGCCGTCGCCCCGTGTCGCCGTCGCGCACCCTATCGGCCACTCGTTAGCCAGGATGTCTCCCGGGGGCGCCATCTCGCTCCTCCCGCTCGCTGGGCGGTCATCCTGCGGCACCATTCGGCCACTCATCGGTCCACAGGGTGCACTGAGGCGTCATTCAGAACACGGAGGAGCGTCCCCGCCCCTCAGCGGCGCAGGTTCGCTACCCTTGGACCGATGTCACCGCTGCGCGCCGTCTTCCTGGATATCGGCGATACCGTCATGCGCCCCAACCCGTCGTGGGAGCACGTCTACGCGATCGCCTTCGAGGAGCACGGCATCGAGGTGCCGATCGACCGCCTGCGCGAGGCGCTCCGCGCGGCCTACCACCACGGTGGCTGGGGCTTCGAGGACGGCTTCGACCCGACCGAGGAGACGAGCTACCGGCGGACGGTGGAGATGGACCAGGCCGCCATCGCCGAGCTGGGTCTGGGACCGATGCCGGACTCGTTCTTCCGCCGCCTCTCGGAGCTCTTCCTGCTGGTCGGAACGTGGCACATCTTCCCTGACGTCATGCCCGCGCTCGACGAGCTGCGCGCCCGCGGCCTGCGCCTGGCAGCCGTGAGCAACTGGGTCTGGCAGCTGCCGGAGCTGCTGCACTCGCTGCAGCTCGTCAGCCACTTCGACGCCCTTGCGGTGAGCGCGCGCGTCGGCTTCGAGAAGCCCCACCCCGAGATCTTCCGCTACGCGCTGAGCCAAACCGGGGTGCAGGCGGGCGAGGTCATCCACGTCGGAGATCACCTGGACGCCGATGTGACCGGCGCGCGATCGGTCGGTATCGAAGGGGTGCTCATCGACAGGCGCGGCCGATACGAGGCCGACACCATCCCCGCCGATGTACCCGTCATCCACACCCTGGCCGAGCTGCTGCCGATCGTCGATGCGCGCCTGCAGCGGGCCACCGCGTGACGCATGTCCACCTCCGCCGCTCCGTGGCGCTGCTTCGTCGCCGTGCCGATCGGCGATGAGTTGCGCGAGGCAGTTCGAGCCTGTTCAGCGGCGCTGCAGGCGCGCCCGGGAGCGGACGACTGGCGCTGGACCGATGCGGGTGCCTGGCACGTGACGCTCGTTTTCATGGGAGCGACCGATCCGGCACGTATCCGTGGCCTCTCGGCGGCCATGTCCGCTGCGGCGCGCGGCGTCGAACCATTCACGGTCGAGGCCGGCGGACTGGGTGCTTTCTCGTCGCGCAGCCGCGCACGGGTCCTGTGGTATGGCATCGCCGATCCCGATGGCCGCCTGCGCCGCCTCGCCCGAGCGGTACAGCGCGCGGTGGGCATTGAGACCGATAGCCGATTTCGGGGGCACCTGACGCTTGCGCGCCTGCGCTCCGGCCACGAGGCCGATGCCACCGATCTCCTCGGCGATGCGCCGGCATCGGTGCGTCCGCTGGTGGTCGAGCGGGTCGTCCTCTACCGCAGCCACCTGGGTCGAGGGCCGGCACACTACGAGGAGCTATCAGCGGCCGTATTGGGAGGAGGTTCGGCATGACGGAGCCGGTTGGGGTGCAGCGGCCGCCGTCCGTCGCGGTCATCGGCGACGGAGATCCGCGGGGACCCGATGCGCAGCGCATCCTCGAATGGGCCGAGGAGGTCGGTCAGCTGCTCGCTCGCGGGGGAGCAACGGTCGTGACCGGCGGCATGGGCGGCGTCATGCGTGCCGCCTCGCGTGGCGCCGCGGGCGTCGGTGGCCAGACCATCGGCATCCTGCCCGGAGCCGATCCCGGGGAGGCCAACGAGTACGTGCAGATCGCCATTCCGACCGGCCTCGGCGTGGCCCGCAACCTGGTGGTCGTCACCGCGGCCGATGCCGTGCTGGCAGTAGGCGGCCGCCACGGGACGCTGTCCGAGATCGGACTCGCGCTACGGCAGGGGAGGGAGGTCGTGACCCTCTCGTCGTGGCGGGTCGATTCGGACCACCGCATGGGAGGGCCGAGGGTTCACCGCGCCCGAGATCCCCGAGAAGCGGCGGCGCTCGTCCTCAGGCTGGCGTCAGCGGGTCCCCACCGGGCAGCCTGACATCCAGCTCATTGGTACCTTTGGGCGATTTCGGATTCGAGCTGGCCGTCGCAGGATATGCCGATGGCACGTCGAATAGTCTCCGTAGCCCTCTGGGCTTACTTCGGCTGGTATCTCACCGCCTTCCTGGCGGCCTACGCGGGCATGCCGATTATTATCGCCCCCCTCGGAGGCGCGCTCATGGCGACCGCCGCGCTGCTCGACTGGCGGAACGTCCTTCCGCGTCATGCAGGGGATAGCAGCTACGAGACCCAGACCATCAGCGAATGAGCTGAACGGCGAAGAACTCGCTGATCGGGGGGTTGTCGGGGTCCGGCGGCACGTATTGTCCGACAGTCCCTGTCCCGGACGTGTCCACGAAGTGGCCGGTGAAGCACGTCGTCGCGCCGTTCCCGGTGTCGCAGACGTCGGCATGGTTGCCCTTGATGTAGACCCCCGTCAGGTAGAACGACGCGTAGGTTGGGAAGTGGTACCAGCTCTGCTGGCCGGTCGGCACCTCCCCATCAGGGCACGGGTTGTTCTCCAGCGGGTCGATCTTGCACACGTCGTCAAAGAGGGGGATCAGAATCGGCTTGTTCAGCCAATTCTCGAAGCACGTCTGGACGGGGTCTGAGTTGGTGTTCCCCGTGGCTGTCACAAAGAACCAGTCGGGGAGGGCGATCGATGTGTCGGGGTTGCAGATCTCAGCGGCGAGCTCGCTGTCACCCCCGGACGGCGGGGTCCAGTCGATCCAGCCGACGCCTCCGGCGAAGTTGCCGCACAGCGGCACGATCAGTTCGTGGTCCAGGTCCCACCCATCGTCCGTGGTGAGTCCCTTGTTCTGTCCATCGCACGTCACCACCGTGTTCGGGAACGTTACGGGAAGGAGCGGGCATGGCTGGCCCTCCTGGCAGGGCGTCGGAACCGGCCCGGTGACTGCAATGGCATCCGTGGTTACAGACAGCTCCTTGATCCCTACGACCCGGGCAAGGAAGGTTTCGTGCGTCTGTGAGGCAATCACGGCGACGCCCTGGGCGGTGGCAGGGATGCCCCCACCGTATCCAACATCGATTCCCAGCGAGACTGGCTGCAGGTCGCCGTTCACGTCGGGCTGGTACGCCACGTACTCCGCGGACTCCAATTGGATGCCGGTCTCTGCGGCCATTGCGTCGACCTTGGTCTCAACGTCCGCGTCTGTGAGCGTGGTGTCACCCGCAAGGTAGTCCATGATGACAACCGTGCCGGCGTGCGCCGTCGCATCGGTGCCGTTCTGCGTCTTGCGATTCGCGCCCCACTGGAGGCCAACGTCGACTACTACGCCCACCATGGCTACCAAGGCCACCATTCCAAGGGCGACGATGACGAGGGTTTGGCCTCGTTCGTCTCGACGGATTCGACGCAGGTTCATGACAGGCACCTCAGGGAGACACGTACAGTCGCTCGATCGGTAGATCGCTGACCGAGCTCACGGTGATGTTTCCGACGATGTTGCTGAAGATCGGCGTGGCGGGCACGTACTCGTAGGTCACGCGCACGCTGACCCGGCAGACAGTCTCGACGCACGGGTCGTCGCCATTCACGTTGGCATTGAAGTCGACATCGATCGGCGCCAAGCCGACGGCTTCAGCTTGCGCGGCCTCCGTGACCCGGTCCGAGTTCTGATCGACGATGCCGACACGGACCGCGGTTCGTGCAGCGTTGGCGACCGAGTTGTACGCGGCAACGGCGCGCCCAAAGTCCAGGATCCCAAGGAGCACGATCAGTAGGATGGGAAGGATCAGCGCGAACTCCACCAAGCTCTGACCGCGGGGATGGTGCCGCACCGCCAATCGGACGCTCATGGCGCAGCCGAGACTGTGATGCTGGCGGTGCACGGCTGGTAGCTGAGGCCTACAAGCGATTGGGCCTTGATTCTGAAGTTGCCGTTCGTGGGGCTGAACGTTCCTGCCACGAACCCGCGGTCGTACCACTGTGACTCGCCAATCTGCCGTGTCTTGTCGATGAGGTTTGGCACCCAGCAGGGGGCGGGCGGCGGATCAGGCCATGGGTCTCCAACCGTGAACGAAATCGTTGTGACGTCCACATCGGGAATCAAACAACTGACCCCTGGCTGTGGCGCGTCGACGGGACTGGTCGTTTGCCCTTCCACAACAGAGTCGTCATCCGGCAGTGGCGGATCCAGGACAGTTGCGGTGCCGAAAGCGCTCGCGGCCCACGCGTCGCGTGCATCTGCGATGGGCAGGCCGGTGAGGTTCGGAACGACCTCGCATCCGACCCCGATATCGGGCGGAAGCGTGTCGACAGTCACCTCGGCGTAAAAGCTCGCCGTAGGATCCTGGCATGCCTCGTCGACCGCAGTAACCTCGACACTGTCCGGATCTACGGTCTCGTAGTCGCCGGCACCGCCGGCATTGAAGTCCCCGGTAAAGCCGGCCGACTCCCAAGCGAGCCTGGCACCTGCGACGGACATCCCGGTGAAGTCCGGGACCGCCCGGCATTGTTCCGGCGGCGGCGGGGGCGGCTCGCCTCCGGAGCCCGTGCCGCAGTTCACGCAACCGGTACGCACGGGGAAGCTCGATACGGCCACCATCGCCACCGGATCGCCGAAGAAGATGCCGGAGAGGGGCATCAAGAGGCCGAAGTCACATGCGACGGTGACGCGCGCGTAGTCGCCCACTTGAGCGTCGCTGATCTGGGTTCCGCCGCGCGTATAGATGATGTCGACGGAGTCTGAGCCGGGTTCGCAGCTCACGACGTCCATCTCGGACTTGATGATGCCAGGTAGCTCGGCCGAAGTGGTCGCCGGGTCAATCGACGCGTGGTTCGCGCCAATGCGCGCCGCCTGCTGCAGCCCAACCCAGGTGAAGAACAGGCGTCCGAAGTCGATAGCCCCCAGCAAGAGGATCAAAATGACCGGGAGCATTAGGGCCGTCTCGACGAGCGCCTGTCCTCTAGTGCGGTCGCGGCGAAGTCGAAAGATTCTCATCCGTCACCACTAATTGGCGAAGCTGTCCGAGATTCGCAGTACGGTAGTACTTCGCACTATAGGACCCTAGCCTTGCAGCGGACCTTGCAGCAATTGGCAACATCCACCCCGCGACCCCACCAGAGCGCTCCAACATGGTTGAACAAGTCCTGGTACTTCCGCGCCACACGTGTCCCTGGCGGGTGCGACTTCACGGGCATCCGCGAAGCCGACACCGAGGCGCTCATGCAGCTCCGGCAGGCGGTCGCCGAGCACGGACGGTTCATGGATCGGCCGACCGCCGAGGAGTCGCCCGACTGGAAGCAGCTGATCCCCTACGTCGTCGTCCGCGACGGCGACGCCGTCTTCCTCATGGAACGGACCGATGCCGGTGGAGACCCGAGGCTGCACCGCAAGGCGAGCATCGGCGTCGGCGGGCACATCAACCCGGTCGACGAGGGCGAGGATCCGCTGATGGTTGGCCTGGCACGCGAGTGGCGCGAGGAGCTGGTGGCCAACTGGGAGCCGCAGTTTGAGCTGATCGGGATGCTGAACGACGACTCCAACCCGGTCGGGTCGGTGCACCTGGGGATTGTCTTCTCAGTGGAGGCCGATGGGCGCCAGGTGGCGGTGCGCGAGACCGACAAGCTCTCGGGCCGCTTCGTTGCGCCGGCGGAGGTGCAGGCGGCCTGGGACCGGATGGAGACCTGGTCGCAGCTGGTCGCTGCACACCTGCTCGGCCCGGCGGCATCTGTCGGGTGAGCGGCATATCGCACGAACGCAGCGCAGGATGCGGCGCAGGCCCCGTTCGAGCGACACATCGCTGAGTGGTGAGCACAAGGCGCACCCGCACGCGCGGCTCACGCTGGTGGGTGGTCGCTACAGCGCAGGAACGGAGCGCGCGAGGCAGTTCGGGCCGCATTCGCCCGACGTAGCGCGCCGGGGATCGAGCGCGGAGACGGCGGCGCGCGGCGTGGGTGCGGCACTGCTACGAAGTCGCGCCGCCGGGCTCGAGCGTCGAGGCTGCGTATACTCGATTCCATGGTGCCGCTGCGGAGGCTCTTCGCGGTCGTCGCCCTCCTGATCGGGACCGCCTCACTGGTGAGCCCGACGATGGGGGCGGGCGACCACGTGGTGCGCCTGGACCTCGATGGCGTCATCGACCAGGTCATGGCCTCGTACATCGAGGAGGGGATCGCATCGGCCGAACGCAGCGATGCAGCCGCCGTCCTGATCGTGATCGATACGCCGGGCGGCGAGTTGACGAGCACCGACCGGATCACCAAGGCGATGCTGGGCAGCGAGATCCCGGTCATCACCTACGTTGCGCCGGAGGGAGCGCAGGCCGCCAGTGCGGGGACCTTCGTGACGCTGGCTGGAGACGTGGCCGCCATGGCGCCATCGACCACCATCGGCGCAGCATCGGTCGTGGGGAGCGGTGGCGAGGACCTGCCGACCACGCTGGAGGACAAGGTCAACAACTCGAACGTCGCCAAGCTGCAGGGCTACCAGCGGACGCACGAGCGCAACGAGCAGTGGGTCGAGGAGGCGGTCCGCAACGCGGCCAGCCTCTCCGCCAGCGACGCCGTCGCCATGGACCCGCCGGTCGTCGACCTGGTGGCGCAGGACACCGACGAGCTCTTCACCAAGATCGACAGCGGCGCCAGGGACGACGGCTACGCCTTCACGTTCGATGGTGAGCCGCTCCCACCGCTGAGCGGGCTCGACGTGCGGAACGCAAGCATGAACATCGGGCAGCAGTTCCTGCACCTGCTCTCGGACCCGAACATCGCCTTCATCCTCTTCACCATCGGCTTCTACGGGATCCTGGCCGAGCTGTTCCACCCGAACTTCTTCTCGGGGCCGGTGGGGGCCATCGCGCTGGTGCTGGCCTTCATCGGCTCGAACAGCCTGCCGCTGAACATCGGCGGGCTGATCCTGATCCTGCTGGGGATCGGCCTGCTGGTGCTCGAGCTCACCATCACCAGCTACGGCCTGCTGACGGTTGGGGGCCTCGTCTGCATCGTGCTCGGTGCCTTCGCGCTGTGGACCGGCGTCAACCCCGAGGAGGATGCGATCCGCGTCTCGGTCAGCCCCTGGCTGCTGGTGGCGGTCATCGGCCTCTCGCTGGCGTACGTCTTCGGCGTGGTGCGCGCCCTGTTCAAGATTCGCCGGCAGCCGGTGCTGCCAAGGCCGATGATGGCGCTGGTGGGGGCGGGAGGCGTGGCGCAGACCGTGATCGCGCCCACCGGGATTGCGTATGCAGGCGGAGAGGCCTGGTCGGCGCGGACCACGGGGGACGGGATCTCGGCGGGAACTCCCGTTCGCGTGGTCGGCGTGGACGGGCTCGAACTGCTCGTAGAGCCGGGCAGCAAGCAAGACGAGATGAGGGAGCAGGAAGCATGAGCCGACCCGCCGAGCAGCTGGAGCCTCACGACCACGAGCACGCCGCAGCCGGACCGGTCGTGCTCGACCGCGTCGGCCCCAGCGGCGTGGCAATCGTCGGGCACGCCAACAGCCCCATGGCGTCGTGGTTCCTCGAGGGCGTATCGGCTCACCTGGAACGCCGTGGGTACTCCGTGCACCGCCCGCGCGGCCGGGACGCGCGCCACCTTCCCACCGATGCCCGCGTCATCCTGAACGCCGTCGATCCAGCCGATCCGGCACCGTTCCGGAGGCGATCGCGCGACATCTTCGTGGTGGGCCTGGCGGAGCTGCCTCAGCCGCCGGACGACGTGCTGCGTGCCGGCTACTCACTGCTGGTGCGGTCGCTCTCGAACGTGTTCATCCCCATGATTCGCGATGGAGGCACCCCCGACGCCCACTTCATCACCATGGAGCAGGGCTTCCACCGCTTCGCGCACCACGGCGATGACGCGGCATTCTTCGACCAGGTGGTGGATCGCCTGGTGCCGCTCGCCGAGTCGCGGCTCGTCATCGAGAACGAGTTCGTGCCGGACCTGCCGAAGGCGCTGTGGGACGGCGACATGCACACGCAGGCCGATCTATCGCGCCGGGCTGCGGGTGGCGGAGCTCGACCTCCTGCCCGCCCCCTGGCCGATCGACGAGCTTCTCTCGCCGGCCGATCTGCGGCACGTGAAGCGCCTGTTCGGGATCGGTGGCCTGTCGTACGGGAACGCCAGCGCGCGCCACGACGCCGATCGCTTCTGGATGAGCGCCAGCGGCGTCGACAAGAGCCACCTGCACGACGTTGGGACCGAGGTCCTGATGGTGACCGGCTTCGATCCGGATACGGGCGTTATCCGGCTGTCGGTGCCGCCGCACGTGCGTCCGCGGCGCGTCTCGGTGGACGCGATCGAGCACCTGACCATCTACCGCGAGCACCCCGATGTCGGCGGCATCCTGCACGTCCACGGCTGGCTGCCCGGCGCAGTGTCGACCGAGACCGTCTATCCGTGTGGCACGGAGGAGCTGGCGATGGAGGTGGCCGAGCTGGTCCGGCGGGCGCCTGATCCGTCACGCGCGGTCATCGGCATGAAGAACCACGGGGTGACCATCACCGGCCACAGCCTGGACGAGATCCTCGAACGGGTCGGTCCGCAGCTGGTCCGCCGCGTCCCGATGAGCTGACGCGCGGCCGATGCCCGAGCGCCTGGTCCACGGTGTTCGCCAGCGTTTCGCCGCCTCGCCGCTGAACTACCGCGCGCTGCGCCTCGCGGGCGGCAGGCTGCCGCGGCTCACGCGCGGCTGGATGCCATGGCTCGGCCTCGACGCCTTCCCGGCTCCTGCCCTGCCCGGGCCGGATTGGGTTCGCGTGCGGCCGATCCTCTCCGGGGTCTGCGGGACGGACCTCGCGCTGCTCACCGGGAAGGCGAGCGCAGTGATGTCCCCGTTCGCCTCCTTCCCGGCGGTGTTGGGGCACGAGGTGGTGGGCGAGGTGAGCGAAGGTCCCGACCCCTGGCTCGGGCAACGGGTCGTCCTGGATCCGCTGCTCGGTTGCATTCCCCGCGGTCTGGATCCGTGCCAATGGTGCGCCGATGGCCAGGCCGGACTCTGCCTGCGACTGGCCGACGGACCGATGGCGCCGGCGCCCATGCTCGGCTTCAGTCGCGACCTTCCCGGCGGCTGGTCTGACGAGATGGTGGCGCACGTCTCCCAGCTGCACGCCGTCCCGGAGGAGCTGTCGGATGAGGCGGCGGTGATGGTTGAGCCGCTCAGCGTGGCCCTCCATGGCGTGCTGGGCGGGGTGCCGGCGGCGGGCGAGCGGGTGCTGGTCCTGGGCGCCGGCGCGATCGGGCTGTGCACCGTGGCCGCCCTCGAGCTGGCGGCACCCGGCGTCGAGGTGACCGTGATCGCCCGGCACGAGCCACAGCGGCGAATGGCAGAACGGCTGGGAGCGGAGTTCGTCGCCGGGGACGCCGTCCAGGCGGCCATCGATCGGACGGGTGCGCATCGGCACCGCCCGCTGGTGGGACGGGCCGTCCTGACCGGCGGCTTCGACCAGGTGTACGACTGCGTGGGGAGCGCCGCCAGCCTGGACGCGGGGATGCGCGTCACCCGGCCACGCGGCCGGATGGTGCTGCTGGGGGGACCGGCCGAGATCGACCGGCTGGACTGGACGCTGGCCTGGACGCGCGAGCTGCGGATCGAGGGGAGCTATGTCTACGGGCGCGAGGCGTCGCCGGAAGGGGAGCCGCACACCATGGAGGTGGCCATGCGGCTGCTGGTCGAGCACCCGGAGCTGCCCATCGGGGAGCTGGTGACCCATCGGTTCGGGCTGGAGCAGTGGCGGCAGGCAATGGCGGCTGCCCTGCACCGGCGGGGGAGCGGCGCGCTGAAGGTGGTCTTCGCGCCGCGGCCGGGCGGCGGGGAGCCGGGCGACACGCGTGGTGCCTCACCTGCTGCGTGAGTGGGCGGCTGAGCGGCGCCCGAGGTGCTCGCTGAACGGCTCCTGACGATAGATGTCCAGAACTGCACCTGCGGCGGTGCCCGGGCGTGGGTTTGGCCGGTCTATCGGTCCAGGCTCAGCATGGCGCGTTGCCTGGGGCCTGGCCCCGTGCTCGGCGCGCACCCATAGATGCGTCAAATCCGCTCCCGAACCGAGCTTCGGGCCGAGAATGGTCGATCTATCGGTCATGGTGGCGATCTCCGGATGGGATCCCGGCCCTTCGCGCGGGCAACCGGGCCGATTGCTCCATCGGCTCTGCGGGCAGAGGGGCCGTGGGCAGCGTATGCTGGGAGCCGAGCGTCATCGTTGAGGAGCCCGAGCCATGGACGATCCCGTGACCCTGACGATCCTCGTGGTCGCCATCGTCATCCTGCTGTTCCTGATCTGGAGCACGGTGAACATCGTGCGGCAGTACGAGCGGCTGGTCATCTTCACCCTGGGGCGCGTCACCAACGGATCGGCCGGGCCGGGCCTCGTGCTGCTTGTTCCGATCATCCAGCAGCCGGTGAAGGTGGACCTGCGCGAGTTCTACATCGAGCTCCCGCCGCAGACCTGCATCACCAAGGACAACGCACCGATCAGCATCGACTTCCTGGTCTACTCCAAGGTCTTCGATCCGGAGCAGTCCGTGACCGCGGTCACGAGCTTCTCGGGTGCGTCGCAGGCGCTCGCCGCCACGACGCTGCGCGCGGTCATCGGCGACATTCCGCTTGACGACGTGCTCGCCAAGCGCGAGGAGATCAACAACATCCTGCGCACGAAGCTGGACGAGGTGACGCACCGCTGGGGCGTCAAGATCACCAGCGTCGAGATCCGCGAGATCGTGCCGCCGCGCGACATCCAGGACGCCATGAATCGGCAGATGAGCGCGGAGCGCAATCGACGCGCCAACATCACCGAGTCCGAGGGCACGCGACAGGCGACGATCAACGTGGCCGAGGGCGACAAGCAGTCGAACATCCTCCGTGCCGAGGGCGAGCGCCAGTCCCAGATCCTGCGTGCCGAGGGCTACGCCAACGCGCTGCAGACGATCTTCAACGCCGCGCGCGGCATCGACGAGAAGACAATGGCGCTGCAGTACCTCGAGGCGCTGAAGGTGCTCGGCCAGGGCGACTCGACCAAGTGGGTGATTCCCATGGAGCTGGCGGAGCTGACCAGGCCGATCGCCAACGGGATGCGGCAGGCGCGCGAGGCGAGCGACATTTCGGGAAACCAGCCGGGCGGCTGAGGTGGGGGGTCGCAGTGCATCTGCCGGAGGGCGACGCCGGAGCCTGGCGGCGCTCGCCGGTCGCATCGTTGCAGCCGGCGCGGCGGGTTACCTCGGATTCGTGGGGCTCGAGGGCTCGCGGCGCATCGTCCGTCCCGGACGCAGGAGCGTGGAGGCCGAGGCGGGGGCGCCCACGACCCCGGGCGACATCGGTCTGGCGTACGAGGACGTCCGCTTCACGACCGAAGATGGCTACACTCTCTCGGGCTGGCTGATCCCCGCCGCGCGGAGCACGCGCGCCAGCGTGGTGCTGCTGCATGGCTTCAGCTGGCACCGGCTCCCGTGGCTCACCGGGTTCGTGCCGTGGCTCCAGCCGCGCTACAACATTCTGCAGTTCGATTTCCGCGGCCACGGCGAGTCCGACGATGCGCCGATCACGCTGGGAACCTCGGAGCGCCAGGATGCGGCTGCCGCGGTCCGGTTCATGGAGGGTCGCGGCTTCGGCCCGCTGGCCCTGATGGGGATCAGCATGGGCGGCTCGGTGGCCATCATGGCCGCGCCGGACCTGCCGGTCGCGGCCGTCGTGGCCGACGCCGCCTACGCCCGCGTCGAGAACCCGGTCGCCAACCGCATGCGCCAGGGGCACTACCCCCTGCCGCGTCTCGGGGCGCGGCTGGTCGTTGCGGCCGCCTCGCTCCGCGCTCGCGCCTGGCTGCGCGACCCGATCCAGCGCGTGGCCGACATTGCACCGCGCGGTCTGCTCCTGATCGCACCGCGGGAGGATCGGCTCGTCTCCTGGACGCAGTCGGTGGAGATGTACCACCAGGCGTCGGCGCCGAAGGAGCTCTTCGTGGTCCCGGAAGCCGCTCACTCGGAGGCACATGCCGTGGCCGGGGAGGAATACGAGCGACGGGTCCTGGCCTTCCTTGGCCGCTTCCTGGATGGTGAGGCCGAGTCGGGGAAGGCGACGACGTCGGCCGATTCCGAAGTCGCGACCGTATAATCGGAACCCCGCGGGCGATGCCCGCCCGTCCAACCCGCACAGGGGGCCTCATGGCTGCCACGAAGGTCCTGGTCGTCGACGACGACCTCAATATCCAGCGCGTCCTCGTCTTCACGCTGAAGCAGGAAGGCTTCGAGGTCCTGGTGGCGTCCGATGGAGCCGCCGGCGTGGAGATGGCGAGCGAGAACCAGCCGGACCTGATCCTGATGGACGTCGCCATGCCCAAGCTCGACGGCTACGCGGCCACGCAGCAGATCCGGGCGGCCGAGGAGGCCGGTCGGCGCGTGCCGATCATCATGCTCACCTCTGAGGCCGATGTCGCCGAACGGGTGAAGGGCCTCCGCGCCGGCGCCGACGACGACATCGTCAAGCCGTTCCACCCCCTTGAGCTGATGGCGCGCATCAAGGCGCTGCTCTCCCGCGGCGGCCACCTGACACCCGCCGTCGCCGGCGATGCGAGCACCATGGGCCGGCTCTACGTCTTCTACGGCGCCAAGGGCGGCGTGGGCACGACCACCATCGCGATCAACTCCGCGATCCTGCTGGCCCGCGAGCTGCGGCGCCGCACTGCGCTGATCGACGCGAACCTGCAGTTCGGCGACCTGCGGGTCTTCATGGACCTGGGCCTGGACACCGCGTCCATCGTGAACGCCATCAGCGAGCCCGATCTCGACGCCGACCTGCTGCGAAAGCTGATGGTCAAGCACCACACCGGCATCGAGCTGCTGCTCGCCCCGCCCTCGCCCGAGGCGGCGGACATCGTCATGGAGCGCCAGCGCTCCGACCCCGCCGCCCTGAGCGGCCTGCTGAACCTGATGCGGCGCGCCTACGACTACACCCTGGTCGACATGGTCAAGACGATCGACGACTTCAACCTGCAGCTCTTCGACGAGGCGGACACGATCTTCGTGATCATGACGGCGGATCTCTCCTGCCTGAAGAACGTGCGGCTGGTGCTGGAGACGATGGACCACCTGGGCTACGAGCGCAGCAAGGTGCAGCTGGTGCTGAACCGATCCAACGCCTACACCGGCATCAACGTCCGCAACGCGGAGTCGGCGCTCAACCGCAAGGTCGACTACGAGATCATCAACGAGTACCGAGGTGCCATCAGCGCACTGAACTCCGGCGAGCCCTTCATGTCATCGCGGCCGGATGGACCCCTCGGCCGCTCGGTCGCCGACTTCGCGAAGAAGGTGGATGCCGCCGCGACCGCGGAGGCCGCCGCCGAGCGAGCCTGATCGGCCGCCTTCGGCCCCGATAAGCGAACGCAAATGGGGCGGTAAGCGCCTCGTCCTAGGCTTCCTCCTGCCGGTCGCCGCTGGAGTTTGGGAGGCGAGCAGGCGGGCGACCGGCACCAACCCGCACCATCGCTCGCCGTCCCGAGGTCCGGCATGCTGGCTCAGACCCTCAGCTCGTCGCTGCTCGGCGTCGAAGGGCTCCCCATCCGCGTCGAGGTGGACGTCGCGTTCGGGCTGCCGTCCCTGACGATCGTGGGCCTGGCCGGCAGCCAGGTGCAGGAGGCCCGTGAACGCGTCCGCAGCGCCCTCCGCAACTCGGGGTTCGAGCTGCCCGCGCGACGCATCACCGTCAATCTCGCCCCGGCTGACCTGCCGAAGGACGGTACGGCGTACGACCTCGCCATCGCGGTCGGCATCCTGGCCGCTTCCGGACAGCTGCCCGACGCGTCGCGCCTGCCGGCCACTGCGCTGATCGGCGAGCTGGCACTCGACGGCACGCTGCGGCCGGTCGTGGGGGCGATGTCGCTGGTCGCCGCCGCGCGGGACGCGGGGATCCCATCGATCGTCGTCCCCGCTGCGAACGAGGGCGAGGCATCGTGCGTCAGCGGGATCCAGGCTCGTCCGGCCGCAGCCCTGGGGCAGGTCGTGTCGCATCTCGCCGGCGTGGTGGCACTGGAACCGGCCCGGCCGCTGGCTCTGCCGGCCTGGCATCCTCCCGCCGACGCCCCGGACCTCTCGGACCTCGCCGGTCAGGCGATGGGGCGGCGAGCCCTGGAGATCGCCACCGCGGGCCGCCACAACTTCGCGGTGAGCGGTCCGCCGGGTGTCGGCAAGACCCTCCTCATGCGCTGCGCGGCCGGGGTACAGCCGCCACTCGAAGACGGGGAGGCGCTCGACGTGAGCCGCATCTACTCCGCCGCCGGCCTTGCTGATCGGCGAATGCCGGTGACCCGCCGGCGCCCGTTCCGCGCGCCGCATCACACCGTGTCGACCCAGGCCCTGATCGGCGGCGGACCGCGCGTCCGCCCTGGAGAGGTCTCGCTGGCTCATCGGGGAACGCTGCTGCTGGACGAGGCCCTGCAGTTTCGCAGCGACGCGCTGGATGCCCTGCGCGAGCCGCTCGAGGCGGGAGAGGTGACCATCGCGCGCGTGGATGGAGCGCTCTCCCTGCCCGCCCGCTTTTCGCTGCTGATGGCCTTCAATCCGTGCCCGTGTGGCTGGCTCGGCGCCTCCGCGCGAGCATGCAGCTGCGACGACGCGGCGGCCCGCCGCTACGCCGCACGGCTCTCCGGGCCGCTGCGCGACCGGCTGGACCTGTGGGTGCGCGCGGAGGAGCCGCGGCACGCGGCCGTCGATGGTGCGGAGCCCAGTCCATCGGTCGCCCGGCGCGTCGCGGCCGCCTGGGAGCAGCAGCTCCGACGGCAGGGCCGCCCGAACGGCGATCTGGCACAGAGCGGCCTGGAGGAGACGCTCGATCTCGGGTCCTCCGTCCGCACGCTCCTTGCCCGCCGCGGCGAGCAGCTGCGGCTCTCGCCCCGCCGCCTGCATCGGGCCCTCCGCGTGGCACGAACCATCGCGGATCTGGAGGGTGACGCCGGAATCTCGCAGGAGCACCTGGACGAGGCGCTCCGCTACCGACCGGAGGCGGGAGGGTGATCGGCGTAGGGCGGTCGGAACCGGATGGCGCGGCGTCGGACGCCGAAGCGGGCCTGAACGGGGGGCCTGCCCGGAGACGTCCATGGAACGGGTGGTCCGGCCTCGACCTGCAGGACCTCGATCCAGAGCAGGAGCGGCCCTACTGGCTCGCCTTCTCACTGGTGCCGGGCGTGGGCCCGGTGAGCTTCGCCCGGATACTGGCGCGTCATGGGTCCGCGCGAGCCGCCTGGGAACGTGGCATCCAGGTGCTGGACGAGGTGGACCGCGCACCCGCGGACGCCGCTGCCGAGCTCCGGCGGCTGCGCCGGACCGGCCCGCAGGCCATTCAGCGGCGGCTCGACGTGGCCGTCCAACGTGTCGGGGGCCGGATCGTGACCGCCATGGACCGCGGCTATCCGGCCGCTCTCGCCGCGTGCGATCCGCGCCCGCCGGTGCTCTACCTGGCCGGCGATGAGGCGGCACTCGAGTCCGCGGCGGTGGCGGTTGTGGGGACGAGGCGTGCCTCTGGCTACGGACGCTCGGTGGCCGTCCAGGTCGCCGACGCACTTGCCCGATCCGGCCTGGTGGTCGTCAGCGGCCTCGCCCTCGGGATCGACGGGGAAGCGCACGAGGCGGCGCTGGCCGCGGGCGGGCGAACCGTCGCCGTTCTGCCATCGCCCATCGACCGCGTCTACCCGCCTCGCCACCGCGGACTGGCGGCCCGGATCGTGACGGGCGGCGGCGCCCTCGTGAGCGAGCTCGCCCCGGGCCTGCTGCCCGGCCGGCCCGACTTCGCTCGGCGCAACCGGATCATCGCCGGGCTGGCGAGCGCCACGGTCATCGTCGAGGCACCGGATCGATCGGGCGCCCTCCTGACGGCCGCCGCGACGGTGGGTCTCGGCCGCGACCTCTACGCTGTCCCCGGTCCAATCGACGCCGTCGCGTCACGTGGCTGCAACCGGCTCATCGCCGATCATCTCGCCGCGCTGATCACCTCGCCGGCCGCGCTGCTGGCGGCCATCGGAATCAGTGTCCCCACGCCCCGGGGAACCGGATTGGCATCACTCTCCGAGTCCGAGGCGCTGGTCCTCGCCCGGCTGCTGAAGCGGCCGGCATCGGTCGACGAGCTGCTCGGTCCGACCGAGCTTTCGACCGGCGCCATGGCGAGCGCACTGACGCTGCTGGAGACCCGTGGGCTCGTCGAATCCTACGGCGGAGCGACGTTCCACCCGACCCTCGAAGCCAGGCGCCTGGCGCGGGTCGGCTGAGGGGCGATCGCACGGTGCCCAAACACGTCGCGAGATCCGGGCTATACTGCGCCCGCCAAACGGCTTCCGTCCGTCGTGCCCGTCGGACACTGGAGACCGCAGGAGTCCAAGGTCTATTGCATTCGATCCGATTGATGCGCCAGCTGGCGCAACGTGCCCCGAACACGCTCGTTCGCGAGGTTCGGAACCACCGAATCCTCGTCCACATCTCCCTCGCCGCAGCGGCCATGCTGGTCGCACTCCTCCTCTCGCTACGGGGAGCGTCCGCGGGTCCGACGGCGGAGGCGACAAGGCCTCCTTCGATCCTTCCGCAGAGCGTCGGCGTCGGCCTACCCACCACCAGCCCGGTTCGGCTACAGTTCGCCGCTGCCATGGACCGCAGTTCGGTGCTGGAAGGCCTCACGCTGCAGCCCAACGTCGGGTGGCGCGTCTCGTGGGCAGATGACTCCCGCTCGCTGGAGCTGCGACCGGCCAGCCGATGGGTCACCGACGGTCACTACGTGGTCCGCGTGGGCGCGGACACGCTCCGAGCCGACGGCGAGCCGATTGGCTCCACGCTGAAGTGGTCATTCACGACTGAGACGGCGCCCGTCATCTCCGACTTCCAGCTCTTCTACGCCGTCGAGGATCCTGCCGATCGCACACGCGCGCGGACCGAGGCCGAGGCAGATGGCGCTACTGCCACTGCCCCGCTCGCTGCCTCCGAAGACACCGCCGACGGCGTCTCAGCGGCCACCCGGGTGACCGTGGCCTTCTCGACCGAGATGCAGCGAGCCGACGTCGAGCAGCGCTTCGCCATCCACCCGTTCGTGCCGGGGAGCTTCTCGTGGGAGGCGAACGCGCTGGTGTTCCAGCCCGCCGAGCGGCTGGAGTCAGGTGCCAGGTACGCGGTGAGCGTCGTCGGCGCCCACGATCGGCGCGGCAATCGGCTTGGTGGCGATGCTTCCTTCTCCTTCACCGTCCGCCCCGGGGCGCAGGTCACCATGGTCCGGCCCAAGGGCGGCGAGAAGGACGTGACGCCGGATCGCGTTGAGCTGTGGTTCTCGCAGCCGATGGATTCCGAGGCGACCACGGATGCCTTCTCCCTGACCGATGCGACCGCCAAGACGGTGATTGCCGGGACGACGTCGTGGAATCCTGCTGGGACGCAACTGACCTTCGTGCCCGCTCGCAGCCTGGCCAAGGGCCACGGCTTCACGATCGCCCTGGGGGATGGGGCGCGGGACATGGATCGCAATGCCGTGACCGCCAGCTTCGACTTCACGACCAAGGCGCCGCCGCCACCTCCCGCCCCCAAGCCGGCAGCACCGGCGCCGCCGCCAGCCCCGGTCCGGCCGGCCGGACCGCCGGCTCCCTCGGACATCCTCCAGTACGCCCTGTGGCAGATCAACCAATCGCGCGCGGCCTACGGCTTCGCACCCCTCTCGCTCGACGCGACGATCACGCAGGAGGCGACGGCCTACGCGTGGGACATGATGAACTACGGGTACTTCAGCCACGTCGGCCGGGACGGCTCTCGAGTCTCCGATCGTATGCGACGAGCGGGCGTCAGCTTCAGCCACTCCGGCGAGAACATCTGCTACCTCAACGGATCGAGCCTGCGGGGCACGCTTGACTGGTGCCATGGCGTCTTCATGTCAGAGCCGTACCCGGGTTACCCGAACCACATCGGCAACATCCTGAGCCCGAATTTCAACAGGGTCGGAATCGGCATCGCGCAGAGCGGCACGCGGATCAAGATCGTCTGGGACTTCGCCGGCTGAGACCGGGTGCCCCGTCCGGGGTGCCCCAAATCCGGTGCTACACTCGCTGACCGATGCCTCCCAAGAAGCGCGCCGCGGGTGATCTCGTCATCGTCGAGTCGCCGGCCAAGGCCAAGACGATCGAACGCTACCTGGGGCAGGGATACACCGTCCATGCCTCGTACGGCCACGTGCGCGACCTTCCAAAGCGCAGCCTTGGGGTCGACGTGGACCACGACTTCGCGCTGCGCTACGAGCCTCTGAAGGATCGGCGCCGCGAGCTGGAGAAGCTCGCCGAGCTGGCACGCGGCGCGAACCAGGTGTGGCTTGCCACCGACCTCGATCGCGAGGGCGAATCGATCGCCTGGCACATCGCCGAGTACGCGCAGCTGCCGGAGGAGCGCCTCAAGCGGGTGACCTTCAGCGAAATCACGCGCTCGGCCATCGAGGAGGCGTTCGCGCATCCGCGCACGATCAACCAGGACCTGGTGAACGCGCAGCAGGCCCGCCGGGTCATCGACCGACTGGTCGGCTACAAGCTCAGCCCGCTGGTGAGCAGCAAGATCCGGCGCGGCCTCTCGGCCGGTCGGGTCCAGAGCGTGGCGGTCCGCGTGGTCGTGGATCGCGAGCGCGAGATCGAGGCCTTCGTGGCGGAGGAGTACTGGACGATCGAGGCCGAGCTGCGGCGCCGCGGTTCGCCGTCCGGCTTCAGCGCCGAGCTGACCCGAATCGACGGCGAGAAGGCCCGGATCGGCTCGGAGGAAGAGGCGAGAAGCCACGAAGCTGCACTGCGGGAAGCGGCGTACGAGGTCGCGAAGGTCACCCGCTCGCAGCAGAAGAAGAACGCCCCGCCACCATTCATCACCAGCACGTTGCAGCAGGAGGCATCTCGCAAGCTGGGCTTCAGCGCGCGACGGACGATGAGCGTCGCGCAGTCGCTCTACGAGGGTGTCGCGCTGCCAGAGGGCCAGGTTGGCCTCATCACCTACATGCGGACCGATTCGGTTGCGATGGCGTCGAGCGCCGTGCAGGAGGCTCGCGAGGTCGCGGGCAAGCGGCACGGAGCCGACCACGTCCCCGACAAGCCGAACGCCTTCCGCACGAAGTCGCGGGGAGCGCAGGAGGCGCACGAGGCGATCCGGCCCTCGAGCTTCGCGCGCGCCCCGGAGTCCGTCTACGGGCACCTCAAGCCGGACGAGCAGCGGCTCTACGACCTGATCTGGCGACGGGCACTCGCATCGCAGATGGCCCCGGCGCGCTTCGACCAGGTGGGCGTGGACGTCCAGGCGGGCCGTTACGTCCTCCACGCCGGCGCCCGCAAGCGCGTCTTCGACGGCTACCAGGCGCTCTACGTGGAGGGGCGCGATGACGAGGAGGACGAGCGCCTGACGGTGCTGCCCGACCTCGGCGAGGGTGAGGGCCTGGACCTGGGCAAGCTCGCCTCCGAGCAGCACTTCACCCAGCCGCCGCCTCGCTACACCGAGGCGACCCTGATCCGGGCGCTCGAGGAGCACGGCATCGGCCGGCCTTCGACCTATGCGCCGACGATCGAGACCATCCGCCAGCGCGGCTACGTGACCATCAAGGAGCGGCGGCTCTTCCCGGAGGAATCGGCCTTCCGCGTCACGGACCTGCTCAAGGAGCACTTCCCGGAGATCGTCGACCTCGACTTCACCGCGCGCATGGAGAACCAACTCGACGACGTCGCCCGTGGCGACCACGAGTGGGTCCCCATGGTCCGGGAGTTCTGGCTGCCGTTCAGCGAAAAGGTCAACGAGGGCCGCGAGAAGATCGCGAAGCAGGTCGAGGTGACCGACATTCCATGCCCCGTCTCGGGCGACAAGGGCGACATGCTCATCAAGCGCTTCGGCCGCAACGGCTGGTTCCTGGGCTGCTCGGGCTATCCCGATTGCAAGCACACCCAGCCGCTTCCCGGTGAGGAGCCGGAGGCGATTCCCGACCTGCCGGGCATCGGCGAGGCCTGCCCGCAGTGCGGGGAGGGGCACCTGGTCGCCAAGCGCGGCCGCTTCGGACCGTTCGTGGGTTGCGACCGCTACCCGGAGTGCAAGTACATCAAGAAGGATGCGCAGCCGGCAGCCGAGCGCTTCGGTACCTGTCCCAAGTGCGGCACGGGGGCCGTGGTGACGAAGCGCGGCCGTCGCGCCCGACGCCCGTTCTGGGGCTGCGACCGATACCCGGACTGTGACTACGCGACCTGGACGCGCCCGACTGCCGACGGTGAGGCGACCACTCCACCAGAGTCGGAGCGCGCCGACGGCGTCACGGCCGACGACGGCGGCCAGCCGGCGGCTGCCGGCGGGACGCGTGCCTGACGCCCGCCAGGGCGCAGCTCCAGCGCCGGACCCCGCCGCGAGCGCGGCGCTCGACCGGTTCCTGACCCACCTCGCGAACCGGAACGCATCTCCCGGGACGATCTCCGAGTACCGGCGCAACGCCGGCGAGTTCCTCGCGTACCTGGCGCGCGCCGGTGTGGACTGGCGCAGCCCGAACCGCGCGGCGGTGCGCGGCTACCTGTCGGCGCTTGCCGATCGGGAGCTCTCTGCCTCCTCGGTGGGTGGGCGTCTGGCGGCCGTTCGCTCCCTCTACCGGCACGCGGCGCGCCAGGGCTGGATCGATGCGGATCCGATGGCTGGCGTCCGCTCCCCGAGGAAGCCGGGACGGCTGCCGAAAGTGCTCAGCATCGAGGACGTCGGGCGCCTGGTGGAGGCTCCGCTGCGCGCCTCGGTCGGGGATGCCGGCGGCGTGCGAGGCGCGCTGACGGCTGCGCTGCGCCGCCGGGATGCAGCGCTGCTGGAGCTGCTCTACGCAACCGGCATGCGGATCAGCGAAGCGGCATCGCTGACGCTGGACCGCATCGACGTGGGCCGCGGTCGGCTGCGGGTGATCGGCAAGGGGCGCAAGGAGCGTGAGCTTCTCTTCGGCGGACCGGCACAGGCCGCCATGCGGGCCTACCTGGCCGATGGTCGCCAGCTGCTCGCAGCCCAGGCACCGCCGGCGAGCGCCGTGTTCCTGAATGCCCAGGGGCGGCCGCTGAGCGCGCGCGGGGCGCGCATGGCGGTCGGCCGCTGGGTCGATGCCGCCGGCCTGACACACCGAGCATCGCCGCACACGCTTCGGCACTCCTTCGCCACCCACATGCTGGAGGGCGGCGCCGACCTCCGCAGCGTGCAGGAGCTCCTCGGTCACGCCGACCTGGCCACCACGCAGATCTACACGCATCTCTCCGACGCAGCGCTGCGGGGCGCCTATCGATCGGCACACCCGCGGGCGCGGGGCGACGAC
Organism: uncultured Chloroflexia bacterium; assembly: GCA_963777045.1. Lineage (GTDB taxonomy): Bacteria > Chloroflexota > Limnocylindria > QHBO01 > QHBO01 > JAPSGM01. Next base: position 170,976 of record CAVZPD010000022.1, read on the forward strand.
GACGGACCGGCTCGGTGACCGGTCCTCTCGAGGGGGCATCGGCCGGACAGCCGGGACCGCCGGAGGCAGAGTCCGTCTCGGCCCAGCAGGCACCGGGGGGCGGCGGACCGTCGGTCGGTCGCGTTCTCGCCCAGGCGAGCCTGGTGCTCACCGTCGCTGCGCTGGCCAGCCGCCTCCTCGGCTGGGTGCGCCTGTTGGTGATCGGCTCGCAGTTCGGCGCCAGCCGGGAGCTCGACGCCTACTTCGCCGCCTTCCGGATTCCCGATGCCATCTTCCAGCTGGTGGTCGCCGGTGCCCTCTCCGCGGCGCTGATCCCGGTCTTCTCCAGCTACCGGGCGCGCGAGCAGGAGCGCGAGGCGTGGCGGCTCGCCAGCAGCGTCATCAACCTGGTGGTGATCGCCCTGGCGGGGCTCTCCCTGCTGATGGCCATCTTCGCGCCGGTACTGGTGCCGATCGTTGCGCCCGGCTTCGACGCCCCGACCACCGAGCTGGCGGTCCGCATGACCAGGATCATGCTGCTGAGCCCGGTGCTGATCGGCATCGGGGCCGTGGTGAGCGGCATCCTCAACTCGTACGAGCGCTTCGCCGTCCCGGCGCTGGCCCCGCTCGCCTACAACGCGTGCATCATCGGGGCAGCCATCTTCCTGGCCCCGTTGATGGGGGTGGAGGGGCTGGCGGTCGGCGTCGCCGTCGGCTCCCTGGCCCACCTCGCCATCCAGCTGCCGCAGCTGGCGAAGGTCGGCCAGCGCTATGACCTGACCATCGGCCTGTCGCACCCCGGCGTCCGCCGCGTCGCGTGGCTCATGGGCCCGCGCATGCTCGGCCTCGCAGCCGGTCAGCTCAACTTCATCGTGGCCACGGTGCTCGCCAGCACGCTGCCGGAGGGGAGCGTCACGAGCTTCTACTACGCCTTCCAGCTCAGCCAGCTGCCGGTGGGCGTCCTGGGCGTCAGCGTCGCGGTGGCGCTCTTCCCGACGCTCAGCCGCGACGCCGCGCTGGGCCGCATCCCGGAGATCAGGCGCCAGGTCGCCGGATCGCTGCGGGTGCTCATCTTCCTCGCGGCGCCGTTGACCGCCGCGCTGATCGTGCTGGCCGAGCCGGTCACCTCGGTCTTCTTCCAGTACGGCCTCTTCAGCGAGCGTTCGGCCGAACGCACCGCCGGTGCGCTGACCTTCTTCGCCATCGGCCTCGTTGGGCATATCGTGGTGCACGTGCTGACGCGCGCCTTCTACGCCATGCAGGACACGCGGACCCCGGTCACCTGGGCCGTCATCGGTGTCGCGATCAACGTGCCGCTCATGGTCTGGCTGGTGGGCCCGATGGGCGTGCAGGGGCTGGCCCTGGCGCTCTCCATCAGCGCCCTGCTGGAGGTGGCCGGCCTGACCTGGTCGCTGCGCAACCGCATCGAATCCATCGAGGACGCCCAGGTGCTGCGCTCGGCCGGCCGCTCGGCGACTGCCGCAGTGGCGTCGGCGCTGCTGATGCTGGGCGGACTGACGCTTGCCCAGGGGTGGGTTCCGGGGCTGCTCGCCAACGGCTTCGGCCGCCTCGTGGTGGTCGCCGTGCTGACGGTGGCCGGCGCTGCGATCTACCTCATGGTGGCCTCGGCGCTGCACGCCCCGGAGATTGCGCAGATGCGCAGCCTGCTCGGCCGCCGGCGGGGGAGGACCGCATGATCCGGGTGCGACCTGCCACCGAGGGCGACGCGGCCGCCTGGCAGGCCTTCCTGGCCGGCTGCGCGTACGGCGACTTCCTGCACGACTGGGCCTGGGCCGATGTCGCCGCCTTCGACGGGCAGGCCCAGCGGCGCTTCGTGGCCGAGGAGGACGGCGGGCTGGTGGCCATCGCCGCCGTCCAGGTTCGCAGCCTGCCGCTGGGCCGGTCCTTCTGGTACGTGCCGCGTGGCCCCGTGCTCGACTACGGCAACGAGCGCGCCGGGGAACGGCTCCGCGCCCTGACCATCGGGCTGCGCGCCGCGGCGCGGCGGGCGAAGGCGATCGCCGTCAAGCTGGAGCCACGCATCGAGGCCGACTCGAGCGAGGCTCGCCTCTTCGACCGCCTGCCGCATGATCCGCGGACGCTGCAGGTCGGCCAGACGCGCCTTGTGGAGCTCGAGGACGACGAGGCGATGCTGGCGGCCTTCGACAAGGACACGCGCTACGGTATCCGGCGCTCCGAGCGCGAGGGCGTCGACGTCAGCCACACGACCGATGCAGTCGAGCTGCGGCCCATCGACGATCTGCATGCCCTGGTGCTCGAGACGCAGGCACGTGCCGGTTTCCCGAGGCCTCCGCTCGAGCGGTACCACACCGCCTGGCGAGGGCTCGGTGGCGCGGGACGCGCCGCGATCTTCGAGGCACGGCATGGAGATCGCCTGCTCGCCAGCGGGATGCTCGTGATCGAGGGCGACCGTTCCTTCTACCTCTTCGCCGGTTCCCGCCGGGAGGAGAGGGGCGAGACGAAGCGCTACCCGTCCTACGCGCTGCAGTGGGCGATGATGCGCTACGCCCGGGACGCCGGTGTCCGCGTCCACGACCTGTGGGGCGTCGCGCCGGAGGGCGCTGGGCCGGAGCACCCCTGGTACGGCGTCGGCCTCTTCAAGAAGGGCTTCGGCGGTCGCCAGCTGCGGTGGGCCGGGAGCTGGGACGTGGTCGCTGACCCGGCGCTCTACCGGCTGCGATCCATCGCCGAGCGTGGGCGGGGAGCGCTGCGCGGCGTGGTGGGTCGCCTTGGCGCAGGCCGCAGATGACCGATCGTCGAATGGGCCTTGGCCAGCTGACCGACGTGATCGCGCCGGAGCGCGTGGTCGGGCTGCCGGTGGGCGAGGTGAGCGCACTTGCCTACGACTCGCGCTCGGTGATGCCGGGGACGCTCTTCTTCGCCGTCCCGGGAGCGCACGTCGACGGCCACCGCTTCGTGGGCGAGGCGGTGGAACGCGGCGCCGTGGCCGCCGTCGTCGAGCGCGAGGTGCCGGACGTCGCCGTCCCGCAGCTCATCGTCGCGCGCACGCGCGACGCGCTGGCGGACGCCGCCGATGCCTGGTACGGGCGTCCGTCGGAGCGGTTGCGGGTCATGGGCGTGACCGGGACCGACGGCAAGACGACCACCGCCTACCTTGCCCGCGACGTGCTGCGCGCCGCTGGACGCCGCCCGGGCCTGATCGGCACCGTGTCGCTGGGCATCGGCGACGAAAGCGAGCCGAACGTCCACCGCAACACGACCCCGGAGGCGCCCGAGCTGCAGGAGCTGCTGGCCAGGATGGTGGCCGCGGGGAACGACAGCGTGGTGATGGAGGCCACCTCGCACGGGTTGGCCCAGGGGCGCGTGCGCAAGGTGCGCTTCGACGTCGGGATCCTGACCAACCTGACCAGTGAACACCTGGACTTCCACGGTTCGCTGGAGAACTATCGGGCGGCCAAGGCAATGCTCTTCGAGGAGGCGTCGACTGCCATCCTCAACGCCGATGACCCCCATTTCGGCTTCTTTCGCGAGCACGCCCGCGGCCGGGTCGTGACCTACGCGGTGGAGGCCGATGCCGACCTTCGCGCGTCGGCTCTCGAGGCCGATGGCGCCGGCACCGCGTTCCGCCTGGCTGCCCCGGGCTGGGCGGGGCGGGTGCACGTGCCGCTGCCCGGCGCCTTCAACGTCCAGAACGCGCTCGCGGCGCTGGCGCTGGCACATGTCGAGCGTATCGAGCCAGATGTCGCCGCCCACGCGATCGCGGCCAGCCGCGGCGTGCCGGGACGGATGGAGACCGTGGACGAGGGCCAGCCCTTCGCGCTCATCGTCGACTACGCCCACACCACCGACTCGCTGGGCAAGGTGCTGCGCGTCCTGCGCCCGCTGGCCAGCGGACGGCTGATCGCCGTCTTCGGCTCGGCCGGGGAGCGGGATCCCAGCAAGCGGGCGCCCATGGGTCGCGTCGCGGGCGAGCTCGCCGACGTCGTGGTGGTGACCGACGAGGACCCCCGCCTGGAGGATCCGCGGGCCATCAACCAGGAGATCGCTGGTGGCGCACGCGCCGGCGGCGCGCGCGACGGCGAGTCCCTCTTCGTCGTCGACGACCGGACGGCGGCGGTCGCGCATGCCGTCGCGCTGGCGCGCCCCGGCGATGTCATCCTGCTCGCCGGCAAGGGGCACGAGGCGTCGATCATCTACGGGACCGAGAAACGCTGGTGGGACGAGAAGGAGGTCGCTCGGCGGACGCTCCGCGACGCCGGGTACGGAGGCGGCGATGGCTGACCTGCGCGCCTGGCGGGTGAGCGATCCGGCGGCCTGGAATGCTTTCGTCGAGTCGGCGCCCTACCGCTCCTTTCCGCAGCTGTGGGAGTGGGGCGAGCTGCGCGCCGGCTTCGGCTGGCAGCCGCTGCGCGTCGCCGTCGGTGAGGATCGGGCTACGCCCCGCGCCGTCGCCCAGGTCCTGCTGCGTCGCGTGCCGGGCATCGGATGGCGGCTGGGCTACGTGCCGCGCGGGCCGGTCGGCGAGATTGACGAGCCAGCGGTGCGCGAGGCGCTCTTCGCCGCGCTGCGCTCGCTCGCGCGCACGGAGGGCGTGGCGACCGTCAAGGTCGACCCGGAGGCGACCGATGCATCGGCCTACGGGCAGGCGCTGCTCGCGCCCCCCTGGCGTCCAGCCGTGAAGGTGCAGCCGCCGCGCACCCGACTGATCGAGCTGGCCCCTTCCGAAGATGCCCTGCGCGCCGAGCTCAAGCGGAAGCACCGCCAGTACGCGAACAAGGCCGAGCGCGCGGGGGTGATCATCGAGCGCATCGACGGGACGGCCGACGCCGCCACGGCAGCCGCGGCGCTGCGCGACTTCTACCGCATCTACACCTACACCGCCGAGCGTGCCGGGTTCGTCGCCCGGGCGCGGCACTACTACGACCGCGTCTGGGAGCTCTTCGCGCGGAGCGGCCACGCCCGGCTCGCCTTCGCGACGCTCGAGGGCAAGCGCCTGGCGACGCTCTTCCACTTCACGTGCGGGGATCGGGTCGCGGAGGCGTTCGGCGGCATGACCGACGCGGGGGCGGAGAGCCGCGCCAACTACCTGCTGAAGTGGGCGTCGATCATCGGCTTCAAGGCGGAGGGGTTCGCCGCCTACGACCTTTGGGGCCTCGCTACCGGCGGCATCGCGCAGTTCAAGGAGGGGTTCGGCGGGCGGCAGATTGACTACGTCGGCGCGCGCGACCTGCCGCTGCGGCCCGCCGAGGACGCCGCACTGCGCCTCCTGCTGCCCGCCTACGGCCTCGCCCAGCGGACCCGGCTGCGGCTGGCGGGCCGCCACCTGGCGGGCAGCCAGGACTGACGCGGGAAACGCGGCAGCGTGCTGGTCCGGGGAGGCGCTACGCTCTAGCCCATGCCTCCCATCGTCCGTCGTGCCACAGAACCCGATCGCCCGGCCTGGGACGCCTTCATCGCCTCCCGACCGGAGGCGGATCTGCTGCAGGCCTGGGCGTGGGGAGAATGCACCGCCACGGCGGGAGAGCGGCCGGTGCGCATCCTGGTCGAGGATGCCGGCGTCGTCCGCGGAGTGGCGCAGGTGCTGCTCCGCCCGGCGGGCTTCGGACGCCAGGTCGCGTACGTCGCGCATGGACCCGTCTGGGACCGATCGGCGGGCGACGCCGACCGCATCTTTGCCTGGCTGCTTCATGGTTTGAAGCGCCTGGCCCGGCGCGAGAAGGCGCTGGTCGTGAAGATGGACCCGCGCGCCGAGCTCGACGCCGACGTCGACTTCGCTCGCCTGGCCGATGAGCACGATCTCCGCTCCGCGCCGGATCTCCAGGCGCCCACCACCCGCATCGTGGAGCTGCTCGATGGGGGAGAGGAGCTGGAGGCCTCGTGGCATGCAGACGCCCGTCGCCTGATGCGGCGTGCCGAGCGCGAGGGCACGCACGTCACCATCTCGCGCAAGCCCGATCACGCCGAGATCGAGATCCTGCACGGGCTGCTCTCGCGCACCGCGGAGCGCGGCGATTTTCGGGTCCGATCGATCGAATTCCTGCAACGCCTCGCCGATGAGCTCGCGTCATCCGGCGGCTGGTACCTTGGCATCGCCCGGGTCGATGGCACGCCGATCGCTGCCATGGCCTTCCCGCGCATCGGCGACCGCGCCTACTACCTCTACGGCGCGCTGCTGCGCGACGCGGCCTACAAGCACAACTACGGATCGCACGCCGTGATGGCCGCGATGCTCAAGACGCTGGCGCGCTACGGCTGCCGGTCGGTCGACATGTGGGGCGTGGCGGAGCCGGACGACGACGATGCCGATCCGGCGTGGAAGGGGTTCAGCGACTTCAAGCGCACGTTCGGTGGCTCGCCGCTGCGCCATCCCGGCCTCTACGACCTGGTCACCGACCGACTCTGGTACCGGCTGCGAGCACTCCGCGAGCGTGTTCTGCACCGGACCGGGACACCGCGCGCATGAGCAATCCGCCTCCCGGCTCGGTGGTCGGGGCCTAGGCCCTGCACGAGGACGCAGCTTCGGCCGTGGAATCCCATTCTGGGCCTTTGGCTTCGAGCAGCGGCTGGCACCCGCGGGCGCGGCGGGACGGACCCACTACGGTGCAGGTTGCCCCCCGCGGCTGTGCCCTCCGGCACTGGCGAGCCCCGTGCAGTCGTGGACACCATCGAGGCATACCGCACGGAGGAGACATCCATGGCGACGACGACTCGTCCGCGCAGCGCTGGCAGCGCGCGCGGCAATCGCAACGGCAAGGCAGCCCCGCATTACGCGGACCTCGGCAGGGAGATCCAGCGCTTCGGTGTGCTGCGTGACCTCCCCATTGACCTGGACGAAGCGGCGCGCGGCGAGAGCTGCAAGCTGCTCAACGGCATCCTGGCCGACAGCATGGTCCTGTACGCGCTCTACAAGAAGCACCACTGGAACGTGGCCGGGCCGACCTTCTACCAGCTGCACCTGCTCTTCGACAAGCACGCCGGCGAGCAGCTCGAGCTGATCGACGATCTCGCGGAGCGCGTCCAGATGCTCGGCGGGATCTCGGTGGGCGACCCGCGCCACGCGGCGGAGCTCACGAGCGTCGAGCGCTCGCCAGATGGCGCCGAGAGCGTCCCGGCCATGCTGACGCGGCTGCTCGAGGCGCATCGCACGATCATCAGGAAGGTGCGCGCGGGGATCGAGGTCACCGAGAAGAACGGCGACTGGGGCACCAACGACATGCTGATGGGCGATGTCCTTCGTCAGCACGAGATGCACGTCTGGTTCGTCTCCGAGCACCTCGTGGAGGTTCCGCTCACGGCGGACTGACCGGTCGGACGATCTGGCCGATCCATCGGTCCGGATTCCGCAGGGAGCCCGTGCTACCCTCTTGCGACCATGGACCTCACCCGCCTGCGGGCGGCCCCGGCCGCCGTGGTGCAGCGCATTTCGCGCGGGCAGCCAGCGGCGGAGCCGACCCACACCATCGATGACGTGGTCGAAGAGGCGCGTCAGCATCGGCCGAGCATCAACGTCGGCCTGATCGAGCGCGCCCACGATGTCGCGACTGCCGCCCACGAGGGCCAGCTGCGTGCATCGGGTGAGCCCTACATCTCGCACCCGATCGAGGTGGCCTACTACCTCGCAACCCTGCAGATGGATGCGGAGACGCTGGCGGGCGGCCTGCTCCACGACGTCCCCGAAGATACCGAGCTGACGGTCGCCGACATCGAGAAGCGGTTCGGCCGTGAGGTGGGCCGCCTGGTGGATGGGGTCACCAAGCTGTCGAAGTTCGGCAGCGCCCGGAGCGTCGAGGAGCAGCAGGCCGAGAACATCAGGAAGATGTTCATGGCCATGGCCGAGGACGTGCGGGTGGTGATCATCAAGCTCGCCGACCGGCTGCACAACATGAGGACGCTCAGCTACCTCCCCGAGGAGAAGCAGGGGCGCATCGCCCGCCAGACGATGGAGATCTACGCACCGCTCGCCCATCGGCTGGGGATGTGGCAGATCAAGTGGGAGCTCGAGGACCTGAGCTTCAAGTACACCGAGCCCGAGAAGTACCGGCAGATGGTCGAGATGCTCGCCGACCGGCGCAAGGTCCGCGAGAGCTTCATCAACAAGAGCATCAACATCCTGCGCAAGGAGCTCGGCAAAGTCGGCATCGCGGCCGAGATCAGCGGCCGCCCCAAGCACCTCTACTCGATCTACAAGAAGATGGAGCGCAAGGGCGCCGAGTTCAACGAGATCTACGACCTGCACGCGGTCCGCCTGCTCGTCGACGACGTCAAGGACTGCTACGCCGCGCTCGGCGTGGTGCACTCGATCTGGCGTCCGATCCCGGGGCAGTTCGACGACTACATCGCCATGCCGAAGGCGAACATGTACCAGTCCCTGCACACCGCCGTGATCGGCCCCGAGGCCAAGCCGCTCGAGGTCCAGATCCGCACGAGCCAGATGCACGACGTTGCCGAGGCGGGCATCGCCGCGCACTGGCGCTACAAGGAGGGGAGCCGCGGCGACCGCCGCTACGACGAGAAGCTGGCCTGGGTCCGGCAGCTGATGGACTGGCAGCGCGAGGTCGCAGACGCCACCGAGTTCGTGGAGGGCCTCAAGCTGGAGGTCTTCCAGGACCAGGTCTTCGTCTTCACCCCGAAGGGCGATGTCAAGGACCTGCCCGCCGGCGCCACGCCGCTCGACTTCGCCTACCGCATCCACACCGATGTCGGCCACCGCACCATCGGCGCGAAGGTGAACAACCGGCTCGTGCCACTCGACTACAAGCTGCGCAACGGCGACATCGTGGAGATCATCACCACCAAGGCCGCGCACGGACCGTCACGCGACTGGCTGGCGATCGTCCAGACCAGCGCCGCCCGCGAGAAGATCCGCCAGTGGTTCAAGCGCCAGCAGCGCGACGAGAACGTCGCCCAGGGTCGCGAGCTGCTCGACCGGGAGCTGCGCCGCCTGGCCCACGAGACCCTCTCGTCGATTGAGCATTCGCGGCTGGAGCACATCGCTTCCCAGTACCACTACCGCGAGGTGGACGACTTCTTCGCCGCGATCGGCTACGGCGCCGTGTCGCCGGCATCGGTCGTCTCGAAGCTGGAGATCCACGACGACGCGGCCATCGCACTTCCCGAGGTGGCGCCACCGTCGGCCGCGCCCTCGATCACCGGCGTGCGGGTCAAGGGCGTGGGCGACCTGCTGGTGCGCTTCGCGAACTGCTGCTCGCCGATTCCCGGCGATCCGATCACTGGCTACGTGACGCGCGGCAAGGGCGTGACCGTGCACCGCGCCAACTGCCCGTCGGTGCTCTCCGAGCGCGACATCGAGCGGCTGATCGACGTGGAGTGGGAGTCGGCCGACCAGCAGACCTACCCGATCACCGTGCGCATCGACGCGCTCGATCGGCCGGGCCTGCTGAACGAGATCACGAACGTGGTTGCGGAGCACAAGGTCAACATCGTCGCCGCCTCGATCGGGACGCGCGCGGACGGAACGGCCACCATCAGCGCCACGCTCAAGGTCACCTCGCTGCAGCAGCTCTCCCGGGTCCTGAGCCGCATCGAGCGCATCCGCGACATCACCAGCGTGACGCGCGAGGCGCGCTGACCTCCAGCTCCGCATCGGTCCCGGGCGATCCGGCGGCGCGTTTGGGCAGCAGCGCAACGAATGCCAGCGCAGCGCCGATGAGGGCGAGGCTCAGGCCAACGACGGTGGCACGGGTGACGAGCACCTCTTCCCACCCGGTCGGAAGTGCGAATGGGGTCGTGTCGACCAGCGCGTAGAGCAGCGAGAGCGCGAAGCCGGCCGTCATGACCAGGTAGGCGAGCAGGGCTCGGCCGGAGACGGCTGCCAGCGGTGCGAGCACGGCCATGGCGGGGAAGAGGTAGCGCTCGTGCACGCGCGTCGGCAGGAAGTAGAAGGCAAAGACGATGAAGGCGCCCACGAACAGCAGCGTGCGCAGGTCACTCCTGTGGCGCAGCGGCAGGACGGCGGCTGCGAGGCCGGCCAGCAGCAGGACGCCGCCAAGCCACGTGTAGCCGCTGTCGACGGCGTCGTAGCTGAAGAAGAGCGCCCACGGGTTGGGCGCATAGACCGATGCCTCCGGCCGGATGCCGGTCACTGCCGAGATGTTGGCGAGATGGTGCACGGGGTCGAGCAGCAGCGGTCCGGCCACCAGCAGGTAGGCGGCGGCCGCTCCGGCCAGAGCCCCGAGGAGGGGCCGCCACGAGCGGCCCTCGCGGCGCGAGGCGAACGCCAGCACCAGGACCGGCAGCAGGACGAAGCCGAACTGTGGCTTGACCAGCCCGGCGAGCATGGCCAGCCCGCCCGCCAGCATGAGCCGCCGGTTCGCCGCCGCGAACAGCGCGGCGAGGAAGACGAGGGTGCCGGCCGCGTCGATCTGGCCCCAGACCGGTCCTGCGAGGATGACGGCGGGGTTGAGCAGGTAGAGCGCGGCCGCCCCCGTTGCTGCCATGCCGCCGGCACGCGAGCGGACGACCGCGAACAGCAGCAGGCCCACCGCGACGTCGAAGGGGATCGCCAGGGCCTTGATCGCGACGCTCAGCGCGTCCCCGTCGAAGGCGATGCCGAGCGGCCAGTACAGGTAGAGCAGTGCGGGGTAGATGGACCCGCCACCCTCGTAGAAGTGGAGCGGACCCACGGCGGCCATCCGCTCGGCCCAGGTGGAGATGACGTGGACGTCCCCGGTGTGCCCCGTCAGCCCGACGGCCGGGATGCGGACGCCTACGGCGATCGCCAGCACCGCCCCAAGCAGGAGCGGCACCAGGAGCCGCCGGGTGCGGCTGCCCGAGTCGGTCACGGCGCGAGGCTACCTCAGCCCAGGGCCGCCGGTACACTCCTGCGCATGGCATCCCAGATCCAGGCCCCGCGCGGCACGCGTGACCTCCTTCCCGAAGAGGCGCTGCGGTGGAACCGGCTCGAGGCACTGGCCCGTGACCTCTCGCGGCGCTACGCCTTCGACCGCATCGAGACGCCCCTCTTCGAGCGGGTCGAGCTCTTCGCGCGCGGCCTCGGCGAGTCATCCGACGCCGTAGAGAAGGAGATGTTCCGCGTCTCGGGAGCCGCCGGTTCCGATGAGGAGCGCGCAGAGTGGGCCCTGCGCCCGGAACCGACCGCCGGGATCGTGCGCGCCTACGTCGATCACGGGATGCAGGTCCGTCCCGGGCCGCAGCGCTTCTGGCTCATCGGCCCCATGTTCCGCTACGACCGGCCGCAGGCCGGTCGCTACCGCCAGTTCACGCAGTGGGACGTCGAGGTCCTGAACGACCCCGGACCGATGGTCGACGCCGAGCTGATCGGCCTGGCGCACGCGTACCTGGGCGAGGCGGGGATCAGCGGCGCCGTCGCGCGCATCAACTCGATCGGCGACCCTGCCTGTCGCCCGGCTTACCGGGAGGCGCTGGTCGAGTACTTCTCGGCGCACGAAGGCGAGCTGACCGATGACTCGCGGCGGCGGCTGCACGTCAACCCGCTGCGCGTACTCGACGACAAGCAGCTCGACGGCGCGCTGGCCGATGGTGCCCCCCGTAGCATTGACCACCTGTGCGATGACTGCGCCGAGCACTTCGCGCAGGTGCGCTCGCTGCTCGATGCGACCGGGCAGGCGTACGTGATCGACCACCGGCTCGTGCGCGGCCTCGACTACTACACGCGCACCACCTTCGAGTTCTTCGTCGCCGGTCGGGAGGGACAGCAGCAGGCGCTCGCCGGCGGCGGCCGCTACGACGGCCTGGCGGAGCTGCTGGGCGGCCGGCCGACGCCGGGCATCGGCTTCGGGCTGGGTATCGATCGCGTCGCCCTTGCCGCCGAGGAGCAGGACGTGCAGCATGACGGCGAGGCGCCGCTGCTGGTGGTCGTCTCGGTCGACCCCGACGCCCTCGAGCCGCGTCTGCGGGTGGCATCGGTCCTGCGCGCCCCGGGCTCCCGGCTCCGCGTTCGGGTCGACGGCAGCGGCCGCAAGCTGGGACGTCAGCTCGAGTCGGCGGCGAAGGTCGGAGCGGCCTACGCCGTCATCGTGGGCGACGAGCTCGCGCGCGGGTCCGTCATCCTGCGTGACCTCGTGCGCGGCGAGCAGCGGGAAGAGCCGCTCGACGCGGTCTCACGCATGGTCGCCTCCGGCATGGCCTAGCTGCCCGCACCGCCGCGAGGCGACGGGATCTCGGCTACCATCGGCCTCCCATGGTCCAGTCGCTCCGAACCCACACCTGCGGCGAGCTGCGAGCCTCCGAGATCGGCGATCGCGTGACGCTGGCGGGCTGGGTGCACCGTCGTCGGGATCACGGCCATCTCACCTTCCTGGACCTGCGCGATCGGAGTGGCATCACCCAGGTGGTCACCAGCGCCGACGACGCGCCGGAGGCCCACGCCGCGGCCGAGGCCGCTCGCAACGAGTGGGTGGTCCAGGTGGAGGGCGTCGTCCGCGAACGACCCCGGGGCACGGTCAACCAGGAGCTGGCGACCGGTGAGATCGAGGTGGCGGTGGATCGGTTCACCGTCCTCAACCAGAGCAAGGTGCCGCCCTTCTACATCAACGAGGAGCAGCCGGGCCTGGACGAGAGCCTGCGGCTGAAGCACCGCTACCTGGACCTGCGCCGGCCCTCGCTGCAGCAGCGCATCCTGCTGCGTGCCCGCCTGGCCAGCGCCATCCGCCACGCCCTCGAGGACGAGGGCTTCGTGGAGGTCGAGACGCCGTCGCTGATCCGCTCCACCCCGGAGGGGGCGCGTGACTTCGTGGTCCCCAGCCGCGCCTGCGGCCGGGCGAGTTCTACGCGCTGCCGCAGAGCCCGCAGATCATGAAGCAGCTGCTGATGGTGGCGGGCTACGACCGCTACTACCAGTTCGCGCGTGCCTGGCGCGACGAGGACCTCCGCGGCGACCGGCAGCCGGAGCACACCCAGGTCGACATCGAGATGAGCTTCGTGACCGAGGAGGACGTGCTCAGCACGGTGGAGCGCGTCGTGAGCCGGGTGGCGAAGGAGGTCGTCCCCGAGCAGCCGATCTTCCGCGAGCCCTTCCCGCGCCTCACCTACGAGGAGGCGCTGGACCGATACGGCTCGGACAAGCCCGACATCCGTTTCGGCATGGAGCTGGTCGACCTGAACGACGCCGTCCGGGAGGTCGACTTCCGCGTCTTCGCCGATGCGATCGCCGCCGCCGGCCGCGTTCGCGCCATCCGCGCTCCGGGCTGCGGTGGCTACTCGCGCAAGCAGCTCGACGAGCTGACCGACCTGGCTCGCCGCCACGGCGCCGCCGGCCTGGTGCACCTCTCCGTGCAGCCCGATGGCTCGCTCGGCGGCCCGGTCGCCAAGTACCTCGGTAGGGCGGAGGTCGAGATCCGCGCGCTCCTGGAGGCAGACCCCGGCGACCTGATCCTGGTCGTCGCCGATGCCGACCCGGTGAAGGGTGCGGAGGCACTGGGCCAGGTCCGCCTCGCTCTCGGCGAGCGCCTGGGCCTGCGGCCGCAGGGCGTGCTCGGCTACGTCTGGGTCCGCAACTTCCCCATGTTCAGCTGGGACGCGGAGGGTCAGCGCTGGGACGCCACCCACAACCCGTTCAGCGCGCCCGTCTGGGAAGAGGCGGATCGCATGGAGGAGGATCCGGGCTCGATCCACGCGCAGCAGTACGACCTGGCGCTCAACGGCTGGGAGGCGGGCGGCGGCTCCATCCGCATCCATCGCCGCGACCTGCTCGAGCGCGCCTTCGCCCTGATGGGACACACGGTCGAGGGCATGCGCGACCAGTTCGGCGCCCTGCTGGACGCCCTGGAGTACGGCGCGCCGCCGCACGGCGGCATCGCCATCGGCCTGGACCGATGGGCCGCCCTCTACGCCGGGGTCGACAACATCCGCGAGGTGATGGCGTTCCCCAAGACGCAGTCGGGCGCTGACCTCATGTTCGACGCGCCCGCCCCGCTCGCGCAGAAGCAGCTCGACGAACTGCACCTGGAGGTCATCAAGGCGGCCGACGAGTGAGCCGCCATCCGGCTCCCGGATTCGGGCCGGTTGGACCTTCTGTCGGAGATGCTCCCGCGCTCACGCTGCTCGCATGAACGTGCGTGACGTGATGACCACATCGGTCATCTCAGTGCGGCCCGAGGCCCCCCTCAAGGAGGTTGCCCGTACCCTCGCCGAGCACGGGATCAGCGGCGTCCCGGTCGTTGATGACGCGCAGCAGGTGATCGGCGTCGTATCCGAGGCCGACTTCCTGCTCAAGGAGCAGGAACCGCCCCATCATCGGTTTACCCCCTTCTCGTGGCTCTTCGACCGCAAGGCAGCAGACCGCATGGAGGAGAAGCTGCACGCCACCACTGCCGGGCAGATCATGACCCGGCCGGCGATCACCATCGGCGCCGACCGACCGCTGCGTGAAGCGGCCGCGGTCATGACGCGCAACGGCATCAACCGGCTGCCGGTGCTGGAGCAGGGTCGCATCGTCGGCATCGTGACGAGGGCGGACCTCGTAGGGACCTTCCTGGTGTCCGACGACGAGCTGCAGCGCCGCGTCCAGCACGACGTAATGCAAGAGACGATGTGGATGGGGCCCGATGAGGTCGAGGTCGGCGTTCACGACGGGGTCGTCACCCTGGCGGGCACGGTGGACCGGCGCTCGACCGCGACCATCCTGGAGCGGCTCGTCGGCCAGGTGGATGGGGTGGTCGGGGTGGCGTCGGGGCTCGGCTGGGAGCTCGACGACCGGGCCATGGCGCCGGTCGGCGACCTGGATGCGGAGCCGACGGCGGCCTCGGTGACTGCGCGAAACCGCCCGCGGCGTTAGGAGGTAAGGGCTCCCTGGAGGGCGAACGGCGTTGCAGGTGCTGCGATGCGCGAGCGCTGATCGAGGATCAGCAGGAGCAGGCCGAACAGCATGAGGACGCCGGAGAGCGCCTCGAGCTGGGAAACGTAGAGGTTGAGGAGTCCGCCGGCCACGAGGTGGAAGAGCACCGCGTATTGGGCAATCGCCATGGCGCGCCCCAGGCGGCCAACGAAGCTCAGGACCAACGCAACGCCGTCAGCGCGGCTCGGCGGGGCACTGTCCCTCGCCGTAGTTGTTGGCCTCGTTCGCCTCGGCCAGATCGCCATCGGCATCAACGGTGATCGTGAAGTCGAAGGCATTCGGGGTAACCGGCGACGGCAGCTCGATCTGGACCGTGGTCGCGCTGCGGGCGGGGATGGCGGAGGCACGCGCCGAGCCGATCTTCGAGGTGTAGTCGAATGCCACCGTGACCGCGGTCGCGGCCGCATCGGCTCCTCCGAGGTTGCCGACGGTCACCTGGAGCGACCCGTGGTCGAGATCGCAGAACGCCGAGAACCCCTCGATCCCGGGGAGCGGGACCGGCACGAGATCGACCCCCAGCTCGGCCGCGGACGAGGCCGACGGCGCCCGGGACGACGCGTCGGCGCTGCAGCCGGCGACGACAAGGATGAGCGTCAGCGCCGCGACCGCAAATGTGGAGCGCCCGCTCACGCGTCGTCCGCGACCGCCGGGAAGCTGCCTGCATCGTCGTGGGTCTCGCCGCCCCGCAGGGGCGGGTTGAAGACGCAGACCAGGCGGAGGTTCCGTTCGACGGTGATCACGTGTCGGTCATGGCGATCGAGTGCATAGACAGTACCCGCGCGGATCGCATGCCGTTCACCGGTCGCCAGGTCGTCGATCGCGCCCTCGCCCTCGATGCAGTAGCACGCTTCCAGGTGATTCGCGTACTGCATCTCCAGCCGTGACCCGGCTGCCACGAGCGTGTCGTGCAGCGAGAACCCCATGCCGTCGCGTCGAAGCAGCAGCCGACGGCTGCGCCAGCCGTCTCCGGCAACGTCCCGCTGGGTGCCGACTATTGACTCGAGCCTTGTGACGATCATGTGCTCCTCCATCCGCTCACCGCTAGCTCACGAAAACGGGTGACCGTGATATCTCGGGCGCTTGCCGCACTTCGGCGCCACTCCATTCTGGCCGCCTTCCTGTCCTTCCTGCTGGCGAGGCTCGCCCAGGCATCGGCTGGACCGGCTCTCGCTGGCCATGCACGTCTGCCATCGCCGGTCGCTGCGGCATAATCGATGGCGATGGCCGTCTACCTGGATCATGCCGCCACCGCACCGCTGCGCAGCGAGGCGCTGGAGGCGATGCTGCCCTACCTGACCGAGCACTTCGGCAACCCCTCGAGCATTCACGCCGCCGGGCGGCGGGCACGGCTCGGGCTCGACGAGGCGCGCGAGATGGTGGCGCGGCTGCTCGGCGCGAAGCCGCGCGAGATCGTCTTCACCGCTGGCGGGACCGAGGCCGACAACCTGGCGATCAAGGGCGTCGCCTGGGCGGGCAGCGCACGGGGCAGGCGGATCGTGACGACCTCGATCGAGCACAAGGCGGTACTGCACGCCTGTGCGGTCCTGGAGCGCTTCGGATTCGTGGTGACGTACCTGCCGGTGGACCGCTACGGCGTGGTGGACCCCGATCAGGTGGCGGCGGCGATCGACGACCACACCGTCCTGGTGAGCGTGATGTACGCCAACAACGAGGTGGGCAGCATCCAGCCCGTGCGCGAGATCGGAAGCATCTGCCGGGCGCGCAGGGTGCCGTTCCACGTCGACGCCGTGCAGGCCGCCGGACACCTGCCCCTGGACGTGGATGAGCTGCAGGCCGACCTGCTCAGCCTGGCCGCGCACAAGCTCGGCGGCCCGAAGGGCGTGGGGGCGCTCTTCGTGCGGCAGGGCACGGCCCTCCTGCCGCAGCTCTCGGGTGGATCGCAGGAGCGGCAGCGCCGGGCGGGGACCGAGAACGTGGCGGGCGCCGTGGGATTCGCGAAGGCACTGGAACTGGCCCAGGCCGATGAACCGGGACGCGAGCGGGAGAACGAGCGCCTGGCCGGGATGCGGGACGAGCTGGTGCGCGGGGTGACTGCCCTCGCCGGCGCGAGCCTGACCGGCCACCCCGAGCATCGCCTCTCGTCGATTGCCAGCTTCCTGATCGAGGGCGTGGAGGGCGGCGATCTCGTCGCGGCCCTGGATCTGGATGGCATCGAGGCGTCCACGGGGAGCGCCTGCACCACCGGCTCTGCCGATCCCAGCCACGTCCTGCTGGCGATGGGCGTCGATCCGGAGCTGGCCCATGGCTCCCTGCGCCTGAGCCTCGGCCACGACAACACGGTGGAGCAGATGCCCGGCGTGATCGCCACCATCGACCGTGCTGTGGAGCGCATTCGGGGAGCCACGCCGCAGCGGGCGGCCGCCCCGGCCTGATGGGACGCCTCGTTGCCGCCATGAGCGGCGGAGTCGACTCGAGCGTGGCGGCCGCCCTGCTGGCACGCGAGGCGCACGACGCAGAGGTCGTGGGCGTCTGGATGCGGCTGCATCCCGACGGTGGCGAGGGCTACGAGCAGAGCCGCTCGTGCTGCTCGCCCGACGCCGCCGATGATGCGCGCCGGGTGGCGCAGATGGTCGGGATCCCGTTCTTCGTGCTCAACCTGGAGCGCGAGTTCGGCGAGCGGGTCATCGACGCCTTCGCCGATGGCTACCTGGCCGGAGCGACGCCGAACCCATGCCAGGCATGCAACCAGTACATCAAGTTCGACGAGCTGCTGCGACGCGGGCTGGCCGCCTACGGCGCCGACCAGGTGGCGACGGGCCACTATGCCCGCGTCGAGCGCGACGGTGGCCGGTTCCTGCTGAAGCGCGCGGCCGACGCCCAGAAGGACCAGACCTACTTCCTGTGGGTGCTCGACCAGGAGCAGCTGGCCCACACCCGCTTCCCGCTCGGAGAGCTCACCAAACGGCAGGTGCGCTCCATGGCCGCGAACCTGGGACTGCCAACCGCCGACAAGCCCGAGAGCCAGGAGATCTGCTTCGTCCCGGCGGGTGACTACCGGAGCCTGCTGCAGGAGCGCCGTGCGTACGCAGGCGAGCCTGGCCCAATCGTGGATGCCGATGGCGCTCGGCTGGGGACGCACTCCGGCTACGCGCACTACACGGTGGGCCAGCGCCACGGCCTCGGCCTTGCCCTTGGCGAGCCGGTGTACGTGCGCGAGGTAAACCCGTCGACCAACACCGTCGTGGTCGGGCGTCGTGACGAGGTGGCGGCAACTCGCTTCGTCGTCGAGGGCCGTCGCTTCGTTGCCGGCGACCCGCCCGCAGAACGCTTCACGGCGTCGGTGCGGATCCGCCATCGGGGCACCGAGGCGAGCTGCGAGGTGACGCTCGACGGCGAGGATGGCTTTTGGGTCGAGACCGCCGACCCGGTCTGGGCGCCGGCCCCCGGCCAGGCAGCGGTGCTCTACGACGGTGACGTCTGCCTCGGCGGCGGCCGCATCGCGCGAGCTGCATGACGCCGTGGCTGCTCCTCACCGTCCTGGTGGCAGGCATCAACCTGGCGGCGCTCCTGCTCCTGCGGGGGCGGTGGGGGCGCATCGTGCTTCTGCTGCTGCCGGCCGCCGTGGCCGGGACCGCCGCAGGCGAGGCGATCGGGGGAGCGGCGGGCCTGGAGGTCGTGCGGGTGGGCGATTTCCACCTCTTCGGGGCCTGCCTGGGAGCGCAGCTGGCGATGGTGGTGGTCCTGCTCTTGTCGAACGCGCTACCGTCAGGGGACGAGCGGGAGGATCGCGGCTGAGATGGATATCGCGCTGACCGTCTTTCGCGTTGGCGTCGGCATCGGCGCCCTTCTGCTCGGCGTCGGCATGGTCGCTGCCGTCATCGCCCTGAGACCGCTGGTGCGCGACGCCCGCGGGCTGGCACGTGACGCGGCCCGGGTCAGCCGCCTGCTCGACGCGGAGATCCCCGAGCTGCTCGAGCGAGCGCGCACGGTGGTGGCTGACGCGGAGCTCGTCTCGCAGGACCTCGCCGTGAGGCTGGAGCAGGCGCAGTCGGGTGCCATTTCCGTCGCGGGACGCCCGGCCATCGGCTCGGTACAATCCCGGGACGTAGAAGAGGGCGACCAGATCGCATGAAGGATTCCGGATTCGGCAGCTTCCTGGCCGGCGTGGTGATCGGTGGACTGATCGGTGCGGCGATCGGCCTGCTGCTTGCGCCGAGCAGCGGCGAGGAGCTCCGCGAGCAGGTCGGCGGCTTCGTCGACGAGCGTAAGGCGGCGTTCGACGACGCCGTCAATGAGGGGCGGATGGCCGCCGAGCAGGCGCGGGCGGACATGCAGGACGCGTACGATGCTCCCGACGGCGGCGATGCGGCCAGCGCCGAGGCCGCCGGCTGATCAGCACCACCGAGCAGCGCGACATTCGAGAGCCGGTGGTCACCGGCTCTCGTCGTGACCGGGGATGTCAGAGGGCAGACCGATGCAGCCGTTGAGCGCGGCCGAGATTCGCGAGCGGTTCCAGCGCTTCTTCGAGGAACGCGGCCACACGCGTGTGCCAGCCGCGCCGATCGTCGCGCGCGACGATCCGACGCTCCTCTTCGTGAACTCGGGGATGGTGCCGTTCAAGCGCGTGCTCACCGGCGAGGAGAAGCGCGACTACAGCCGTGCGGTCGATGCGCAGCCCTGCCTGCGGGTGGCCGGGAAGCACAACGACTTCGAGGAGGTCGGGCGAACGCCACGCCACCACACGCTGTTCGAGATGCTCGGCAACTGGAGCTTCGGCGACTACTTCAAGCGGGATGCCATTCATTGGGCCTGGTCGTTCCTGACCGATGAGCTCGGCATCGCGCCCGAGCGCCTGGCAGCCACCGTCTACACCGACGACGACGACGCCCACCGCATCTGGGCCGATGAGATCGGGCTGCCGCCCGAGCGGCTCGTGCGCTGGGGGAACGTCGCCGCCGGGGACGAGAAGAACTTCTGGCGCATGGGCGAGACCGGACCCTGCGGGCCGTGCAGCGAGCTGCACTACGATCGCGGGCCGGAGTTCAGCGAGGGAGAGTTCTGCATCCCCGACCACTCGGAGACCTGCCCGCGCTGGCTCGAGATCTGGAACCTGGTCTTCATGGAGTCCGACCGAGCTGTCGACGGGAGCCTCACCCCGCTGCCCTTCCGCAGCGTCGACACGGGGATGGGGCTCGAGCGCATCAGTTCGGTGGTGCAGGGCGTCGCATCCAACTACCGCACCGATCTGTTCGAACCGGTCATCCAGCGGCTGGCGAAGTTCATCGGTCACGACCCGGAGACGGTCGAGAGCGAGCGCTTCAGCTACCAGGTGGTCGCCGACCACTCGCGGGCGATGACCTTCCTCATCGCGAACGGCGTGACGCCCTCGAACGAGGGGACCGGCTACGTCCTGCGGCGCATCGTGCGCCGCGCGCTCCGCCACGGGCGCCTGATGGGCATCGACCAGCCGTTCCTGCGCGAGACGTGCGCGGTCGTCATCGACCTGATGGGGGACGCCTACCCGCAGCTGCGCGAGCAGCGCGAGTCCATCCTGGACGAAGTGGAGCGCGAGGAGGAGCGCTTCGCGCGCACGCTGCAGGCGGGCAGCGAGCGCCTCGCCTCCCTGGTCGCCGCGGCGGGACCGGACGGCGTCATCGCCGGCGAGGAGGCGTTCCGGCTGCACGACACCTTCGGCTTTCCGATCGACCTCACGGTCGAGATCGCTGGCGAGAGCGGCGTCACGGTCGAGCGCGCCGGGTTCGATGCGGCCATGGCGGAGCAGCGCGAGCGGTCGCGCGGCGGCAGGTCGGCTCGGTTCGCGATCGATTCGTCACTCGGCGAGCTCACCACCGAATTCATCGGCTACCCCAACGAGACCCGTGCCGATGGGCTGGCGGTCATGGGCGTGGCGCAGGCCGATGGTCTCACCCAGGTCGTCCTGGACCGGACACCCTTCTATCCGGAGGGCGGCGGGCAGGTCGGTGACCGAGGCGAGCTGCGCGGGCCGGAGGGGCGCCTGGTCGTCGAGGACACGCAGCGGTCGGGCGAGGCGATCGTGCACATCGGGAGGGTGGAGGGGGACCTCGCCATCGGCGCACCGGTCGAGGCCAGCGTGGACGAGGCGCGCCGCTGGGCGGCCGCGAGGAATCACACCGGGACCCACCTGCTGCATCGGGCGCTGCGCGACGTGCTCGGTGAGCAGGCGAAGCAGGCTGGGAGCTGGGTAGGTCCGGAGGGCCTGCGTTTCGACTTTCCGGCCGGTTCGGCGACGCCCCGAGAGGCGCTGCGCGAGGTCGAGCAGCGGGTCAACCGCCAGGTCCGGCGGAACGCGACGGTGGCGCCGAAATGGATGAGCCTGACCGATGCGCAGGCCCTCGGCGCCGACATGTTCTTCGGCGAGAAGTACGTGCCGGACTCCGTCCGGGTGGTGCAGGTCGACGGCTACTCGAAGGAGCTGTGCGGCGGGACGCACGTCGCCGCCACCGGGCAGATCGGGTCGTTTCGCATCACCGGCGAGTCGAGCATCGGCGCCGGGCTGCGCCGGATCGAGGCGGTCACCGGCGAGGCCGCCGAGGAGATGGTCAGCGACCGCCTCGAGGTGCTCCGCCGCGCCGCCCAGCTCCTGGGAGTTCCCGAGGAGCAGGTGCCTGGCCGAATCGAGGCGCTCACCGCCCGCGTGAAAGAGGCGGAGAAGGCGGCGCGCGAGCCGCGCCAGGCGACGAGCCGGCTCGACGTCTCGGGGGCGCTGGCCCGCGCCCAGCAGGCCGGCGAGGCGAAGGTCCTGGTCGAGCACTATCCCGAAGCCGATGCCGCCGCGCTGCGCGCCTGGGTCGACGAGCTGCGCAGCAGCACCGGCCGTTTCGTGGCGGTGGCGACGGGCGCCGGTAACGGTCCGGCGCTGCTGGTCGCGGCCAGCCGCGACCTGGCGGGCGAAGGATTCGATGCTGCCGCCATCGTGCGAGATGTGGCGCCCATCATTGGCGGCGGCGGCGGCGGCCGAGCGGATCTGGCGCAGGCCGGCGGCCGTGATCCGTCGCGCCTCGACGACGCGCTGCGCGAGGCGGCGCGCCGGGCGCTCGAGGCACTGAAGCCGATCGAAGCGGGCTGACGGCGGGAAACGGAGGCGCGGTGCAGGAACGGATCGGAGGTGCCGTGCAGCGGCTGCTCCGACGTCGGTCGACGTCGGACGGCGCCGGTCCGGCGACCCTCACCGCCCTGGACGTCGGCACCGAGTTTGCCAAGGCGCTGGTCGTCGGGCTCGAGCCGACGCCCGACGGCGTCGTCGGCGTGGTACGCGGATCCGGACGGCAGCGCCAGGGACTGACCCACATGCAATCGGGGACGGTCACCGACATCGATGCCGTGGTGGAGAACAGCCGGCGCGCCCTCGAGCAGGCGCAGGCGCAGGCGGGCCTTCAGCCTCGAGCAGCCGTCATCGGCATCGCGGGAGAGCTGGTGAAGGGTACGACCTCGTCTGGCACCGTACGTCGCGTCGACCCCGAGCAGCCGCTGAGCGATGCCGAGCTCGAGCGGATCGTGACGAAGGTCCAGGCAGAGGCCCTCGACGACGCCGAGCAGCGGATCGCCTGGGAGTCGGGCGTGGAGCGGCTCGACGTGCGCCTGGTGCATGCCGCCATCGTCGAGATCAAGATCGACGGCTACCCCGTCAGCAACCCCATCGGCTTCACCGGCGCCCAGGTGGAGCTGGAGGTCTTCAACGCCTTCGCGCCGATGGTTCACCTCGGCGCGCTGCAGTCGGTCGCCCAGCGACTGGGGCTCGAGCTGCTGGGCGTGATCGCCGAGCCGTACGCGGTCGCCACCTGCCTCGATCCCGGTGAGCTGGGTGACGCCGGCGCCGTCTTCGTGGACGTGGGCGGCGGCACGACCGACGTCGCGCTGGTGCGGCAGGGCGGGATTGCCGGGACGAAGATGCTGGCGCTGGGTGGCCGCGCCTTCACCAAGGGGCTGGCCGAGCGATTCGGCTTGTCCTTCACCCGGGCCGAGATGCTCAAGCTCGAGGCGTCGGCCGACGCGCTGCCGGAGGCGGTGCCCGCCGACGCCCTGCGCGGTGCGCTGGCGGAGGACGCTGCCATCTGGCGCCGCGGCGTCGAGCTCATGATCGGTGACCTGGCCGACGGAGAGCTCCTGCCCGGCCGCATCTACCTCTGCGGCGGGGGAGCGGAGCTGCCGAACATCGCCGAGGTGCTGAGCCAGGGCGACTGGTGGCGACAGCTGCCCTTCTCGCGTCAGCCCCGGGTCGTGCCGCTGGGACCGGGTGACGTCACCGGGCTGCGGGACGGAACGGGAACCCTCAGCACGCGCCAGGACGTGACCCCCATGGCGTTGGCCCACCAGGCGCTGATCCTGGATGCGCGGGCGGGCGCCGCCGAACGGGCGATGCGCTCCGCGGTCCGGAGCATGCGGCTGTGACGGCGGCCCCGTCTCCCGGCCAGCTCCTCTACCTGGAGCCGGACGACGAGATCACCTCGGTCATCCGGCGCCTGCGCGACGTCGATCCCGGCCGCGTGGTCCTCGTCGCGTCCGGACGGACCAAGGCGACCACCAGTGCCGTGGCCCTCCGCCTGCTGGCGCGCGTCGCGGCCGAAGACGGGCGCGAGATCGCGCTGGTCGCCGATCCGAACGGCCGCTCCCTGGCGGCCGAAGCGGGCATCCCGGCCTTCGCTTCGGTGGCCGAGGCCAGCGCTGACGACGGGATCGCCGTGACGGCTCCGCCCCCGGCGCCACGCGCACCGATCCGCGTCGTGCGTGGTGAGCATGCGCCGGTGGCCGCTCCCGCTCCAGAGCCGGAACCGGCCCGGCAGGCGACGCCGCCGGCGCGTGCCATCGGTCCGGGCGACGAAACGCAGGCGGTACCCGTTCCGCCACCTCCCGCGGTCGCGCCGCGGCCGGCCCGTCGGCCCGCGCCCGGCGGATCGACCCGCCTCCCGTTCGGTCGGCGGCTGCCGCGCGCGGCCGTCGGCGTGCTCATCGGCCTGGTCCTGCTCGCCGGCGCGGCCCTGGCCGCGGTGGCGCCGGCCGCGACAATTGTCATCGAGCCGGCCAGCTTCGCCCTGGACCCCGCCTCCTATACCCTGACGCTCTCACCGACCGGCGCCGACTCGGGCCAGCTGGCGGCGGAGGCCCAGGGTACGGCGAGCGGAACGTTCAGCGATCCCAGTGCCGCCACCGGCACGATCACGATCTACAACTACACCTACGTCACCGTCGAGATCCCCCAGGGCATGCGCGTCTCCGCCAACGGCGAGATCTTCTTCACCACCACCGAGCGCGTGATCGCGCCACCCGGCGACGTGCTCGGCCTGGGAGGGATCCAGCCGGGTCGCATCAGCGTCGGGGTCGTTGCCGAGCAGGCGGGCGCGAGCGGCAACGTCGCGGCCGAGGCGATCAACCGCATCGAGAACGCCACCGTGGACGGCTACCTCAAGGGCTTTCCCGGTCTCACCGGCCGTCGCGTGACCAACCCTGAGCCGACGAGCGGCGGCGACGACAACGAACAGCCGCAGGTCACCCAGGAGGACGTGAACAGCGCGGTGGCAGAGATCCAGGCAGACCTGACCGACCAGCTGCGCGGGGAGCTGGCGGAGGATCCCGGACGCGTCTACGGCCCGGCCGATGCCGGCGACCCTGTCATCGAGGTGCCTGAGGATCTCGTCGGCCGGACGGGCAACGAGACGTTCACGCTCAGCGGAACGCTCGACTACCAGCGGGCGTACCTCGATCGCACGGAGGTGGAGCAGGCGGGCGTCGAGCGCCTCCTCAACGACGAATCGGTTGGCGGCGATGGCGCGCAGGTGCTGCCCGACAGCGCGGAGGTCACCGTGGGAGACGTGACGCAGGCGGGCGAGCAGCTGCGCGTCCAGGTGACGGTGCGGGCCGACGCCACGTCGGCGATCGATCTTGACGCGGTGCGAAACCAGGTGGCTGGCATGACCGCCACGGAGGCTGTCGAGGCGTTGGGCGGGGACGTCAGGGTGAAGCTGTGGCCGGACTGGATCGACCGTATTCCGCAGCTGACGTGGCGGATCGAGGTTCGTATCACGGGTGAATCGCCCTCGCCGGAGGCAAGCCCGTGACCCGGGTGATGGCGCTGGATCACGGCAGCCGCCGGATCGGGGTGGCGGTGGGCGACACGCTGACCGGCATGGCCTTCGCGCGGCCGGCCATCCATCGGCGCAGCCAGGCGGTCGACTTCGACACGATCAGCGCCCTGGCCCGCGACGAAGAGGCGGAGCTGGTGGTCGTGGGGCTGCCGCGCAACATGGATGGGAGCGAGGGACCCCAGGCGCTCGCTGCGCGGCGATTCGGCGAGCAGCTCGTGGCCATCGGTCTGCAGGTGGCCTACGTCGACGAGCGCCTCACCAGCTGGCAGGCCACGGAGGAGCTGGCGGCCGAGGGCCGGAGAGCGCGACGCCAGAGCGGCGAGGTTGACTCGGCCGCGGCCCGGCTGATCCTGCAAGAATATCTCGACGCCCTGCCGCCGACCCTTCCCTCCCAGGAGACTCGATGAGCCAACCACCCGATCCCATGTGGGACCAGGAAGAGCGCCGCAACGCCCGCATCCGGGAGCTGCGCGAGCAGCGCGAGGCGCCCGTCCGCCGCCGGCGCACGTTCCAGCCGGTCATCCTGGTGGGCTGGTTCGCCGGCGTCATCGCCCTGCTTGGTGTGCTCATCTTCCTGGGTTTCGTGGCCTTCGCCCCCACGCTGATGACCTGGGTGGAGGAGAACCCCGGTTCGATCAACAACGGCCTGGTGCAGGATTTCGTCGAGTGGTACAAGCCGGACGCCCTCGCCGATGAGCCGGCCGGTGGCGACGACCGCATCACGGTCACGGTCGAGCTGGGCTCCACCGACACCGAGATCGGGCGGCAGCTCTACGACGCCGGGCTGGTTCGCAGCCTGCTCTCGTTCCAGTGGGCGGTACAGCGGGCTGAGCGCGAGGGGACCCTCGAAGCCGGCACCTACGACCTCTCGCCGGCAATGCGACCGTCCGAGATCGTGGCGGCCCTGCGCAACGAGGCCGGCGAGGAGATCCAGATTACGCTGCAGGAGGGCTGGCGGCTGGAGGAGATGGTCGGCTACCTGGGTTCGACCCGCCTGACGATGAACCTGGAGCAGTTCGCCAGGCTGGTCCAGAATCCACCGGCAGACCTGCTCAACGAGTACGGGTTCCTGGCTGACCTGCCGGTGGAGCGCAACCTGGAGGGTTACCTCTACCCCGATACCTACCGGGTCTACGCGAACGTCAGCGCCCGCGAGCTGGTGGAGCTGCTGCTCACCACCTTCCAGACCCGTTTCACGCAGGAGACGGCCGATGCCATCGCCGCGCAGGGCCTCTCGGTGGACGAGGCGGTGACCCTCGCCAGCATCGTGGAGCGCGAGGCCGTGCTCGACGATGAGCGGCCGCTGATCGCCGGCGTCTACCTGAACCGCATCAAGAACCCGGACTACGAGACGGTTGGTCTCCTCAACGCAGACCCGACGCTGCAGTACGGGGAGGCGACGGCCCGCCACCTGCCGCAGGGCAACCCCTTCGTCGAGGGCCTGCCCGGCGCGCACCTGCCCGTCGACGAGTGGGGATCGACGGAGTGGTGGCCGCAGCTCCAGGTGAGTGGCGGCGAGATCGGCGCGGACTGGCCGGAGAGCCTGGCCGGCTTCCAGTCGTACGTGAACAAGGGCCTGCCGCCCGCCCCGATCGCGTCGCCACGGATGGGATCCATCGAGTCCGTCGCCTTCGCCGACACGGAGAGCGGCTACTTCTACTTCGTCGCCGGCTGCCCCGACGGCGTGCGCGACGGATCGCACTACTTCGCCAAGACGCTGCCGGAGCAGAACGCCAACATCGCCAAGGCAAACGCGGAGTGCCCGGCGAGCTGAGCGACGCCCGGCTGGCATCGGCCCGGGCGATCCTGGAGAGGGAAGGGCTCGACGGCCTCCTCGTCTCGCGTCCAGCGAGCAGCCGCTGGCTCTCGGGATTCGCCCTGCAGCAGGGTGATGAGGCGACCTCGGGCTGGTCGGGTACGCTCCTCGTGCGCCGCAGCGTCCAGCTCGTCATGGCCGATGCGCGGTACACCGAGCAGGCGGCGGCCGAATGCCCCGGCTGGCAGGTGCACCGCACCCGCGGCGAGATTGGAGACGCCCTTCCGAAGATCGCCACGGACCTCGCGTTGCGACGCCTTGGCGCCGAGGCCAGGACCCTCCGCCACGCCGATTGGGCGGCGCTCGAGGCGGCCGGCCTGGAGCTGGTGGCGGTCGACGGCGCGCTGGCCAACCTGCGCCTGCTCAAGGACCCGGCTGAGCTCGGCGCGATCGAACGCGCCTGCGCCCTGACCGATGCGTGCTTCGCGCACCTCGTCGAATGGGTGCGGCCCGGCATGACCGAGCGCCAGATCGCCTGGGAGCTCATGCGCTGGTTCGACGCCAACGGGGCGGAGGCGCTCGCCTTCGAGCCGCTGGTGCTGGTTGGCGCGCGAGCGGCGATGCCCCATGGCCATGCCACCGATGCGGTGCTCGACCGCGGACAGGCACTCCTCCTGGACTTCGGCTGCCAGGTCGACGGCTACCGGTCCGACATGACCCGCACGATCTTCTACGGCCAGCCCGATGCGGAGACGCGACGACGCTACGAGGCGGTCCGGGAGGCCCAGCAGCGGGCCTTCGAGGCCGTGGCTGCCGGCGTCATCGGCGCCGATGTGGATGCCGTCGCCCGCCGGCACCTCGAAGGTGCCGGGCTCGGCGAGGCGTTCACGCATGGGCTCGGCCACGGCATCGGCCTGGAGACCCATGAGCCACCGATGCTCCTGACCTACCGCCAGCCGCTGGAGCCCGGCATGGTCTTCACGCTGGAGCCGGGCGTCTACTTCCCCGGGGAGATGGGCCTTCGGATCGAGGATGACGTGGTGCTGGAGGCGTCCGGCCCCCGTCGGCTGACGCAGACCCCAGGCGACCTGCTGGTGCTCTGAAGCCGCGCGACCCGATTCATGGGGCAATTCGGCACCCGAAAGGGATTGGCGGCGTCGAGATGCCGCCACATCGGGCAATCCTGTGCGTACGGCGCACCCAAGGGTGCCGCTCGGGCGTGGGGCTGCCCGATCTCTCGCCAATCTGGCGCCGGAGCGCCTCGCCGGGTGCGAATCTGCCCGTTGCGTCGACAAGGGCGGCCAAGGATCTGGCGGCTGCGGTGCCCTATGCTTGGAGAGACCGATACCAATCCATCGGCCCAGGAGGCATTGCCATTTGATCGACACCGGTGACATCAAGAAGGGCGTCATCATCGAGCTCGACGGCCAGCTCATGAAGGTGCTGGACTGGAACCACATCAAGATGGCGCGGGGATCGGCCCAGGTGCGCATGAAGCTGCAGAACGTGCGCAAGGGCGACATCGTGGAGCGCACCTTCCAGGCCGGAACCCGGTGGCCGCGCGCGCGCGTCGACCAGCGCAAGGTGATGTACCTCTACGGCGACGGCGACGCGTTCCACTTCATGGACAACGAGACGTACGACCAGTTCGCCATCACCGCGGACATGCTTGGCGACGACGCGAAGTACCTCAAGGAGAACACCGAGGTCTTCGTCTCCATGTACGAGAGCGAGGTGCTGGGCGTGGACCTTCCGGTTACCGTCGACCTGCTCGTGACGGAGACCGAGCCTGGCTTCGCCGGCGACACAGCCACCGGGGCCAAGAAGGGAGCCACCGTCGAGACCGGGCTCGTCGTCCAGGTGCCGCTCTTCGTGACGGAGGGGGATACGCTGCGCGTAGACACCCGCACCGGGGACTACGTCACCCGGGTGCAGTAGCCCACGACCGGGGTGACGTAGCCGTCATGGCCGAACAGCCGAGCCTGTGGGACAGCCTCCCGGTCGAGGAGCCGAAGCCGGAGGGGGACGAGATGCTGCCACTCGGACGGCCGGCACCGCGCGTGCTGCGCGTCAGCGAGCTCAACCGCCGCGTCCGGACGCTGCTTGACTCCGACCCGGCTCTGGCCGACGTCTGGGTCGAGGGCGAGGTCTCGCAGCCCTCGTTCCCGCCCAGCGGCCACTGCTTCTTCACGCTGAAGGACGCCGCCAGCCAGGTCCGCGCCGTCCTCTTCCGCGAGGAGCTCGCCGCCGCGAACGTTCGGCCCGAGCACGGCATGCAGGTCGTCGTCCATGGGCGCCTGCGCGCCTACGAGCCGCAGGGCGTCTACCAGCTCTACGTGTCGACCCTCACCCCGGCGGGTGCCGGCGACCTGCATCAGCGCTACGAGCAGCTGCGAGCCAGGCTGGCGGCCGAGGGCCTCTTCGATGATGGCCGCAAGCGGTCGCTGCCGCGCTGGCCGCGCAGGATCGGCGTGGTCACCTCGCCGGTCGGCGCGGTATGGCGCGACATCAACAACGTCGTGCGCCGCCGCTACCCGATGGTCGAGCTTGTGCTCTCGCCGACGATCGTGCAGGGTGCGACGGCGGCCGGCGCCATCGTGCGGGCCCTGCAGCGGGCGTATGCGCAACGGGACCTGGACCTCGTCATCCTTGCCCGCGGCGGCGGCTCGCTCGAGGACCTGTGGTCGTTCAACGACGAGCGAGTGGTCCGTGCCGTCGCAGCCGCGCCGTTCCCCATCATCGTCGGCGTGGGCCACGAGAGCGACGTGACGCTGGCCGACTTTGCGGCCGACGTGCGGGCGCCAACTCCGTCTGCCGCCGCCGAGCAGGCGGTGCCAGACCTGGCCCAGTTCCCTGCCATCCTGGGGCGCCTGCGGGAGCGGGCCTCCGCGGCGCTGCTGGCGTCGGCGACGGGCAGGCGTCAGCTGCTCTCCGCAGAGGGACGCGCGCTGGCGCGTCTTGCGCCGGATGTCGGCGCTGCCCGCCAGCGAGCCGCCGACCTGCTCGATCGAGGCCACCGTGCCCTGACGACGCGTGCCGAGCGTGATCGCGCGGCCGTGACGTCGCTGGCCGACGCACTCCGAACCCTCTCGCCAGCCGCCACGCTGGAGCGCGGCTATGCGATCGCCCGGCTGGCCGACGGGAGCGTGGTTCGTGACCCGGAACAGGCCCCCGCCGGCAGTGGCGTCAGCGTGTCGGTTGCGCGCGGTACCCTGCGGACGCGCGTCGAAGCGACCATCACCGGCGCGCCGCTCGAGGAATCGACCGATGACCGCTGAACGCAGGCAACCGGACGACCTGGCCGCCCGTCCGTTCGATGAGCTGATCGGTGAGCTGCAGCAGATCGTGCAGGCGCTCGAGGCGGGCAACCTGCCACTCGAAGAGGGGATTGCCCGCTACCGACGCGGGCTGGAGCTGCATGCGGCCTGTGAAGCGCGCCTGCGCGAGGCGGAGCTGACCATCACCCAGCTTGGCCGCGGCGTGGAGGGCGCGACCGGCGACGAGCAGGGGTCCGGCAGCTGAGCCCCGCAGCGGCTGGCTGGCGCATTCGCGCCGCGCTTGCGTCGGACGCCACTCAGCTCGCCGACCTGGCGACGCAGCTCGGCTATCCCGCGGAAGCGGCCGACCTCGCGCTACGGCTCGGCCCAATCTCCTCGGACCCGGACGCCGGCCTGCTCGTCGCCGCCGACGGATCCGACGTGGCGATCGGCTGGCTGCACGTCCAGCTCAAGCACAGCCTGACCTCGCCGCTCGCGGCGCAGGTGATGGGCCTGGTGGTCGATGAGCGGCACCGCAGCGGCGGCGTGGGTGGGGCACTCCTCGAGGCCGCAGAGGCGTGGGCGCGCGCACGCGGCTGCCGCGACCTGCTGGTGGCCACGCGCGTCACCCGCGAGCGAGCGCACGCCTTCTACCGGCGACACGGCTACGGACTGCTGAAGACGAGCCACATGTTCACCCGGCGCCTCCTGTGAACGGGCGTGACGGCGCCGGCCACCGATCCGTCAAAGATGGCGCCTGACTGGCATCGGTCTATACTTTCGCGCGCATTTCCCCAGGAGCTACCGTGGCGATTCTCGACACCCTGAACGATCCGGCGCAGCTTCGCGGTCTCGGCCCAGAAGAGCTCGAGGCGTTGGCGGCCGAGCTGCGCGAGAAGATGATCCGCACCGTGCATCGCACCGGGGGGCACCTCGCCAGCTCGCTGGGCACGGTGGAGATGGCCCTGGCCCTGCACCGCGTGATGGACTCGCCACGCGACCGGCTGGTCTGGGACACGGGGCACCAGGCCTACGCGCACAAGCTGCTCACCGGTCGCCTCGCCGACTTCCACACGTTGCGCCAGATCGGCGGCGTCGGCGGATTCCCGCGACGCAGCGAGAGCGAGCACGACGTCTTCGATGGCGGGCATGCCGGGACCGGGGTCAGCATCGGTATCGGCCTGGCGGCGGCGCGCGACCTCAAGCCTTCGGGCGACCCGGCGCGGGGCCAGCGCATCGCGGTGATCGTGGGCGATGCGGCGCTGCAGAGCGGGCTGACGCTGGAGGCGCTGAACCACCTGGGCCATGCCAGGCATCGGCTCCTCATCGTGCTCAACGACAACGAGATGAGCATCAGCCCGTCGGTCGGCGGCCTCTCGACTCGCCTCAACAAGCTGCGCCTGACGCGCGCCTACCAGGAGACGAAGTCGGCAACGCAACGGCTGCTCCCGCGCGTTCCGCTGGTCGGCAAGCCCGCGTTCGATGTCCTCGGCTGGGCCAAGGAGGGCTTCAAGCGCACCTGGGCGTCGGTCGGCTTCTTCGAGGACATGGGGATCACCTACATCGGCGTGCTCGACGGGCACGACATCGGCGAGCTGGAAGAGACCTTCGAGCGGGCGTTCGCGATCGGCGGGCCGGTACTCGTTCACGTGAAGACGATCAAGGGCCGCGGCTACGCGCCCGCCGAGCAGGACAGCATCTCGTTCCACGGCGCCAGCCTGCCGCCGGTCGACCTGACGCTCATCGATCCGACCGAGGAGCCGATCCCGGCCGAGACCGAGCCGCAGCACACGCCGAAGACCTACACGCAGACCTTCGTGGAGGAGCTCATCCGCCTGGCGGAGGCCGATGACCGCATCTGCGCCGTCACCGCCGGCATGCCGAGCGGCACCGGGCTGTCGCGCTTCGGCGAGCACTTCCCGCGGCGTCTCTTCGATGTTGGGATCGCGGAACAGCACTCGGTGACGATGGCCACCGGGATGGCGCTGGCGGGGATGCGGCCGGTGGTGGCCCTCTACTCGACCTTCAGCCAGCGTGCCTACGACCAGCTCGTCCACGACGTCTGCCAGAACGACGCCCCGGTGCTGCTGGCGATCGACCGCGCCGGCCTGGTGGGGGAGGATGGCACCAGCCACCAGGGCATGTTCACCCTTCCGGCGCAGCGATCGCTGCCGAACCTGGTGATCGGCTCGCCCAAGGACGAGCAGGAGCTGCGCGACATGGTCGTGACCGCCATGGACCACGACGGACCGATCTCGCTGCACTACCCGCGGGACCACGGCGAGGACCTGCCGGATCGCGTCGGAGCGCAGCTCGAGATCGGGCGGGCCGAGGTCCTGCGCGAAGGCGACGACCTGCTGTTGGTCGGCTTCGGGCCGATCGTCCAGCGGCTCCTGGCCGTGGCTCGCCGGCTGCAGGACGAGCGTGGGCTGAGTGCGACGGTCGTCAACGCCCGCTGGGCCAAGCCGCTCGACGAGGGTCTGCTGGGGGCCCACGCGGCCGGAAAGCAGCTCGTCGTCACCGCGGAGGAGTCGGCCGCCATGGGCGGCTTCGGCGACGGCGTGCTGGACGTCCTGAACCGCGCGGGCACTCGGACGCCGCTCCTCAAGGTGGCGCTGGCCGAGGGCTTCGTGCACCACGGTGCGGTGGATGACCTGCGCCGCCAGCAGCGCATCGACGCCGAGGGCATCTTCGAGCAGGTCAGCGAGGCGCTGCAGCGGCTGAGCAGTGCAGGGGTGGCCGGAAGCGCCGCAGCCCGCTGAGCCGGCGGTGCTGCTGCCTATCATCGGCGCATGCCCCGCGTTCGACTCGACCAGCTCCTCACCGATCGTGGCCTGGTCCGGTCGCGGGCAGAGGCCCAGGCGCTGATCCTGGCCGGCAAGGTCCTGCTGGAGGGCGCCCCGGGCAACGTGCTCAAGCCCGGCCAGCAGGTGGCGGCGGACGCATCGGTCTCGCTGGTCGAGCAACCGCGCTGGGCGAGCAGGGCGGGTGGGAAGCTGGAGGCGGCGCTGGGTGCCTTCGGAATCGCCCCGCGGAACCTCGCCTGCCTGGATGCCGGGGCTTCCACCGGCGGCTTCACCGACGTCCTGCTGGCCAACGGCGCTCGCCGCGTCTTCGCCGTGGACGTCGGCCGCGGACAACTGATCGATCGCCTGCGTCGAGACCCGCGCGTGGTCAGCATGGAGCGGACCAACCTGCGCACCCTGGACGCGCTCCCGGAGCCGGTGCAGCTCGCCACCCTGGACCTCTCGTTCATCTCGTTGCGGCTGGTGCTGCCGTCGGTTCGGCGCCTCGTTACCCCAGCGGGGCGGGTGGTGGCGCTCGTCAAGCCGCAGTTCGAGGCCGGCCGCGCGGCGGTCCCGCGGGGTGGGGTGGTCCGCGACGCAAACGTGCACCGGGCGGTGCTGCAGCGGTTCGGAACGGACGCGCGTGCTTCGGGATTCGGGCTGGAGGGGTTGATCCGATCGCCGCTGACGGGCACCGACGGCAACATCGAGTTCCTGGCCCTCCTCGGTGGGGCGCCCGGCCTGGGTGACGACGCATGGGGCGCTGTCGTGGATGCGGCTGCGCCTTCCGCTGCCTAGCCCCGGCGTACTACGATGCGCTACGAGATGAGGAAGCGGCACGCCCAGCCGAACACCGAGCAGCTGAGCGTCGGCTTCGAGGGCCTGGAGGTCGTTGCGCCCCAGGGTCCCGAGCCGGGGCCGGACACGATGCGGCAGATCGTCTCGCTGCGCATGCCGGATGCGCTCCTGGAGCGGGTCGAGGCGGCGGCGCGCTCGCGCGGCATCTCGCCGTCGAGCCTGATGCGGACGTTGATCGCCTCCGGCCTCGACCGATCCTACGCGGCGGTGCAGGATGACGTCGCTGCCGAGATTGCAGCCCTCCGACGCCAGGTCGGCGAGATCGCAGCCCGCCTGGGAGCGCCGGAAACGACCGGCGAGGTGGCGGGCGGCGACTGAATGCGCTTCGGCTTCGCGCACAACCCCACCAACCCCGATGCACAGGCCGCACTGGCTCGTGCGGCGGCGTGGTGCCGCGAGCACGAGGTCGACTTCTGGGAGAGCCCGGCGGAGGACGCGGAGCGGATCGCCGCCAGCTGCCCCGGCAGCGACGCCGTCTGCGTCCTGGGCGGCGATGGCACCTTCCTCCGCAGCGCGCAGGCGATCGGTGACAGCGCCGTCCCGGCGCTCGGCGTCAACCTGGGGCGCGTCGGCTTCCTGGCCAAGGTCGAGACAGATGACCTCGAACAGGCGCTGGGCCAGGTCGTCGCCGGCGACTACACGGTGGAGGACCGGCTGCGGATCGCGGCGAGCGTGGTACGGCCCGACGGTACGTCCGAGACCCACCCGTGCCTCAACGAGGTCGTGATGGCTCGCGGCGCACGCGTCCGGATGATCCAGGCGACGGTGGAGGTCAGCGGCAGCCACCTTGCCACCTACGTGGCAGACGCGGTCGTGGTGGCGACGCCGACAGGCTCGACGGCGTACTCCTTCTCGGCCGGCGGCGCCATCCTGGATCCACGGCTGCGGAACATGATCATCACGCCGGTCGCCGCCTACCTGTCCTCGCTGCACAGCGTGGTGGCCGGCGAGGAGCACACCGTGACCCTGCAGCTGCGCCACGCGCCGTCGGAGGCGATCGTCTCCTTCGACGGGCAGCGCGACCTGCCGCTGGCGGAGGGGGACCGCGTCGAGGTCCGGGCGCTGCCGGATCCGTTCCGCATGCTGGAGCCCGCCGGGGCCACGCCCTTCTACGATCTGCTCCGGACCAAGGCGTCCCGCCTGCCGTACTAGGGAGGCCTGTCAGGAGACCGATGCCGCTGGTCGAGCTCACCGTCGAGAACCTCGCCGTCATCGAGCGCGTCCGGCTGCCCCTGTCGCGCGGCTTCACGGTGCTGACCGGCGAGACGGGGGCCGGCAAGTCGCTGCTGGTCGACGCGCTGGCACTTGCACTCGGGGCGCGCGCCACGTCCGACCAGGTCCGCACCGGGACCGATGCCGCCCGGGTCGAGGCGATCTTCGACGAGGTCACGGCGGGCGACGACGAGCCGCTGGCCGACGTCCTCTCCGGCGCCGATGGAATGGCCATCGTGCGACGCGAGGTGTCGGCCGACGGACGCTCGCTGGTGCGCGTGAACGACCGCAGCGTCACGGTGGGTGGACTCGCGACGCTTGGGGCGCGGCTGGCCGAGATCCACGGGCAGCACGAGCAGCAGCGACTGCTGGCATCCGATCGCCAGCTGGAGCTGCTCGATCGCCACGGCGGACTCGAGGCGCGGCGCGAGGCGGTCGGCGAGGCGTACCGGGCATGGCGAGCGACGGTTGCCCGCGCGGCCGAGCTGCTCACCGATGCGCACGAGCTGGCGCGGCGGGTGGAGCTGCTGACCCACCAGGTCGGGGAGATCGCCGCAGCTGCGCCGCGAGCCGGCGAGGACGAGGAGCTGGAACGGCAGCTGCGTGCCGCAACGCACGCCGAGGCCATCGCCCGTGGCGCCGACGAGGCAGTCCGCGCGCTACGGGATGAGTCGGCCGCCCTGGACGCCATCCGCATCGCGCGTTCGTCGCTGCGCCAGGCGACCGGGCTCGATGAACGGTTTGCGCCGCTCGAGGAGCGCGCCGCGGGGCTCGAGGCCGAGGCCACCGAGCTCGCGCGGGACGTCGAAGCGGCGGCAGGGCAGGTGGATCTCGACCCCGCCAGCCGCGCCGCCACCGAGGAGCGCCTGGCGCTGATCTATGACCTGAAGCGCAAGTACGGCGAGAGCGTGGAAGCCGTGCTGCGCTTCGGCGAGGAGGCCGGTGCCGAGCTGGAACGGCTCTCGGATCAGGCGGGACTGCGCGAACGGCTGCGCGCCGACGAGGAGCAGCGACGTACTGAGCTGCAGCGGGTGGCGGCCCTGTTGTCCGAGGCACGCGGCGGGGCCGCCGCGACGCTCTCCGCCGCCGTGAATCGCGAGCTGCCGCCGCTGGGGCTGCCTGCCGATGCGTTCGGCGTCGACCTGGAGCCGGCCGAGCTCGGACCCAGCGGGGCGGAGCGCATCACCTTCACCTTCGCCCCCAACGCCGGCGAGCCGGGACGTCCGCTGGGACGTATCGCATCAGGCGGCGAGGCGAGCCGGCTCTCGTTGGCGCTGAAGGTCGTCCTCGCGGCCGCGGACGAGACGCCGGTCCTCGTCTTCGACGAGGTCGACGCCGGCATCGGGGGACGGCACGCGACCGCGCTCGGCCAGCGCCTTCGCGACCTGGCCGCCTTCCACCAGGTCCTGTGCGTGACCCACCTCGCGCAGGTCGCCGCCTTCGCGGACCAGCACATCCACGTTGGCAAGCAGGTGACCGGCGGGCGGACGGTGGCCGCGGTCGCCGTCCTGGAGGGCGCGCGGCGCTCGGAGGAGCTGGCCGCGATGCTCGCCGGCGAGGGTGCCGGCGCCGAGGCACATGCTGCGGCGGAGGCGCTGCTGCGCTCGGCGAGCGGCTGATGGATCCCGACCCCGGGCTGGTATCGGCCATCGATGCCTTCCTGATGGAGCTGCGCGTGGAGCGCGGTCTCTCGCCCCTGACCGTTTCTGCCTACCGTCGCGACCTCGCCCAGTTCGCGGCCGTCGCGGGGCGAAGCTGGACGAGCGACCCGACGCCGCTGCATGCCTTCATCGATGGCCTGCGGCGCGCGGGGCGCCAGCCCACGACCCAGGCGCGCAAGGTCGCCGCCGTGCGGAGCTTCTACGGCTTCGCGCTGCGGGAGGGGCTGGCCCAGCGCGACGTCGCGTCCCTGGTCGATGCGCCACGGCCGGGCAGCTACCTGCCCGACGTGCTGGACCGAGACCAGGTCGCGCTCGTCCTCGACGCGCCGCCGGCCGGCACGCCGGCCGGCACCAGGGATCGGGCGATCCTCGAGCTGCTCTACGCCTGCGGCCTGCGCGTCAGCGAGCTGACCGGGCTGGACCTCGACCGGCTCGACCTGCCGAACCTGCAGGTGCGCGTCATCGGGAAGGGGAACCGGGAGCGACGCGTGCCGATGGGGGAGCCGGCGCGGGAGCGCCTGCATCGGTACATCATCGGCCCGCGGCAGGCCTGGACGGCGGGAAGGCCATCCGCGGCGGTCTTCGTCAGCCAGCGCGGACACCGGCTCACCCGCGAGGCGGTGTGGCGGCTGGTGCGGCACTGGACCGAGGCGGCGGAGGTGAGCGGGCACGTCACCCCACACACCTTCCGGCACAGTTTCGCCACCCATCTGCTGGAGGGCGGCGCCGACCTGCGCGTGGTCCAGACGCTGCTCGGCCATGCTAGCATCAGCACCACCCAGCTCTACACGCACCTGACCGGGGAGCGCCTGCGCGAGGTTTACCAGCGGGCGCATCCGCGAGCCTGAGCCACACCACGGGTGAGCAGCGGAGCACCAGCATGAGCTACGCCAGGAACCTCCTCAGCCGCGGCGAGGAGGTCATCTTCGAGAGCCGCCAGCACTGGTTCGCAGTGGTGGCGCAGACCTGGCTCTACATCGTCATCGCCGTCCTCGCCTTCGCCGTCCTGATCTGGACCTCCACCAGCGATGCGAACAGCGTCATGTCGATCCTGCAGATCGCCTCGCTGCTGGCCCTCGTCGTCTCGCTGGCGCTCATCGGCCTGAAAGTCTGGGCCTGGCGCAACCAAGAGTTCCTGGTCACGAACCGGCGCGTGCTGAAGGCGGAGGGCATCTTCAACAAGTACATGCGCGATTCCAGCCTGGAGAAGGTGAACGACGCGCACCTGACCCAGAGCTGGATCGGGCGCATCTTCGACTTCGGGACGCTGGACATCCTGACCGCCGCGGAAGAGGGCCCCAGCGCCGTCGAGGACTTCGTGATGCTCGACGAGCCGGTCAAGTTCAAGATCGCCATGCTGAATGCCAAGGAACAGCTCGAGTTCCCCGAGCTGGCTCGTGCCGCCGCACAGCGCCCCGGACCGTCCCCGCAGCTGCAGCGCGCCGAACCCATGCCACCCCGCGCGGGCTCCGATCGCGTGCACGAGGTACGGAACGAAGGGCCGCCGTCGAGTGCCATGCCTGCCGTCGCGCCGGCTGGCGCTGCATCCCCGGTGCCCGGCCCCTCTCCGGCGCCCGAGGCATCCTCTGGGTCAGCGCCTGCTCCGTCCGCGGCGGACCAGCTCTCGGCGATGCTGGAGAGCCTGGCCAGCCTGCGTGACCGCGGCCTGATCACGCCGGAGGAGTACGACGCCAAGAAGCACGAGCTGCTGGAGCGGATGTAGGTGACGGAGGTCCCCCGCGACGCCCTGCCCGACGGCCTCTTCGGGGCCGAGCTGGAGCGGCGCATCCGGGAGGCGGCCGCCCTCGTTGCGGCGCGCCTGGGGGCGGAGCCGAGGCTGGCCCGTCCTCACGTCGCGTTCGTCCTCGGCTCCGGCCTGGGCGGCGTGGTGGAGCTGCTCGACCGGGAGCCACGGGTCCGCATCTCCTACCGCGACATCCCGAACGTGCCGGGCTCGGAGGTCGAGGGCCATGCCGGCGAGCTGGTGGCCGGCCTGGTCGACGGGACCCCGGTCATGCTGCTCTCGGGGCGGGCCCACCCGTACGAGGGGTGGAGCCAGCGCCAGTCGACCCTGCTGCTGCGCGCCTGCCTCTCGCTGGGTGTCGAGCTGCTGGTGCTCACCAACGCCGCGGGTGGCGTGAATCCCGAGTTCGAGCCCGGCGACGTCATGCTGATCAGCGACACGATCAACCTCTCCGGCGACAACCCCCTGGTCGGTCCCAACCTGGACGCCTTCGGACCGCGCTTCCTGGCCATGGCCGATGCGCTCGACTCGCAGCTGCGCGAACGGGCCCGCGCGGCGGCCGAGCGCGCCGGCGTGCGCCTCAGGGAGGGCGTCTACCTCATGCTCTCGGGCCCCGCGTACGAGACCCGCGCGGAGCTGCGCATGCTGCGGACGCTCGGCGCGGATGCGGTCGGGATGTCGACGGTCCACGAGCTGCTGGTGGCACGCCACATGGGTGTGCGCGTGCTCGGCTTCAGCCTCATCACCAACAAGGCGACGCCGGAGATGGAGGGGGAGGTGACGCACGAGGAAGTGCTCGCCATGGGACCGATCGGCGCGGGCCGGCTGGTACGCATCCTCGGCGAGCTCTTGCCGGAGCTTGGCTAGGTGCTCTTTGCGAACAACGAGCCGGCGGCGCTGGTCGGGATCGTGGTGGCCCTCCTGGTGGGCCTCACCTTCCATGAATTCAGCCACGCCTTCGTGGCCGATCAGCTGGGCGACCATCGGCCCCGTGCGCTCGGGCGGGTGAGCCTCAATCCGGTTCGACACATCGAGCCGATGGGGGCGCTGATGCTGCTCATCGTCGGGTTCGGCTGGGCCAAGCCGGTCCCTATCAACCCCTCGGCGCTGCGGCCCGGTCGGCGGGCCATGAGCGTCGTGGCAGGCGCCGGTCCGGTCGCCAACGTGGTAGTCGCCGTGGCGGCGGCCATCATCTACCGGCTGCTGGACGCGATGGGTGTCTCGGGTTTCCCGCTCGCCGCCGCCGGCTTCACGGTCCTCTTCAACTTCGCCCTGGCGATCTTCAACCTGGTGCCGATACCGCCGCTCGACGGCTACAACGTGGTCCTGCCCTTCCTGCCGCCACGGACCGCCTGGCAGGTGCAGCGCTACGCGCAGTACGGGATGCTGCTGCTGCTCGCGCTCATCCTCATCCCGTACGTGACCGGCGGTCCCGGGCCGCTGCGACTCATCTTCACGGCGGCCGCGTGGCTGACGGGGCTGCTCATCGGTGCATAGGGTCGCCCAGTTCTTCGGCCACCTGACCGCTCGCGTCAGCCGCGACGACGAGGCCCTGGCCCGCGCGCTGCTGCCCGCGGCAGCGTGGCCGCTCTTCGCCGGCATGCCGGTCGCGGACCGGCGACACGGCCTGGACGTGGCGGCCCGTCTGCTGGCGGCCGGCCACGATGATCGCGAGCTGCTGGCTGCGGCCCTGCTGCACGACGCGGCCAAGGGCCACCGGATGCGCCTCTGGCACCGCGTAGCCGGAGTTGTGCTCGAGGCGGCTTCGCCGCGGCTGCTCGGATCGCTCGGATCGAGCGATCCGACTTCGTGGCGCCACCCGTTCCACCTCTTCCTTCACCATGAGGCGCTCTCCGCCGACGCCGCGCTCGCCGCCGGCTGCTCCCGGCGCACCGCGGCTTTCATCCGCGGAGATGTTCGACCGGCCGATGCGCGGCTTGTCGCCACACTGCGGGCCGCCGACGAGGCATCGTAGGAGCGGCATGAACCTGCAGCCGATCCCGATCGAGCCCGACGACCCTCCGCAGGCGACTGCCTTCGAGCTGCAGCTCGAGGTCTTCAGCGGGCCGTTGGACCTCCTGCTTCACCTCATCGAGTCGCGGCAGCTCGACGTCGTGACCGTGCCGCTCGCGGAGATGGCCGACGCGTACGTCGAGCACCTCGCCCACCACGCCGTGGCGCCGGCCCAGCTGGCCGACTTCATCGCCGTCGCCTCGCAGCTCATCCTGCTCAAGTCGCGCCGCGTACTCCCCGGCGAGCCTCTGCCGGCAGCGGGCGACGCCGACGACGAGCCCGATGAGGAGGAGCTGCGACGGCGGCTGATCGAGTACCGCACCCTGCGCGACGCTGCCCGAGCGCTCGGCCAGCGAGATGGTACGGCTCCCAGCTTCCGCCGTGAACCGCGCGAATCGGACCTGCCGGAGGCGCCGGCCGAGCCGCTCCCCGCGGCCCTGCTCGCGGGCGCACTCGATCGCCTGGCGGCGATCCCCGAGCCGGTGGCCCCGCCGCCCGAGGTCGTCAAGCGCGAGGTGACCATTGCGATGCAGCTCGCCGCGCTGCAGACGGCCATGGCAGGTCGGGGGCGCGTGATCCTGCAGCAGGTGCTGGCCGCCTGCCAGTCGCGCACAGAGGTCACCGTTACGCTTCTGGCCATGCTCGAGCTGGTGCGTCGGCGGCAGGCGACCGTCCGCCAGGACGAGCTCTTCGGGCCGATCCTGGTCGAGGCGACGCCGGAGGGAGGCGCACGGTGACCCGTCCGGACGAGCACGGCGCCTTCCTGGAGGCGCTCCTCTTCATCGCCGAGCGCCCGCTGGCGACCGCGGAGGTCGCCGAGCTGGCCGGCGTCCCGGTCGTGCAGGCGGA
The DNA here is from genome assembly GCA_963777045.1 of uncultured Chloroflexia bacterium. Classification (GTDB taxonomy): domain Bacteria; phylum Chloroflexota; class Limnocylindria; order QHBO01; family QHBO01; genus JAPSGM01. Next base: position 211,991 of record CAVZPD010000022.1, read on the forward strand.
GGCGAGCCTCGCGGCACTGGGCGAGGACCTTTCGGAAGACGGGCGCGGCCTCCGCCTGCAACACGTGGACGACGTCTGGCAGCTCGTCACCGCTCCCGAGGTCGGAGCCCAGCTGGCCGCCTACGCCGCCCGCGAGGAGGCACGCCTGAGCGCTGCGGCACTCGAGGCGCTCGCGGTGGTTGCCTACCGCCAGCCATGCACGCGGGCGGACGTGGAGCGGGTCCGAGGCGTCGACTCCGACTACGTCATCCGCTCGCTCCTGCATCGGCGCCTGGTGGTCGAGGTCGGTCGGCGCGATTCTCCGGGGCGTCCCATCCTCTTCGGCACCACCTTCACCTTCATGGAGCGCTTCGGGTTGACGAGCCTCGACGACCTGCCGCCGCTCTCGTCGGCAGCTGCCGCGGCCACCGCCCTCGCGTCGATTGCCGAGCAGGATGACGAGGCCGATGCCGGCTGAACGCCTGCAGAAGGTCCTCGCCCAGGCCGGCATCGCGTCGCGGCGTGGCAGCGAGGAGCTGATCGCCGCCGGGCGTGTGACGGTCAATGGCAGCCCTGCGACCGTGGGCCAATCCGCCGACATCGCCGTGGATCGGATCAGCGTGGATGGCCGCCCCATCGGCCGAGCCGAGAACCTGGTCCACTTCGCCCTCCACAAGCCGGCGGGGTACGTCTCCTCCTCCAGGGACGAGCGCGGCCGCAAGTCGGCAGTCCGGCTGCTTCGGGGCCGCGGTCGCCGTAGCGGCTCGGGCGGTGCCGAGCGGCTCTGGCCGGCGGGCCGCCTGGACGTGGAGTCCGAAGGGCTGCTGGTCCTCACCAACGACGGTGCCTGGGCCAACCGCTTCCTCCACCCACGCTATGGCGTCGAGCGCGAGTACGCGGTCCTGGTCGACCGACCGCCCGATGCCGACCAGGTGGTCGCATTGCTCGAGGGGGTCCAGCTGAGCGATGGTCCGGCACGCCTCCTGTCGCTCGCGGTCCAGGACCCGCCCCCCGAGGTCGAGGCCGGGCGGGACGGCACCTGGTTGCGGGTCAAGGTCGCCGAGGGCCGCAAGCGCGAGGTGCGGCGCATCCTGGCCGCCGTGCGCCTGCGAGTGGCGCGGCTGGTGCGGACGAGGTTCGGATCGTTGACGCTCGCCGGGCTCGAGCCCGGCGCCTGGCGCGAGCTGACGCCGGAAGAGGTGGCCGCCCTCAGCGCCGATCCTGGACTCGCCGCAGGCCACGGTCGGCCGGCGCATGGCGGCGGTGCCCTGACCGTGGCCATCGACGGGCCGTCGGGTTCCGGCAAGAGCACCGTCGGGCACGCCCTCGCGACCCGGATCGGGGCAACCTTCGTCGACACCGGGCTCATGTACCGCGCCCTGACCCTGGCGGCGCTGCAGCGCGACGTCGATGTCGACGATGCCGAAGCGCTGGGGCGTCTGGCCCGCGAGGTGTCGATCACGGTCCAGAAGCCGACGCCAGCTCAGCACGATCGGCGCGAGACGGTCCTCCTCGACGGCGAGGACGTGACCGTCGAGGCGAGGACGCCCCGCGTCGACCGCGCGGTGAGCGCGGTCAGCAGGCATGCCACCGTCCGCGCGGAGATGCTGGAGGTCCAGCGCCAAACGGCTGCCCGCGAGGACACGGTCATGGTCGGTCGGGATATCGGGACCGTCGTCCTCCCTGACGCGACCCTCAAGGTGTTCCTCACCGCGACCCCGCGCATGCGAGCGGCGCGTCGCGCAGCGGAGATGGGGCGCCCGGACAGGATCGAGGAATACCTGGCCGAGATCGAGCAGCGCGACAAGGTCGACGCCGGGCGCGAGGTGGCGCCGCTCCGCCAGGCGGACGACGCCATCGTGCTCGATACCGGTGAATTGGGGGTGGAGGCCTGCGTGGACGCCATCGTGCGCCGGCTCCCGCAGGATCGCCTCGCGAGGGCATTGTTCCATGGATGATCTGCCCACCTGGTTCTTCCACCCCGGGGCGATCCTGAGCAGCTGGCTGCTCTGGCTGGTGGGACCGGGCAGGGTCGAGGGACTGGAAAACGTCCCGCGCCAGGGCGCCTACCTGGTCGTCGCCAACCACTGCTCGAACTTCGATCCGCCGTTCCTCGGCTGGGCGGTCGGACATCGGACGGGGCGGGTGGTCCACTTCCTGGCCAAGGACGAGATGCGCCACTGGCCGGTCGCTGGCTGGTTGGCGCACTCGGCCGGCGCGTTCTTCGTGCGTCGCGGCGAGGCGGACCGGGCGGCGCAGCGCCTGGCACTCGAGCTGCTCGAGGCTGGCCGGCCGCTGGCCGTCTTCCCCGAGGGCACGCGCAGCCGAGACGGCGTGCTCGGCGATGGTCGCCTGGGAGCCGCGATGCTCGCCATGCGGACCGACGTGCCGGTCCTGCCCGTCGGGATCTCGGGCACGCACCGCATCTTCCCCGGTCGCAGCCGGTGGCCGCACCGCAGCAGGGTCACCTTCAGGATCGGTCCGACCTTCCAGCTGCCGCACAGCGAAGGGCTGGACCGCGCGGCCCTGCGCGGGGGGACGGAGCGGATCATGCGCGAGATTGCCGCCCTCCTGCCCGAGCAGCAGCGCGGCAAGTGGGGGACGCCTCCGAGCTGAGGGCCGCCAGCGCGATGCACGGCTGGCACGAGACTGGCGCCTGCCGGCCCGCATGGCTTCCAACCAGTCAAGCACGCAGGGAGAACGGGGGAGAGCCGATGCCGGCGAGATCGGCCGCCGCGTCGCGATCTCGTCGCTGACGTGGGGCCTGGTCTGGCTGGGCCTCATCATCCTCGCCTTCCTGGCCTGGCAGCTGCGCGTGGTGCTGGCCATGGTCTTCCTGGCCATCCTGCTCGCCGCGGCGATGCGCAACCCGGTTCGCATCATCGAGGGCTGGGGCCTGCCACGCGTCGCCGGCGTGGCGATCAGCTACCTCCTGCTGCTCGCCGTGCTCGGCCTGGGAATCTGGCTCATCGTGCCGCCGCTGGTGGAGCAGGCGAGCAGCTTCGTGCAGAACCTGCCGGACACCATCGACCGGCTGCTCGGCTGGGTGCGCGACACGGCTGCACCGATCCTGCCCGGCGACGCGGTCCAGCAGGCGATCGATGGCGTCCGCTCCAGCCTGGACCAGTTCCTGCCTGGCATCCAGTCCGCGCTGCAGGTGCCCCTCGTCGTGGTCGGCGTGCTCATCAACGTGGTGCTGATCCTCTTCCTCAGCGCCTTCCTGATCCTGGACGGCCAGTCGATGTGGGACGCGATCCTCGGCTACGTCCACCCTGAGCGTCGCCAGCGGATGCGTGCCATCGGCGAGTCGGTCATGGGCAAGCTGGGCTCGTACGTCATCGGCCAGCTGGTGATCATGACCTTCACCGGCGTCGGCTCGGCGCTGGGGATGCTCATCATCGGCGTGCCGTACGTCCTGCCGCTGGGCTTCCTCGCGTTCATCACCGAGGCGATTCCGCTGGCCGGGCCGTGGATCGCCGGGATCCCCATCACCCTCGTCGCCTTCGTGCAGAGCCCCCTGCAGGGGATCTTCATGGGCGCCTGGATCCTGGCGCTGCAGCAGCTGGAGGGCTACGTGATGGTGCCCATCGTCCAGAAGCGGGCGATCCAGGTCTCGTCCACCATCGTGCTCCTGGCGGTCGTGGCGGGCGGGGCGGTGGCTGGCGTCCTCGGCGCGCTGATCGCCATACCGCTCGTCGCCGTCTCACAGGTGATCATGCGCGAGGTGGTCCTCCCGGCGCGTCGCAATACCTGGCAGGAGGGCCAGCCGGAGGCGGAGGGCGGTCCGTCCGACACGGATTCTGCCTGAGACGCCCGATCTCGATACACTCTGAACCGATGGTGATTGAGACTCCGACCCGACCCGAAGTCCGCATCGCGGAGCGCGCCGGCTTCTGCTACGGCGTGCGCCTGGCGATCGACAAGGCCAAGCACGCCCGAGAGCAGGGGCACGAGGTGACGACGCTCGGCCAGCTCGTCCACAACCCGGGCATCAAGGCCGATCTCTCCGACCGCGGCATCCGCACCGCCGACCTGGCCGACGAGGTCGAGGGCGGCACGCTCGTCATCCGTGCCCACGGCGTGCCGGCCACGGAGATGGAGAAGCTGCGCGGCAAGGAGGGCGGGCTGGAGGTCATCGACGCCACCTGCACCTGGGTGCTCCAGTCGCAGAAGGCGGCGCGCGAGCTGGCGGAGGCGGGCTACACCGTCTGCATCATCGGCCACGAGGACCATCCCGAGGTCAAGGGGGTCCGCTCGTACGCGGGAGAGAACCACGTGGTGGTCGACGACATGGACCGATCGACCTGGGAGCGCGTGCCGCGCACCAAGAAGCTAGGCGTCCTGTCGCAGTCGACCATCCTGCCGCACAAGCTGGAGGAGTTCGCCGCCTTCTGCCTGCGCCGATGCCACGACCTGCGCGTCGTCAACACCGTCTGCCCGGTGACCCTGACCCGGCAGGACGACAGCGTGAAGCTCGCGGCCGAGGTCGACGCCATGGTGGTCGTCGGCGGCAAGAACTCCTCGAACACGAAGGAGCTGGCGGTCAAGTGCCGCGAGATCTGCGCCGAGACGGTGCACGTCGCCGACGCCGATGAGCTCGCCGCCGAGCACGCCGATTGGCTGCGCGGGAAGGCCCGCATCGGCATCACGGGCGGCACCTCCACGCCGGAGATCGACCTCGAGGCGGTCCGCGAGCGCATCTACGACCTGACCGCCGCCTGATCCCGGTGCCCCGGCGAGGCATATCGCCCCACGCAGATCACAGCCGCACGGACTGCCCGAAGCCGTCTCCCCGTCGCCTCTTGCGGCCATGAACCTGCACCGAGGCGGCGAGGGGCCCCGGAGATGGCTGTGGCGCGGCCCTCGTCTGCATCGGGCGGAATGACGGCCGCCAGCCACCTGTACACTCGACGCATGCCCCCCAGCAGCGGATCCCTGCCAGTCGTTGCCATCGTCGGGCGGCCGAACGTGGGCAAGTCGACCCTCTTCAACCGCCTCGTCGGGGAGCGGGTCGCCATCGTGGAGGATGTCCCCGGCACCACTCGCGACCGCGTCTACGGCACGGCCGAGTGGAACGGCCGGCGTTTCACGGTGGTCGACACCGGGGGGCTCGAGCTGGAGCCGGGGAGCGACATCGAGGCGCGCGTCCAGGACCAGGCCCGGGTGGCCATCGACGAGGCGGACGTCATCCTCTTCGTGGTGGACGCGGCGGCCGGCCTCGCGCCGCTCGACCACGAGGTCGCTGACGGGCTGCGGCGCGCATCGAAGCCGACGATCCTGGTCATCAACAAGGCCGACAACGTGCGCCGCGAGCAGGAGGGGGCCGAGTTCTACGCCCTCGGCTTCGAGCCCACCATCACCGTCTCGGCGCAGCACGGGCGGAACACCGGCGATCTGGCGGACATGATCGTCTGGGACCTCCCGCCGGCCGGCGAAGCGGAGGCATCGGTCTCGCTGGAAGGCGACCCGTCCGACGAGGAGCTGGCGGAGCTGGAGGAGACGGAGATCGGTCCGCCGCGGGTGGCGATCGTGGGCAGACCGAACACGGGCAAGTCGACCTTCGTCAACCGGGTGCTCGGTTCGGATCGCATGATCGTCTCCGACGTGCCGGGCACCACCCGCGATCCGGTCGACACCGCCGTGATGGTGGATGACGAGCCGATGATCCTGGTCGACACCGCGGGCATCCGGCGACGCGGCAGCATCGACCGGGGGATCGAGCGCTACTCCGTCCTGCGCTCCATGAAGGCCATCGATCGGGCCGATGTCGCGGTGGTCATGACCGATGCCATCGAGGGCTACACGGCCCAGGACGCGCACGTGGTGGGCTACGTGCTGGATGCCGCCAAGGGGATCGTGCTGGTCATCAACAAGTGGGACGAGGTCGAGAAGGACGGCCACACCGCCGATGCGTGGCTCAAGGCGCTGCGGCGCGAGGCGCCGTACCTGGCCTGGGCCGACATCGTCTTCGCGTCGGCGCTGACCGGGCAGCGCGTCGAGCGCATCCTGCGCGAGGCGCGCCGCGTGGCAGAGGAGCGCTACCGGCGGATCTCGACCGGCGAGCTCAACCGGGTGGTGACCGATGCCGTCCGCGCCAACCCGCCGTCGCACGTCCGCAACCGGCTGCCGAAGGTCTACTACGCGACGCAGGCGGCCGTGGCGCCGCCCACCTTCGTGGTCTTCGTCAACGACCCCGAGCTGATCCACTTCAGCTACCGGCGCTACCTCGAAAACCGGATCCGGGACGCCTACGGCTTCCTGGGCACGCCGATCCGGCTCATCCTCCGGCAGCGGGAATCGGAGGAGGCCGCGCGCCGAGCGGCCAGACCTCGCCAGCGGCGCGCAGGCGGGAAGCAGCGCAAGCGACGCTAGGGGTGGTCGGTGCCGGCCGTCCCGGCGGTGCAGCTGCGCCCACGGTCCGCCTGGGGCCGGTCTTGCCCCGGGGGGATCGGGCACAATGGACCGCCTATGACCCGCATCCTCCTCTACACCGGAAAGGGCGGGGTGGGGAAGACCAGCGTCGCCGCCGCCACCGCCGTCGCCTGCGCGCACCGCGGCTACCGCACCATCGTGCTCTCCACGGACATCGCGCACTCGCTGGGCGATGCATTCGGCGAGGAGCTCGGCCCGGAGCCGCGCCAGATCTCCCCGAACCTGTGGGCCCAGGAGTCGGAGGTCTTCCACAACGTCGCCAAGTACTGGGGCCGCATCCAGGAGTACGCCGCCAGCGTGCTGCGCTGGCGCGGCCTGGACGACGTCCTGGCCGAGGAGATGACCGTCCTGCCCGGCATGGACGAGGTGGGCAGCCTGCTCTGGATCGCCGAGCACCACGATAGCGGGGACTACGACGTGATCGTGGTCGATGCTGCGCCCACCGGCGAGACGCTCAGGCTGCTCTCGTTGCCGGAGGCGGCGAAGTGGTGGATGGAGAAGATCGAGCCGCTGGGACGGCGCATCACGAAGCTGACCGGCCCCGTCATCCAACGGGTGGTCGGCATGCCGATGCCCGGCGACGACGTCTTCACCGCCGGCGAGGACCTCTTCCGCAAGCTGGAGCACATGCACGACCTGCTGGCAGACCCGGCTCGCACATCGGTCCGCGTGGTCCTGACCCTGGAGCAGGTGGTGATCAAGGAGGCGCAGCGCTCCTTCACCTACTTCCACCTGTACGACTACCCGACCGACCTGGTGGTCGCAAACCGGATCCTCCCCGAGTCGGTGGGGAACTACTTCAAGGGCTGGTACGAGACGCAGCAGAAGTACGGGCCGATGGTGGAGGAGACGTTCGCCCCCATCCCGGTGCGGTATGCCCCTTTCTTTGATCGCGAGGTGGTCGGCCAGCCCATGCTGCACCAGCTCGGCGACGCGCTCTACGGCGAAACCGATCCGACCACGCACTTCTACCGCGGTCGCCCCTATTCGGTTGTCCGCGACGATGACGAGTTCGTGATGTCGGTGGAGCTGCCATTCGCCATGAAGGACGATATCGGCCTCTCGCGGCAGGCCGACGAGATCGTGATCGAGGTGGGAACCTGGCGGCGTAACCTCGTCTTGCCGCGCGCGCTGATCGATGCGCCCACAAGCGGCGCCAAGTTCGAGGATCATGTCCTCAAGATCCGCTTTGCGGCGCCGCCGCGAGGCACGACTGGAGGTGGCTCACATGGATGACAGCCGGACCGCAGAGCTCGAGGAACGTATCGCCGACCTGGAATCGCGGCTGCGGCGCGGGGAGCGGCGGGACAGCATCGAGACCGCCTTCTGGGCGCTCATGCACAACGTCTTCCCCGACGAGACGCGCAAGCACATGAAGGCGGCGGGCCGAGAGCAGCTCCTCGCGGCGCGTGCCTACCTCGACCACTGGATCGGGAAGATGGGGGAGGAAGCGCAGGCGGAGACCCACGAACGCGAGACGATCGAGGTCGAATGACGGACCAGGTCGGGGTCATCGGCGCCGGCGCCTGGGGTACCACGCTGGCGATCAAACTGGCTGAGGGCCAACGGCCGATCACGATCTGGGGGCACAGCGCCGAGGTCAACCAGAGCCTGGCGCAGGAGCGCGAGAACCGTCGCTACCTGCCGGGCGTGCCGTTTCCCCCGAACATCCGGGTGGCCACCGAGGCGTCGTTCCTGGCCGAACCGCACAGCCTCTACGTGCTGGCGGTGCCGTCGGCGCACCTGCGGCCGACCTTGCGCGAGCTCGCGCCGGTGCTTGACGCCAACGCCGCGATCCTGAGCGTGGTGAAAGGAATCGAGGCGGGATCGCACCTGCGCGTGAGCCAGGTCATCGCCGAGGAACTGCCGGCACGACGCCTGGCGGTCCTCTCCGGGCCGAACCTGGCGCGCGAGGTCGCGGCCGGCAAGCCAGCGGGCAGCGTGGTGGCATCGGAGGACGCCCTCCTGGCCGACGAGCTCGTGGCCCTCCTGGCCAGCGATCGCTTCCGGGTCTACACCAACCCGGATCTCGTCGGCGTCGAACTGTGCGGCGCGCTGAAGAACGTGGTGGCGCTGGCGGCCGGCATGGTCGACGGGCTCGGGTTGGGCGACAGCGCCAAGGCCGGCATCATCACCCGCGGGCTCGCCGAGATGACGCGCCTGGGCGTGGCCGCCGGTGCGGACCAGATGACATTCGCTGGCCTGGCCGGAGTTGGCGACCTGATCGCGACCTGCATGAGCCCGCTCTCGCGCAACCGCCGCGCCGGCGAGCTGCTGGCGAGCGGCGTGGCATGGCCCGATGCGGAGCAGCAGCTGAGCGGTGTGGCCGAGGGGGTCACCACGGTGACGGGCGCCCTCGCACTGGCGGCCGAGCATGGCGTGGAGATGCCCATCGCAGAGCAGGTGGATGGGGTGGTGCACGATGGGCGCGAACCCATGACTGCGGTGGCGGACCTGATGCATCGCGAACCCAAGGACGAGCTCGCCGGCCTGCGCCACCGGGATTGACCGTCAGCTCGGTTCATCCAGGCATTCGGCTGCTGAGCGTGCTGGTCGTCTGGATCCGGCAGATCCTCGGAGTCGTCTAGAGTGGTGGAGATGACGCAGCTACCTGGAACGCAGACGCCGGCACAGGCCATGCTCGACCGTGCCGGCGAAATCCTCGGGCATGCCACCCAACCACTCGATCCGTTCTTCGCGCCTCGCTCGGTGGCGGTCATCGGTGCGTCCGAGGCGGCCGGCAAGGTCGGCCGCACCATCGTCTGGAACCTGATCAGCTCCCCGTTTGGTGGGACGGTCTTCCCGATCAACGCGAAGCGCAAGAGCATCCTGGGCCTCAAGGCCTACCCCAGCCTTGCGGAGCTGCCCGAGCAGGTCGAGCTTGCCGTCATCGTGACGCCGGCAACGACGGTCCCCGCGATCGTCGAGGAGTGCGTGGAGCACGGGGTGAAGGCGGCGATCATCATCTCCGCCGGCTTCAAGGAGACCGGGCCGGAGGGCGTCGAGCTGGAGCGGCGGATCCTGGAGACGGCGCGCGGCGCCGGCATGAGGATCATCGGCCCCAACTGCCTGGGCGTCATGAATCCGATCGGCGGATTCAACGCCACCTTCGCGGCCGGCATCGCGCGTCCGGGCTCGGTGGGCTTCGTCTCGCAGTCGGGAGCGCTGCTGACCGCCATCCTCGACTGGGCCGACCGCGAGCAGACCGGCTTCTCGTCCATCGTCTCGCTGGGCTCGATGCTCGATGTGGGTTGGGGCGACGTCATCTACCACCTCGGAGATGACCCGCACACCCGCAGCATCGTGGTCTACATGGAGACGATCGGCGACGCCCGCGCGTTCCTCTCGGCCGCGCGCGAGGTGGCCCTGACCAAGCCGATCATCGTCATCAAGCCCGGGCGCTCCGAGGCGGCAGCGCGGGCGGCCGCATCGCACACCGGCAGCCTGACCGGCAGCGACGACGTGCTGGAGGCCGCGTTCCGACGCGCGGGCGTGCTGCGCGTCGACGAGATCGACGACCTGTTCGGCATGGCGGAGGTGCTCTCCAAGCAGCCGAGACCGTCGGGCAGGCGGCTCTCGATCGTGACCAACGCCGGTGGCCCGGCGGTCCTGGCCACCGATGCCCTGATCGCCGGCGGGGGAGAGCTCGCACCGCTCTCCGACGAAACCGTCGGGATGCTGAACGAGTTCCTGCCGGAAGCCTGGAGCCACAACAACCCGATCGATATCCTGGGCGACGCCGATGCCGAGCGGTACCGGCGCGCGGTGGAGGTCGCCGCGGCGAACCCGGACAGCGATGGCCTGCTGGTCATCCTCACGCCGCAGGCCATGACCGAACCGACCGGCACCGCCGAGGCGCTGCGGCCGTACGCGCGGCTGCGTTCGGGCCCGCTGCTGGCGAGCTGGATGGGCGGACCGCTGGTCGAGCCGGGCACACACCTGCTGCAGGGTGCCGGCGTGCCGGATTTCGCGTACCCCGACACCGCCGTGCGGATGTTCAACTACCTGTGGCGCTACGCCGACAACCTGCGTCACCTGTACGAGACGCCGGTGCTGCCCGATGGCCTCGACCGCCAGCAGAACCGCGCGGCGGCGCGGTCGGTGATCGAGGGCGCGCGGGCCGAGGGCCGGACGCTCCTGACCGAGGGCGAATCGAAGGCGGTGCTGGCCGCGTACGGCATCCCGGTCGCCGAGACGCGCGTGGCCTCGTCGGCGGAGGAGGCCGTAGCGGCGGCGGATGAGATCGGCTACCCGGTCGTCCTCAAGCTGAACTCGCGAACGATCACCCACAAGACCGATGTCGGCGGCGTGCGCCTGAACCTGACCGATGCCGACGCGGTCGGGGAGGCGTATCGGTCCATTCGCGAGGCCGTCACCGAACGCGAGGGAGCCGATGCCTTCGAGGGCGTGACGGTCCAGCCCATGATCAACTACACCGGCTACGAGCTGATCATCGGGTCGAGCGTCGACGCGCAGTTCGGCCCGGTGCTCCTCTTCGGCATGGGAGGAACGCTCGTCGAGGTGGTCCGCGACCGGGCGCTGGCCCTGCCGCCGCTGACGACCACGCTGGCGCGGCGCCTGGTGGAGCACACGCAGGTCGCGAAGGCCCTGGCGGGGGTGCGCGGCCGGCGCGCCATCGACATGGCCGAGCTGGAGCAGCTCCTGGTCCGCTTCAGCCAGCTCGTCGTCGAGATGCCGCGCATCGCCGAGGTCGACATCAACCCGCTGCTCGCCTCGCCGGAGCGGCTGATCGCGCTCGATGCGCGCGTCGTGCTGCATCCCGAGTCGACGGCTGACGCCGACCTGCCCAAGCCGGCCATCCGCCCCTACCCGCGCCAGTACGTCGGGGAGTGGACGGCCGCCGACGGCACGGCGGTCACCATCCGTCCCATCCGACCCGAGGACGAGCCGCTCATGGTCCGCTTCCACGGCATGCTCTCGGAAGAGACGGTCTACGCGCGCTACTTCACCTACATGAAGCTGAGCCAGCGGACGGCGCACGAGCGGCTGACGCGGATCTGCTTCATCGACTACGACCGCGAGATGGCGCTGGTGGCCGAGACGCCCGGTGGCGAGAGCGGCACCGCGGAGATCGTCGGCGTGGGGCGGCTCTCGAAGGCGCACGGCCGCAACGAGGCTGAGTTCGCGATCCTGGTCGCCGACGAGTGGCAGCGGCGTGGGCTTGGGACGGAGCTGCTGCGCCGGCTGGTGCGCATCGGGCGCAACGAGGGGCTCGACCGCATCTTCGCGGAGATGATGGCCAGCAACAGCGGCATGCGACGTGCGTCAGAGGCGGCGGGCTTCGAGATCAAGCCGATGGAGGAGGATCGCAACCTCCTGCGCGCCGAGCTGGAGATCGCCGCCGGAGGCTGACCGCTAGCGCGACTCCGCCTCGGCGAGCGGCTCGTAAGGCAGGTAGTCGGGCCACCACATGGCGCGGTCGACCACGAGCTCGATCTCTTCGTCGGCGTACTGGCGGCCGTAGCCCGTGTCCCGGAAGTGGCGCACCAGCTCGATGGCGATTGCCCGCGCTGCCGTGCGCAGCGACGGGATCGGCGGATAGATCGCCCCGGCGGCCAGCCGGCCTTCGTCGACCATCTGGGCCAGCCGTTGCGCGGCCACCAGGAACGCTTCGTCGGTCAGCTCTCGCGCCTCGGCCACCATGGCCCCCAACCCGACGCCGGGGAAGATGAACACGTTGTTGGCCTGCCCGATGAGGCGGCGCACCCCGCCAATCTCGACGTCGGGGAAGGGGCTGCCGGTGGCCACCAGGGCCCGCCCATCGGTCCATGCCAGGATGTCGGACGGCAGTGCCTCCGAGGCGCTGCTGGGATTGGAGAGCGCCAGCACGATCGGCTGCTCGTGGTTGGCGGCGACGGCTCGGACGAGAGCTTCGCTGAAGGCGCCGTGCATCCCGGTGGTGCCGAGCAGGATCGTCGGGCGGAAGGCGTGCGCCACCGCGACCGGGTCGGCCAGCTGCTGGCCGCTCAGGCCCAGCTGCGCCAGCCGTTCCACGCTCAGTGCAAACGCGCGCTGGTCGTCCGCCACGCTGTCGCGGCCGAGGTTGAGCACGCCGCGCGAGTCCATCAGGACCAGGGCGTCCGCGATCTCCTGCGTCCCGGCACCCTCCGACTCGAGCTGGCGCCGGATCATGGTGCTGATGCCGATCGCGGCCGCACCGGCACCGAGCGACAGGATCCGCTCGCCACGCAGGCCACCCTGGCGCCGGCGGCCGGTGAGCAGACCGGCCAGGACGACCGCCCCGGTGCCCTGCACGTCGTCGTTGAAGCACGGGATGCGGTGGCGGTAGCGGGCCAGCACCCGCAGGGCGTTGTGCTGCTTGAAGTCCTCCCACTGCACGATGGCGCGCGGGAAGACGCGACCGACGGCCTCGACGAATGCTTCGACCACCTCGTCGTACGCCGCGCCGCGCAGCCTCGGGGCGCGGTAGCCAAGGTAGAGCGGATCGTCGAGAAGCTCCTGGCGATCCGTCCCCACGTCGAGCGAGATGGGCAGCGTCGAGGCAGGGTAGATGCCGGCGGCGGCCGTGTAGAGAGCCAGCTTACCGACCGGGATGGCCATGCCACCGGCTCCCTGGTCGCCCAGGCCCAGGATGCGCTCGTTGTCGGTGATCACGATCAGGCGCACGTCACGCTGGCCCGTTCCGGCGAGGATTTCGTCCATGCGGCCGACGTCGTTCGGCGTGAGCCAGATGCCGCGTGGCTTGCGGAAGATGTGGCTGAACTCCTGGCAGGCGCGACCGACGGTCGGGGTGTAGACGATCGGTGCGAACTCCTCCAGATGCTCGAGCAGGAGCCGGTAGAAGAGCGTCTCGTTGCGGTCCTGGGTGGCGGCCAGGCCGATGTAGCGCTCGAGGTCGTCATCCTTGCGCCGGATGTGCTCCAGCTCCAGCGCGACCTGCTCGTCGATGGTCGAGACGCGGTCCGGGAGGAGTCCGCGCAGGCCGAATCGCTCGCGCTCCTCCTCGGTGAAGGCCGTGCCCTTGTTCAGGAGCGGATGCGCGATCAGGTCCGGCCCGCGCCGCGCCACGTAGAGCCGGTCGGTGGGCGCCTCGAGCGCGCCGCGTCCCGGCTGGGGAGTCACCATCGTCTGCATCTGGGACGAACGTAGAGGTCGCGCGGCTGCGCGGGTAGGGCCGATGGGACCCCACTGCCGGTCTGGATGGCCCGCCACGGCCCGCGGCCTTCCCGACGCTCGCTGGGCACGCCGCGTGCGATAGATCTCCCGATTCGCGCCGGGAAGCGGGCCCCGGTACAGGGCTGAACCTTCTATCGGTGCACCACATGCCTGGCCACGACCGGGAGGCCCTTCTCAAGCGCACCCTGCACCGATAGATGTGCCGGGACTGCGCCGAACCAGGTATTCAGGTGCCGTTTCGAAGATCTATCGACCGGCGGCCCCCGTGTACCGCGCGCACGCGGACGCGCGGGCAGCTTACTCGGCCAGTCGAGCTCCCTCGAGGTCGCCGCTGATCAGCGCGTAGAGGAGCGCCGCCTCGGTGTGCATGCGATTCTCGGCCTGCGGCCAGACGCGGGAGGCCGGCCCGTCGATCACCTCGTCGGTCACCTCCTCACCGCGGTGCGCGGGCAGGCAGTGGAGGAAGATCGCGCGGAGGTCGGCGAGGTCCATGAGCGCGCGATCGACGCGGTAGCCGGCGAACGCGAGCTGTCGCGCCTCGCGTTCCCCCTCCTTGCCCATGCTCGTCCAGACGTCCGAGTAGACGGCATCGGCGCCCTGCACCGCCTCGCGCGGATCATTGGTCAGGAAGATGGCGCCGCCGGTTGCCTCCGCGAGCGCACGTGCGCCGGCGAGGAGGCCTGGATCCGGTGCGTACTCGGGTGGCGTCGCGACCCGCAGCTCGAACCCGGCCAGCGCCGCGCCCTGGATGAGAGAGGCGCACACGTTGTCGCCGTCGCCCACGAACGCCACGCGCAGGCCGGCGAGGGCGCCGAACTCCTCGCGCAGGGTCATGAGGTCGGCGAGCGCCTGGCAGGGGTGGTGCTCATCGGTCAGGGCGTTGATGACGGGGATGCTGGCGTGCGTCGGCGAGCTCCTCGACCGAGGCGTGGCCGAACGTCCGGATCGACGATGGCATCGAGGTAGCGGGAGAGCGTGCGCGCCGTGTCGGCGACCGTTTCGCCGCGGCCCATCTGCAGCTCGTCCGCGCGCATCGAGATGGGCAGCATGCCGAGTCCCCAGGCGGCGGCCTCGAAGCTGACCCGCGTCCGCGTGGAGGGCTTGTGGAAGATGAGGCCGATGCGTCCGCCGGCCAGCGCGTTGCGCCCCAGCTGCCTATCGGCCTTCATGCGGGCGGCGAGGTCGAGCAGGGCATCGAGGCCCTCGGGCGTCAAGGCATCGAGCGTCAGGAAGTCGGTGGGCACGCCGATACCGGCCGTCCGCTGGGAAAGCCGGGTGCTCATCGGGCTCTCCTTGGTGGTGGCGTGGGTAAAGCGGGGCGGCAGGCTGCCCCGCTTGCGTACAGCATCCCGGCGGGCGCCCCCGGCCTCCTAGGGCCGTTCGACCCGGTCGAAGGGGGCCATCGGGCGGGCAATCGCCGACGCGCTAGGCTGGAGCCATGTCGATTGGGAGCGATCTCCGCGCGCGCCTCTCGACCCTGGCGGCGCGTCACGGGCTGGAGCTGGTCGGGGTGACCGATGCCTCGCCGATGCCTGAGGCCCGCGAGCGGATGGAAGCGAGCGTCGATGCGGGGCGGATGGCCAAGATGGGCTGGATGGGCGGCGACCGGCCCGGCCGCGCCACCGATCCCCGCGCCCACGACGCCGATGCTCGTTCCGTGATCGTGGTTGCCGCCTCCTACGCGGGAAGGGACCGCGCGGGCTGGGACGATGATCCCGAGGCGCTGCGACGCGCGCTGGCGCCGGTCCTCGACGCTCCCCCGGATGGGCCGATGGGCCGGATTGCCCGCTACGCGCTGGGAACCGACTACCACGCCAGCCTGCGGGATCGGCTTGGGCGGCTGGCCGCCGACCTGCGCGCGGAGGGCCTTCCCACGGGCGAGGTGGCGTACGTCGACGATCGGCCGTTGGCCGAGCGCGCTCTGGCCGAGCGGGCCGGGCTGGGCTGGATCGGCAAGAACACGAACCTGCTGACGCATCGGCCCGCCGGCTCGTGGGTCTTTCTCGGCGCGCTGCTCTCCTCGGCCGAGCTGCCACCCGACGAGCCGATCCGCACCACCTGTGGCTCCTGCACGCGCTGCCTGGTCGGGTGTCCGACCGGCGCCATCATCGGCCCGCAGGCAATCGACGCCCGCAGGTGCATCAGCTACCTGACGATCGAGCATCCCGGCGAGTTCAGCGCGTGGGAGGCGGCGGCCATCGGCGACTGGATCTTCGGCTGCGACGTCTGCCAGGAGGTCTGCCCGGTCAATGCGGAGGCCGATGACGACGGGCCCCTCCTCGTCCCGCTGCTCCCCCTCATCGAGTGGCTGCTGCCGATGGGCTCGCGCGCCTTCTCGCGGACGCTGGGGGCGACCGCCCTCACGCGGGCGGGACGTCATCGACTGCTGCGCAATGCGATCGTGGCGCTGGCCAACGCCGGCACCCTGTCACCCGAAGCGTCGGCCGTGCTGACAGCCGCGCAGCAGGACCGGCGGGCAGAGGTGCGGTGGGCGGCCGCTGCCGCCCTCGATGGGGGCCGCTGACCCGACGGCGACGAATCGGCGGTACCCTCGCCATGCGCACGGTGACGTTGAGTGCGACTGCGGTAGACTTGTTCCGCCCCTCCGGGCCCCGGTCCGTACGGACCGATGCGGACGCGGCGGCGGCAATCGGTCGGGGCGTGGCGCAGTCTGGCAGCGCACTTGGCTGGGGGCCAAGGGGTCGGAGGTTCGAATCCTCTCGCCCCGACCATACCGGATCGTCTGCCGCGAGCGCGCAGAATCTGCCGACGGCTTCGCGCCCATGCGCGCAGACTTACGATGCAGGGCAGCTAGGATCGGATCCGCTGGAGGTGCGGCCGGTGAGGCGCACGCTCACCGCTCTCGTTCTCGCAGGCAGCGCTGCGACGCTGTGCGCGCTGTGGTGGGCGACTGGAGCGACCGGCAGCACGTCCGGTCCCCCGACCTCGATCTCGGCTGCCGACCAATCCGCGGACGGCGCCACGATCTATGCGGCGGAGTGCAGTCGATGCCATGGCGACGATGCCGAGGGTGGGCTGACGCAGCCGAACCTCCACGGGCTCCCGATCAGTTCCGCGTCCATCGCGTCTGTGGCGGCCGTCGTCCGGGATGGGCGCGGACGGATGGACGCCTTTGCGGGAGAGCTGTCCGAGGATGAGATCGTGGCCGTATCGAGCTACGTCGTGAACCAGTGGGGCGCGGTCGGAGACGTGGCGAAGGGCGGGGAGCTCTTCCGCCTGAACTGCGCCGGCTGCCATGGCGCGGCGGGACGCGGCGGCGCACTCATCTACAGCGAGACGAATGCACCGAGCCTGGCGACGGGATCCGATGCGATCACCGTCGGGGCCATTCGCAAGGGACCGGGCACGATGCCCGTCTTCAGTGAGACGGTCCTCGACAGCGCGTCGGTTGCGTCCATCGCGGTCTACGTCGACCTGCTCCGGGAGCCGGCTCGCCCCGGCGGCTTCGAGGTCGCTCCGCCGGGCCCGGTCACCGAAGGCCTGCTGGCCGCGCTCGTGGGATTGGGAGCGGCGTTGCTGGCCGCGGCATGGGTCACGCGTGGAGGCCGCGGATGAGCGTGGACCGTCCGCCTGCCGTGCCCGAGCCGCCCTGGAACCCCGGGCCATTCGTGATCCTCCTGGCGGCTGCGACGGCCGGGCTGGTGGCGACCATCGCGTTCTGGATTGGCGTCGACGGGACCATCTTCGGCTCGATGTGGGCGCTGTCGCTGCTGCTGGGCGGCATCGGCCTGGTGTGGTGGTCCCGCTCGGCGATGCCCGACGAGGACGCCATCGAGGAGCGAGGCGACCTGGCCTCGTCCGCGGACGACCGCGCGGAGCTGGCGGCCACCTTCGCGGGAGGCGCCCGGTCCATCAGCCGCCGTCGCTTGCTGGTCGGCTCGCTGGTCGCCATCGCCGGTGCCTACACGGCGCTGGGCCTGTCCCTTCTCCGCTCCTTCGCAGCAGAGCCGGACCCGATCCTGCGCCACACGTCGTGGCAGCGTGGCTCGCGCCTCGTCACGAGCGAGGGAACGCCCCTGAAGGCCGAGGAGGTGCGGGTCGGCACGGTGGCAACGGTCTACCCGGAGGCCCACGTCGGAGAGGCGGACGCACAGACGTTGCTGATCCGGGTCCGCCCCGACCAGCTCGCCCTTCCGCCGGAGCGTGCCTCCTGGGCCGTCAACGGCAGCGTCGCGTACTCGAAGGTCTGCACGCATGCGGGTTGCCCTGTTGGCCTTTACCAGGAGGAGGAGAACCTCCTGCTCTGCCCGTGCCACCAGTCCACGTTCGACGTCCTTCGAGGCGCAGTCCCGACTTCCGGTCCGGCTGCGCGCCCCCTGCCACAGCTCCCGATCGAGGTCGACGACGAAGGCTACCTGGTCGCCCAGGACGATTACGCCACGCCCGTTGGCCCGGGCTTCTGGAACATGCGGAGCGACTGAGCCATGGCGCTGCGTGTCGCGCATTGGGTCGACGACCAGCTGGGTCTGGCCAATCTCGCGCAGCGCCAGTTCCTGCGCAAGGTGTTCCCGGACCACTGGTCGTTCATGCTCGGCGAGACCGCCCTCTACGCCTTCATCGTCCTGGTGCTCTCGGGGATCTACCTGACCTTCTTCTTCCACGCGGGGTCCGGCGCGGCGTCCTACGACGGAGCCTATGCTCCGCTGCGCGGCGTCCCGATGTCCGAGGCGTATGCCTCGGTGGTGCGGATCAGCTTCGACGTCCAGGCCGGACTCCTCATTCGCCAGGTTCACCACTGGGCGGCACTGGTGTTCGTGGCCGCCATTGCCGCCCACCTTGCCCGCGTCTTCTTCACCGGTGCCTTCCGCAGGCCGCGCCAGCTGAACTGGATGATCGGCGTCACCCTCCTCATCCTCGCGGTCTTCAGCGGGTTCACCGGCTATTCACTGGCCGATGACCTCCTGTCCGGAACCGGGCTGGCGATCGGCTACTCGGTGCTGCTCTCCATTCCGTTCCTCGGGCCATGGCTCGCCTTCATCGTGTTCGGCGGTCCGGTGCCGAACCCGGCCGTGATCCCACGGCTCACGTCGATCCACGTGATGGTCCTGCCGGCGCTAATCACGCTGCTGCTCCTGCTGCACCTGGCGATCATCTGGCGACAGAAGCACACGAACTATCCCGGCCCGGGGCGAAACGTACGCACGGTCGTGGGGACTCGCCTCTGGCCCGTGTACGCGACGAAGTCGGTGGGCTTCTTCCTCCTGGTCTCCGGGTTGCTGGTCGGCATGGGAGCGCTCCTGCAGATCAACCCGGTGTGGCTGTACGGCCCCTACGATCCTGCCGCGGTGAGCGCCGGTTCGCAGCCGGATTGGTACGTCGGCTGGCTGGAGGGCGCACTCCGCCTGTTCCCGTCGTGGGAGCCGACGCTCCTCGGGGTCACCATCCCGAATCCGTTCTTCGGCGGCGCCCTCCTGGGCCTGATCATCCTTGCTGGCCTGTACCTCTACCCATTTCTCGAGCAGCGGATCAGCGGCGACCGCCGGATCCATCATGTCCTCGACCGTCCCGCCTTCCGGCCCGGCCGGACCGCGCTCGGCGCGGGCTTCATCGCGTTCTTCCTCGTGCTCACCGTGGCCGGCAGCACCGATGTGATCGCGGTGTTGCTGGCCGCGCACGTCGAAACCGTCCGGGACCTGCTGCGGGTCGCGGTCGTGGTCGTGCCGCTGGTGGTGGCGGGCTCCACCTTTCTGCTCTGCCGGCGCATCCGCCGGACTGGCCAGTCGACCGTCTGAGGTCTGCTGACACGAGCGCCCGCCCGGCAGGCGGTTCGGCACTGGCGCAATCAGGCGGGGCCGCGCAGAGTCTGGGCATGACGTTCCACTGGATTGACGGCGGCATGTTCTTCGTCGCCCTGCTCCCGATGCTGCTCTGGCTGCTGCTGCTGGTGCTGGGCGTGGTCCTGCTGGTCCGCCTGCTCAACCGCGGCGGGCCGAGCCAGCCGCCACAGTGGGGCGGCGGCGACTCTGCCGAGGAGATCCTGCGCCGACGCTACGCGGCCGGCGAGATCGACGAGGAGGAGTACCGCCGTCGGCTCGACGTCCTGCGGCGCTAGCCGCGCGCAGGGAAACTGGCCCCGCTTCCGCTACCAGCGGGGAATGCTTCCCAATTCGTGTCCGTGGCGCGAAGGTCGGCTGACCTGCTCCTTCCGCTCGCTCGCGCTGCTGACGGCCTCTTCCACGGCCGCCACGAGCTCCTTGCGCGTCGGTCCGCCGAGGACGGGCGTGACCCCGTGTGCACCATCGGTCTCCACCCAGTCGAGCATGAGGCCTGGCGAGGTGACGACCACCGGCTTGTCGGGGTGGATGTCGCGGATGTCCTCGATCAGCTCCCGGTGCCCGTCGCCGGATGCCCACATGTCGTAGACGAGCACGTCTGCCTCGTCCACCTGCCAGCACGGCTCACCGTGCAGGACCGGGCAGGCATCGGTGCCGACCGGCCCGGCGCACTGGTCGACCTCGTAGCCTGCTCGGCGCAGCTCGTCGACCTCGATGTCGGCGACGTCGATATCGTGGTGCACCACCAGCACGCGTGTCATGGTCCTAGCCTCCCTGCGACCCGTCATCTGCCCAGCCTGGCGCGCCGCCCCGGCGGCTGAACAGGTCCGAACGTCACTTGTTCCGCGGCATCTCGGGCGAAGGCCGCGCGGACTACCATCCGCCCATGCTCCAACCAGACTTCCCGCTGCGGACGGATCGGCTCCTGCTCCGACCCTTCGAAGATGGCGATCTGGACGCCGTGTATGCCATGCAGAGCAGGGAGGACGTCACGCGTTACCTCCCGTGGGTGCCCCGATCGCGGGCTGAGGTGGCCATCGTCCTGTCCAAGCTCAAGACGATGACGGCCATCGATGTGGGGCTGCGCCTGGCAGGGACGATGCCCGAGAGCGGGACCGTCATCGGCGACTTCAGCCTCTGGCGGCACAGCGTGGAGCACCGGACCGGCGAGATCGGCTACGTTACCCACCCTGATCATCAGGGGCACGGCTATGCGACCGAGGCGGCTCGCGAGATGCTGCGGCTCGGCTTCGCGGTGATGGGCCTGCACCGCATCGTGGCCAGCGCGGACGCGCGCAACGCTGCATCGATCCGTGTGATGGAGCATCTCGGCATGCGGCTCGAGGCGCGTTTCCGCGAGAACGAGCTGATTCGTGGTGAATGGACCGATGAAGTCGTCTACGCGATGCTCGAGCACGAGTGGCGAGCGGGTCAGGGTACGAACGGGTGATCCACGCGACCCGCGAGCCGTGCTGAACTGGCTCCATGCCTGACGCATTTCTCGGTGCACTCTTGCTGATCGCCCTCATGGCGACCGGCGTCCTGTACTGGCTGCGCCTCGGCGAGCGCGTGCACGAGCGGCGAGTTGAACAGCGGATCGCTGACATCCGGCACGTCGCGGCGACGGTTCGCGCGTCGTTCGCCCAGCAGCGCGGCACCTGACCTTCTCGACGGGTAGCCAGCCGGCGCCGCTCGCGACCGAGGAGCTGACGCCTAGGTAGGATACGCGGGCATGGCAGATGCCCTCGCTCCGATCGCTGCGTCCTACGGCGTGTTGATGGCCGTCTCGCCGCTGCTTCAGATGCGCCGAATGTTCGTGACGCGCTCGTCGACCGACGTGTCGATCGCGTACCTGGCGGTGCTCGAGGTCGGCTTCCTGCTCTGGATGGCCTACGGCATCGCGCTCCCGAACTGGGCGCTCATCGTGCCCAACACGGTGGCGTTCAGCGTGGGGCTGGCCACCATCGGCGTGGCGCTCCG
Organism: uncultured Chloroflexia bacterium; assembly: GCA_963777045.1. Taxonomy (GTDB): domain Bacteria; phylum Chloroflexota; class Limnocylindria; order QHBO01; family QHBO01; genus JAPSGM01. Next base: position 233,335 of record CAVZPD010000022.1, read on the forward strand.
GCTGCGGCGATTGTGACGTCAGTCGAGGAACACGGGCTGCCGGAGGGGCCCCCGTTCACGTTGCGCGCCCGGCTCCTGACGCCGCTCGACGCCGGCGGCTTCCTGCACCTGCCCGACGCCCGTCTCGAGGTCGACGCCGCCGGCCGCATCACGGCGGTCGAGCCATGGATCGATGGAGACGCCGACACGGCGGCGCACGACCTTCGCCCGCTGATCGTGCTGCCTGGCATGGTCGATCTCCACGTGCACCTTCCGCAGATCCCCAACGCCGGCCTCGGGTCGGGGTTGCCGCTCCTGGAGTGGCTGGAGCGTTACATCTTTCCGCTGGAGCGCGCCTTCGACCGGCAGACCGCCGAGGCCGAGCTGCCGCTGGCGCTGCGCGAGCTCGCGCGAGCGGGGACGACGACGATGGTCGCCTATGCCGCCCTCTGGGCGGACAGCACGGATGCCTGCTTCGCCGCCGCCGAGACGCACGGCATCCGGGCGGTGATCGGCAAGGTCATGATGGACCGCATTACCTACGACGACCGCATCGGCAGCGACGAGATCCTGGAGACCAGCCTCCGACAGTCGGCGGAGCTGTGCGAACGCTGGCACGGCCGCGACGACGGCCGGCTGCGGTACGCCTTCACTCCGCGCTTCGCCGTCTCCTGCACCGATGCGATCCTGCGCGAGTCCGCCCGCCTGGCTGACCACTACGGCGCCTACTGGCAGACCCACGTGTCTGAGGACGCCGATGAGATCCACGAGGTACGCCGCCTCTTCCCTGGCGCGCGCGACTATCTCGACGTCTACGAGCAGTGCGGTGGCCTGACCGATCGCGCCATCCTGGCCCATGCCATCCACCTCTCGCCATCCGAGGTGTCACGGCTGGCGGCGTCCGGGGCTTCGGTGGCGCACTGTCCGTCATCGAACCTGTTCCTGTCGAGCGGGCTGATGCCGGCCGCTGCTTACGAGGCCGCCGGGATCCGGGTCGGCCTCGGGTCGGACCTCGCCGCCGGCCCCGAGCTCTCGCTCTTCAGCGTCATGCGGGCGGCGGCGGTCACGCAGCGCGTCCTGGTCCTCGCCGGCGAGGTCGACGAAGCGGACGGGCTGCGGCCGCTCGACTGGCTGCGCCTCGGAACGCTGGAGGGTGCCCGCGCGCTGCGCCAGGCCGATCGCATCGGTTCGGTAGAGGTCGGCAAGGAGGCCGACCTCATCCTGCTCGACCCGCGGACGACCTCTCCACTGCCCGGCACGCCCGCACCGGACGCACCGGAAGAGCTGATGAGCCGGCTCATCTTCCGGCCCCACCCGAACATGGTCGAGGCAGCGTGGGTGCGTGGTCGCCGCCTGCCGGCCTGACGGGCGAGCAAGGGCTGGACTGCATCCGCTACGCTACCCCGCGATGGACAGGTTGCTGCAGATCCTGGTCAATGCCGGTGCGCTCTACGTCGCCGTGCTGATCGTGCCTGGACTCGACTTCACCGCGGGTGAGGACTGGTGGAAGTTCCTCCTCGTCGCGGTCGCCTTCAGCCTGGTCAACAGCTATGTGCGGCCCATCCTGCGCATCCTGACATTCCCGATCAGCATCATGACCCTGGGACTCTTCCTGCTGGTCATCAATGCCCTGATGCTGCTGCTGGTGGGCGCGATCAGCGAGCAGCTGCAGCTTGGATTCAGCGTGGCGGACTTCTGGGCCGCGCTCCTCGGGGCCGTGGTGGTGGCCATCGTGGGCTGGATCCTCTCGATGATCGTCGGGGCCAGCCGCCTTCCCGGCCGGGTGCTCTGACCTGCGCCGCCTGCGCAGGACGCAATGACGCAGCGCGCCAGCCCGGTCATCGGCTTCATCTTCGGCTTGAGCGTGGCCTTCGCCATCCTGCTCACCGGACCGCTGCTCCTCTTCGCGCCGCCCATCGTGCACGCGATGCAGGCGCGCCACGACGTCGCGGAGCGTCTCGGAACGGATAGGGCAAGGGCGGATGCCGCCACCACGGCGATGCTCGGCGACCTGCTCTTCGCCGGCGACTTCACCATGAGCATCCGCGACGACGAGCCGGTCCTGGATGCCGCGGAACGGAGCCACATGCAGGATGTCGGCGCTGTCGTCCGTGCGCTCATCGCTGTCGACGTCCTGGCGCTCGTCCTGGCCCTCTGGCTGGGCAGGCGCCTGCGGCACGAGCACGCGCGGCGCGGAATGCTCCTGCTCCTGGCAGCGGCCGGGCTGGCAGCGCTGGCGATCGTGCTGGCCATCTTCTTCGCGCTCGCGTTCGATCAGGCATTCGCTGCCTTCCACGCCATCTTCTTCAGGGCAGGCACATGGCAGTTCGGGCCCGACTCCAACCTGCTGCGCTTCTTCCCGGAGCCGTTCTGGTTCGAGATCGCGCTCGTGGCGGGCGGCGCCATCGTGCTCAGCGCCCTGCTGGTCGCCCTGCTCGGACGTCGCGACCTGGCCGCCGCGGCCGACGGGCGCTGAGGCTCGGCTACACTCGACAGATGGGGCGCGGCTCGTTCTCGATCGGCAGCATCGCAGGGGTGCGTATCGGCCTGCACCCGTCGTGGCTGGTGATCGCGTTCCTGATCACGTACTCGCTGGCGGTCGGCGATCTGCCCGATCGCTTCGGCGGCTGGGAGCCCGCGCTCTACTGGCTGGTCGCGGCCGGCGTTGCGATCCTCTTCTTCGCATCGGTCCTGGCACATGAGCTCTCGCATGCACTCGTTGCACGCCGCTACGGGATCGAGGTGCATGACATCACCCTGTTCGTCTTCGGTGGCGCCGCCTCCCTCGAGGGCGAGGCGCGTACCCCCGGGCAGGAGGCGCTGATCGCCTTCGCCGGTCCGCTGAGCAGCCTCGTCATCGGTGCCGCGCTGGTCGGGGTCGGCTACGTCTGGCCACAGGAGCAGGTGGTCGCCCTCATCGGCTGGCTGGCGGTCATCAACCTCAGCCTGGGCGTGTTCAACCTGCTGCCGGGCTGGCCGATGGACGGCGGGAGGATGCTTCGCGCGCTGCTCTGGAAGGTGCGTGGCGATCCGGACCTGGCGACGCGCAACGCGGCGGCGGTGGGCCGCCTGGTCGGCTACCTCCTGATCGGCGTGGGGGCCGTCATGGCGTTCCAGGGGATCCTGCTGGGCGGCATCTGGCTGGCGCTGATCGGCTGGTTCATCGCCACTGCGGCTGAGGCGACGGTGCAGCAGTCGAGCCTGCAGCGCTCCCTGCGCGGCGTCACCGTGCGCGACGTGATGGAGCCCGACCCCCTGTCCGTCGCGCCGAACGAGACCGTGGCGGACCTGGTCAACGAGCGGCTCATGCGGGGCGAGGGACGCTCATTCCTGGTCCGGCATGCCGATGGTGGCCTGGCGGGCATCGTCACCCTCTCGGACATCCGCCGCGTACCCCGGGATGACTGGCCAGCGGCGCGCGTCACCGACATCATGACCCGCTACGCCGACCTGGCCACTGTCAGGCCCGACGATGAACTGGAGCCGTCGCTCAACCTGCTCCAGCAGCGCGAGGTCAACCAGCTGCCGGTCGTCGATGAGAACGGTCGCGACGTCCTGGGCCTGCTGACGCGCGCCGGCATCCTGCGGCTGGTCGACACCCGCATGAAACTGGGCCTCTAGCGTGCGCTCGGTGGAGGAGGCGCATGAGGCCATCCTGGCCGGCGCGCGGCCGACCAGCGGGGAAGTGGTCCCGCTCGGGCGCGCCGCTCAGCGCGTGCCGGTCGTGCGCCGCTTCACGGCCGTGGTCGACGTGCCGCCGTTCACGAACTCCGCCATGGACGGCTTCGCCCTTCGTGCCGGCGACACGCCCGGAACCCTGCATGCGGTGGGGGAGGCGCGAGCCGGCGGCTTCCGCGACGTCCGCCTCGAGCCGGGTACCGCGGTGCGGATCATGACGGGGGCGCCCCTTCCGCCGGGCGCGGACGCCGTCGTGCCGATCGAGGTGGTGACCGAAGCCGATGGTCTCGTGACGGTCCCGCAGGTCGCTCGAAGGGCCCACGTGCGCGAGGCGGGGGGCGACACCGCGGCCGGTGACGAGGTGGAGCTTCCCGATGAGCCGCTCTCGGCCGCCTCGGTGGCCGTCCTCGCATCCCTCGGCTTCGGCGACGTGGAGGTCCATCGACCTCCGCGCGTGGCGATCCTGTCGACCGGCGACGAGCTGCGGCTTCCGGGCGAGCCGCTCGGCCCCGGCCAGATCCACGATGCCAACTCGGCGGCGCTGGCAGCGGCGGTCCGAGAGGCCGGCGGCGATCCGACGGTCCTGCCGCTGGCTCCTGACGACGAGGCCGAGATCACGCGCATCCTGCTCGGGGCACTGCCGACCGCCGACCTCGTCGTCGCCAGCGGCGGCGTCTCGGTGGGGCGCCACGACCACGTTCGGACCGTGATCGAGCGCAACGGATCTCTCGACTTCTGGCGCATCCGCGTGCAGCCGGGGAAGCCGCTCGCATTTGGGCACGTTGGTGACCCGGCGCGGCCGGTCATCGGCCTGCCCGGGAACCCGGTCAGCGCACTCGTCACCTTCGAGCTCTTCGTGCGGCCGCTGATCCGCGCCATGCTCGACCTCGGCGGGAACGGTCGCCTCGTGCTGCCCGCGACTCCCATCGAACGGATCGAAAAGGACCCGGCGCGGCGGGCCTACCTTCGGGTTCGCATCGGGCCGAACGGGCGTGGTGGTTTCGCGGCACAGGCGACCGGCGGCCAGGGCTCGAACCAGGTCCGCCCGCTCGCGGCGGCCAACGGTCTGCTGATCGTGCCGGAGGGCGAGGCGGCCGCCGAACCGGGCAAGACCTACGATGTGCTCGTCACCGGAGGGCTGGCATGAGTGAACGGCCCAGTCACCTCGACGAACAGGGCGCCGCCCGCATGGTTGACGTGGGCGGCAAGCCGGTCACCGCGCGGCGTGCACGGGCCGCCGCCACGGTCCGCATGCGTCCAGACGTGCTTGCCGCCCTGCTGGATGCCGGTGGCCCGAAGGGCGACGCGTTCGGCGTGGCGCGCCTGGCGGGGATCGCCGGGGCCAAGCGCACGGCCGACCTCGTTCCGCTCTGCCACCCGCTCGCGCTGGACACGGTCGACGTCCAGCTCACGTCGGACACCGCGTCCGGCACTGTTCGCATCGAGGCGGAGGCCCGCGCCACCGCCCGGACCGGGGTGGAGATGGAGGCGCTGACGGCGGCGAGCGTCGCCGCCCTCACGCTGTATGACATGGCCAAGGCGCTGCAGCGGGACATCGTGATCGAGCGGGTCGAGCTGCTGGAGAAGGCCGGTGGGCGAAGCGGCAGCTGGTCGCGCGCGGCGCATGCGGCGAGCACGGCGCGGCCACGTGCCGCCGCCGCACACGAAGCGCTGGTGATCACCTGTTCGACCCGTTCGGCTGCGGGGAAGCGGGAGGACGCCTCCGGTCCGGCGCTAGTCCGTGCGCTGCAGGATGCCGGCTGGGATCCCGAGCCACGGCCCACGGTGCTGGCGGACGACGAGGCGGGGATTGCCAGCGCCCTTGTCGATGCTGCCGATGCCGGATACCGGCTGGTCCTGACCACCGGCGGCACGGGGCTGACGCCCGGCGACGTGACGCCCGCCGCCACGCGTCGCGTGGTCGACCGCGAGATCCCCGGGATGGCCGAGCTCATGCGGATGACCGGGCTGGCCTCGACGCCCATGGCGGCCCTCTCGCGCGGCGTGGTCGGCGCCCACGGTCGGACGTTGATCGTCAACCTTCCTGGCTCGCCGGGAGGTGCGCGCGAGTCGCTCGAGGCGCTTCTTCCCGTCCTGCGCCACGCGGTTGAGCAGCTCGCCGGCGGCGACCACTAGGACCTGGTGGCCTCGCCGTACATCCACACCGCCGACCTCGGCCGCCCCGCTAGGATGGGGGGCGTATGGAAGTGAGCATCCCCCTTTACTTCCTCATCATCGTCCCGCTCGCTGTGGCGGGATACCTCTTCTGGCGCCGTGCCCGCTGGCACTGGGCGGTGCTACGTGCCGGCCGACCGGAGGACCGGTTCGACCAGCCGATGCGACGCATCTGGAGCGTCGCGGTCTACGTCATCGGCCAGAAACGGCTCCTGCAGGACCCGGTCCCCGGGCTCATGCACGCCTTCATCTTCTGGGGCTTCCTCTCGCTGCTGGTGACGACCGGCAACTACCTCACCAACGGGCTGGTGGAGGCGATCCTCGCCTGGCCGTTCGATGGCGTCGTGTGGTCACTGGCGGTCGCGGTGGCAAACCTCTTCCTCGCCCTGGTGCTCGCGGCCGTTGCCTTCGCGGCCTACCGGCGCATCGTCCTGCGGCCGACCCGACTGGCCCTCAGCGTCGACGCGTTCAGGATCCTGGTGCTGATCGTGGCCGTGGTCGTGACCGAGCTGCTCGGCGACGCGATGCGGTTCGTCGCATTCCCCGATGACCCGGCACGTGACTGGGCGCTGCTGGCCACCCCGCTGGCCAACGTGCTGCAGCCCATCGGCCCAGACGCCGCCGCTGCCTGGTTCGGGGTCTTTGCCTGGGCGCACATCGTGGTGGTGCTCGCCTTTGGCACGTACCTGCCGTACAGCAAGCACCTGCACATCCTGACCAGTGAGCCCAACGTCTACTTCCGCAATCTGCAGCCGCGCGGCGCCCTGCGCAAGATGGACCTGGAACTGGAGCCCGTGGACGGCGAGGAGCCGACCTTCGGGGCCAAGACGCTCAAGGACCTCACCTGGCGTCACCTGCTCGACGGCATGGCCTGCACCGAGTGCGGTCGCTGCATGGAGTTCTGTCCCGCCTCGATGACCGGCAAGACGCTCAGTCCCAAGCATTTCATGGAGGGGCTGCGCGACCAGATCTCCGTCGCGGAGACGGCACTGGCGGCGGCGGCGGGCGCGCAGCGCGCGGCCAAGGGCGGCGCCGCGGGCGGCGGCGAAGCCGCGGATGCCAGCCTGGCGCTCGCCCGTGAACGCGCCTCCGAGGCCCTCGCCCTCCCGCTGGTCGACAACGCCATCCCGGAGGAGGCGGTCTGGCAGTGCACCACCTGCGGCTGGTGCGTGGAGGGGTGCCCGGTCCTCATCGAGCACGTCGACAGCATCGTCGAGATCCGTCGCAACCTGGTGCTCGAGGAATCGAGCTTCCCCAAGGAGCTGAACGTTGCGTTCCGCCAGATGGAGACGGCCGGCAATCCCTGGGGCCAGCCCAGGAGCGCGCGCATGGACTGGGCCAAGGGCCTGGAGGTTCCCCTCCTCGGCGGGACCGATGGGTCGGCGCCGGATGCCGAGACCATGGGACGCGACGGCGTCCTCTACTGGGTCGGCTGCGCAGGTGCCTTCGACGACCGCAACCGCAAGGTGGTGCGGGCGATGGCGGCGCTCCTGAAGCAGGCGGAGGTCCCGTTCGCGGTGCTCGGAGCGCAGGAGACGTGCACCGGCGACCCGGCTCGACGCGCCGGCAACGAGTACCTCTTCCAGATGTTGGCCGAGGAGAACGTGGCGACCCTGGGCGCAGCGCACGACGAGCACGGCGTCCGCACCATCGTGGCCAGCTGCCCGCACTGCTTCAACACCATCGCCAACGAGTACCCGCAGTTCGGCCTGTCGGGCATCCGCGTCATCCACCACAGCCAGCTGCTCGACCAGCTGGTGGCCGATGGCCGCCTCAAGCCGAACGAGCACCACGACGCAGTGGTCGCCTACCACGATGCCTGCTACCTGGGGCGCTACAACGGGATCTACGAGCCGGGCCGCCGCGTGGTCGACGCCGTTCCCGGCCAGACGGTGGTCGAGATGGACCTGCATCACCGCAAGGGCATGTGCTGCGGCGCCGGCGGGGCACGGATGTGGATGGAAGAGCACGAGGGGCAGCGGATCAACCATCGTCGCGTGGAGCAGGCGCTCGACAAGCTGCCCGACGCAATCGCGACCGCCTGCCCCTTCTGCCTTGTCATGCTGCGTGACGGCGCCGACGATCTCGAGGCAACCGATGTGGAGGTCCGCGACGTTGCCGAGCTGCTGGCCGACGCGACCGGTGCGTTCCACGCCCCGCCGGGCGCCGGCCAGCCGTCGTCCGAGACTGGCGAGTAGCAGACCCGATCCCGCTGCCGCGGGTCGCGGCTGGCTGTGACGATAGATATCGCGATTCGTGCCCGAGCACGCCGTCCGGTAGCAGCCTGAACGTTCTATCGGTGCAGGCCGTTCCCCGACTGCACCTTTGGCCCGGCCGCAGGCTCGAGCCGTACTCATAGATCGACCCAGTCCGGGCCCGAGCGCGAGTCAAGGCGAGATTTTGCAGATGTATCGGCCGATGGGTTGCCTGGCTATCCTCGAGCCGCTGCCCCTGGCCGTCAGCCACGGATAGCGCGTAATCCTCCGGATTCCGCGGCTCAGGCGGCCGCTTGTTGCGGAAAGTTGACCGGAGTTGGCCGTCGGCCTACGATCCGGCAATGGCTCTCCGATCCTTCGGCTCCACCGGCAGGCGCCCACTGCTCGACGACCTGGACAAGGCGATCATCAAGGCGCTCCAGATGGACGGGCGCCGTCCCTTCGCCCAGATCGGCCGCGAGCTGAAGGTCCCGGAGGCGACCGTCCGCCAGCGCGCGGAACGGCTCATGAACCGGGGCGTGGTGCAGGTCGTCGGCGTGACGGACCCGCTCGCAATGGGCTTCGGGCAGCCGGCGTTCATCGGCCTCCATGTCGATGCCAGCAGGCTCGACGCGGTCGCCGAGGCCGTCGCCGCACTGGAGGAGGTGACCTACGTGGTCATCACGGCGGGGCGCTACGACATGATCTGCGAGGTCGTGTGCGAGGACAACGAGCACCTGCTGCGCGTGCTGGCCGATGAGCTGGCGCGCATCGACGGCGTGCGCGGCAGCGAGACGATGGTCGAGCTGCGATTCGTCAAGGAGAGCTACCGCTGGGGTACCAGGTAGGAGGCATGCAGTGACCGTCGTGCAGCGTCGCGAGGTGAACCGCGACCGGGTCAGGCAGATCGGTGAGCGGGAGGAGGCCGACTATCGTCGCCGGACCCCCCGCAGCGCGGAGCTGCATGCGCGCGCGCGGAAGTCGCTGCCGCTGGGGGTGGCCAGCTCGTTCCAGACCTACGACCCCTATCCGCTCTTCATGACCGATGCCCGCGGGTCGCGCATCTGGGACGTGGACGGCAACGAGTACATCGATTTCGACATGGCCTTCGGGGTGCTGGCTGCCGGCCACTCCCACCCCCTGCTGGCCGAGGAGCTGGGGCGACGCGTCGCGAACGGAACCTGCTACACGTTCCCGGTCGAGGACGGGATCCTCCTGGCCGAGGAGCTCAAGGAGCGGTTCAACGCCGACCTGGTCCGTTTCAGCAACTCCGGCACAGAGGCCACCATGGACGCCATCCGGGTCGCCCGCGGGTTCACCGGCCGAGAGAAGATCATCAAGTTCGAGGGTGGCTACCACGGCCACCACGACGACGTCCTGGTGAGCATCCAGCCGCCACGCGAGGTGATGGGGCCGGTGGAGCAGCCGACGAGCGTGCCCGCAACGGCCGGCATGCCGCGCAGCCGGATCGCGGAGACGGTGATCGCGCCGTTCAACGAGCCTGAGATCCTGGCGCGAATCCTCGAGGCGCACGAGGGGCAGATCGCGGCGATCATCGTCGAACCGGTGCAGTTCAACATCGGCGTCGTCCCGCCGCTGCCGGGCTTCCTGGAGCGCCTGCGCGAGCTCGCCACCCAGCACGGTGCCGTCCTCATCTTCGACGAGGTCAAGACCGGCGTCGTGATCGCCCACGGCGGCGCGACGGAGTACTTCGGGGTGCAGCCAGACCTCGCCTGCCTGGCCAAGAGCATCGGCGGCGGGATCCCCATCGGCGCCTTCTGCGGGCGTGAGGAGGTGATGCGCTCGATCGAGAAGGTGCCCGAGCGTGACGCTCCGGGCGCCGGGATCGAGCACTCCACGCTCGCCGGCGGCGCAACGCGCGTCGCCCACCTGGGCACCTTCAACGGGAATCCGCTCTCCATGGCGGCCGGCCTGGTGACGCTCACCAAGGTCCTCACGCGTGATGCCTACCCGAGGCTGCAGGCGATGGCCGATCGACTGACTGCCGGCTGCCAGGAAGTGCTCGACGAGTACGAGCTGCCGGGCTACGCCATCAACGTCGGTCCGAAGGGCTGCGTGATGTTCACGCCCCAGCGTGTCACGAACTACCGCGACTTCATCGGCCTGGACGGCGAGCTGTGGGAAGCGAGCTTCTTCTACCTCGCCAATCGAGGCATCCTGCTGCCACCTGGTCCCGACGACCAGTGGACGCTCTCCGTGCAGCATGACGACGGCGAGATCGAACGCCACGTCGCGGTCTTCCGCGACTTCGCCGCCGAGGTCGCCGGCTGACGATTCGCGGACCTCGGCTTGCCTGGGCCGGGGATACTGCTATCCCAACAGGCAGGTAGTGGGAGACGACATGCTCGAACGGGTGGCGAGGCCGCTCGCCGGACTCTCGCGGGGGATCGCCGGCGCCATGAACGCCATCTACGGCGGCCTGGGCCGGCCCGGCAAGCTCCTGGCCGACCTGCTGCACGGTACGTGGCTGGGGCATCCACTGCACCCACTCATCACCGACGTGGTGGTGGGCGGCGCGACAGCCTCGGTCCTGCTCCTCGTGCTGAGCTGGTTCGGGATCGATGGCCTCTATCTTCCCCTGGCCTGGATCCTCGCGCTCACCAGCCTCGCCGCCCTGGCGGCCATGGCGAGCGGTCTGACGGACTTCAAGGACACGTTCGGCGATGAGCAGAACGTGGCCGGCCTGCATGGGCTGACCAACATCGTCGGCAGCCTCGGGATCTTCGTCGCCTTCTTCGCCGCCGCGTTCGAGCTGCCCGGGCTGCTCGCCGTCTCGCTGCTGGCCGGCTACGCCGTCCTCTCCACCGGTGCCTTCATCGGTGGGCACGTCGTCTTCAGGTTCGGCACCGCGGTGAACCACAACGCCTTCTCGAGCGGGAAGCGCGCGAAGGAGTTCACGCGGGTCGCCGGGCGCGACGAGGTGCCGGAGGAGACCCCCACGCGGGCCATGCTCGGCTCCACCGCGCTCGTGCTCGTGCGCCGCGGCGACGTGGCCTACGCGCTGAAGGACACCTGCTCGCACGCCGGCGCGTCGCTCTCGAAGGGACACCTCGACGGAGACGGCATCGTGTGCCCGCTGCACGGCTCCGTCTTCCGCCTGGCCGATGGTCGCGTGCGGCACGGTCCGGCCACGAGCCGGCAGGTGCACTACCGGGCACGCGTGAGCGACGGCGGGGTGGAGGTCCAGGGGCCGATCGAGTAGGGCCCATGGAGCCGCTATCCTTCTCCGCGTGACCTACCGCCTGACCGACGAGCACGACGAGCTGCGCGCGGTGGTGCGCGAGCTCGCCGAGGAGCGCATCGCGCCACGCGCCGCCGAGATCGACCAGGCGGGGGAGTTTCCCTGGGACCTCAAGGAGCTGCTGGCCAGGCAGGACCTGCTGGGCACCTGCTTCGAGGAACGCCACGGCGGGACCGCCCTCGACGGCATCGGGCAGGCCATCCTGGTGGAGGAGATCGCCCGCGCCGATGCGACGACCAGCCTCATCCCCATCGTCCAGAAGCTGGGCGCCCTGCCCCTCATCCTGGCCGGGAGCGAGGAGCAGAAGGACCGATACCTCCCGCGGCTCGCCTCCGGCGAGTGGCTGATCGCCTTCGCCCTGACGGAGGCGGCGGCAGGCAGCGATGTTTCGGCCAATCGGATGCGGGCGCTGCGCGACGGTGACCACTACGTCCTGAACGGCAGCAAGCGCTTCATCACCCACGGCAGCGTGGCCAACCTGCTGACCGTCTTCGCCCTGACCGACCCGGCCGCGGGCGGTCGCAAGGGGATGAGCGCCTTCGTCATGGAGACCGACACGCCCGGCTTCGCTGCGCCTCGCGTCGAGCACAAGATGGGAATCCGTGGCTCGCCGACGGCGGAGCTCACCTTCGACGACGTGCGCGTCCCGGCCGAGAACCGCCTGGGCGACGACGGCGAGGGGTTCAAGATCGCGATGGCCACCCTCGACCGCTCGCGGCTGAGCATCGCCGCGCAGGCGGTCGGGATCGCCCAGGGCGCCCTCGACGAGGCGGCGAGGTACGCGGCGGACCGCCAGCAGTTCGGCCAGCGGGTCGTCGACTTCCAGGGGATCCAGTTCATGCTGGCCGACATGGCCGCCCAGACCGAGGCAGCCCGCCAGCTGACCTACGCCGCCGCCGCACGGGTGGATGCGCTGGCATCGGACCTGCCGTACTGGACCAGCAGCGCCAAGCTGATCGCCGGTGACACGGCGATGCGCGTCACGACCGATGCCGTCCAGATACTGGGCGGATACGGCTATATCAACGAGTACCCGGTGGAGCGGATGATGCGTGACGCAAAGATCACGCAGCTCTACGAGGGGACGCAGCAGGTTCAGCGCCTCGTCGTCGCGCGGCAGCTCCTGCAGCGTGCCGGCATCGGGGGCCGACCGAAGGAGAGGAGAGAGACCGGAGCGTGAAGATCGCCGTCTGCATCAAGCAGGTCCCGGCCACGACCGCCGAGAAGCGGTACACCGACGACCTGCGGCTCGACCGGGCATCGGCCGAGTCGGTCATCAACCCGCTCGACGAGTACGCCGTCGAGATGGCGCTCAAGCTTGCCGAGAGCGGCGCGGCGGAGAGCGTCGTCTACCTCTCGATGGGGCCGGAATCGGCCGCGGAGGCGCTGCGCCGCGCGCTGGCCATGGGCGGCGACGAGGCCTACCTCGTGACCGACGACGCGCTGGTGGGGGCCGACGAGTGGAGCACGGCGAAGGTGCTGAGTGCCGCGCTCGACAAGCTGGCGCCGGACGTGGCGTTGATGGGGATGGCCTCGGACGACGCGCGCGGCTCGCTGGTGCCGGGCGCCGTGGCTGCCATGCGCGGGCTACCGCTGCTCTCCTACGGTGCGGAGCTCATGCTGGCCGATGGCGTGGCGCGCATCCGGCGCCTCTCCGCCTCGGGTTTCGACATCATCGAGGCCCCGCTGCCGGTGGTGGCATCGGTCACCGACCAGGTAGGGGAGCCGCGCTACGCCAGCCTGAAGGGGATCATGGCGGCGCGGCGCAAGCCCCTCGAGACGTGGTCCCTGGCCGACATCGGGGTCGAGGCGGCGAGCCTGCACGGCGGCGCGCTGACGCACATGCTCGAGGCCAGGCCGCCGGAGGCCAAGCCGCCGACCGAGCGGCTCGAGAACCTCGGCGCGGACGAGGCGGCGACCAAGATCGCCGACTGGCTCGCCGCGCGGAAGCTGATCTAGGCGAGGAGAGACGAAACCGATGAGCAACGACATCTTCTTCCTCGCCGAGTTCGCCGAGGGCAAGCCGGCGCGCAGCGCCCTTGAACTCGCCGCCGGCGCTGCCGAGCTGGCCGACCAGTCGGGCGGCGCGGCGGTGGCGCTGGCGTACGGCGAGGGCGCCGCGGATGGCGCGGCAGGACTCGGCGCGGCGGGTGCGACGCGCGCCATCGTGCTGGCCGACGGGACGGCACCCGCCATCACGCACGCCGCCACGCTCGCCGCGGCGGTCAAGCAGGCTGAGCCGCTGGCCCTGCTGGCGCCGGCAACGCCGAACGGGCGCGACCTCGCGGCTGCGCTGGTCGGATTGGTCGACCTGCCGGCCTTCGGACCGGTTCGCGCCGTGCGCATCGAGGACGGACAGGTGCGCAGCGAGCAGGCCACGCTGCAGGGCAGCGTCATCACGCTCTCGGAACCGGTGGAGGGTGCTTCGCAGCCCGCCGTGGTGCTGGTGCTGGCCAACACCTTCGCGCCGGTCGAGGAGGGCAGCGGCACGGCCGAGGTGTCCGAAGGCCGCATCGGCCGATGCGGGCGCCTTCGGCAAGGCGGCCGTGGTCGAATCGCACCCGGCCGAGGCTGCCGTCGTCAACCTCGAAGAGGCCACCGTGATCGTCTCGGGCGGTCGTGGCGTCGGGAGCGCCGAGGGCTTCGAGCCGCTCCAGGAGCTGGCCGACGCGCTCGGGGGGGCCGTCGGCGCCAGCCGGGCGGCGGCCGACGCCGGCTGGATTCCCTACCAGCTGCAGATCGGCCAGACGGGGAAGGTCGTCAAGCCGGCGCTCTACCTCGGGGTCGGCATCAGTGGCGCCATCCAGCATCGCGTGGGGATGCAGAGCTCCGAGAACGTGGTGGCGATCAACAAGGACCCGGACGCGCCTATCGGCGAGTTTGCCGACCTGTTCGTGGTGGGCGATCTCTTCCAGATCGTCCCCAAGCTGACCGAAGAGATCAAACGCCGCAAGGCCTGACGGAGGATAGATGCTTCGACCACTGATCACGCTGCTCGTCGTGGTTGGCCCAATCACGTTCCTGCGTCGTGGCGCCAACCGTCCCGGCAGCCACGGCCGAGATTTGCGCAGGTACCGGGAGCACCTGGCGCACAGCACCGCGCGGATCGACGGGACGCTGGCGGAGGCTGGAGAGACGGTCGACGCGCTCCGCCGCCGCGCCGTCGACGTGGACGAGGCGGTGATCCTGCTGCAGGCCCACGAGGACCAGCTGGACGCGACCGCGGAGGAGCTGCGCGACATGCTGGCTCCCGAGGAGCTGCACGGGCTCCATATGGAGTACGAGGCGAATCTCGAGCGTGCGTTGCGAGGCATCGTGACTGCAGAGCGTGGATGCGGCATCACGCGGCTGCCGCACCGGCCCCTGGAGGACGAGGAGCCGATCAACTACTGGAAGCGCGGCCACCAGAACATCGTGCACGCGCAGCTGCGCATGCGCGAGGTGGTTGCGGTGCTGCTCGACTGGGAGCCGGGGAAGCCGGCGGAGGTCAGCGTCACCACCCGCCTGCACCGCGCCTAGGTCGGCGACCGATCGCCGCGGCCGTCGGGGCGGCAGGTTTCGCGTCGCGCGAACCGAAGCGGGCCGGCCCATCATCGGGCCGGCCCGTAGCCGTGACCAGGCGGAGGCGGGCTAGAGGCCCAGCGCAGCCAGGATGCTCGGCGGAACGAGTACTCCGTCGATGGCGTGGATGAAGCCGTTGCTGGCCGGGAGGTCGGCAACGATCACGTTCGCGCCGTTGATCGCGATGCCGCCGCCGGTGCTCACCGATGCGGACTCACCGGAGAGCATCGCGATCGAGGTCTGCCCCGAGAGGCGATCACCGGACCAGCGGCCGGCGGTCACGTGGTACAGGAGCACGGTCTTGATCTGGTCCGCGGTCAGGTCGCCCGGCTGCGACGCCCAGGGTCCCGAGGAAGGCAAACAGATCGCTGAAGGCCTGATCCGTCGGCGCGAAGAGCGTCAGCTGCTGCTTGCCGGTCAGTGCCTCGACGATGTCGGGGTACTGGGTGGCCAGGGCCAGCAGCGTGGAGAACTCGCCGGTCTGGGCGTTGATCTCGACGGCGCGGCTGACGATGGTTGGTCGCTGGCTGCCTGCCTGGGCCGGCCGCACTGCGGCGGCCGGCGCCACGATGGCCGCGGTCAGCAGGGTGACCAGTCCGAGAGTAACGAACGATTTACGCATGTGAGTCATCCCTCTGGTTCTGAG
Organism: uncultured Chloroflexia bacterium; assembly: GCA_963777045.1. GTDB lineage: Bacteria > Chloroflexota > Limnocylindria > QHBO01 > QHBO01 > JAPSGM01. The sequence goes on from CAVZPD010000022.1 coordinate 248,831, forward strand.
TCTTTTCCGGGCACCCCGGTCGGGCACTCCGGTCGTGTCCGCTGTACGCAGCCACACGCCGCGATGGATCACGCTCACGCTGAGGAATCCCATATCTTGTGGTATGATCGATGGCGGTACCACTGCTGGTGTAGTTCGTAACGGGAGCAGAGCGGGTGCGCTGTCCACGCTGCAATCAGGGAGGGACGCGGGTCATCGACTCGCGGGACCTTGAGTCGGGGAGCACCATTCGCCGGCGTCGCGAGTGCGAAGCCTGCGCGCATCGGTTCACGACCTACGAGCGCCCGGAAGGCGCGCGGCTGGTCGTCGTGAAGCGCGATGGGAGCCGCCAGGAGTTCGACCGCGGCAAGCTGACGGCCGGCCTGCTCCGCGCGCTGGAGAAGCGCCCGGTGACCCTGGCCCGCGTGGAAGAGGCGGTCGACGACATCGAGAGCCACCTCCGGACCCGCGGCGAGCAGGAGGTCAGCTCGAAGGAGATCGGCCAGCTGGCCACGGAGGCGCTGCGCGACATCGACCAGCTCGCCTACATCCGCTTCGCATCGGTCTACCAGGGGTACGAGGACATCTCGACCCTCAAGCGGGAGGTCGACCGGCTGATGCGGCAGCGCGCCGGGGCGACGGAGGAGTAGCCTCCGCGCATGGTCCTCTCCGATCGCGACATCAGGGCGGAGGTCGCCGCCGGTCGCATCCTGATCGATCCGTACACGCCGGAGGCGGTCCAGCCCTCGAGCGTGGACCTGCACCTGGATCGGCGGTTCCGGGTCTTTCGCAACAACCGCTACCCGTACATCGACGTGCGCGAGGAGCAGCCGGAGCTGACCGAGATCGTCGAGGTGGAGGATGACGATCCCTTCATCCTGCATCCCGGAGAGTTCGTGCTCGGCTCCACCCTCGAACGCGTGGGCCTTCCGGACGACCTGGTTGCCCGGCTCGAGGGAAAGTCGAGCCTCGGGCGCCTCGGCCTCCTGATCCATTCGACGGCTGGCTACGTCGATCCGGGCTGGGACGGAAACCTGACGCTGGAGCTCTCGAACGTGGCCAACCTGCCGATCACGCTCTACGACGGCATGAAGATCGGGCAGATCAGCTTCCAGCGCCTCTCGTCGCCGGTGGAGGTGGCCTACGGCGATGCACGCCTCGGCAGCCGATACCGGGGGCAGCGCGATCCCACGGCCAGCCTGTACCATCGGGACTTCGAGCGGGGTCGCATCCGCCGCTGACCCGCAACGCAGGAGCCGACGTGCCCGAACCGCTCTACGAGATCACTCCCGAGTCCGATGCTCGCGCCTTCGCTGGCGGGGTCCGCGTTCGGATCGTCCGCGCCGGATGGTTCCGCCCCGATGCCGGCGGCTTCTTCGGCGTCGTGCCGCAGGCGCTCTGGTCCCGCTTCCCGGGCACCCAGACCGATGACCGCGGCCGGCTGCTCTGCCGCCTGAACCTGCTCCTGATCGAAGCGGGCGGTAAGCGCATCCTGGTCGAGACGGGGACGGGTTCGCGCATGGACGCCAGGGATCGGGATCACAAGGGCGTCGAAGGCGGGGACCCGGTGACCGCCCTGCAGGCGGTGGGCGTGGACCCCGCATCTATCGACTTCGTGGTAGTGAGCCACCTCCACTACGACCATGCGGGCGGCATGGTCGACACCAATGGCAAGCCGAACTTCCCGAAGGCCCGCTACGTCGTGCAGCGCGAGGAGTCGGAGGCGGCGCACGGCGACGAGCTGCGCCTCGCCGGCCTGATGGAGACGGAGCAGCTGGATCGGGTGCGAGCCGCTGGCCTGCTGGCCGAGGTGTCTGGCGAGGTCGAGCTGGTCGAGGGGGTGCGGGTGACTCGGGTCGGCGGCCACACCCGCGGCTCGCAGGCCGTCCTGATCGGCACGGCTGCCACCGGCGGCCGGGCCGGCGATCCCCAGGACCGAGCCGTCTTCTTCGGCGACCTGATTCCCACCCGCTGGCAGCTGCCGGTGCGCTGGACGAGCGCCTACGACGACTACCCGATCAACGCCGTCGAGATGCGCAGCTCCCTGGTGCCGAAGGCAGCTGACGAGGGCTGGTGGTGCTACTTCAGCCACGATCCCGGCGAGGACCTGCCGCTGCGCATCGAGCGGACCGAGAAGGGGAGCTTCCGCGTCCGGGACGCCTGAACGCCGCTCGCCTAGAATTGGACTGCCGGCGGGCGCCACCCGCGCCGCAGCCCCGTGCCCCAGCTTCCATCACGAGGTAACCCTTGATCCCCTCTGGTCTTCGACGCGCCGTCCTCGTTCTGGTCGCCGGCGCCCTGCTCCTGGCTGCCTGCAGCGGTTCGGCCGACATGACACCCCTGCCCTCAGGCGCCGAGCCACCCGCCGACTGCGCGCGCGTGGACGCCGATGGCGTCATCACTCTCTCGGCCAGGGACATCCAGTTCAGCGCCCCCTGCATGGTCGCCAACGCCGGCGAGGCGTTCACGATTCGCTTCACCAACGAGGAGGCGGTCCCGCACGACGTGACCGTCTACAGCGACAGCTCGAAGGGCAACGAGATCATGCGCGGCGAGATCATCACCGGTCCCGACAAGTCCATCGATTACGACGTCGAGGCGCAGGACGCCGGCGAGTACTACTTCAACTGCACGGTCCACCCCGCCATGGACGGGGCGCTCTACGTGGTCGAGCCGTCCGCCTCCTGAGCGCGGACCAGGGCTCGCACGTCGCCGGCGGTCATCGGTGCCTCCAGCCGGTCGACGCCGTCGACCGCGATGACCGGCACGCGAAAGCCGTAGCGCACGACCAGGTCGTCATCGGCGTCGATGTCGACGCGTTCGTATCCATCAGGACCGATGGCGGCGTCCAGCACGGACGCCGCCTCCTCGCAGAGGTGGCAGCCGGCGCGCTCGTAGAGGGTCAGACGGCCTGGCATGGACCGATGATAGGGGCCGGGTTAGGATTGCACGCGGCGCCGCCCCCGTAGCTCAGCGGATAGAGCGAGGCCGTCCTAAGGCCTGCGTCGGGGGTTCGATTCCCTCCGGGGGCGCCATTCGATGCGCAACCTATGAGCATCGGCCGATTGTCGGTGGCGTCAAGTCGCACTCCCGCTTCCCCATCACGGTGCTCGCTTCTACGCGCTGTCGTGACGCCGCCACCGGCGGTCCCGGAGGAGCGCGGGCTGCAGCGCTCGGCAGGGCATCGCTCAGGAGCATCAACCCGCGGTGTCCGGACCGCGCTCCGTCTCATTCGTCATGCGTACCAGGCCAGCGTGTCGATCCGCTTGCTTACCGAGGTCCAAAGACCCCCCCGGGGGGGCGCCGTAGACGGATCATCCGGCACCCCGAAAGACAGCAGCGCGACGCGCTTCCCCTCGATGGTCTGCACCAGCCGATCCCGAGTGGTCGGGCGCTCGACCGGTGGAGGATTAGCTGACGGATCTGCCTTGCCGCAACCTGGTGTATTGCCTTCGTCACCCTGGTTGGTCTCCGGGGTGTATAGTCTCTGATAGACTATAGAGCCGAGGGGAGACGAGTTGGGCCTCGCGGACGCACTGGCCGCTCTACTCATCCGTGGTCCTGCCCACGGCTACGAGCTGCGCACCGTCCTCGAGGCTGAACTCGGGCCGCTGTGGGTTACGCGGCCGAGCCAGGTGTACCTGACCCTTGGCCGCATCGCCCGCGACGGGCTCATCCGTGGTACCCGCGTCCCCCAGGAAGGACGCCCCGACCGGACAATCTTCACCCTGACGCCAGCCGGCCGGCGCATGGCCGAGGCCTGGCTGGCCGGACCCGGGTCGAGCGAGGAGATCCCAGTACGCTTGGCGGTCGGCCGTCTGGTCGACGCCGAGCGCTTTAGGGACCTGGTAGAGACCGTCACCGCTGAGCGGCGAGCGGGCCTGAAACGCCTGCGCGCCATGCACCCCCAGGTGCGGGACGGGTTCGCCTCCGAGGCCCTCGAACGAGAGATTCGCCAGGTCGAGGCTGACCTGCGCTGGCTGGACACGGTGGGGAGGGATGCTGATGCGATCGCTGCGCGCCCTGCGGCACGACGGGCCGCAGGGCAGGTCCGACGCCTTGGCTAATCAAGTTGCGGCGCAGGTGGCTATCGCCTGCGACGGAGTCTGGCGCAGGTATCAGTCCGGCGCACAGGAGGTGGTCGTGCTGGCCGGTGCGACATTGGAGGTACGCCCCGGCGAGGTGGTGGCGGTGACTGGGCCGTCGGGATCTGGCAAGACAACCCTCCTCAACCTGATCGCCGGCCTCGACCGGCCCGATGACGGCCGGATCAGCGTGCTCGGCCGTGCGCTCGACGGGGCGAGTGAGCGGGAGCTGACCGAGTTGCGGGCGACCTCGGTGGGATTCGTCTTCCAGGACTCGCATCTGCTGCCCGGGCTCTCGGCGCGCGAGAACGTCATCGTCGCGGGGTTGCCGCGCCGCCCGCGCGGCGCGCTCGCGCCCGAGGCTGTGGGGCTACTTGGCGCGGTGGGACTCGGCGAGCGGATCGACTTCCCGCCTGCGCGCCTATCGGGCGGGGAACGCCAGCGGGTAGCGATCGCCCGCGCCCTGCTCGGGGGTCGGCCGATTCTGCTGGCTGACGAGCCGACCGGCAACCTCGACGCGCGGACCAGCGACGAAGTCATGCTGCTCCTTGACCGCCTCCGCTCCGAGCGTGAGCTGACCGTCCTGGTCGCCACCCACGACCCCGCTGTCGCCGCCTACGCCGATCGGGTTGTCCTCCTCCGCGACGGTCAGTTGCACGATGCCCCCGGCGTTCCGTCGGGCCGCATCGAGGTCCACCGTCTGGAGGACGTCTAGCAATGGTCCGCCTCGCGTTCAGCGGACTCCTCGCCCGTCGCGTCGGCACCCTGCTGGCCCTGGCCGGTCTGCTCATCGCGACCCTTGGCTTCGTCTTCCTGGCCGGCACCTCGCGCACGACCGAGGCGGTGGTCACCGGCGACATCGGCCGCGCCTGGCAGGCGCCCTACCAGCTCCTGGTGCGCCCACCCAACTCTCAGACTCAGCTGGAGGCCAGTGAGGGCCTCGTCCGGCCCAACTACCTGGCTGGGCTGGCAGACGGCGGGATCACAGATGCCCAGCTGGCCGCCATCCGCACCGTAACGGGCGTCGAGGTGGCTGCTCCGGTTGCCGTCGCGGGCCTGACATCGTCGATGCGCGCCACCTTCTCCGTCGATCTGGGTCCCTACCTCGATCCCGCGAAGCCGATCCAGCTCTTCAAGGTGGGGATCGACCGCATCCTGGCCGACGCCGGCCTCTCGGAGTACCCAGGCCCGCCCCCCTCCTACGTCCTGTACGGCGAGACAGGGGAGTACGTCAACGAACCGAGCACGGAAATCGAGGGACTGACGTATCCGGGCATCCGGGTCGGCTCGCGCCTCTACTACTGTGGAGAAGCAATCCTCTGCTTGACGGGTGCAGAGCTTCAAGAACTCAGACGCAACGGTGGCCCACGGTTCGCCGAGGGTCACCTGATCGTCAGCCTCAGCCTCGAGGTGCCGATGGTGTTCGCCGGGATCGACCCGGCCGCCGAAGCGGCGCTCGTCGGGCTCGATCGCTGCGTCACCGCCGGGCGGTTCCTGACTGCGGCAGATATCGTCACCAGCGAGCCGGTTGGGTCGGAGGGGAACGAGGCCCCCGTCGTTCCCATTCTCATGAGCAACACGTCCGGAATCGACGAAACGATCGCGGGAGGGGCACAGGAGGCATCGTCGTCGCCTCCGCTGCCCAAGGACCGCGAGGCTTGGAACGCCACGGTCTCGGCCGTCACCTGGCAGATGAGGGATCAATACGCCACGAACCTGGACGATGCCTACCGCGCGGGCCTCGACCCGTCGTCCACCCGCTACAACATCGCCGGCTTCCGAACACCCGGCGACGTCAGCTACATCCAAGTCGGCCCGGACCATCTCGCGGCGACCGGTGTCGTGCAGGACCTCGAGGTGTATGCCAGCAGCATCCCGCGCGGCATCGGCGGTCATCAGGTCGAACTGGAGGATTTGGTTCCGCCCGAGGCGCGTGACACCTGGTTCAGGACCCTGATCCACCACGACTTCGTCAACCAGAACAACCGGCTGAACGGCTGGGAGCCGGTCGGCGAGTTCGACCCGTCGTGCGCGGCCGCCTTCGACCCGCTCACCGGCTTCGCGATGCAGACCTACGCCCCCGCCGTCGTTAGAACGGCCGATGGCACGGTCCTGGGTCCCTCGCGCAACGAGGCCGGCTACGTCAATCCGCCGCCCTTGCTGCTCACCACCCTCGATGGCGCGCGCTACTTCGCCGATCCCTCCCGCTACGCGGGTCGGCCGGGCGACGCCTACATCAGCGTGGTGCGCGTGAAGGTAGCGGGCGTCGAGACCCCCTCGGCGGCGGCCGAGGCCAAGCTGGCACGGGTAGCCGCCGACATCCACACTGCCACCGGCCTGGCCGTCGACATCGTCGTGGGCTCCAGCGCACGGCCGATGCAGGTCGATCTCCCCGCCGGCCAGTTCGGTCGACCGGCGCTGGCGGTGACCGAGGGCTGGGCGGTGAAGGGGGTGGCGGTCCGCTTCCTGCAGGCGGTGCAACTGCAGGACCTGGGGATCTTCAGCCTGGTGCTGGTGGTGGCCGCGATCCTCGTCGCGGAGACCGCCTACCTGTCCGTTCGCCGCCGGCGGAAGGAGTTCGGACTCCTGCGCGCTCTCGGCTGGTCGCCGCTGCAGATCGGCCTCCTCGTCGAGTTCGAAATGCTGGTGCTCGGCCTGATCGCAGGGCTGCTGGCCCTCGGAATCGGGATGCCGCTGGCGACCGTGCTGGGCGTTGACAGCGCGGAGTTACAGCTCTTCGCTGCTGCCCCCCTAGCGGTGGGACTGTCAGCCATCGCCGGGCTCCCGCCGGCGATCGCCGCGGGCCGCGGCTTGACGCGGACGGTCATGGTCGGCGCCGGCCCCTCACGGCTGACCGTTGTCCGCTCCGTCGCAGGGTTGGCGGTTGGAGACCTCGTAGACCATCGCCGCCGCGAAGCCCTGCTGGGCATCGGCGGCGTCGCGCTCGCATCAGCCCTCCTCGGTGGGATCCTGCTACTGGTCACCGGTTTCTCAGGCGTCCTTGACACCACGATCCTGGGCACCTACCTGTCCGGGCAGGTGCGGCCGTTCCATCTGGTCATCGGCGCCCTGACCTTGGCGGTCGCCGCTATGGCGGTGACCCAGGTGGTCACCACCGCCTATCTTGAGCGCGAGCCCGATCTTGCGGCCCTCCGCGCTCTCGGCTGGCCGCGTTCCTCGCTACGCACGTACCTGCTGGCTCAAGCTGGGCTGATCGGGCTGGTCGGCGGGATGGTTGGCGGCGGGCTGACACTGGCCTTGGGCGTGGCGCTCATTGCTGAGCCGTGGGTGCTAGGGCTCGCCGGTTGCGTTGCGGTTGTGGCTGCGCTGCTGCTTTCGCTGGCCGCCACTGCGGGGCCGCTCATCTACGCGTACCGCAGCCAGCCGGCGCGCCGCCTCCAAGCCGAATGAGGACTCCGTAGGGCGTCGATTGCCTGGAGGTTTCGCCGACTGGCCATCCGCCCTCTGCTGGGACTGCCTACGGCCGATCTTCGGCATACCAAGCGAGCGAATCGAGGCCTTTGCCTACTGGGGCTCCGAGACCCTCCGGGGGCGCCATCGACACGTCATCTGGCGCTGGATTTGGGACGCGGGGAAGGGTGCCGCGGTTTACGTCGACACCCTCCCGGACCGGCTCAGCCTGCTACGGAGATGTCGCCTTTCACGACCGGGTGCGTCCGAGCGTTGTCATCCGGCCATGGCATCTCGTCACAGTACTCCTGGGACGTCTCGATTCCGGCAGAGCCGGCGAAGCCCATGAACGTGGATCGATCGTCGTTCGCAGCGGACGCGGGTCCGGTATCGAGCACGCGGAACCAGGCGTCATCCCCCGGCAACTCCACGACGTCGGGGTGCGTGGAGGTGACCTTGGTCAGGACGCCGCCGATCCAGGCGCGCCCGTTGTCCGGATCGACCGTCAGACAGGTGACCGTGCCCCAATAGTCGATTTTGTGCCCGTCGAACACGAACGAATGGTGGAACGAGCCGGTGGCCTCGCCGGAGGCGAGCTTCACAGCGCTGAAGGCGAAGCCGAGATCAATCTGGCCGGCGAACAGGACGTGGCCCCCGCCGGTTGCCCGAGTTGGGCTGGTGGCGGCTGCCGACGTCGGGGTGGCCGCAGCCAGGGCCATGGCCAGGACGACGGCGAGACGGCCGAGTGGAATACGGTGCATGGATTGGCTCCTGTGCGATCTGACTGCCACGATCCCTGTCATTGACAGGCCCGTCTTGTACGTAGTCCTGCGATTTGTCTGCTCGTGACCTGAACCTGCGGTTCGGCCGGCCGCTATTACCTTTGTGACCGCATTGGGCGGAACCCATCCCGGCGCACCGGTCAGCCTCGGGGCCTCTCGGGTGCGCCAGCTCAGCGTCCCGGGCTTCGACATCGGCGACATGCAGTTTCCGGGCGGGCTGACACTCACTCGCCACGACCATCGCCGAGCGACCGTCGCCGTGGTCATGGACGGCGGCTTCGACGGTTGGTGGAGCGGACGCGAGCGCTCGTGTGGGCCGGGTACTTTGCTCTTCGAGCGGGCTGGCGAGCGGCATGCCAATCGTTTCGGCAAGCGAACCGATACCCGGGTGATGATCATCCAGCCCGTTGACGAGCTACCCGCCCTGCACGGGTCCGGGTCGACGCTGCCGCGCCACCGACCGGACGCCCTCCCTATCGCGTGGCGCCTGGCAGATGAGCTGCGATGCCGGGACGACGTAACGCCCATGGCGCTGCAGGGTTTGGCGTTGGAACTCGCGGCGCTGGCAGCGCGTGACACGGCCGTCCTGCGGCGGGAGAGCCGGCTGGTGAGCGCAGCGGCAATCCTCGAGGAGCGGTATTCGCAGTCGATCTCGCTCTCCGGTCTGGCGGCCGAGCTCGATCTCGACCCTGCCTACCTGGCGCGAGGCTTCCGCCAGCAGCACGGCAGGTCGGTCGGCACCTTCCTGCGGCAGATCCGGATCCGCAGGGCAGCTGAACGGATCGCTCGCGACGACGAGTCGTTGGCGCAGGTTGCCCTGGCGGTTGGGTTTGCCGATCAGAGCCACCTGACGCGCTGGTTCACCCGCTACCTGGGGATCACCCCGGCCCGCTACCGGCGGGCCGTCCTTGACGACTAGGAGATTGCGCGAACGCGCCCCGCTCCCTTCTTGCGACGACCGGTCCGGGCCGTGTCGCCGGGCTCTCGAGCTTGAGCCGAACGGCGCAGGCGCTCGTCCTGATCCACTCATGTGACGTACCATGCCAGCGCGTTCGCGCGTCGTTCGAGGGGCTTGATAGCCCTCCGGGGGCGCCATTGACGACGCATCCTCCGATCCCGAGGTACGACTGCGGCCGGCCGAGCTTCCGGCCGTCAGCCTCCTGCCGGGGTGGTCCGAACGGTGGTGCCGGTCATGAACGGGTGCGGGATGCGGTAGTAGGCGCAGGTCCGCGCGGTTTCGAAGTCGCTGACGTCGACCATCACCGCCGCCCCCGGGTCGGAAACCCGCCCAGGAGCAACAGGAGTCCCACGGCGGCCAGCGGGCCCCGAGAGAACGTGCGCAGGCGGAAGGAGTTGCGTTCCGTCGGGCGGGCAGCGGTCACAGCGGGGCAGCCTCGGTGATGTCGGTTGGCGGCGTTACGCTACAGGGCGCCCACGGACCCCGGCGCGCCGATCCGACACGTGGAGCGGTCGGGACGAGCCTAGAATCAGCGCCGGGCGGTGGACGATCCGCCACCAGGACGGAGGGCCAGAGACGGATGCTCAGCAGGTTGAACGCGGCGCTGGTCGCTGAAGCTGTCGGTACGTTCCTGTTCTTCTTCGTGGGGGCTGGGGCGGTGGTCCTCACCGCGTCCGGTTCCCCGGCGACGCCAGGCCTGGTCGGCGTGGCACTGGCCCACGGCCTCGTGCTGGCCGTACTCGTCTCGGCGTTTGGCGCCGTCTCCGGCGCGCACTTCAACCCTGCCGTGACGGTGGCCGTCCGGCTGGCGGGCAAGATCGAGTGGTCGCACGCGGTGATGTACGTGATCGCGCAGCTGCTCGGCGCGGTCGCCGCCGGCTTCGCGCTCCGGGCCGTCCTGCCCGAACCTCTCTGGTCGGCGACGAACATCGGTACGCCGGCGCTCGGCGCGGGCATCGGGATCTGGGCGGGGATCGCCATCGAGGCGGTGCTCACCGTGCTGCTGGTGCTGACCGTGTTCGGTACCGCCATCGACGCGCGGGCGCCGAAGATCGGCGGCCTGGCCATCGGCCTGGCGGTCGCGGCCGACATCTTCATGGGTGGGCCGCTGACCGGTGCCGCCATGAACCCGGCGCGCTGGTTCGGCCCTGCTGTGGCATCCGGCGCCTACGCCGACTGGTACGTCTGGTGGGTCGGGCCCCTGATCGGCGCAATCGTCGCGGCGGTCCTCTACCGCTACGTGTTCGCGGGCGAGGCACAGCCGGAGGTGCGGCCCGGCGACGCCGGAGGGGTAGCCCGGGCGGACGGCTTCGCCCTGGGTCAGCGCGTCGTCCCGTTCAGCATGACCACGCCGATGATGATCAGGCCGATGCCGGCCAGCTTGACCGCGTCGAGGACCTCGCGGAAGAGCACGAAGCCGATGAGCACGATCGCCGCCGTGCCGATGCCCGACCACACCGCGTAGACGACGCCGAGCGGGATCGTCTTGAGGCTGACCGAGAGCGCGTAGAAGCTGATCCCGTAGCCGACCACCACGACCGCGTCCCAGCCGATGCGGGTGAACCCGCTCGAGAGCTTGAGCGCCGTGGTCGCCATGATCTCCGAGCCGATGGCCAGGGCCAGCCACGCAACGGGATGCATTCGTTCAACCGCTAGATGAAGAAGGTAAACAGGTTCGCCATGCGCGAGAAGGCGTTGGTGAAGATGAGGACTCCGATGGCCATGATGAACAGCCCCGAGGCGACCTGGACGGCGTGATGGTAGCGGCGCAGCCAGTTGATCAGCGGGCCGCATGCGCGGCAGCGCGACGGCTGCGCGCCAGGAATGGGACGGCCAGCCCCGCCGAGTAGACGGTGCAGCAGCAGCGCCGCCTGTCCGACGTCCTGCGACGAGGCGCCCATGGTCAGGATCGCGCCGAGCACGGCGCCGATGCAGGGGGTCCAGCCGATGGCCACCAGGACCCCCAGCGTGACTGCGCGCGCCGACCGCGCGGTGGGGAGCAGCTCCGTCGGCGTGCGCACGCTCAAGCGCTCGAGGACCGGTCCGAAGACGCCGGTGCTCAGCAATCCGAGGCCGATCACCAGCAGGCCAGCGACCTGGCGCACCACGCTGCGGCCCTGGCCGAAGAGCGGCCCGCCTACCAGGCCCACCGACACCCCCAGCAGGATGAAGAGCAGGCTGAAACCCGCCACGAAGAGCAGCGCCTGCGAGATGACCGGTCCGCGCCACGCCGGTTGTGCTGCGAGCTGGCCCTCCCCGGCTGCTGCCGTCTCGCCGAGGAAGGCGAGGTAGACGGGAACCAGCGCAAGCACGCAGGGCGAGAGGAAGCTCAGCAGCCCCGCGGCGAAGGCGAGTGCCAGCCCGACGTCCACGGCGGCCTACCGCACCACGACCGCGAGCGGCAGGGCGGCCGCTTCCTGCGTGATCGGCGCGGCGATGATCCACAGGGAAAAGACGGTGTAACTGACCATCAGCGCCACGAGGGGCAGCCCGGCCGAGACCGCCCGCCTGGGGGCGTCCCGCAGCGCCAGGCGATGCGCGAGCACGACCGCCACGATGTGCCCCAGCACGATGGCCCCCACCGAGAGGTACCAGATGGCCGAGGTCGGGATCCAGGCGAGGTTGGGTGCGACGGCATCCACCGAATCGGCCACGAGACGGGGGAGCCAGATGGCGCTCTGGATGACCACGGTCAGGTAGTGGGCGAGCAGGTAGCCGCCGGCGATGGGCAGCAGCGTGGCGGCGTATGCGCCCGCGGTGCGACCCAGCGGTGCGACCTGGCGACCGGGATCGTGCAGCGATCGCGTGAGCCAGGCGGCCAGTGAGAAGGCGCCCAGGAAGACGAGCCAGACGGCGACGAGGCCCAGCGTCTGGACGAGGAGCACGGCGTTCAGGGCGCCGACGAGGTCCCACAGGGCGTCGAAGAAGGGTTGCATCAGCGAACCCCAGAAAGCGGTCTCCTTCAGTCCGTCGTAGGAGACGCCGGCGAGCGCCAGCACGATGAACGAGGCATCGGACCAGCTCGCGTTGCGCAGCTCCGTCAGGCCAGCGAACCAGGGCCGCAGCTCGATGCGAAGCTCCCCCGGCTCCGCTGCCGCGACGCATTCAGGGCAATCGATGCAGTGCCCGGGATCGCAGCCCTCGCGGCACCCCTCGCAGACCTCCGGCTCTACTGCCCGACGCCCCACCGGGCCGACGCGCCCGAACCAGCCCAGCAGCACCTCGAACAGCTCGGCATCGCGCAGCCACGCCACGCGGCCGAAGACGAGCATCCCGCCCAGGGTCAGCACGGTGTAGCCGACGAGCAGGTTGGCCACGACCGTGGGCGCGGAGCTGTCGGGCAGGATCAGCTCGCACCACAGCCCGGCGAAGAGGAGGGCGAACGCCGGCCAGCGGTTGAGGCCGGCGGGGTAGTCCAGCAGCGGCCGCAGGCCCTCGCCGCCCGCGGCGCGGACCGCGCCGTCGGCCAGGCCGTGCAGCGTACGGAACGGGCTGAGGCTGGGCCAGGCGTTGCCGAGCAGCACCGCCGAGATCGGCAGGCCGACCCAGATCCCGATCCAGAACAGGACCGCGGGGAAGGGCGAGATGTCGTCGACGGTGTAGCCCAGCCAGATCGCAGCGAACCACCAGGCGAGTCCCACGACGGCGAGGACGATCGATCCGATGCGCACTCCGCCCCACGGTAGAGCGGCAGTCGGGTAGTGGGCTACGGGACCGGCGGGTCGGATCGTCAGCGCCGAGATCACGAAGGAGGCCGCCACCGCCAGCGCCGCCCCGGCGAGGTAGAGCCAGAGCGGGACCGGCAGTGTGAAGACCTCGCCGATGGCGTGGCCGTAGGCAACGCGCGGGACGACGAGCGCGACGAGTGACGCCAGCAGTAGCGCCGGCGCGACGCGGAAGGCGAGCCGCAGGCTACGGCTCATTGACGACGAGCGTGCCGGCCTCGACCTCTTCGGACCCGTCGGCTGGGTGGATCTCGATCGGGAACTGGCCTGCCTGGTTGGCATCGAAGCTGAGGCGGACCGTCTCGCCAGCGGTGACAGCCTGCTCGGGGACCTGGTCGTCGTAGCCGTGGAAGTGCACGTCGGCATCGTCTTCCGCGGTCAGCTCAACCGTCACCTGCTGACCGCGGCAGACCTCGATGGTGGACGGGTCGAGCGTGTCGCCGGAGAGCGTCACCTGCCGGGTGACGGATCCGGCGTCGCAGTCGTCTGGCAGGTCGGTGGCCGGGACGCAGGCGGCCGTTGCCATGAGCAGGCCTGCCGTCACCAGCGGCGCAGCGGCGCGGCGCAGCGAGAGTGTCAAGAACATCGGCACGGGAGCTCGAGCGGGTTCCGAACGCGCCGGCGCACGTGGTGGGCAGCCGGCGCATCAATCCTAGCCGACCGACCCGCTGCCCATGGGCCGTCCGGATTCACGCCGGGCGCCACGTGACGGCTCAGTCCTCGGCGAAGAAGGGATCGTCGCCGTAGAGCTCCAGCCACCGGCGCCGCATCTGGCGGATGGTTGCCGTGACCGCCGCTTCTGAGGTTGCCGGCGGCAGCAACCGCGCGATCGCCTGGCGGACGGGTTCGGCGCCCTCGATCCCGAGCAGCGCCAGGTAGTCGTGGACGCGCCGAGCCGGGGACTTGCCCTCGGCACGCATGCGGACCAGCACGTCCGCCTCGTGTTCCAACGCGGCGTCGTACACGGATTCCGGGAGCTCCAGCTCCGCCATGAGCGCGGGCACGTGGTCGAGGCGGGGATCGGAGCAGGCCCACCGCACGAACGAATCCAGGTGGCCGCCCTCGCGATCGTGGTGGCGGCTGTGAAATCCGCGCAGGTAGTCCTGTCGCTCCGCCTCGCTGCGGGTCAGCGCGATCTGGGCGATCTGGCGCATCTCCGGGGTCCAGCGGCGAAGCGATTCGATGAACTGTCGCAGGGTGAGGCTACCCGGCGCTTGGGGCCTGAACTTGTGCTCATGGACGTGCTGCACGGCCTCGTATACTAGCCCGCGCATGCCTCGCCTGACCCCAGCGGGCCGGTGGCCCCGCATCCTGATTGGGGTTGCCGTTCTCGCCCTCGCTCTCGGTTCGTCGCTGCCCGCGCGCCGCGTCGACGCGGCTGGGCCGGACCTCCGCTACCTCGGAGGCGAGGCGAAGACGCTCGACCCGGCGTTCATCAGCGACGCGAGCGACGTGCAGCTCCTGCTCCAGCTCTACGCGGGGCTGACGCGACTGGACGAGCAGGGCGAACCGTACCCGTCACTCGCCGAGTCATGGTCCGTCTCCGACGACGGCGCCCGTTACACGTTCCAGCTCCGCGACGGCCTCACCTTCTCGGATGGGTCGCCTCTCACGGCCAACGACGTCCGCCGCTCCTGGCTGCGCATGCTCGATCCGGGACTGCACAGCACGGCGCCGGACGTGCTGTCGGTGATCAGCGGCGCCACGGAGCGGCTGGCCGGAGGACCCGAGGACGGAGTCGGCGTCGAAGCCCCGGACAGCCTCACGCTGGTGGTCCAGCTGCGCCACCCGGCCGCCTACTTCCCGGCGATCACGGCCACCCCGGCCACCTTCGTGGTACCGCGGTCCGCCGATGGTTCGTCCGACTGGCAGCGCGTGGACGGATTCGTCGGGTCGGGGCCCTACGTTGCCGCCCGCACGGATGGCGCGAACCTGGTGCTGGAGGCGAACGAGCGCTACGTGGCCGGCGCGCCGCCGATCGAGACGATCGAGTGGATCGTGGACGTCTCGTCGGACGCCGCGAGCGCCTACGCCAACGGCCAGCTTGACCTGACCGGCATCGGGGCCTTCGATGCCAGCTGGATCGCCTACGACCAGGAGATCGGCCTGGCGCTCCACCAGGGCGCCGCCCTCAACGTGCAGTACTTCGGCTTCGACACGACGCGTGCGCCATTCGACGACGCCCGCGTGCGCCGCGCGTTCGCCCTCGTGCTCGACCGGCAGCGCCTCGTGCAGCTGGCCGAGGGGGCATCAGGGGAACCGGCCTCCAGCATCGTCCCGCCTGCACTCTGGCCCGATGGGCTCCCAGACGACCAGGCGCATGACGCCGCCGAGGCCGGCCGGCTGCTCGACGCGGCGGGCTACGCCGATCGTGCGGACCTGGGGACGATCGTCGTGAACGGGGCCGGGCTCGACGTCTTCCCGGCGGTGGCGACCTGGCGCGAGGAGCTCGGCGTGCAGATCGAGGTCGAGAGCATGGATTTCGGCGACTACCTGCGCGCCCTGGAGACGGATCCGCCGCAGGTGTTCACCATCAGCTGGATCGCCGACTACCCGTCGCCCTACGCGCTGTACAGCCTGCTGCTGCTTCCGGACGCCGTCAGCAACTACGGCGGCTGGACCGATGAGGGCTTCGTCGAGCTAGTGCAGGAGGCATCGGCCGCCGAGAGCGATGCCGGGCAGGCGGCGGCCTACGCGGCCGTCGACGCCCGCGTCGACGAGCAGGCCCCGGTCATCCCGTGGTCGTACGGGACGGCCTGGTGGCTCGTCCGCCCGGGCCTGCGCGGCTTGGGCAACCTGACCACGGGCATGCTCGATTTCGGGAGGGTCTCGTGGGACGACTGACGCGACCCCTGCTGGCAGCGCTCTTCGTCTCCTCCGTCGTGGCTGCTGCCCTGCCGTTGCCTGCGCTCGGGTTCTCCGGCTTCGGTTCCCTGAGCGCGGACGCGACCTACGGCGAGTCGATGACCTTCCGGGTCGCCCTGCCCGGCGGACCGCCGGACCGCCTCGAGCTGCTGCTGCAGTTCGCTGGCGACGATGCGACCTTCGTGGCGCCGGTGGAGGCGCAGGGCGACAGCGCCAGCTACGTCTGGGACGCGAGTGCCGACCACGTCACCCCGAACACGCGGATCACGTATGCCTGGCGAGCGACCGACGGCGGGACGGTGACGGTGAGCCGGCAGGGCACCTTGCTCTACGACGACGACCGGCCCGGCCTCGACTGGAGCTCGGCCCAGCTGGGGAACGCCACCGTCCACTGGTACGGGGGCGACGAGTCGATCGCCCGCCGCTTCGGCGAGCTTGCGGCAGACGGCGCCGGCCGCGCGGAGGACCTGCTGGGCCACGAGATGACCGGCCCGGTCGACATCTTCGTCTACGACTCGCAGGACGACTTCTTCGGCGCGCTGGGACCCGGCGCACGCGAGTGGACCGGCGCGGCGACGTACCCGGGTATCCGAACCATCTTCATGTGGCTCGGAGCGGGGCCGAGCAGCTACCTGGAGACCGCGATCGTGCACGAGGTCACGCACGTCGTCTTCAACGATGCAACCGAGAACCCGTTCCACGAACCCGCCAAGTGGCTCAACGAGGGGCTTGCAACCTGGGCAGAGCAGCAGGGCGCGAGCGAGGAACGCTCCACGGTCACCTTCGAGGCGTCGGGCGGCGGCCTCTTCTCCTTCGACGCGATCTCGCTCGCGTTTCCCATCAGCGACCGCGGGTCGCGCCTCGCCTACGCGCAGGGTGCGACCATGGTGGACATGATCGTCGCCGGGCACGGCCGGGATGCCATCGCCGGGATCGCCGCCGCCTACCGCCAGGGGGCATCCGATGCGGAGGCGCTCGAGGCCGGGACCGGCGTCACCGCGGAGCAGCTCGTTGCCGAGTACTTCGGCAGCTTCGACGTCGCGGAGCCGCGGGCCGTCGACCCCGCTCCCATTCCTCCCTCCAACGTGCGCAAGGCAGGGGACGTTCAGGCCGCGCCGGGGACCTCCACCAGCCCCACCCCCGACGAGGCGGCGCCGGTCAACTCTGTCAGCGGCGTCGCGCCGTGGCTCGCGGTGGGCGGCGCCCTGCTGGTGCTGGCGGCCGTGGTGGCCGTCCTGGTGCGCTCGGGCCGCCGCGGTGGGCCGGGACAGCCATGACCGCACGCCGGCCCCGGTACCGCCTCTCGCGTCGCACCGGCTGGGGGCTCTCGATCGCCGGTGCGCTGGCGGTGATGGGGTTCGTGGCGGCCGCGCAGTGGAACAGCTCCGTGTCGCGCGAGGCGTTCACGTCTTCGGCACAGCAGGTCCTCGCTGCCCAGGTGCTGACGCTCGAGGCCGAGCAGCGAGACCTCCGCGAGCAGATCGCCGATGCCGAGGCGCAGGTGCAGCAGTTCCAGGAGGAGTCGACCACGAGCTCCGCGACGCTGGCCGTGCTGAACGCACGCCTGGAGCAGTCGCGGATCGCCGCTGGCCTCACCGCGGTCCACGGTCCGGGCGTCATCGTCGAGATCGCCGACTCCAACCGGGTCGTGCCTCCCGGCGAGAATCCCGCAAGCTTCATCGTGCTCGTCGACGATCTGCGCGACATCGTCGCCGCGCTCTGGGCGTCGGGTGCCGAGGCGATCACGATCAACGGCGAGCGCCTGGTGGCGTCCTCGTCGATCTACGCTGTCGGAGCGTCGGTCCTCGTCAACACCTCCTTCCTGCCGGCCCCGTTCCGTGTCGAGGCGATCGGCAGCGATGGGTTGCTCGACCGCTTCCAGTCGGATCCCGCGTTCACCGGCCGCGTCGCGCAGCGCATCGAGTTCTACGGGCTGGAGTTCGCCGCGGCCGGCAGCGACGACCTGCTGCTGCCCGCCTTCGTCGGCACTACTCGCTTCCGCTGGGGCGTCCCGGTGGAGAGCCCCGCGCCATGAGCGGCCGGGTGGCACAGCTGAGCCTCTTCGCGGTGACGCTGCTCATCGGCGTCCTGCTGGTGGGGCAGCTGCGTTCGCAGGCACGCCCAACGGAGATCACCAGCCTGCCGGCGCAGGACCTCTCCGAGCTGATCGACACGCTGGGCGCGCGGAACCGTGAGCTGCGGACCGGGCTCGCCGACCTGCGAGAGACGCTGCGCGAGTACCGGGTCGCCGGCTCGCAGGGCCAGAGTGCGCTCGACGTCTCCAGCGAGGACCTGCGCCGCATCACCGCCTTCGCGGGCCTCGCGGCGGTGCAGGGGCAGGGCCTCGTGCTGCGTGTCAACGGCTCGCTCGACGCGATCGCCCTCAACGATCTCATCAACGAGCTTCGCAACGCCGGGGCGGAGGCGATCGCGGTCGACGACGTGCGCGTCACGAATCGCTCGGTGGCGGTCCAGGGTCCGAGGTCGCTGCTGTTCGATGGCGTCGGGATCGGCGAAGTCTTCACGCTGTCGGCGATCGGCTCGCCCGAGGGCCTCCTCTCGGCGTTGGAGCGGCCGGGAGGCATCATCGCCCAGCTCCAGCAGTTCATCGACGCGACCATCGTGGCGACCCAGTCGGACTCGATCACCGTGCCGGCCACGGCTCTCGAACTGGCGCCGCAGGTGGCCGAGGCCGTCCGTTGAGACGGTGCCTCGCCTTGACCCTGCCGAGCGACAGGCCGTAGAGTGGCCGCCGTTTCACTGACGCGCATGGCCGCCGGATTCGCGCAGCACCCGAGCTTGCGCAGGGCCACCAACGCCGGCCTCGCAAGCTTGGGACTGTGATGAAGGAACTGATCGACCTCGCCCTGGATGCGACCGAACGGGGCGGAGCCTCCTACGCCGATATCCGCATCTCCGAGCGGGAGACGGAGTCGCTGACCGTGAAGAACGGGGCGCTCCAGTCATCGTCCCTGGACCGGTCCGCCGGATTCGGGATCCGCGTCCTCGTCGACGGCGCGTGGGGATTCGCCGCATCGGCGCGCCTCGAAGGCGAGGAGGTCGAGCGCGTCGCACGCGAGGCCGTGGCCATCGCGCGGGCCAGCGGCCTCGCGCAGCGTGACCCCGTTGCCCTCGACGCCACCCCGCCGGTCACCGCCAGCTACCGGACGCCGGTCGCCGAAGACCCGTTCGCGGTGGCGCTCGACGACAAGCTCGCCATCCTGATGGATGCCGATGCCGCCATGGCCGCCGTTCCGGGCATTGCGGTGCGCGAGGGGAGCATCGAGTCGGGTCGCGAGTGGAAGACGTTCGCATCGAGTGATGGAGCACGCATCGAGCAGCAGCTCAGCGAGGCGGGCGCAGGCATCGAGGCGACCGCCTTCAACGCCAGCGAGTCGCAGGTGCGCAGCTACCCCAACTCCGCGGGGGGCCAGCACGTGAGCGGCGGATTCGAGGCGATTCGCGCCATGAACCTGCCGGGTAACGCGCAGCGCATCGCGGAGGAGGCGGTGCAGCTGCTGGACGCCGCGGACTGCCCATCGGGCGAGATGGACCTCGTGATCGACTCGTCGCAGATGGCCCTGCAGGTGCACGAATCGTGCGGGCATCCGATCGAGCTCGACCGCGTGCTGGGCATGGAGGCCAGCTTCGCCGGGACCTCGTTCCTGACCCTGGACAAGCTCGGGAAGCTGCAGTACGGGAGCGAGCTGGTCAACATCGACGCCGATGCCACCGCGCCCGGCGGCCTGGGGACCTTCGGCTTCGACGACGAGGGGGTCCCGGCCCAGAACGTCCCGATCGTATCCGACGGACGCTTCGTCGGCTACCTCACCAGCCGGGAGACGGCCCCGATCATCGGCCGCGACAGCATGGGCAGCAGCCGGGCGTCGGGCTGGAACGTCATCCCGTTGATCCGCATGACGAACATCAACCTGCGGCCCGGTGACGCCGGGTCGCTCGACGACCTGATCTCCGATACGGATGACGGGCTCTTCATCTCCACCAACCGCTCCTGGAGCATCGACGACCGCCGCCTGAATTTCCAGTTCGGCACGCAGATCGGCTGGCGGATCCGCAATGGCCGGCTGGCGGAGATGGTCAAGAACCCGACCTACACCGGCATCACGCCGCAGTTCTGGGGCAGCTGCGACGCCATCTGCGACCCGTCGGAGTGGCACCTGTGGGGCGTCCCGAACTGCGGCAAGGGCGAGCCGATGCAGACGCACCGCGTCGGCCACGGCGCATCCCCCGCCCGCTTCCGCAAGGTGCGCGTCGGGGTGGGCCGATGGTAGGGCCACGGCTGGTCTCGCAGGCCGACCCCGACGGCGTCCTCGAGGAGGCAATGCGGCGCCTGCAGGGCGATGGGGAGGCCTTCTACTCGGGTCGCGACGCCGCGCTGACCCGCTTCGCCGGCTCCCGCATCCATCAGAACGTCTCCGAGCACGATGCAACGCTCCGCATACGCGCCGTCGACGGCCAACGCTCCGGCGTGGCGAGCACGAATCGCCTCGACGCAGATGGTATCGGCGAGGTCGTCGAGCGCGCGATGGACGTCTGCCGCCGCTCCGCGCCCAATCCGGGCAGCGCGCCGCTGCCGTCCGCGGACGCCGGAGGGGTCGATTCCCGGCTCGGTTACGTGCGCGCCACGGCGGAGGCCGACCCCAGCCAACGCGCCGAGGGCGCACGCGCGGTCATCGCGGCGGCCGATGGCAGGCAGCTGGAGGCGAGCGGCGCCTTCAGCAGCGAGACGCCACACGATGGCCCTCGCCAATACGAACGGACTGCACTCGCGCCACAGCACGAGCCAGGCAAAGCTGATCACGGTCATCACCGGGGAGGAGCGAGCCTCCGGCTACGCGCAGGCAGCTGCCACGGACATCGACGCGATCGACGCAGCATCCGTCGGTGCCGAGGCGGCGGAGAAGGCAGCCCGCTCGATCGGGGCGATCGACGTGGAGCCGGGCGACTACGAGGTCATCCTCGAGGAGTACGCCGTGCAGACCGTGCTCGAGTACCTCTCCTACGCAGGGTTCTCGGCGCTCGCCGTGGAGGAGGGCAGATCCTTCATGGAGCTCGGCAAGCGGGTGATGGGGGAGAACGTGACGATCTGGGACGACGGCAACGACCCGTCCGGCCTGCCGTCGGCCATGGATTTCGAAGGGGTCCCCAAGCAGCGGGTTGACCTCGTGACCGATGGCGTCGCCACCGCGGTGGTCCACGACTCAGCCACGGCGCGGCGTGCGGGCGTGCACTCGACCGGTCATGGGCTCCCGGCTCCCAATGCCTTCGGACCTGCTGCCTGGAACCTGTTCATGGCTCCCGGCTCGGGCGCCAAGGCGGGCATGCTCGCGTCGATCGAGCGGGGGATCTGGGTCACCCGCTTCCACTACGTCAACATCGTGCACCCCAAGCGCGGCGTGCTGACCGGCATGACCAAGGACGGGACCTTCCTGATCGAGAACGGGCGCCTCACCCGTCCCGTGCGCAACCTTCGGTTCACGCAGGCGATGCCGCAGGCCTTCGGCGAGGTCCGAGGCATCGCGGCCGAGACCCGGCTCGTATCGGCCGAGTACAGCGGCATCAACGCACGGGTTCCGGCGCTCCACCTCGGTCGCTTCGCGTTCACCGGGGCCACGGCAGCGGAGGCGACCTGAGGTGGCGCCGCTGGAGCTGCGCATCGGCGACGTGCTGCGCCTGCGTCGCGAGCACCCGTGTGGTGGTCGTGACTGGGAGGTCGTGCGTCTCGGCGCCGACATCGGCCTCGTCTGCCGCAGCTGCAGCCACCGCATCCTGATGGATCGCCTCGACGTGGAGCGACGCTTCGTGGCGTACGTTGATCGGGGACGGCTGCCGGAAGGCGCGGCGTGACGCACGGCGAGCTGCCACCCGAACTCGGCACCCAGGACCTGTCGGGAGCGGGGACCGTCTTCCGCAACCGCAGCTTCGTGCTGCTCTGGACTGCCCAGCTGCTGAGCCAGCTGGCCTCGAACATGGTGCTCGCGGCCCTGATGGCGGTCGTCTTCCGGGCCACCGGCTCGAACACGGCGATCGCCGTGCTGATCCTCACCTTCCTGGTGCCCGCGGTCGGCTTCAGCGTCCTGGCCGGCGTCCTGGTCGAGCGCAGCGACGCACGCCTGATCATGCTCGCCACCAACGTGCTGCGCGCCGTCGGCGTCGTGCTCTTCATCTTCGTCGGGTCGAACGTCGGACTGATCCTGCTGA
Source organism: uncultured Chloroflexia bacterium (assembly GCA_963777045.1). Taxonomy (GTDB): domain Bacteria; phylum Chloroflexota; class Limnocylindria; order QHBO01; family QHBO01; genus JAPSGM01. The sequence goes on from CAVZPD010000022.1 coordinate 270,858, forward strand.
TCAACCTGTTCGTCGCCACCATGACCGCCGTCTTTGCCCCCGCCGAGCTCACCTCGATACCGCGCATCGTCGAGCGGCGCCACCTGATGGCGGCCAACTCGATCTTCGTCCTCACCATCAACGCCACCTTCGCCATCGGGTTCGGCTTCCTTGGCCCCCTGCTGCTGACGACGGCGAGCGCGAACGCGGTGTACGTGGTGGTGGCGGTCATGTTCGGACTGGCGGCGGCGGCGATCGTGCCGCTGCCGGCGGTCAAGGCCGTCCGGCACGAGGAGTTCCGGGCAGAAGAGGCGGGTCGTGCGCTCCGCGCCGTCTTCGACCAGGTGAACGAGGGCATTCAATTCGTCCGCGAGAACAAGCGCATCGCATGGTCGCTTGCCTACCTCGGCATCGCGGCCAGCCTGATCGGCGTGATGGGAGCCATCGGCCCCGGCTTCGCCACCGACATCCTCCGCCTCTCGGAAGAGGACTTCTTCTTCGTGATGGGTCCCGCCGGCATGGGGGCAGTGATGGGGATCCTCTTCCTCAACGCGTACGGGAAGCGGATCCCGCGTCGCCTGGTGATCGACATCGGCCTGGTCGCCATGGGCGCCACGCTGGTGGCGCTGGCCATCGTCAAGCCGGTCGTCGGCTTCCTCTCGCCCGCGATGCAGCCGATCGAGCAGAGCCTCCCGCAGGCGCTTGCGCCAATCATCTCGCTCATCGCGATCGTGGTGGTGATCGCCGTCACGGCCGGCGTCGAGTACGCGTTCGTCGCCATTCCCTCGCAGACGGCGCTGCAGGAGGAGCTGCCGGTCGGGGTCCGGGGACGCATCTTCGGCATCCTGAACACGCTGCTCTCCGTCGCTTCGTTCCTGCCGGTCATCGCCGCGCCGCTGGCCGCCGACCTGCTCAACCTCGTCTTCCCGGGTGCCGGCATCCCGTGGGTGATGGCGATCCTCGGCGCGATCACGCTGTGGGCCGGCGTCGCGTCGTGGCGCCACAACCGGCGCGCCGGGCTGCATGCCACATCCGGGCCGGAACCGGCGGCAGAGGGCGGAGGCGTGCCGCAGGTTTCGCCTTCCGAGCCCGATGCCGATGCGGAGTAGGCTGCTCGCTGCCGGGGTGCTGCTCTTCTCGGTGGCGATCGCATGGCTGACAGTCATGCAGACCGTCGCCGCCCGGCTCCTGCAGCTCGTCATCGTCATCTCGATCCTCTACGTCGCGTACCTGGCCCAGAAGGGCTTCCAGACGATTCGTGCGGCGCGTCGCGCCGATGCATCGACCGATGCCATACACGGCCGAGCGCAGCCGGACGTGACGGTGGTCGTGCCGGCCCGCGACGAGGCGCCAGTGATCGCCGATCTCCTCGCCGACCTGGTGGCGCAGGAGTACGCGGTCGCAGGCACGCCAGCCTTCGACGTGCTCGTCATCGACGATGGGTCTGCGGACGCCACAAGCCAGGTCGCGCGGAGGGCCGGCGCGGCGCTCGGGGATCGCTTCCAGCTCGTTCGCCGAGAGGCGGGGAGCGGTCCACGGACGAAGGGATCGGCGCTGGCCCACGCCCACGGCCAGGTCCGGGGCGAGGTCGTCGCGGTGCTCGACGCCGACAGCCGGCTCGACGCCGACTACCTGGCGCGCGCCATGCGCGCGTGGGGCCGCGATCCGGCTGCCGCCGCACTGCAGACCAGGCGCACGGCGATGAACCGGCATCGCGGATGGCTCCCCGGTGCCCAGGACGACGAGCAGCTGATGGACCTGGCCAGCCAGTGCGGACGCTGGGCGACCGACGGCACCGCGGAGGTGCGCGGCACCGGCATGTTCCTGCGACGCGACGTGCTCGAGCGGGTCGGCGGCTGGGACGAGCGCCACATCACCGAGGATCTCGAGCTGTCGACGCGGCTGGCCGCTGCGGGCGAACGCGTCACGCTTGCGCCGGAGGCCGTCGTGCGGGAAGAGGCGGTCGAGACGCTGGCCGGCCTCTGGCAGCAGCGCATGCGCTGGGCTGAGGGCAGCATGCGCCGCCTCATCGACCTGGGACCCGGCCTGCTCGCCACCGGGCGGCTGCCACTCCAGCGACGCCTGGATTTCCTGCTCTTCATGACCGAGTTCCTGGTGCCGCCGCTGTTCGTGGCCACCATCTTCGCCAGCATGCTGACGGTGGTGCTGCCGCGCTACGCGGACTGGACCGTGCCAGCGACGCTCTTCGTCGGCTATGGCGCCGGCACGTTCATGCTGGCCGCCGCGGGCCTGGCCGCCACCGGGGAGCGAGGATGGCGCGCCGTGGGTCGAGCGATCCGCGGCTCCCTCTTCCTGTCGCACTGGCTGGTGGTCGTACCCATCGCGCTGCTCAAGATTGCCATCGCGGCACCGACCACGGAGTTCTCCAGGACACCACGCTCGCCCCACCGAGACCGATGAGCATGCACGCGCCCGACCTCGTGGTTGCCGGCCAGGTCGTGCTGCGCGCGAGCGCCACGTCGATCCATACCGCAGGGGCGGTGGCGGTGCGCGAGGGTCGCGTCGTGGCGACCGGCGAGCGAGAGGAACTGCTGGCCCTGGCCGGCCGTCACACGCGGCTCATCGACGAGCCGGAGCTCGCCGTGGTGCCCGGCATGCACGACTTCCACCTGCACCTGGTGGGCATGGCTCGCCTGCGGCGCGAGCTGCGCCTCGATGGCCTGCGCGGTCCGGAGCTTCCTGCCGCGGTCCGCCGCGCCGCGGATCGCCTGCCCGCGCAGGCGTGGCTGCGGGGCCGCGGCTGGATCGAGGAGGCGCTCCAGGCAGACATCCCCGCGATGCTGGCCGACGCGGCCGCGGCCCACCCCACCCTGCTCTACTCGCACGACGCCCACTCGGCGTGGGCCTCGCCCGGGGCGCTCGCAGCAGCCGGCATCGGGGCCGCGACGGCCGACCCACCGGGCGGCCGGATCGAGCGCGACGCCGGTGGCCTCCCGAGCGGCATTCTCCGCGAACGAGCCACGGATCTCGTCGAGCGCGTCGCCGGGCGGCTGCGCGGCCCTGAGCTCGAGCGTGCGTTGGACGAGACGGTCGGGGAGCTCCTTGCGTTGGGCGTGACGAACGTCGTTGATGCGGGCGATACGACCCCCGAGAACGGGACCGGGAGCTACGCTGCGCTAGGCGACCGCGCGTCGTTGCTCATGGCTGCTGCACCCCGCCTGGACGGCCGGCTTCGGGTGGCGATCGGGCTGCCGGCCGGCGCCATCGCGGCGGCAGCGGAGCTGGGACTCGCCACGGGGCGTCCGATCGCCGGCCACGGGACGATCGATACCGGTTGGGCCAAAGCGTACGCGGATGGTGCCCTGGGCTCTCGCACGGCGGCCCTGTTCGCTCCCTACACCTGCGGGCCCGGTGACGCGGGCATCCTTCGCCTGGAGGCTGCCGAGCTCGACGCGCTGCTGCTGGCGGCTCGGCAGCATGGCATCGGCCTGGCGGTGCATGCCATCGGTGACCGCGCCGCTGCCACCGTACTCGATGCGCTGCAGCGCGCCCCGGTACGGGAGGAGAGCGTGCCCCCGGATCGGATCGAGCACCTGCAGCTCCTGCGCGTCGAGGATCTCGCACGCCTTGCCGCGCTCGACGTCACTGCCAGCATCCAGCCGGTCCACGCGGCCAGCGACCGCGACATGGTCGAGGCCTGCTGGGCGGATCGCCTGGACCTCGCCTACCCATGGCGCTCCCTGGCGCGAGCCGGCACCCGGCTGGCGTTCGGGTCGGACGCGCCCATCGAGACGCCGAATCCGTGGGTTGGCGTCTTCGCCGCCGTGCACCGCAGGTTCCCGGCCGATCAGCGCGGCGACTGGCAGCCTGCCCAGGCGCTCGACGTCCCGGCGGCGCTGGCCGCCTACACCGTGGCCGCGGCACGGTCCGCGGGCCGCCACGACCTCGGCCACCTCGAGGTGGGGGCCGTGGCCGACCTGGCTGTCCTCAACGTCGACCGCGCTGCGCTGCTCGCCGGCGACGAGCGCCTGGCAGGGATGCGGTCCCGCCTGACGATCGTCGCGGGGCGCGAGGTGCACCGCGCTTGAGCGAGAAGTCGGTGCGCAGCGTCAACGCGCGGCGTACGATGCCCGCCAGCGGGCTAGCATGCCGTTCACGGAGGCGAAAGCATGGCCGAGCAGGAAGACGACCGGGCTGCGTTCCGGATCGAGGGTGACCAGCGGCTGCCGGTCGGGCCTGGCCACGGCTTGGGATCGAACTTCGACCCGACGCGGCTCGACTTCGGCCACCACGCCGGGCGAACCATCGAGGAGCTGGGGGAGATCGACCCCGATTACCTGCGGTGGCTGGAGCGCCATCCATCGGGCGTCCGCTACCGGGCCGAGATCCAGCGCGTGCTGGGCGTCGTGAGGCGCTCCCTGGAGTGGAACCGCTGAGGCACGGCTGAGGGACCGCTGACGGCACCTGGCGCGACCTCGCCCCGTGGGCGGCGAGGGGCCGGGCACGCGCCTTGCAATGGGCCTGCCTCGTGAGCAGGCAACCCCTCGACGGCGAAGCGCCCGTCATCAGCATGGCCGGCGTCACGCGCCGCTTCGACGACCTGACGGCGGTGCGCGACGTATCCCTCCGCGTGGAGCGAGGCACGATCCTCGGTCTCATCGGGCCGAGCGGCTCGGGGAAGACGACCGTGATCCGCATGCTGACCGGGACGCTCGAGCCGACACACGGAGAGCTCCGGGTTGCGGGCCAGGTTCCACGCCGCTTCTCGCGCTCCGTTCGGGAGCGGATCGCCTACATGCCCCAGCTCTTCAGCCTCTACCGCGACCTCACGGCCGAGGAGAACGTCGGCTTCGTCGCCGCGCTCTACGGGATCAGCTGGCGCGGACGAACGGACCGAGTCCGGCGTGCGCTCGAGACGGTTGACCTGTGGGAGGCTCGCAGCCGGAGGGCGGGCGACCTCTCGGGGGGCATGCAGCGGCGACTCGAGCTCGCCTGTGCGCTCGCCCACGAGCCCGACATTCTGTTCATCGACGAGCCGACGGCCGGCATCGACCCGATGCTGCGCCAGTCGATCTGGGGCGAGCTGCGACGGATGCGAGACGAGGGTCGCACGCTGCTGGTCACGACCCAGTACGTCGGCGAGGCCGAGTACTGCGACAGCGTCGCACTCCTTGACGAGGGCGAGCTGGTGGCCCTCGACACACCGGAGGCGATGCGGCAGGGAGTCTTCGGCGGCGAAGTGCTGGAGCTCGAGGCGGAAGGAGCGGTGAGCCCGGAGGTCTTCGCGGAGCTGCCGGAGGTGAAGGGTGTCAGTCGCCTGGGCGCGAACCGGCTCCGCGTCACCGTGGCTGACGCAGGTACCGCCTCACCGCGACTGCTCGAGGCGTGCCGCTCCGCCGGCGTCAAGGTGGTGAGCCTCGACGAGTACCAGCCCGGGTTCGACGAGGTCTTCACGGAGCTCGTTCGCCGCCGCCGGGATCAACAGGACGATAGGCCACCCGAGGGCGCGCGTGCTGCATGACGGCTGGCGGAGCATCGTCCGCACGACATCGTTCATGGGCAAGGAGCTGCGCGAGGTCTGGCGGCGACCCGGCGTGCTGGCCTCGCTGGTCCTCGGGCCGTTCCTGATCATGCTGCTCTTCGGCCTCGGCTACACCGGCGCCCGGGCGCCGTTCCGGACGGAGATCGTCCTCCCCGCCAACACGTCGCTGCCGCAGGATCCCGGGTTCTACGAGGACCTCGCCCCTGGCCAAATCGACGTGACCGACGTCACCGAGGACGAGGCGAACGCCGAACGCCACCTTCGCAACCAGCAGATCGACCTCATGGTGGTCGTCCCGCAGGACGCCGTCGAGCAGCTGCGAGCGGGCGAGCAGACCGAGTTCCTGGTTGCCTGGAACGAGGTCGACCCGGTGAACGACGGGCTCGCCCACCTCGCCGTCTCCAGCATGACCGCGGAGATCAACGCGGAGATCATCCGGCGCGCCGCGTCCGAGGGGATCGACATCGCGGAGGGCCAGCTGGGTCCGCGGGTGACGAACATCTCGCCCGACGTGATCGCCAAGCCGACCAGGGCGGTCACGCAGAACGTGTCGCCCTCCGACCCGATCCTGACCTCAACTTCTTCGGCCCGGCCGTGCTGGCGCTCGTGCTGCAGCACCTGGCGGTGACGCTCACCGCGCTATCGATGGTCCGCGAACGGCTGAGCGGCCAGATGGACCTCTTCCGCGTCGCGCCGGTGAACAGCATGGAGGTGCTGGTCGGCAAGTACATCGCCTACGCGCTGCTGACGTTGCTCATCGCGGGCGTCGTCGGCGCACTGATGGTCTTCGGGCTGGGCGTCCCGGTGCTGGGCGGCTACGCCGCGGCGCTCGGCATCGTGCTGCTGCTGGCCTTCGCCTCGCTGGGCGTGGGCCTGCTGATCTCCCTGGTGGCCGATTCCGAGCGCCAGGCGGTGCAGCTCTCCATGCTGGTGCTGCTGGCATCGGTCTTCTTCTCCGGCTTCGTGCTCCCGGTGGAGGACTTCATCGGTCCGGTGCAGTACATCTCGTACGTGCTGCCGGTGACCCACGGCATCGCCACGCTGCAGGAGACGATGCTGCGTGGCACCGTCACCGACGGACAGATGATCCTGGCCCTGGCCGGGATCGGCCTGGTGCTCTTCGTCCTCTCCCTGTTCCGGCTGCGGATGATCCTGCGCGGCGCGCGCTAGGGCTGTCGGTCAGACGGGACCGTCCACCATCTCGACGCGGGTGTGCCGGAAGAGCCAGGCGCTGCCAACGCCGGCAGCGGCAATCGGGAGCAGCTGCCACAGGAGGAAGCCGTAGAAGAGCAGGCTGAACGGGAGACCACCAGCCAGCTGTTCGGCGCCGATGCGCCCATCCAGCGAGCTGAGTTGACTCGCCAGCGCGCGCATGCGGGTCCCGACCCGCGCGATGTCGTCGCGGTTCACGCCCAGCGCCTGGCCGATGCCGTCCAGGTTGTCCCCCAGCTGCTGCAGCTGATCGGCGCTCTGCCTGAACTGGTCGGCGAGTGGCAGCAACGGCTGCGCGCCGAAGAGCGAGATGGACATGTTCGCCGCCAGGGCCTCCAGTGTCGCCGAAGTCTGGCGGCTGAGCGACGCCGCGTTCGAGGCGGACGTCCGGGCCTGGACCAGGCTGGTGTCGAAGCCGTTGAAGGCGTCGGCGGCCGCGTCGGCCGCCTCGGTGGCCGACGTGAGGCTGGCCTGCGCCGAGGTCGTGACGCGATCGATCCGCCCGGCGAGCGGTCCGCCCACCAGCAGGGCAACGATCAGGAAGATGGCGCCGACCGCCGCGTAGGCGGCCAGGAGCCAGGCAAGAATGCGCATACGGGTGACGATGAGCGGATTCCGTGCCACGTGGCCTGCCCGTTCCTCTCTACGATGCCCATCGCATGCTGCCGAGCCGCGTGTCGCGCGCCGTCCTGGCCTTCCTGCCGAAGGGTGGAGTCCTCCTCTCCGCCCTGCTGTTCGGCAGCTACGCGATGGGCCTGCTGCGCGACCGGACCTTCGCGCGCACCTTCGGCGCCGGCTCAGAGCTGGACGCCTACAACGCCGCGTTCGTGCTGCCCGAGCTCCTGCTCGACGTCCTCGTGGAGGCAGGCCTGGCGGCGCCCTTCATCCCGATCTTCCTACGGCTCCGGTCTTCCGAGCACGCGGACCAGGCCGATGACTTCGCGCGCGCAATCCTGAGCGGCGGCGTGGCGGTCATGGGGACCGCCGCCATCGTGATGTTCGTCTTCGCCGATGCCACGACCTCGCTGATCGCGCCCGGCTTCAGTGGCGAGCAGCGCCAGCTGTACGTCTCGCTCTTCCGGGTCATGCTGGTGACGCCCATCCTGTTCGCGGCTTCGCTGACGCTGGGACAGGTGCTCCTCGCCGAGCAGCGCTTCTTCTGGTACGGCATCCCGCCGCTGCTCTACAACGGCGGGATCATCATCGGCACGCTCGCCTTCAGCGGCTCGCTCGGCATCTACGGGCCGGCAGTCGGTGCCGTGCTGGGTGCTGCGCTGCACCTGGGCAGCCGCTTCATCGGCCTGCGCAACAGCTCGTTTCGCATCCGCTTCGGCTGGAGCGCCCCGACGTGGTCGCTGCGCGAATTCGGGCGGTTGATGCTGCCCAAGATGGTGAGCCACCCGGTGGAACCGATGACCTTCCTCTTCTTCACCAACGTCGCCTCGGGCCTCGCGGCCGGGAGCGTGACGGTGGTGAGCTACGCGCGAAACTTCCAGAGCGTTCCCGTCAGCCTCATCGGGGTCGCCTTCGCGCTTGCCATCTTCCCGGCCCTCTCGACGGCCCATGCGCGAGGCGACCGACCGGGCTTCGCGCGCCTGCTCGGCCGCAACCTGGCGACGATCGCGCTGGTCACCTCCGCGGCCGCGGTCGTCGTCGCCCTCGTCGGCGCGGCCGCCATTCGCGTCCTGCTCGGTGGCGGCCAGTTCGGCGAGGCGGACATCCAGCGCACCGGGGCGGTGCTTGCCGCCTTCGCGATCTCCATCCCGTTCGAGAGCGTGACGCACCTGCTCAGCCGGGCGATCTACGCGACCGAGCACACCCTGCTTCAGGTCCTCGCCTCGCTGGCGGGCCTGACGGTGACCATCGGCTCCACGCTGGCACTGGTGGGCGAGGTCGGGATCATCGCGATCCCGCTCGGTTTCGGCATCGGGCAGGCGGTGAAGGTGATCCTGCTGGCGCTGGCGCTCGCGGTGCGCCTCCGCGCTCCGTGGCCGGAGGCCGCCCGCGACCCTGACCGATAGATCTTCGGGATCTCGCCCGAACCTCCGATCAGGTGCCGACCTGGAACATCTATCGGTCCAGGCGCAGTGCGCAGCGGCTCGAATGGCGTAGTCCGTGCTCAGCGTGCACCGATCTATCGTCCAGAACCGGGCCGGACGGCCGCTGATTGCCGTGCGCGTTCCTGCCCAATAGGCTGGTGGCCCGCGACGAAGCAGCGAAAGGAGCGCGCGTGGCTTTTCCCATCATCTACCTGGACCATTCGGATGTTCGTCCCGGCCGCCTCGATGAGCTGCAGGTCGCCTTCCGCGAGCTGGCGGAGATCGTGGAACGCGAGGAACCGCAGCTGTTGACCTACGCCGCCTATTTCGACGACGACGGCACAACCTCGAGCGTCCTGCACGCGCATCGCGACGAGGCCTCGCTGCGGCGGCACATGCAGGTCATCGGTCCCCACCTGCCGCCCTTCGCGAAGCTCCTCCGGCTGCGCGAGATCGAGGTGTACGGCGAGATTGGTCCGGATCTCACGGATCAACTCGAAGCCAAGCTCGCGCTGCTCGGCGAGGAGGGGCTCACCGTCCACCGCCACGCGGCCGGCTTCCTGCGGCCCGTCGCCGCGCCAGCCAGCTAGCGCGGCGTGGTGGGGATAAGCACCACGAAACGGCCGTCTCTATCGGGATAGATTCCTTCCGGTCGCGTCCAGCCCGGGCCGATGCCCTCGTAGCCGGGTGGGCCCTGGTGGACCGGCCAGTTGCGCTCGAGCTCCGAGAGGTCCTCGTAGTTCCCCGGCGGGTCCGACGCGCCCCAGATCGAGGAGACGCGCGGGTACCAGGGGTCCTGGATGTAGGCGCCGCTGACGGTTGCGTCGGGGAAGGTCCTCGGGTCGGCGTCGGCCCGGTAGCCGGTCATGACCCAGGTGTGGGCGCCCCACCACGGGAACATGACCACGGGCTTCTGCATCTCGCTGATGGCCACCGCCGAGTCGTGGAGGGCGTCGGTGTAGTCAGCATAGGCGCGCAGCTCGTAGCCGGGCTCGCCGTAGGCTGCCAGCGCAAGGGCGACGGCTCCGGGGCCCCAGCCGCCGTTGTGGCTGTCGTCCCAGGACTCCCACTCGCCGATGCGCCCGGCGATCTCGGTCTGGAATTCGACCGACGTGTCGCCATGCCCGAGGATGGCGAGGACCATCTGGGTCCCGGCTGCCGCACACCACTTGTTCGTCGCCTCCGAGGCGAAGTAGGCAGCCGGGTCGTCCAGGATCTGGACGTCAACCGGTTCGCGGACGGGCGCGGGGGTGGGAGACGCGGTTGGATGGAGCGAGGGGGCGCTCTGCGCATCGAGACTCGGTCGAGCAGTCGGGCTCGGATCGGGCCTCGGCGTGATGACGACGGCGGCGCCGGTCTCTCGATCAGGTACCAGGTGCAGGGCGGCGCTCACGCGCAGGATGAGCAGATCCATGCGGTCGCCGGCTCCGAGCACGTTGGCCCGGACGGCACCGAAGCCGATCAGGAGCGCGAGCACCACGGCCACCGCGGCGAACCAGCGGAGCCGCGGCTGGAGGCGTGCGTGTCGCGATGGATCGGGGGTCATCGGCTCATGCGGTCCGGCGCTCGAGGCTCAGCCGAGGGCCGCGGCGCCGGCCACGAGCTGGCTGAACTGGTCCATCCCGATCTCGCTCGTCAGCCGCTGTCGCACCACCCCATCCGGTCCCACGGCGACGAAGCCGGGGAAGTTGGCCATGCCGAGCGCGGCGAGGGCGGTATCGCTGCCGTCGTCGACGAGGGTGGGCTGCGACCAGCCCTCGCGTTCGAGCCAGGCAGAGGGCGGGAAATTCGTGCTCGCAGGCTGGATCGCCGTCGTGACGGCGACGATGTCGACGTTGGCAGGGACGTCGTTGGCGGCGAGCCAATCGACGAGGCGCGGCAGCTCGGCCTGGCAGTGGGAGCACCAGTGCGCGAGGATCACGATGACCTTCGCCCGTCCGTCGGCGCTGATCGTGAGTGGCTGGCCGTCGATGCCCGTTCCGGTGAGCGTGGGGAGGCGCTGCCCGACGGCGGGATCGGCGCCGCTGTCAGGCAGCTGCGGAAGGGGCTGGCCCGAGACCTGGACGCTGGCCGCCGGCTGCGCGACCTGCGGCGAGGAGGACGTGGCGAGGATGGCACCCGCCGCCGCGACCACGACGACGAGCACCAGGCCGCCGATGACCAGGAGCGGGGTGCGGCTCCCGCCCGCGGACCGCTCCGTCCGCTTGGGCATTCCGCGGCTGCGCTGGGGCCGGGTCATCGCCCTTCCTCTCGCTCGACAGCCGCGCGCGAGGTGAAGAACAGCAAGATGGTCGCGATCGTCATGAACCCGATGAGGGCCATGACCGGGATGGTCACGAATCCGAACCTCTCGATGTAGATGGCATTGCATGGAGCCTGGACTGAGCAGGAGCCGCTCGGCAGGCCGGGCAGGCGCTGTACGAGCACGTGGTAGCCGCTGATCGCCGCCCCGATGAGGGCCATGCTGGCCGCGTACGGCCGAATGCCACGGTCACCCCGCCAGGCAGCGATCAGCAGCAGCAGCGCCAGCGGGTACATCGCAATGCGCTGGTACCAGCACAGGGCGCACGGGACGAAGCCGGCGACCTCGGACATGTAGAGGCTGCCGGCCATGGCGACGGCGGCCACCAGCCATGCCAGCCAGAGCGCGACGGGCGCCACCGCGGGACGTGCACGGTCGAAGGCATCGCGCAGGGTGCCCGAGACACCGGCAGCGCCAGCGAGCACCAGCCCGATCGCGCTGCCCGCCGAAGCCAGCAGGGCAAGCAGCGCGAGGAACGTGGAGACGGTGAGGACGCTCACCGCGGCTCGGTCGGCATGCGCCGCATCCTAGCGGCGAAGCGGGGGGTCGTCCAAGCGGGACCTGGACGTCAGCGGTGCACGTGGTGTTCGAGCCTGCGGCGGTCCGTGGTTTCGAGCTGGATGGTCGAATGTTCGAAGTCGAAGTCCTCGGCGAGGCAGGCGCACAGCTCGTCCAGGACTGCCGCGGGCTCCGCCGCTGCGGTGATCACCACGTGCGCCGAGACGACGTGGATGCCCGACGTGAGCGTCCACGCGTGGAGATCGTGGGCGTCGATGACGCCGGGCGCTCCCAGGATGTGCGTGCGTACCTCGTCGAGATCGATGCCCTTGGGCGTCGCCTGCAGCAGGATGTCGACCGCCTCGCGCAGCAGCGACCACGTGCGCGGCACGATGAGGACCGCGATGACGATCGAGGCGAGCGCGTCGATCGGCGCCCAGCCGGTGAGCAGGATGACGGCAGCCGCCACGATGACCGCCACGGAGCCCAGGAGGTCTCCCAGCACTTCGAGGTAGGCGCCCCGCAGGTTGAGGCTCTGCGCGGCGCCCGCGTGGAGCAGGCGCAGCGAGACGACGTTGGCGACGAGTCCCAGGACGGCGATCGCGAGCATCGGCAGGCCTACCACGTCAGGTGTGGAACCGATGCGCCGAACCGCCTCGACCAAGACGAACGCCGCGATCCCGAACAGGATCGCCGCGTTGGCGACCGACGCGAAGATCTCCACCCGGTAGTAGCCGTACGACTTCGCCGCGGTCGCAGGCCGCCTGCGCGAACCAGATCGCGAGCAGGGCCAGGGAGATGCCGGCGGCATCGGTGAGAAGGTGACCTGCATCGGCCAGCAGCGCCAGGCTGTTGGTCAGCAGCCCGCCGATCACCTCCGTCGCGAAGACGACGACGACCAGGGCGAGCACGGCGACGAGGCGCGGCGCGCCCCGGGCCGCGGTCGATTCGGGCGAGTGACTGTGCCGCTCGCGCCTGGCGGGCGCGTCGCTACCGGTTCACCATCGGGCACCACGCCACACATGATGTACCTCCGTCGCCGGTTCGTCAGGTCGAGCCTGTCGCGCCGGGGAGGGCGTCCTGCTAGAATCCCGGTCTGCTCGCTGGGTCCGGTTCCAGGCCGAGTCCCAGCCGGAGCCCGATGTGGGCGGCTAGCTCAGCTGGTTAGAGCACTTGCTTGACATGCAAGAGGTCACTGGTTCGAGTCCAGTGTCGCCCACCACCTCTTTCGACCGCGTGATTCGGCAGCGCTGGTCGCCGCGGCGGGAGTTGTCGCCGCCGTCCTGGACGCTGGCCCGTCGCTCAGACGAAGAGGAAGAGCAGGCCGGCGAACAGGAACGGGTGCGCAGGCCGCGACGATCAGTGCCTTCTCGAGCCTGGTGATCTCACGAGGTTCCATGCCGCTCAGCCATGGAAGCAGGACACGGGCCACGTTGTCGGTACCGGTGCCGCTGGCACCGGAAATTGTGCGCGGAGCTCGTCAGACGCGCATGATGCCGCGCAGATCGGCGAGGAAGACGGTTGCGCCGCTGTTCCTCACGAAGGTCGGCTGGTCGCGCACCCGATACCTCCGCCGGCACCTCGACCTCGCGGGCCGAGCATTCCCGACCGATGATCTCAAGCACCGCCTGCTCGGCCGCCTCGTCTTCGACGGCGATCAGCAGGGTGGTGTTCTCGGCGTGGAAGTAGCCGCCGAACGACGGGATCTCCGTGAGCCGATGTCCCTCGTTGCGCAGGACCTCGACCACGTGCTCGGCATCGAGGTTGTTCACGATCGCGATGATCAGTCTGGCCATCTGGCTGCTCCTGTCGTCTCGGGCGGGCGCGGTCGCGGACCGACAGCTGTCTCGTCCACGGCAAGGCTAGCGGTTTGGCCCGGCTCCCGGGACGGCGGTGCCGAGCGATGCCTCGAGTCGGCGGTCAGTCCGGTCGGCGTTGGGTAAGGCGCATGCCGAAGAGCACGGCCACCACCGAACCGCCCATGGCGGCGATCCATGCCAGGTCCTGGAGCACGAGGAGGCTCATGCCGGAAGGGTCCCGGGCAGGCGACAGGAGCCATAGGGCCAGATGGCCTTCGTTCCATGGCCATGGTCCCCCCGTGAGTCGGCCCGAGCGTCACTGGGCGCGGTTTCGCGCGCGCGACGGCGTTCCTGCGTGGGCGGGAGATGGCGAGATGAACCGATGTCTCGCACCGCGTTCGTCCTGCTCGCCCTGCTCCTCTCCGCTTGCGCGGCAACCGGGCCGGACCGGCGTTCGGCGGGCAGCAGCGCGGCGGGAGACCAGCCGCCCGCGGGCGTCGATCCGCCTCTACACCTCGGTGACGCAGGACACGGTCGACGCCGTGCTCGTCGCCTTCTCCGATGCCTTTCCCGACGTGACGCGTGGAGACCTTCCGCGCCCCGACCGGCGAGCTGGACGCCCGCATCGCGAGCGAGCGCCGTAGCGGCGAGGTCCTGGGCGACGTGCTGTGGGGAACCGATCCGCTCTCGATGGAGGCCTACGCGTCGGATGATCTCTTCCTGCGCTGGACGCCCGAGGAGGCGGCCGCGGTGCCAGCGGCGTACCGCACCGACACCTTCTGGGGGACGCGCATCCTGAACATGGTGATCGTGGCCGGGGCCGATGTGCTGCCGCGGCCCACCGACTGGTCTGATCTGACCGACCCGGCCTACGCGAGCAGCGTCGTGATCCCGGATCCCGGGTTCGCCGGGTCAGCCTTTGGAGCGCTCGGCTACTTCGCCACCGCTCCCGACTATGGAATGGACTACTACCGCGAGCTCAAGTCGAATGGCGCTGTCCAGGTACAGGCCATCCCCGAGGTCCTGACCGATGTCGCCGAAGGTGCGTACGCGGCTGGCATGACGCTGGACAAGGTCGCTCGCGATGCGATCGCGCAGGGATCGCCGGTGAAGCCTGGTGTGGCCCGAATCGGGCGCCGTCGCCATCTACAGCCCGATTGCCGTGTTCACGGGCAGTGCCAACTCGGATGCGGCGAGGGCTTTCGCGAACTTCGTCCTGGGGACGGCGGCCCAGGAAGCCATCGCGTCGACCGGATGGCAGCCCATCCGACGCGACATTACCGGCGGTCCTCCGGTGCAGGGAGCCCAGGTCTCCCCCGACTGGTCGACCGTCTTCCAGCAGCAGGAGCAGCTGCTGGAGCAGTACCGAACCATCTTCGGAGGCTGATGCATCGTGCCGGAGCCCCGAACCGCGCGGCGAACTGGCGGCTGGCTGGTCCTGTCGGTCGCGCTGGCGCTGCTGGTCGCCTGGCCCCTCCTGCGGCTGGGACTGGAGGGGCTCTCGGCAGGCCCGTCGGAGCTGGTGGCCGCGGTCGGCGCGGTCGGTCTGGGCGCCGTGGTGAACAGCGCGTGGACCTCCGTGCTCGCCACCGTCCTTACTGTTGCGGCCGCCCTGGCCCTGGCGCTGACCACCGAGCGCGGAGCCGGCGCGGGTCGTGGTTGGCTGCGGGGCGCGATCCTGCTTCCGTTGCTGGTGCCCGACTTCGTGACGGCCATCAGCTGGGGGAGGGCCTACGGTCCAGCCGGGCTGACGTCGCGACTGCTCGGTTGGGACCTGCCCGGTCTCTACGGCCCATTCGGAATCGTGCTGGTCCTGGCGGTGGGGGCGGTTCCGCTGGCCTACCTCGTCATCGTGGCCGGGATGCGCGTCCGCGCCGAGGCCGATCTCGAGCGAGCCGCGCGGGTGAGCGGCGCCGGTCGAATGGCCGCCTTCAGGACCGTCACCCTGCCGCTGCTGGGTCCGGTGCTGGTGGCGGCCGCCGGCCTGGTCTTCGTCACCAGCATGAACGCGTTCGGCACGCCGGCCGTGCTCGGCCGTCCCGCCAGCTTCGGGACCATGACCACGCGCATCTACCAGGACCTGGCCTTCGCCTCGAGCGATACGGCATTCCTGCGTGTGATCGGTCTGGCGCTGCTCCTGGTGTTCATCGCGCTCGCGGTCGTCGCCGCGGTCGACCGTATCTCGCCAGCCAACGAGCGCAGTGGCGTCAGCCCCGGCGCGCCGCGGGCGTCGACCCGGGTCAGCCCCGTGCCTGTGATGGCGGCGTGGGCATTCATCCTCTTGGCGGTGGTGGTGCCGCTCGTGGCGCTGCTGCTGACGGCGCTCACCCGCGCCGTCGGCCTGCCGCCACTGCCGGAGAACCTGACGCTGGCGAACTTCGGGCGCGCGCTCGATGCCCAGGCGCTCGGCAGCCTGCGCAACAGCGTGCTGCTGGCCACCGCGGCAGCCACCGTCGCCGTCCTGCTTGCCGTCCTCGGGACCATGCTGTTGAGCGAGGGACGACGCCGGTGGATTGGCACCGCCGTGACGCTCACCTTCGCACTGCCCGGATCGGTCCTGGCGGTCGCGATCCTGCTGGCCTACGGCGCGCGCCTGCGGGACACCCTCGTCATCATCCTCGTCGCCTACCTTGCCAAGCTGTGGGCGCTCGGCCAGCGGCCGCTCTCCGCGGCGGCGGACCGCGTCCCGGGCGATCTGCTGCGCGCGGCTCGAGCGAGCGGTGCCGGTGGCGTCACGACCGCCTGGACCATCGCCGTACCGCTGCTCGCCCCCGTGCTGGCTGCCGCTTGGCTGCTGGTGTGGGTCTTTGCCCTCCATGAAGTGACGATCTCCGCCCTTCTCTACGGGCCAGGCACCGCAACGCTTGCAGTCGTCATCCTCAACCTGCAGCAGCTCGGCGACCCGGTGGTCACCAGCGCGCTCGCCGTCATCCTCACCGGGCTGGTGACAGCGGCCGCAGGCGCACTGCTCGTACTGCGACCCGGCGGGTGGTCATGGATGCGGCTGGCATGACGGTCCCGGCGCTCGCCACCGAGGCGCTGCGCGTCGCGTACGGCAGCCAGGTGGTCCTCGACGGCATCCAGCTGGAAGTGCGCGCCGGCGAGACGGTGTCGCTGTTGGGCCCCTCTGGCTCCGGCAAGACGACGCTCCTCTACGCGATCGCCGGCTTCGTCGAGCCAGAGGCCGGCGTCATCCGGCTCAACGGCCGTTCCGTCGCCGGCGGAGATCGGTCGGTGCCGCCAGAGGATCGGGACGTCGCGGTCGTCTTCCAGAACTACGCCCTCTGGCCCCACCTGACGGCGCTGCAGACCGTCGCCTACCCCATGCGGAGGCGGCGGATGGCCTCTGCCGAGGCCGATGCGCGCGCCGCAGAGCTGCTGGAGCTGATGGGGGTCGGGCAGCTGGCCGATCGTCGTCCGAGCGTGCTCTCGGGCGGCGAACAGCAGCGGGTGGGGGTCGCGCGCGCGCTCGCCCGCCAGGCGAGCCTTGTGCTGCTGGACGAGCCGACCGCGCACCTCGATACGCCGCTCCGTGTCCGCCTCCTGGCGGAGCTGAGCGAGCAGCGCCGGAGGTCCGGCGCCGCGGCCCTCTACGCCACGCACGACGTCGGCGAGGCGCTCGCCGTCGCCGATCGCGTCGGGGTGCTTCGCGACGGCCACCTGGTCCAGCTGGCGCCACCGCGGGAGATCTACGAGGAGCCGGTCGATGCCTGGGTGGCCGGCCTGACCGGCCCCGCCTCGGTGCTGGCGGCCACGCTCCTATCGCGCGACGGCGGTGAGGTTCAGGTCCGGGTTGGGGAGGCACGCATCAGCGTTTCGATGGCGACGTCACGGGGCGCCGCCGAGGGTACGGAGATTGACCTGCTCGTGCGGCCCGACTGGGCTTCCCTCGGAGGAGAGCTCACGGGGGTGGTCACCGCCGCGTTCTACCGCGGCCCGCACACCGACTACCGGCTCGCCACGGCCGCCGGTGAGTTGGAGCTTCGCGAGCCGGGGCCGCCTCGCCTGTCGCCGGGTGACGAGACGGGCTGGAGCCTTCGGCGGGGATGGGCACTGTCGACCGCCACGCCCTGATTCGGTGACGGATGGCGGCTGCTATCCGACGAGGAGGAGCGAGACGACGTTGGCGACGCAGCCAAGGAGCCCCATGCTGGTGGCGGCGGCACCGAGCCACACGAAGAGGCGCGGGAAGCGGGTGACGGTTGCCGCGGCGACGATGACCACCAGGATCAGCGCCGTCGCCTTGAGCGCCAGCACGCCGGCCAGGCCGGCCGCGTGGTAGGCCATGACCGCGACGCCGTTCGACTCCAGGCCGATGCCGTGGATCGACTCTCCTACGGTGAACGTGGCCGCGTCGGCGAGCTGTGCGAACACCAGGATCAGGAGGATGACGCGCGGTCCCATGCCTCGTGACATTGCAGGACCGAGGCCAGACCTTCCTGCGCGCCCACGCAGGCTTGAAAAGGGCACGCCGACTGCAGGTACTCCGTCGCCGCATCCGAGCGGCGCAGGGGGAGACAGGGGGACTGGGAATGGTCGAGGCAACGGGCAGAACGCGCATCATCAACCCCGAGCGGGAGGCGGAAGAGACTGACCGCCGCTGGTTTACCCCGGAGGAGGAGGCCGGTGTCTTCGAGATCGACCCGTGGACCAGCGTACTGGACGACTGGGCCGAGGAGATCGAGCATCCGTTCCCGTACCCGAACGGTTTGCCCTAGCCGGCGTCCTGCAGGAACGCCTCGACGTCGGGCCGCAGCGGCATGCCTTCCCGTGCGCCGGCGGCTCGGACGGATAGCGCCGCCGCCGCGTTCGCTGCGCGTGCCGCATCAGCGAGGCTCGCCCCATCGCACAGCCAGGCGGCCAGCACCCCGCTGAAGGTGTCGCCGGCGCCAGTCGTGTCCCGCACGCGTTCCACGCGCCGGCCGGGCATCGAGGTCTCGCCAGCCTCGTCGATCAGCATGCAGCCCTGCTCGCCCACGGTGACCACTACGGCACGCGCCCCATCCGAGATCAGCTGCCGAGCGGCTTCCGCCATGCCGTCCATCCCGGCCAGCGCGACCAGCTCGGCGCGGTTCGGCGTGAGGATGGGGCGGGCGCGAAGGATCGGCGGCGGCAGCGGAACGGCAGGCGCGGGGTTCACGACCACCGTCGCGCCCGCCGCGGCAGCGATCTCGACCCCCCGGATCACCGCCTCCATCGGCACCTCCAGCGACGCCAGCAGGACGTCGGCTGCCACCGGTGACAGGTTGGCGAGGGCCACCTGGACGTCGCTGGCCGATAAGCGGCCATTGGTGCCGGGTGCGACCACGATCTGGTTCTGGCCGGCGGGATCGACCGCGATGATGGCCACGCCGGACGGTCCCGGCTTGGTGAGGACGCCGCCGAGCTCGATGCCCTCCGCGTGAAGTGCCTCGAGGCCGATCCGCCCCTCCGCGTCGTCGCCGACCGCGCCGATCATGTGGACCCGCGGCCCGGCGCGCGCGGCCGCCACGGCCTGGTTGGCTCCCTTGCCTCCCGGGTGTCGCTCGAGCGCCCCGCCCAGCACCGTCTCGCCCGCCCGGGGCAGACGCGCGGCAGAAACGACGATGTCGAGGTTGATCGAGCCCAGCACCAGGACGCGGCTGCTCATGCCACGGTCTCCAGTACGTGGGACAGGCGGTCCGCGAGCGCCTCTACCTCGGAGTAGTCGTTGTAGGCGGCGATGCTGACCCGCAGCAGCCGCCGCCAGCGCTCGCCAGCTGGCCGCTGCGGCCAGGGGGTGACCATGACCTGGATCCCGGCGGCGAGCAAGGCTCCGTGGACGCGGTCAGCGTAGAGGTCGACCCCCTGGACCACGGCAGGGCTCGACTCCCATGGCAGGGGAACCGAGGCCATGGAGCCCACCATCGCGTCAGGCGCGGGCGCAGGCTCGCCGAGGACCGCGCACAGGAGATCTCGCGCGCGGAGCGCGAGCCCGCGGTTCCGCTCCTGCAACCCCGTCCAGCCGCCTTCCATGAGCGAGGACCCGAATTCCAGCGCGGCCGGCACCGAGAGCCAGGCCGTTGGATCCGAGGTGCCCTGCCAATCGAACTCCAGACGGAAGCGCGAGCGGTCGTCCCGCGACGAGTTCGCGCCATGGGAGATCACCAGCGGACGGACCGGCGCCTGCCGGTCGCGGCGAACCCACAGGAACGCCGTTCCCTTCGGGGCGCAGACCCACTTGTGCAGGTTGCCGGTGTAGTACGCCGCTCCCAGCGTCGCCAGGTCCAGGTCCAGCATCCCGGGCGCGTGGGCTCCGTCGACGAGGACGTCCACGCCGGCCAGCCCAAGGTGGCGCACCAGTCGCTCGATCGGCAGCACCAACGCGGTGGCGGACGTGACATGATCGAGCACCGCCAGCCGGGTTCGCGGCGTAACTGCGGCCAGTACCGGCTCCAGGAGCTCTTCGGCGGATCCGATAGGGAAGGGCACCGGAACCGTGACCACCCGAGCGTTCGCGCGATCTGCAACGAACTGCATGGCATTTCGGACGGCGTTGTACTCGTGGTCGATCGTGAGCAGCTCGTCGCCGGGGGCAAGCTGGAGGGACCGCAGCACGGTATTGACCCCGGTCGTCGCGTTGGGCAGGAACGCCAGGTCGTCGGCTCCGGCCTTCAGGAAACGTCCCAGCGTTTCCCGCGCCTGGTCCATGGCGGGCTCCAGCTCCTCTGCCATGAAGCGCATCGGCTCAGTCTCCAGCCGCGTGCGCCAGGCCAGCTGCGTCTCCAGCACCGGTCGCGGCGTCGCGCCGAACGAACCGTGGTTGAGGAACTTGACACCCCGGTCCAGCTCCCAGTGCCGCGCGTGCTCCGACCGCATCCGGGCTATCGTAGACCGATGCCCACCATCCGCCCCGACATGCCGCCCCCGTCGGCCGTCGTCCTCGACCTGGACGGCACGCTGGTCGACACCGTCGAGACGCGCATCCGCGCCTGGCTGGCGGTCTTCGCCGAGTTCGACATCCCTGCGCGGCGCGATCAGGTCGGCGTCCTGATCGGCGCCGATGGGCGCCGGTTGGCTCGCGACGTGGCAGCCGACGCCGGCCTGGAGCTGCCGCCGGGGCGCGACGAGGAGATCGACCGCCGCTCGGGCGAGATCTACGGCCGGCTCAACCGCCAGCCACGTCCGCTGCCCGGGGCCGCCGAGCTGCTCGGCCGCCTGGATGAGCGCGCGATCCCTTGGGCCATCGCCACCTCCTCCCGAAAGGAGCAGGTGGGCAGCTCGGTTGACGCGTTGCGGCTGGCCCGGCCGCCGCGGGTGGTGGATGGCTCGCACGTCGAACAGGCGAAGCCGGCTCCCGACCTCCTGCTGCGTGCCGCCGAGGAGCTGGAGGTGGCGCCGGATGGCTGCTGGTACATCGGCGATTCGACCTGGGACATGCAGGCGACGGTCGCGGCCGGCATGATCGGAGTTGCGGTGACGTCCGGATCGGCCGTGAGCTCCGCCGACCTCGAGAACGCCGGCGCCACGCTGGTGGTGGCCGTCCTGTCCGACCTGCTGCCGCTGGTCTAGGCGCCCGCATGCCCCTGGAGGAGTACCGGGCCAAGCGACGCTTCGACCGGACGCCGGAACCGGCACCCGGCGTTGCGACGAAGGGGAGCGGCCGGTTCGTCGTGCAGCGTCACCGCGCCACGGCGCTGCACTACGACTTCCGGCTCGAGATCGACGGCGTGCTGGTCAGCTGGGCGGTTCCCAAGGGGCCGACGCTCGATCCCGGCGAGCGCCGGCTCGCGATGCGCACCGAGGACCACCCCGTCGAGTACCTGCCCTTCGAGGGTGTCATTCCGCAGCAGGAGTACGGGGCAGGCGACGCCATCGTGTGGGACTGGGGCACCTTCGAGCCCGAGGAGACCGATGATCCGGCCTCGGCGATCCGGGCCGGCGAGCTCAAGTTCCGCCTCCTCGGCGAGCGGCTGCGCGGCCGCTTCACGATCGTGCGCACCGGGCGGCGCGACGCCCACGGACATAGGGAAGAGCGCGAGCAGTGGCTGCTCATCCACAAGCGCGACGAGGCCGCCGTCGAGGGCTGGAACGCCGAGAACCACCCGCAGAGCGTGAAGACGGGACGCACCAACGACGAGGTGCGCGATGGCGCCGATCCACGCTTCGAGCTGCAGCCGCCGGAGGGTGGCGCCGCCGCAGACGTGTCCGCCGCACGCAAGGCGGTAATGCCCGATTTCATCCCGCCGATGCTCGCGACCCTCACCGAGGGAGCGTTCGACGACCCCGCCTGGCTCTTCGAGGTCAAGTGGGACGGCTACCGGGTGCAGGCGACGGTGCGCGACCGTCGCGTGCGGCTCTGGACCCGCAAGCGGGTGGATGCGGCGGTCTACTTTCCGGACCTGGCGGCCGAGGACGGCTGGATCTCCGCGCGGGAGGCGATCGTGGACGGCGAGGTGGTGGCCCTCGACGACGATGGGCGGCCGAGCTTCAGCCTCCTTCAGGACCGCACCGGGCTGCGCGGCCTGGCCGGTTCCGCGCGTCACTCCGATCCCGCTGCCCCGCGCAAGACGGCGGACGAACGCCGTGCCATCCCGCTCATCTTCATGGTCTTCGACCTGCTCCACCTCGACGGTCGCTCGCTCGTCAACGTGCCGCTGGAGGATCGCAAGCGCGCACTGCGGGCGGTCCTCCGGGCGCATCCCATGGTGCGCTACGCCTCCCATGTGGTGGCCGATGGGGTCGACTTCACCGAGGCGGCCCGTGAGCAGGGCCTCGAGGGCGTGATGGCCAAGCGCCGCGACAGTGTGTACCAGCCTGGGAAGCGCAGCCGGGACTGGCTGAAGGTCAAACTGCGGCACGAACAGGAGCTGGTCGTGGTCGGGTGGCTCCCGGGGCAGGGCACCCACAAGGACCTCGGGTCGCTCATCGTGGCCGTGAACCGCGATGGCGAGCTGCGGCATGCCGGCCAGGTCGGCAGCGGCATCGATCGGCGGCGTCGTCGTGAGCTCCTCGAGGCGATGGAGCCGATCCGGCGCGAGGACCCGCCGCTCGCCGACCCGCCGCGCCTCCCAACGGCCCGGTGGGTGGAGCCGCGGATCGTCATCTCCGCCGAGTTCGCCGAGTGGACCAGCGACGAGCTGCTCCGTCAACCCGCCTTCAAGGGCGTGGTGATCGACCGAGACCCGGCGCAGGTCGTGCGCGAGGTTGCGGTGCCCGCCGCGCGGGTCGTGCAGCGTCCCGGCCGTCCCGGCACGCGCCCCACTCGTCGCCGAGAGGCCGCCGGACGCAAATCGGACGAGATCGCGACGCTGGATGCGATGTCACGTGACGGGCATTGGGCGGTCGATGGCCGCGAGATCAGGCTCACCAACCTGGACAAGGTGCTCATGCCGGAGTCGGAGGGCCACGACCCGGTGACCAAGCGCGACGTCATCCGCTACTACGTGGGCATCGGCCCGACGCTGGTGCCGTACCTCGCCGAGCGCGGCCTGACCCTGCAGCGCTTCCCGGATGGCATCGGCAAGAAAGGGTTTTGGCAGAAGGATCTGCCCGGCCATGCCCCGGACTGGGTGGCGCGGTGGCAGTACGTCGGCCACGAGGGCCCGAAGACGTTCGTGGTCGTCGATCAAGTGGCAACGCTCGCCTGGCTGGGACAGGAGGCCGCGTTGGAGCTCCACCCGTGGACTTCGCGTACGGAGGCGCCACACGAGCCAACCTACGCGCTCATCGACATCGACCCGGGACCGCAAACCAGCTGGGAAGAGGTGCTGGCGCTTGCGCGGCTGTACCGGACGGCCCTCGAGCATCTGGGCCTCACCGGCCTGCCCAAGGTGACGGGCAAGCGCGGCATCCAGGTCTGGATCCCGATCAGGGGCGGCTATGGATTCGATGACACCCGCGCCTGGGTCGAGCAGCTGTCGCGCGCCATCGGCGGGCTCGTGCCGGACCTCGTGAGCTGGGCGTGGACGAAGCGTGACCGCAAGGGGCGAGCGCGGCTCGACTACACGCAGAATGCGGTCAACAAGACGCTCGTCGCCCCGTACGCCATCCGACCGGCCCCAGGCGCGCCCGTCTCGATGCCGATTCGCTGGGACGAGCTCGAGGATCCCGCATTGCGGCCGGACCGATGGACGATCCGTACGGCGCTCCACCGCCTCGCCGAGGTGGGCGACCTCTTCGCTCCCGCCCTCACCCTGGAGCAGGATCTGCCAGCGATCTGATGGAACGGCGGACAGTACGAAGCACCGCGCGCTTCCCCCCTGCACGCGCTGCGGTGCTTCTGGCTAACGACGGGAGGTCGGCCCTAGAGGGGCCAGCCGCCGCCGGTGCTGCAACTGCGCATGGTGTTCTCCCGGTCCTGGTTGACCACGCGCCGGCGTGGGTTCGGACCTCAGGCTCGGGTCGGGAGACGCGCCGGACAATCACACATAGGTACAGGGGGTCGCGCGACACGGGGTACTTTTGGTGCCCTCGTCGGTCAAATCACGCTTGCCAGTGGATGTACACTGCCGACATGCCACGCACGAAGACGGTCGCGCGCGCGACCGAGCAGGACGCCGCCCTCGCGCGACAGATCGGCGGCCGCATCCGAGAGGCGCGGCATCGGGCCGGGCTGACGCAGCAGCAGCTGGCGGGCGATCGATACACGAAGGCTTACGTCAGCGCCCTGGAGACCGGCATCGCCCGACCGTCGATGATCGCCCTGAGCTACCTCGCCGAGCGGCTCGGCCTGCCGCCCAGCCACTTCCTGGACGAACAGTCACCGGCGTGGACACGCCTCGAAGTCGACATGCGGCTGGCATCCGGCGAGTGGGAGAAGGCGGCCAATGGCTACGCGACGCTCCTCGACGACATCGTCGACGACCAGGCTCGAGCGGAGGTGCTCCGCGGCCGGGCGGAGGCCCTTGCTCGACTGGACCGCGGGCGCGAAGCGGTGACCGCCGCGGCAGAGGCGACGCGCATCTTCACGAACCTTTCGCGGCCCGCCGACGAGGCGCTGGCGCGCTACTGGCTGGCCTATGGCCTCTTCCTCTCCGACGCCGAGGCAGACGCGCGCAGCATGCTCATCGGCTTGCTCGAGCGAGTGCGTGCGGGACTGAAGGTCGAGCCCGAGTTCGAGATGCGCCTCCTGATCGCCCTCGCCTCGGTCGAATCACGCACCGGCAACTATGCCGACTCGCTCGCCCACCTCGAGACGGCACGCGGCATGGCGGACGATCTCGACGACCGTCGTCGTGCGATGTTCCTGTTCAACCTGGCGATCAGCTATCGCGAGACGGGAGACATGGAGGCCGCCATCCGTTGCGGCACGCAGGGTCTCGCCCTCCTTCGCGCCGCCGGCTCGGGCTTCGAGTCCGCGCAGATCGAGAACGATCTCGCACTTGCGTACCTCGCGAGCGGCGACATCGCCCGCGCCCGCGCCCTCGTGGCGGAGGCGCGGCGCGAGTTCGAGAGCGCCGGAGACGCGCGGTACCTCGCGGCGGTGCTCGACACCCAAGCCAGGATCGAGCTCGCGTCGGGCGGCCCTGGTGAGGCGCGCAGCCTCGCCCAGCGTGCCATGCAGCTGGCGCGCCAGACCAACAATCGGACGGCCGAGCTGGCTGCCATGCTCACCGATGCCCGCGCCCTTCGCCAGGCGGGAGAGGACGTGGAGGCGGAAGCGCGCTACGGCGAAGCGGCGCAGCTCGCGCGCGACTCGGGCGCGGCGGCTCGCCTCAAGGAGGTCCTGCGCGAATGGGCGGACCTGCGCGCCGACTCTGGCGACCATCGCGGCGCGTACGAGCTCTCGAGCGAGGCACTCGCGGTCAACTAGCCGGCCCAAACGGTCAATTGTGTATTGACAGGTGCACTCTGGTGCGGCTAGGCTCCAACCAACGAGCCGGCGTGGGCACCCATCGCTAACACCGGTGGGCCGGCTCGAGCGCTGGGGGATCATCGGGATCGGAGAGCGGGCACATCTCCGGTCCCGTTACCTTGTCCGGCGTCCGCTACGATGGCGGCATGCGGCGACGTCTCTTCATCATCGATGCGCCCGACCGCTTCGTACCCGGCACGATCGGGGATCCCGGAGCTCGCACGTTCTTCCTGCAGGCACGCAAGGGCGACGCGGTGGTCAGCGTCGCGCTCGAGAAGGCGCAGGTCGCCGTCCTGGCCGATCGAGTGTCGGAGCTGCTGGCATCGGTCCTGGACGAGCCGGCTCCGGCTCGCGAGCCGGACGACCGCCCGCTCGATGAGCCGCTGGTCGACCTCTTCAGGGTGGGACCGATGGCCCTGGCGTGGGACACTGATTCAGCGCGCGTCGTGATCGAGGCGCAGCCGTTGAACGATGCCGGTGACTACGTCGACGTGCCCGATGAGGCGGAGGAGGGTCCGGATCTGGTGCGCGTCAGCATCGAACCGGCCCAGGCACGGGAATTCGTGCGACGCGCGTCCGCCCTGGTGGCCGCCGGACGGCCCACGTGCCCCTTCTGCGGCGAGGTTCTCGAATCGACGGGCCACTTCTGCGCCCAGACGCGCGCCCACCTCAACTGACATGGGCGATCGCGCTCGCCGGAAGGTCGAGCCGGCCCCGCCGCATGCTGGGTTCGACGAACCGATGCGCGTCGACTGGCTCTCGGGATCCGAGCTGCGCCCCGGCGTCCCCGGGCGCGTGGGCCTGACCTTCCTGCCGGGGAAGCACGGCCGCTCGTCACGCTACCCGGGCCACACGTATCGGCGGGATGCGGAGCGCGACCTCGCGGAGCTCCATGCGCAGGGCGTCCGGACGCTGGTCCTGCTGGTGGAGGACGCCGAGCTCGAGCGGTGGAGCACGCCTGCCATGGCGAACCTGGCCGAGCGCGTGGGGCTCGCGATGCACCGATTCCCGATCCCGGACGGCGCCGCCCCGACGCTCGAGACGATGGCGGAGATCCAGGCCGCGCTGCAGCTGGCGCGCGGCTCGGGTGACGTCGCGGTCGCCTGCATGGGCGGGGTCGGGCGGACCGGCATGGTCGCGGCATGTGCGCTGGTCGACGCCGGCCGATCCGCACTCCAGGCTATCGCGCGCGTCCGTGAGATCCGCCACCCCACGGCGGTGGAGACCGAGGCGCAGGAGCGCCTGGTGGCCAGCTGGGAGCTGCGAAGGCGCCGTCTCGAGGGCGGGGCGGCAGCTCCCTCGTCGGCGTAGGCCGATCGTACTGCCGGCGTACTGCATCAGACCCCACCAGGGGCTGCGAGTGGCCAAACCACGAGTGTCGCTCTGGCCCG
The DNA here is from genome assembly GCA_963777045.1 of uncultured Chloroflexia bacterium. Lineage (GTDB taxonomy): Bacteria > Chloroflexota > Limnocylindria > QHBO01 > QHBO01 > JAPSGM01. The sequence continues at coordinate 297,396 of CAVZPD010000022.1, forward strand.
GAGGTACCACCTTCCCATAGGCACCGCGGGGCAGGACGGTCATGCTCGGCGCATCAATTCGTATTCATCGGATGCGCCCGAAATGAACTTCCTGAACCGATCCCAGCAGATGACTCCGACACGCAGGGTCATGAGCGTCGCCGGTGCGGCGACGATCGCCCTGAGCCTGGTGATGTCGATCGCGCCCGCCTTCGCGGCAAACGTCGGGACCCTGAAGGTCTTCGATGCCGCCACGGACACCGAGCTCGGCAACAACCCGCACGTGTGCAGCGGCTTCTATGGCCTCTTCGTGAGCGACACGCTCACCGCCGCTCACTGGCAGCTCGTCGATGTCGAGGCAGATGATGCCGTCGTCGCCGACGGTGACTATCCGGGCTCCGGGCCGGGCGTCACGAGTGACCTCAGCCCCGCGCCCGGCCACTACCGCCTCGACTGGACACCAACCGGTACCAGCGGCAAGACCAAGGTCATGTGGGTGGACGCGGAGTGCGGCTCCTCTGAGAGCCCCGCCGGCGTGAGCACCGCGACGCCGACCGCGACGCCGACCGCGACGCCGACTGCGACGCCGACCGCGACGCCGACCGCGACGCCGACCGCGACCGCGACGCCGACCGCGACCCCGACCGCGACGGCAACGCCGACCGCGACCCCGACCGCGACCCCGACGGCAACGCCGACCGCGACCCCGACCGCGACGCCGACCCCGACGGCAACGCCGAGCGAGGTGACGGTGCCAAGCGACGACCCGACGCCGGCCGCCACGCCCACGCCGACCCCGACCTTGAGCCCCGTCGAGCAGGATGTCGAGGGGAGCCAGTCGACTCCCGCGCCGTCGCAGGTCGAGCAGGAAGTCCAGGCTGGCCAGGGCGGACCGTCGACCAGCCTCCCCGACACCGCAGTTCCTGTGACCGAGAGCGGCATTCTCGCGACGATCGGCCTGCTGCTGATCATCGCCGCTCACGCGGGGACGAGGCGCGAGCGACAGCTGTCCGTCGCGTAACGCCGGCCGGGCGCATCCGGCCCCTCGCGAAGTGCCCCTTGGCCGCTCGGCCGGGGGGCACTTTCCTCAGTTCGCGATGAGCGAGAGCCGCCGCTCCTGCGACGAAGCTACCTCGACGAAGCGGCACATCGCGTTCGCCAGCCGCATCTGGTACGGGGTATGGACCCGCACCCGGAGCAGGTCAGGGGACGCGACGATCACCGCCAGGCATCGACCCCTCGAGGTCGCCACGTTCAGTCGGTTGAGGGAGTAGAGGAACTCCATGCTGCGTGGCATCTCGTCCTGTGACGAGGTTGCCATGGAGTAGATGACGACCGCCGCCTGCTGCCCCTGGATCTTGTCGACCGTCCCGATCCGAGGTTCGCCGCCGTGGTCCGATGCGGTCGCGGCGAGGCGTTCGCGGAGCAGCTCCACCTGCGCGTTGTAGGGCGCCACGACCAGGATGTCGGCGGGCGCCAGCGGACCGAGGATTCCCCTGTGGTCCACCCAGCGTCCCGCGAGCAGGTCCGCGTAGAGCTGCAGGACGGCGTCGGCCTCCTCGGTCGACGAGTTCCGGTTGCCGGCATGGGTCACCGGGACCCACCTTACCCCGGTCCCGGTGAGGCGGCCTGGGGCATCCGCGCGCAGGGCGTGCGTGAGCGGCGCCGAATGGAGCTGTCGCGCATAGAACGCCTCGCTGGTGAACGCGTTCACGTTTTCGTGCAGCCGGTACGTGATCGGCAGGAAGAGGCCCCGTTGACCGGGAATGACCGGTTCGCCATCGAGCACGTGTTCGAGCGACGAGACGTCGACCCCCTCCGGATGGGCACCCTTCTTGACCTGCGATAGCTGTTGGGGGTCACCGAGCAGCACGAGGTTGCGCGCCGCCCCGGAGACGGCCAGGAGGTTGGCAAGGGACATCTGTCCGGCTTCGTCGATGAAGAGCGTGTCGACGATCTCGTCGAATTCGTCGCGCGCCCACATCCAGGCGGTCCCAGCCGCGAGCATCGCCCTGCCGCTGCGGAGGGCATCGGCCACCGGGCCGTTGCTCGTCTCGTGGTGGTAGCGCCAGTGCTCGCCGGGCTTCTCGCCGGACTCGAGCTTGCGGATGGCGTGGACGGTGATCCCGCGACGGGCAGCGTGCTCCATCACCTCGTCGAGCAGGTTCGTCAGTGCGCGGTGGGTGAATGCGGTGATCCCAACCGAGCGGCCCGCCGAGAGCAGCGCGAGGATCATCTCCGCCCCGGTGTAGGTCTTGCCCGAGCCCGGAGGGCCCTGGACGGGCAGGATGCTGCCGTCCAGGGCGAGGACGAGTTGACGGGCCGCCTCGCTGATATCGAGGTCTGCCGGCGCGAGCGCGCGGCCGGGCGGCTGGCCCGCGCGCGGCAGCTCGCCGAGCAGAAAGTCGCGCGCGGCTCGCCACGGCCCGGCACCGTGCAGCCCGTGCTCCAGCACCCACCTCCCGAGCCGCTCCAGCGCACCCTTCTGGGCATCGCCGACGACCGGGCCCCTGGGGATGAGCGACGTCGGGTGGACCAGGTGGGGGCGGCGTGACGTCCTGAGATCCAGCGTTCCCTGCAGGGCGTCGAGGCCGGTGATCTTCCCGGCACCCTTGCGCGTGCGCGGGTCGACGGGTTCGTCACCGACCTTGAGCCGATACGCCTGCTCCGGATCGAAGCCGTAGCGGTGAATGACCGACCGCGCGGGCTGATCGATCTCGCCCATCCACGTCAGCTGGCCGATCGCATCCTCGTCTCGCGACGCGAGCTCCTCGTCGGATCGACTGCACCGATCGAAGAAGGCCCACCAGTCGACCTTCTCTTCGCGCCGATGCCATTCGAGCAGGTTGGCCAGCAGCCAGCGCGCCTCCAGCCCGGCATCCACCGCACGCATCTGCGCGTCGACGGGGACGTCGTCGAGGAGCCGGTCCGCGAGCACGCGGATGCGCGTGTCTCGCTCGCTCGGCGGCCGGTCCGCGCTCTCGTCGGGGACGAGACGGGGCAGCTCCGGAAGCGCCAGATGCCGGGCGAGCCGGCGTCGCTGCTCTTCCAGCCAGGTACGCAGGTCGGCGGTGGAGCGGCAGTCGTCCTGGTTGTAGAGGCCGATCTCGTCGAGGATGGCCTGGTCCGGCGAACCGGCGCTCACCGAGCGGATGTAGCGCTCGTAGGCGACTACCGATGAGCCCGCGTCCTTGAGCGGCGCCTCGCGATCCAGGGCATAGAGCGGCTCCAACTTCTTGATGGAGTAGCTCTCGAGGCCGATGCGCATGCCCTGCCGCACGACCTTGAAGAGGTCGACGAACAGGTCGCAGCGCAGGATTCGGTCGACCTCAGCCTCGCGCGTGGCGTGTCGCGTCGAGAGCATGCCCATTCGACCGCGCTCGTACGCGGCGTAGTGGTACACGTGCATCGACGGGTCGTCCAGCCAGCGCTGCATCACGAAGTCGATGAACCCCTCGAACGCAACCTTCTCCTCGGCGCGCGAGTGACCCCACCACGTGTGAAAGGTCGGCGACCCGGACGCAGACCGCGTCGCCGGGTCCCAGACGCCGAAGAGGTACTCGAGACCGTTTTCCTCGGCGAACGGATCGCCCTCGATGTCGAAGAAGAGGTCGCCCGGCGAGGGCGGCGGCAGCGCGGCCAGGCCCCGGTTCGGCTGGAGCGGCAGGAACTCCAGGTCCGGCACCGGCTTGCCGCGCGAGCTCAGCTGCAGCCGCGCCTGCTGGTGCATGGCCTCCATGGCGGCCGCGCCGATGCCGTCCACCTCGGGCAGCGGGGGCTGCAGCTCGGCGAGCTGGGTGAGGGTCGTGATACCGGCCGCGGAGAGGCGGCGAACCTGGTCCGAGCGGACGGACGCGACGAGGCTGAGGTGATCCGCCCCACGGCGAAGGCGGGCGCAGTGCGGCTCCCAGCGGCAGACGTCGCAGTGGCCCACCGGCGGTGGAACCTGCGGCAACGGATACGGCAGGGGCTGATCGCTGCCCAGCACCTCCTCGAAGCGCGCCTTGACGCTACGGTAGTAGGCGAGGTAGTCGTCCAGCCGCTCGGACTCGACCCGGTTGCCGCTGCCGCCCAGGGCGACCTGCATGCGCTCGGGCATGCGGCCCTGCGCACGGGCGAGCAGATCGGAGTACACGCACATCTGCAGGAGCGCGCTCCCCTTGACCTTCCGGGCGAGCTTGGTGTCCGCCACCTCGTAGTGGTGCTCGCCCAGGTCCGACGCACCGTCCACGCGCAGCAGGAAGTCAGCGTAACCGCGCCAGCGGCCGTCGAAGAGCGTCGCCTGGTAGATGACGTCGACGCCCTCGCGCATGAGCCGCAGCGTCAGCTCGGCATCTGCGCTGATGCGTTCGAGCCGCCCGAGGTGCGCCACCTGGTCTCGCGGATGCCGACCCTCCACGACCTGCAGGCCCTGGCGCTCCAGGTGTGCGCGGTAGCGCCGCTCGTGCTCTTCGCCGCGCTCCCGCAGCACCTCCAGCTCATCGTCCACGCGCTCCTCCGCGCGCAGCATTCCCTGCAGCGATGCACGGTCGAGCGTGGTGAGATGCTCGCAGGCGAGGAAGCCGACGAGGTCCGTGGCGCTGTAGATGATTCGGCCGTCGATCTCCTCTATGGCCGTGCTCCTCCCGTCATGTCCGGCAGCCTACGGGACCGATGCGACAGCTCGTCGGTCGCAACCGCGCGACCGGGTCACTCGCTCGCCGATGCGGAGGGACTCGGAACCGGTTGCTCGCGGACGAAGGTGAGCGCCCACGAGCAATCGGAGGTGACGGTGACGAAGATGTCGCCGCGCAGATCGGGATGCTCTCGGAAGAACTGGCTGTACAGGTCACCCGGAGCGGGGTAGGTCCCGATCGTGGTCCGGATGGCGGGAATCGCCTGCCCGGACCCGGCCCGCAGGTCGACGGCGAAGCTGCAGCCGTCGGGACCCAGGCTGGCTGCGATCCAGCGGACGGTGACGGCGGCGTCATCGGGCAGGAGGACCGGACCGTATTCGCCCGACGCATCATGCGCGTAGCCCGCGAGGAACGGGTTGTTCTCGATCGCGAACCCTGCCGGAATGAGGTACGGATCGGGCTCGAAGCCGGCGGCGACCCATCCCTCGAGGAAGGATGGTTCGTTCGGATCGGCGTCGCGCACCAGGTACCAGCCCACATCGTCGATGAAGACCGGTCCGAGCCCGATCAGCAGCCGGGTGTCGACCCCGAGCGATGTGATGACGCGCTGGTCCACGCCCGCGCGCGACCTGACCCGCAGGCCGGGTGCGTTGGTGGTCACCGACGCGCCGGCCGTGAAGTGCGGCACATCGGCCAGGCCGGGGGTGGGGTCAGGGGTCGCCGCCGGGCTCGGCGAGACGGGAGCCGTGGGTGTGGGGGACGCCTGGGGCGTGGCGCTGGCGAGTGCCGTCGGGCTGGGCGTCGCCTGGTTCAGCGTGCAGGCCACGGCGAACGGGGCGAGCAGGGATAGCAGAGCGGCTCGGCGCATCGGGTTCGTCCCCTCGGAGATGCAGCTCCGATCAGTATGTCACCCGCCGACCTTCACCAGTGCTTCACGAGACCGTCGTAGAGTTGGACCATGGCAACCAAGACCGACAAGACCGATGCGCAGTGGCGCAGCGAGCTGACGCCCGAGCAGTTCCACGTGCTGCGCGAGAAGGGGACGGAGCGCGCCTTCACCGGTGCCTACTGGGACGACCACACGCCTGGGGTGTACCGATGTGCCGGCTGCGGTGCCGAGCTCTTCCGCAGCGACACCAAGTTCGAGTCCGGCTCCGGCTGGCCCTCCTTCTTCGAGCCGGCGGACTCCGATGCCGTGGAGACGGCGACGGATCGTTCCTGGTTCATGAACCGGACCGAGGTCCACTGTGCGACGTGCGGCGGCCACCTCGGGCACATCTTCGATGATGGTCCGACGCCCACCGGGCAGCGCTACTGCATCAACTCGGCGGCTCTGAAACTGGATCCCAACCCCCAGGACTAGTCGCCCGCGACCGACAGCTGTCACGAGGCCCGGTTAGCCTTTCGGCATGACCAGGCGGATCCTCTCGATCGACGGCGGCGGAGTGCGCGGCGTCATTCCAGCCGTCGCGCTGGCTGCCATGGAATCGGCCACGGGGTCCACCGTCCGTGACGAATTCGACTTCCTGGCCGGGACGTCGACCGGTGCGCTGATCGCCGGCGCCTCGGCCAGCGGCATGCCTGCCGCGGAGATCGTGGAGCTGTACCTGGAGCGAGCTCCGCAGCTCTTCCGTCGAACGCCGGTCGTCACGACCCTGCGGCGCGTGGTCGCCGGCCACGCCTACGATGTCGGTGAGCTCCATCGGCTGGTTCGCCGCGAGATGGATCGCCACGGGGCGGGGGAGTGGCGGCTCAACGACGTCCCGAACGACATCATGGTGACTGCCAAGGGGCTGCCGGACGGGCACCAGTGGTACTTCGTCCGCGACGTCCCGGATCAGAACGCCTGTCGCACCGGCGACCTGCGACTCGTCGACTGCCTGACGGCGTCGGCGGCTGCGCCAACCTACTTCCAGCCGGCCACCGTCGGCGGCCTGGAGGATCGGGGTCCCATGCTGGACGGCGGCACGGGCGTGGCCGGGAACCCGGTCTACCAGGCCTGCGTGGAGGCGTTCGGCTACGCCCGCGGCTACGATCCCGCCGACACGATCGTCGTCTCGCTGGGGACCGGCCAGTTCTTCGATCGCCGCCGGCCGACCTGGCTCTACAGCTGGCTCGGCTGGGTCCTCGCCGAGCTGCTGCGCTCGCCCGGGGAGCAGCAGACGGAGCTGGTGGACCGTCACTTCCCCGGCGCAACCTTCTACCGCATCGACGTGCGCCTGCCGCGCGACGTGCCGCTCGACGATGCCCGACGCGTGCGGGAGCTGCGGGAGATCGGCGAGCAGCTCGCCGCACGCCTCGACTGGCCCGCAATCCTCGCGGGGCGAGACGCGGAATGGCTCGTCACGCAGCGCAGCCGGGGTGCCAGGGGCTACGCGCAGGAGCTGTGAGGATGGCTCAGAACGGGAGGGAGGCGAGCACCGCCGCCACGCCGACAATCGCGCTTCCAAGCCCGATCGCCAGCGCCTTGCGACGGTCGGCACGGCGCGCCGCCTGGTCCTCGACCGACGAGGTGCGGTCGTGGCCCGCCTCGCCGAAATTGAAGACCCCGCGCCAGCCGTAGTCGGCGCAGAACCGGGTGGCGGCCTGCAGGTAGCCGGCCGCCCCAATGGCGGCAGGCAGGAAGAGGACCAGTCGGCTCCAGGTTGGTGCATCGGCCCAGGCCAGCCCCACGCCCAGCACCAAGGTCGCTGCCGCGCCGGCGTGCCCGACAGCCCGGCGCCGCGCGATCTCGGCCGGACCGATGTTGCAGGCACCGGCGCGGTACTGGTCGACGTAGGTCATCGCGAGCTCACTCATGACCAGTGTACGCAGCGGGGCTACGCGCGGATCGATGGCTGGCGCTGATAGACCGCGGTTCGCCAGAACCAGCCTGCGTGAGCGCTGCTCAGCTCGAGCCCGGCGGCTCCGACCAGGCTGTCGATCAGCGACTGGCGGTGGACATGCATCCGGTACGGGTTGCGGAAGAGCCGATAGCCGAGGTTGCCCACCGTCGCCAGCAGTCGCGTCCACCATCGGTCCACCGGGTGGACGACCCCGTACAGGCGTCGTGCGCGGGCGCTCGAGAGGCCGATGAGGCGCCGCGCGTCGGGGTAGCAGCAGATGACGCGGTCCAGGGTGACGATGTCCGCCGGCTGGACCTCGTCGGCAAGCGCGGTGAAGTCGCCATGCAGGAACGCGGTGCGATCCCCCCATCCCAGCTCCTCGGCCTCGGCGCGCGCCACCGCCAGGTACGGGCCCGATGCGTCGACGTCGGTGCTGTGGGCGACGCCGGCCTTGAGCAGCTCCAGCTGGACGGCACCGATGCCGCCACCGATGTCGAGCAGCGTGGCGTCTTCCACACCGCGCGCGATGAGCTCGTCGACGAGCCGCCTGGTGGTGGCATCCGGCCCATCCGCACGGTAGGCCAGGAGGTCGCGTCGGGCCTCCTCGTCGTTGAACTGCGCGTCGTAGTCGACGCGGCAGCAGCAACCTGGGTTCGGCATGCAACGAGTGTAGTTGGTTGCCGCCGGGCATCTCCCCGGCGGCGCATTCCTACGCCAGGATCCGCGTACCGCTCTCGCCGGCCAGCGCCCCCTCCATGTTCTGGGGCGAGGTGATGATCGCCTCGCCACCGGTGTGCTCCAGGAACTCGATGCAGGCTTCGATCTTGGGTGCCATGGAGCCGGGCGCGAAGTGGGTCCCGGCTGCCAGGTACTCCTTGGCCTCGGCCAGCGTCATGCTGTCCAGCCAGCGCTGCTCCGGCTTTCCCCAATCGAGCGCCACGCGGTCGACGGCGGTCGAGATCATGAACACGTCGGCGCGCAGGTTGATGGCCAGCAGCGCCGAGGCGAAGTCCTTGTCGATCACCGCCGCCACCCCGCGCATGTCGCCGTGCTCGTCGGTGACGACGGGAATGCCGCCACCGCCCACGGTGATCACCACGAAGTCGTCGCGCAGCAGCGCCTTGACGGCGCGCTCCTCGACGATGCGCAGCGGCCGGGGCGATGGGACGACGCGACGCCAGCCGCGGCCGGCATCCTCGCGCACATCCCATCCGTCCCGCTCCCTCCGGGCCCTGGCTGTCGATTCGTCCATGAAGGTACCGATGGGCTTTGACGGCGTTGCGAAGGCGGGATCGTCGGCAGCGACCTCGACCTGCGTCACCACGGTGACCGCCTGGCGGTCGATCCGCAGCCGCCGGAAGTCGTGTGCCAGGTTCTGCTGCAGCTCGTAGCCGATGGCGCCCTGCGTATCGGCGTCGCAGACGTCGAGGGGGACCTCGTGCAGCTCATGGGCGGCCAGCTCCGAGCGACGCAGGATGAAGCCGACCTGCGGCCCGTTGCCGTGGCCGATCGCGACGTTCCAGCCGTCCTTGATGATCCGCGCGATATGGCCGCTCGTCTCGCCGAGCGCCAGGTACTGATCGGGAACCGACTGGTGCTGCGCGTCCCGGATGAGCGAGTTGCCGCCGATGGCGACCACCAGCGTGTTCTTGGCCATCAGCCGGCACCTCCGCCCATGGTCAGCGCCATGACCGCCTTCTGGGCGTGGAGCCGGTTCTCGGCTTGGTCGAAGACTGCGGAATGCGGCCCGTCGATCACGCCGTCGGTCACCTCCACGTTGCGGTCCGCGGGCAGCGGGTGCATGTAGAGCGCTTCATCGGCGGCGAGGTCCATGCGACGCTCATCGGTGATCCAGTCGCCGTAGCGGGCGATGATCTCCGAGCCCTCCGCCTCGTCCTTCGCCGTGAGCATCGCGCCCCAGGACTTGGCGTACACGACATCGGCCCCGCGGAAGCCCGCGTCGAAGTCATCGCCGAGCTCCAGCGAGCCTCCCGAGCGTCGCGCGTTCTCCTGCGCCAGCTCGACGACGTCCTGCATGAGCTTGAACTCCGGCGGGTGGACCAGCCGAACGTTCATGCCGAAGCGCGTCGCGAGGGTGACGAGGTCCTGGGGCACGCTGATCGGCTTCTGGTACGAGGACGCGTAGGCCCACGAGATGTCGAGCGTGCGGCCGCGTAGGCCGCCCAGCTTCTCGCGCATCGTCATCAGGTCGGCCAGCGCCTGGTGCGGGTGCCACAGGTCGCACTGCATGTTGAGGACGGGAACCCGCGACGCCTCCGCCACCTCGCGGATGTAGGCGTTGCCGACGCCCCAGTCCACGTTGCGGATGGCGAGCCCGTCGTTGTAGCGGCCCAGGATCTCGCCGATCTCGGTCGCGGTGTCGCCATGCGCGATCTGCGTCGTGCGGCTCTCGATGAACTGGGCATGCCCGCCCAGCTGCGCCATGCCCGCCTCGAACGAGGCGCGCGTGCGCGTCGAGCTGAAGAAGAAGAGCATCGCCAGCACGCGATCGCGGAGCAGGGGATGGGGGATCCCCAGCGCCCGCTCCAGCTTGAGGCGGGCGGCAACCTCCAGGACCGTCTCGATCTCCTCCACGGTCCAGTCGTTGAGGGTGATCAGGTCGCGCCCCCGTAGTCCGGTCTGCATCGGTCAGTCCTCCCGCGCCTACTCGGCCGCGCCGAGGACGAGGGCCAGGAGCGCCATGCGCAGCACGACGCCATTGCTCGCCTCGGCCCAGTAGCGCTGGTGCCGCGTCTCGTCGACGTCGGCGGTGAGCTCGTCCATGCGCGGCAGGGAGTGCAGGATCATCGAGCTGCGCTTCGCCTTCTCGCGCATCAGCCTGGCGGTGACCTGGTACTCCTTCGGGGTGAGCGCCACGTTCTCGCCGCGCTCGACGCGGGACTGCGTGTAGTCGGCCTGGACGACAGGCTCCATGTAGATGATGTCCGCCTCGCCGATGACCTCGGGCACCGACTCCGCCTCGCGGTACGCCACGCTCATCTCGTCCAGCTCCGCCTTGAACTCCGGCTTGAGCGCCATGTCGGGTGGCGAGACGACGATCGCTTCGGCGTCGAACTGCGAGAGCGCGTGCAGGATCGAGTGCATGGTCCGCATCCGCATGTCGCCGATGAGCAGGTAGGTCAGGCCGTCGAGCGTGCCGCGCTCGAGCAGGACGGTGTACAGGTCGGTCAGGACCTGGGTCGGGTGCTGGCCCCAGCCGTCACCGCAGTTGATGATCGGGACTGATGACCACTTCGCCGCCTCGGCGGGTGCGCCCTCCGTGAAGTGCCGGATGGCGATCACGTCGCCGTACGACTCCAGCATGCGGAAGGTGTCCTTGAGCGACTCCTGGTAGAAGTCGCCGGCGCGAGTCATCTTCGCGTCGCTGAAGCCCAGGACGTGGCCGCCCAGCCGGTGCATGGCCGCCTCCGTCGAGAGCCGGGTGCGGGTCGACGGCTGGTAGAAGGCGGTGAGGAGCGTCTTCTCGCGCAGCAGGTCCGTGTTTCGCCGGTTCGCGGCGTGGGGTCGAAGGTCGTTGGCGACCTCGAAGACCCGGAAGAAGTCCTCGCGCGAAAAGTCCTTGAGGGTCAGGATGTCCCGACCGATGAAGCTCCTCATGGATGCCCTCCGTTGGTAGGCGCTTGCCGGCGAACGCCGGTGAAGATGACGGCGACCGATTCGCCGGGGCGAATCTCGCCACGTCGTTGCAGTTCGAGAACGCCGGCCAGGCCGGCCGTGCCGGTGTGGTCGGCATCGATGCCGGTGGCCTCGCGGCCGGTCCGGTTGGCTTCCGCCAGGGTTGCCTCGTCGACCACCAGCGGTCGCCCGTCGCTCAGCAGCATCCCGCGCGTGACGGCGAGCCAGTCATACGTCTCGTCGTCGAGGATGCCGTGGGCCAGGCTCCGCGGCTCCGACTCCCAGGGCCACATGAAATCGGCCCGATGTTGCGCAGCCGCTGCCAGGGCCTCGGCGACGGCACGAGGCGTCGGATTCGGGCCGAGCGCGGCCGCCAGGCGCCCGTGGGCTCGGGCGAGGGGCGCCGCGCCAAGCGTCTGCACGGTGTGGAAGCGGGGCATCCGGGCGATGACGCCCAGGCGATGCGCCTCGGACAACGAGCCGACGAGGGCCGAGGCCAACGCCCCACCACCCACCTGCACGACCACGTGGTCGAGCGGCTCGTTGCCTGCCACGAGGTCGCTCACGATCTCCCAGCCGAGCGTCATCCCGCCCTCGATGGCCATCCCGTTCAGGTTGCCCTGGCAGGTGAACGGGAAGGCGCCGGCGTGGAGCTCGGCGAGCAGGCGTCGGTAGGTGGGATCGCCGGCTTCCCCCGGCTCCCGCGGGCAGACGACGATCTCCGCGTCCAGCGCCCGCAGGCGTTCGACGACGACCTCGTCCGCATCCGGCGGGATGAAGACGCGCAGCGGTCGCTCGGCCGCGTGCGCGACCACGGCTGCCGCCAGGGCCGCGTTTCCGCAGCTCGCGATGGCGAGCGGATAGGCGGCGGTCGGTGACGCGTCGCCCGCAAGCTCGAGCTCCAACAGCGTCCCGAAGAGATGCCGTGCCTTGTGCGACCCGGAGACGTTGCCGGTCTCGTCCTTGACGAGCAGCGGTCCCGGGAGGCCGAGCTGCGCGGCGAGGCCGTCGGCCCGCGCGAAGGGCGTCACGCGGAATCCGTGGCCGTCGACGGCGGCGATGCGCGCATCCATGCGGCGGATGAACGAGGCGATCTCGCCGTCCGACCAGCCGTTCATGCGGGCGCGGTGGTACCCGTAGCTCAGGGTGCGGTAGCGCACGAAGGGGTTCGCTTCGTCGCCGGCAGGGAAGCGCAGGCGGGAGGCGTCCAGCTCTCGCTCCAGGACGTGGTCGACGTCGTCCCCGGGGCGCGCCATCGGGCAGGCGAGCAGGATGGCGTCGTCTTCCGGAAGCCGGTAGCCGCAGCCGTGGCAGACGAGCCGGATCGGAAGACTGCCGCGCGTGGTCTGGGGTTGGGTGGCCACCGAAGGGGAGGGCGGGATCATGCGACCCTCGCCACTCCCGTCCGCTGGTTGAACTCGCTGATCAGCTCGTCCCAGACGGGGAGGAAGCCGCGGATGCGGTCCCAGGTCTCCTGGTGCCGTCGTGACTCGAACGCCGGCAGCGGAACGCCCTGCTGCTCCACCCAGGTGTAGTAGCCGAGGTTGAAGATCCTCCTGCGGTCGCGCGAGCCGAGCTCCAGCACGTGCTCGCTGTCGGCGCCGAGCAGGTGCTCCCCGAAGACGGTGCCGGCGGCGGCGGTGTCGAAGCCGCCGGGGAAGTCCCGCTGCAGCGCCTTGTCGAGCTCGGTGGCGTACATCGCGGCGCCATCGGTCGCAACGGTGAGGAGCAGGTCGTCCGGCCCGAGGTTCGCCTCACGGGCGACCTTGATCGCCGCCACGACGTTGCAGATGCTCGACAGGCCCAGCGAGCCGAGCTGCTCGAGCAGCTCGGCGGGCACCTCGTGGCGCTCCGCGAGGAATCCGCGGCCCTTCGACGTGTTGAAGAGGATGTTGAGCTGGTCCGTGGCGCGATCGCTCACCGCGACCACGTAGTCGGTGTTCATCACGTTGTGGATCAGCGGGATGTGCTTGTCGCCAATGCCCTGGATGTTGTGCTCCCCGAACCCGTTCTCGAGCATGGTCGGGCACTCAAGCGCTTCCACGGCCACGATGCGCGTGCCGTGGTGGCGCTTGAGGTAGTCGCCCGCCCCCAGCGTCCCGGCCGACCCGCTGGCCGACACGAAGCCCCATGGGCGCGCTCCCGGCCGCTGCGCTGCGTAGGCAGTCGCGAGCCGTTCGAGCGCTCGTCCGGTGGCGAGGTAGTGGACCAGGTGGTTTCCGAACTCGGCGAACTGGTTCAGGATGACGTTCTGATCGTCTTCGGCCAGGATCGCGCAGCGGTCGTAGATCTCCTTGACGTTGCTCTCGGTGCCCGGCGTGCGGATGACGTCCGCCGGATCCGCCACCCATCGGCCCAGCCAATCGAACCGCTCCTGGCTCATGCCCTCCGGCAGCACCGCAACGCCGCGGCAGCCCATGATCCGGCTGATCGCCACGCCGCCGCGGCAGTAGTTGCCGGTCGACGGCCACACGGCGCGCTGGCTGGTCGGGTCGAACTGGCCGGTGGCGATCCGCGGCGCGAGCACGCCGTAGGCGGCGAGCACCTTGTGCGAGTGGATCATGGGGAAGCGGTCGGCCAGCGCGACGAGGATAGGTGCCTGGACGCCCGTCAGCGACGGCGGCAGCACGAGGTGCTCAGGTTGCTCGACAGTGCCGCGGCGATCGGCGGCGTTGTGCCAATGAACCCTGAACAGGTTCCGCGGATCGGCGGCGTCAGGATCCACGCCCGCGAGCGTGCTTCGCAGGTCTGCCGCGTGGGCCAGAGGATCCGCGAGCTGCGCGAAGGTTGGCATCAGGATCCGGTTTTCCCGGAATCGCGCGACGGCGCGCTCGTACGCGCGCGGGTCGAGCACCTCGCTGGCCAGGCCCAGCTCGTCCATTTGCGGCAACTCCGTTTGGCGACCGACGGCCCTGTTGCGGCGGGACCAACGGCACGCGCCGCCACCACGGCCTGCCCATAGAGTCGTGAACGGACCGGACCAGGGCCTAGGGCCACATGGCCCGCCCCCGGCAGGCTGAGGCGACCGAATGCGGCTGACGCTCAACGGACGCGAGATCGAGATAGAGGCGCGGCCCGCGAGCAGCCTCCTTGAGCTGCTGCGCGAGGGATGCGGCCTGCGGTCCATGAAGGACGGATGCGCGCCCGAGGGGTCGTGCGGCGCCTGCACGGTCATGGTCGACGGGCGGCCCGTCGTGTCGTGCGCCCAGCCGGCCGAACGAGCCGCGGGACGCACGATCGTCACGCTCGAGGGCCTCCCGCAGGACGCCCGCCAGGCATGGGCCGATGCGTTCATCGCCAGCGGCGGTTCGCAGTGCGGCTACTGCACGCCCGGGATCGTCATGAAGGCCGAGGGCCTCCTCGCACGCGAGCCAAGTCCGTCGCGCGACGAGATCGCGAAGGCGCTGGCCGGCAACCTCTGCCGCTGCACCGGGTACGTGAAGGTGATCGCGGCCATCGAGGCGGTCGCCGCAGGGCGCCGCGGGTCCTTGCGCGTCACGGACGACCCCGCCGCGCCGGCCGAGCCAGCCGAGTCGGGCTTGATCGGCGCACGCGTGCCCCGCTACGAAGGACGCGCGCAGATCCTCGGGGAGGAGCCGTTCGTCGGCGACATGGTGGTGGCGGGCATGCTGCACGCCGCGGTTCGCTTCTCCGACCATCCGCGGGCCGTCGTGCTGGGCATCGACACGCGCGCCGCGGAGGCCCACCCGGGCGTCGTCCGGGTCGCGACGTGGCGCGATGTTCCCGGCGAGCGATTCCAGGGGCTGATCGAGCGAGACTGGCCCGTGCTCGTCGCGGAGGGCGAGACCACGCGCTACCTGGGGGACGTACTGGTCGCGGTTGCCGCGACCTCGCGGGCGGCGGCGCGCGCCGCCGCCGCGCTGGTAACGGTCGACTACGACGTGCTGGAGCCGGTGACCGATCCGTTCGACGCCCTGGCTCTCGCAGCACCGCCGATCCACCCCGGCGGCAACCTGCTGTCCGCCTCGGAAGTGCGCCGCGGCGACGCGGAGGCGGCACTCGCGACCGCGGCGCACGTCGCCAGCGATACGTTCCGGACGCAGCGGATCGAACATGCCTTCCTGGAGCCGGAAGCGGCCCTCGCCGTCCCCGACGACGAAGACGGCGCCGCGTGGCGCCTCCGCCTCTACTCCCCCGGACAGGGTGCCTGGGACGACCGTCGCCAGGTGGCTTCGCTGCTCGGCATTCCGGAGGGAGACGTGCGCGTGACCCAGGTACCGACCGGCGGCGCCTTCGGTGGCAAGGAGGACCTGGGTGCGCAGGGACCCGCGTCGCTGCTCGCGTTCCTGACCGGCCGACCCGTCCTCCTCGCGCTTTCCCGCGCCGACAGCCTGCGCTTCCATCCCAAGCGGCATCCCTTGACGGTCGACATGACCGTCGGCTGTGACGAGGACGGCCGGCTGCTGGCGGTCCGTGCGCGCATCGTCGGAGACACCGGAGCCTATGCCAGCGTCGGAGCCAAGGTGCTGGAGCGGGCCGCCGGCCATGCGTGCGGCGCCTATCGCGTGCCCAGCGTGGATGTGGTGTCACGGGCCGTCTACACCAACAACCCGCCGTGTGGCGCGATGCGCGGCTTTGGCGTGCCCCAGGTCACCTTTGCCGTCGAGGGGCTCCTGGACGTGCTCGCCGAACGCGTCGGCATTGACGCCTGGGAGATGCGCTGGCGCAACGCCCTGGAGACGGGGGACCGCTTCGGCACCGGCCAACGGCTCGGCCCGGGCGTGGGACTGAAGCGGACGTTGCTCGCGGTACGAGATGCGTACCGTGCGGCGCCCACCGCCGGGATCGCCTGCGGGGCCAAGAACACCGGCATCGGCAACGGGGTGGTCGATGCCGGTCGCGCCGTGCTGCGACCGGAGGAGGACGGCTCCGTCACCCTCTTCCACTCGTGGACCGAGATGGGCCAGGGGATCCACACCGCGCTCGCCCAGGTCGCCGCGGCGGAGCTGCGCCTGCCCCTGGAGCGCATCCGCGTCGAGGTCGATACGGCCCATGAGCTCGACACCGGCGAGACGACGGCCTCGCGTGCGACCCTGCTCGGCGGCCGCGCCGTCATCGCCGCCGCGACCCGGCTCCTGCTGGCGCGTGGCGACCAGCCGCTGGAGGCGCTCGCGGGCCAGGAGTTTCCGGGCGAGTTCCGTGTCGACTGGACGACGCCGCTGCGTGCCGACGATCCCGACCCGGTGACCCACGTGGCTTACGGCTGGGCGACCCAGGTGGTGATCCTGGACGAGCAGGGTCGGCTCGAGCGGGTGGTCGCCGCCCAGGACGTGGGTCGGGCGGTGAACCGGCTCGCCGTCGAGGGGCAGGTCGAAGGTGGGGTCCACATGGGCCTCGGGTACGCGCTCGCGGAGGACTTCCCGATGGAGGGCGGCCGTCCGACGACGGCATCCCTCAAGGACCTCCACATCCTGCCCGCTGCCGCCATGCCACCGGTGGAGGTCCTGCTCATCGAGGAGCCGCAGCCGGAGGGCCCGTACGGAGCCAAGGGCGCAGGTGAGACCGTCCTGGTGCCGACCGCCGCCGCCGTGGCCGGCGCCCTCTACCGCTTCGACGGCATCCGTCGCCGCAGCCTGCCCATGCGCGACTCCGCGGCTGCCCGTGCCGCGGTCCCGAGGCTGGCGCGCGTCGGGCGAGCGGCGGACAGCGTTCGATGACCATCCTGCTCACCGGCGGCACGATCGTCCGGTCGCTGGATCCGCCGCGCATCGGGCGCGGAGACCTGGTGGTCCGCGAGCAGCACCTCGTCGATCTCGCTCCCGCGGCCACCGACGGTGCAGCTGAGCAGACGGAGCTCGACTGTCGGGGCTGCCTCATCGTCCCGGGCAACGTGTGCGCCCACACGCACGCCTACTCGGCACTTGCGCGGGGCATGCCCTACCGGCTGGCCCCTCCGTCAAGCTTCCTCGAGATCCTGCAGCGCGTCTGGTGGCGTCTCGATCGCGCGCTCGAACCGGAGACCATCCGGGCGTCCGCGCTCGTGGCCGCGTACGAGGCGCTCGTCAGCGGAACGACCACGCTGGTCGACCACCACGCGTCGCCGAACGCGATCGATGGCTCGCTCGACATCGTCGCCGAAGCGTTCGAGGAGGTCGGCATCCGCGGCATCCTCTGCTACGAGACCTCGGACCGCGACGGCGCAAGTGGCGCTCGGGATGGGGTCGAGGAGAACCGTCGCTTCCTGCGCCGCACCGCGGAGGGCCGCTGGCCGCTGGCGCGCGGCATGGTTGGCGCGCATGCGTCCTTCACGCTGTCGGACGAGACGCTGGCGGCGTGCGCAGCCCTCGCACGCGAGTCCGGCGCCGGCCTGCACCTGCACGTCGCCGAGGATGCGCTCGACGAGGCCGATGCCGTGGCGCGTTCCGGGCGGCGCGTCGCGCATCGGCTCCACGCCGCCGGTGCACTCGACGAGCGTGCGCTGCTGGCGCACGCCGTCCACGTCGACCCATCGGAGGCGGAGCTGATCCGGGCGAGCAGGGCGACCGTGGCCCACAACCCGAGGTCGAACATGAACAACGCCGTGGGTCGAACGCCGCTCGGCTGGCTGTCGGGCCGGGTCGCGCTCGGTAGCGACGGCATCTCCGGCGACATGTTCGAGGAGGGACGGGCCGCGTACCTTCGACGGCGCGAGGACGGGCTGGATGCCAGTCCCGCCCTCCCGCTGGAGCTGCTCGGGCGGGGTGCGAGCGTGGCAGCGCGCGCGTTCGGCGAGCCACTGCTCGGCCACCTCGATCCCGGGGCTCCGGCAGACCTGATCGTCCTCGAGTACGCGCCGCCCACCCCGCTGCTGGCGGAGAACCTGGCCGGCCACTGGGCGTTCGGCCTGGGTGCGCGGCAGGTGCGCCACGTCATCGTTGGCGGGGAGCTGGTGCTTCGTGATGGCAGGCCGACCCGCATCGATCCGCAGGAGATCGCCGTCGAGGCGCGTCGTGCGGCGACCCGGTTGTGGGGCCGCATGGAGGCCATCGGTCCGCATCCCTTCACGCCCAGCCTGCTGCTGGCGACGGTCGGGGGCGGCTGATGGCCGACCTGCGCGTCGACATCTGCGGGATCGAGCTGCGCAACCCGGTCCTGCCCGCCGCCGGGCCACCCGTTCGCGACGGTGCCGCCCTGCTGGCGTGTGCCGCGGGAGGCGCCGGTGCGCTCGTCGCCAAGACGATCTCGACACGCGCCGCCGAACCGCCGATCCCGAACATGGCCGAGATCCCCCACGGAATGGTGAACACCGAGCTCTGGTCCGAGCTACCGCCGGAACAGTGGCTGGATCGCGAGTACGCGATCGCGCGCACCGCGAACCTGCCGCTTATCGTGAGCATGGGCTACACGCCCGATGAGATCGCCCAGCTGGCGCCCAGGGTGGCGCCCTTCGCGGATGCGGTGGAGCTGTCGACCCACTACATCGGCGAGGATGCGGCCCCCATGGTTGGTGCCATCCGCGCCGCGAAGGCCGCGCTGGACGTGCCGGTCTTCGTGAAGCTCAGCCCGCACGGCCAGGACATGGGCCACGCGGCCCGCCTCGCGGCAGACGCGGGCGCCGATGGCATCGCCGCCATCAACTCCTTCGGACCGGTCCTCTCGATCGACATCGAGACGGCGCTGCCGCAGCTCGGCGGCCCGAGCGGGCATGGATGGCTCTCCGGGCCGGCCATCAAGCCGCTCGCGGTGCGCTGCGTGCGCGAGATCGCCCGGGCGGTCGACCTGCCGGTCATCGGCGTCGGAGGCATCTCGCGCGGGACCGACGTGGTGGAGTTCCTCATGGCCGGCGCATCCGCGGTGCAGGTCTGCACGGCCGCGATCCTGCGCGGGCCGACGGTCTTCGGCCGCATCGCCGGGGAGCTGGACGCCTGGCTGGACGCGCACGGCCACGCTTCGGTCCGCGAGATCAAGGGGTTGGCGCTGCGCCAGG
Organism: uncultured Chloroflexia bacterium; assembly: GCA_963777045.1. GTDB lineage: Bacteria > Chloroflexota > Limnocylindria > QHBO01 > QHBO01 > JAPSGM01. The sequence goes on from CAVZPD010000022.1 coordinate 316,379, forward strand.
CCATGCCGCAGCGGCCCATGCCGCCCCTCATCGATCCGGATGCATGCAACGACTGCGGCCTGTGCCTGACCTCCTGCGCCTACGGCGCCATCCACGTGGTAGACGGTCGGATCGCGCTCGAGGGCGAGCAATGCAGCCGTTGCGGATTGTGCGTGACACGCTGCCGTCGCGACGCCATCCACTGGCCCTCCGATGAACGAGAGGCGCCGCCGGCAACCGCGCTCCGACCGGACTGACCCGACGCCGATGTCCAGGTTTCGCCCCTTGCAGCCGAGGAGCCCAGTCCCTACCCTGAGGATTCCAATGACCCGAGTGCCCGTCGGTGTGGCGTCGCGCCGACTGTCGTTTGCCCTCTCACCGCTGCTGGCGGCGCTCCTCCTGCTGCCCTTCGGCAGCGTCGCGGCGGGCCGGGACATGACCACCGCAGACGTGGCCACCGGGGCGACGTTGCCCATCGGCTACGACATTTCGTACCCGCAGTGCGGCGCGGCGCTTCCCAGTGATGTGGCGTTCGGGATCGTGGGGGTCAACGGCGGCCGCGTGTACGCCCCGAACCCCTGCCTGGCGCCGGAAGCAGTCGAGCAGGGCCAGCTTGCCTGGGCCGGGCGCGAGGCGGAGCTCTACGCGAACACGGCCAACCCCGGGCCGGAGCACAGCGACTACTGGCCCACCGGACAGACCTCACCCCGCGTGTGCAGCCCGGATGACCGCGACAGCATCGACTGCTCCTATGACTACGGGTGGAACGCCGCCGCAGACTCCTACGCCAGCGCCCTGGCCGCCTACGTGGCGCTGGGCTGGGCCGATGCGGATGCCGCGCGCATCCCGACCGCGAACCGCTGGTGGCTCGACGTCGAGGTTGCCAACTCGTGGCGCAGCGACAGGGAGCGCAACGTCGCCGCGCTACAGGGCGCCGTCGACTACCTCGAGTCGATGGAGGTCGCCGACATCGGCTTCTACTCGGCGCCCCGCATGTGGCAGGAGATCACCGGCGGAACCGATGCCTTCGTCGAACATCCCTCGTGGACGGCCGGCGCCAGCACGCTGTCGCAGGCGCAGCAGGTCTGCCAGCGTCCGGGCTTCACGGGCGGCCGCGTCGACATGGCGCAGTACTTCGCCAACGGGTTCGACGCGAACCACCGCTGCTGAGGTCGCTCAGGCGAAGAACTCGTTGATCGCCGCGGTGTCGTCGGAGAAGGCCCACCGCGCGGTGATCTTGCCATCGCGCACGTGGTAGATCTCCGCAGTTCGGTAGTCGAGGGTCTTCCCGTTGCGGGTCGCGTGGGCGCTCACCAAGGCGATCGTGTGGTCGTCGTTGGCGACCACGTCGTGGAGGTCGCCGCTGATCTCGAAGTCCGGCGCTTGCCCGCCCATGTAGCGAGCGGCGAGCTCCTCCTTGCTGAGCGGCGTATCACTCCCGATCTCGTACCAGGTCACGTCATCGGCCAGGATCTCGGCCATGGTCGCCGTGTCCCCGCTGTTCATGGCATCGAAACCACGACGGGCCAACGCGGCGTTGGGATGCTCAGGCATGGATGCTCCTCATCGGTGGCGAAGGACGCAAGCGTACGACCCGCCCGCAAGCGGTCGCCACGATGGGCGTGGTCTAAGATCGCCGCGTGGCCGAGCTCGACAGCACGAACCGGCGGGAGCTGAAGGACAGCGCATTCGCCTACATCGACGCTCGCGGTCGCCGTCGCCTGCCGATCCACGACGCCGCGCACGTCCGCAACGCCCTGTCGCGCTTCAACCAGGTCATCTTCGACAGCCCCGAGGCGAGGGACAGGGCACGGACCAGGCTCCTGAAGGCGGCCAGCCGCCACGGCATCGTGCCGGTGGGCTTCGTGGAGGGGCAGCTCCGCGCACGTGGCGAGACGCGCCTGCCATCCGGCGCGGTCACCTTCCTCATGCTCGACATCGTCGACTCGACGGGGCTGCTGCAGCAGCTCGAGGACGGGTACGGCCGTCTCCTTGCCGACCTGCGCCGGCTCGCACGCTCAGCCGTGCAGCGGACCGGTGGCGTGGAGGTCGATGCGCGAGGTGACGAGTACTTCGCCGTGTTTCGGCGCGGGTCCGACGCGATCGACGCTGCGCTCGCCATCCGCGGTGGGGTGGCAGAGCGTGAATGGCCGGACCGGGCGGTGCTGCGCCTGCGGTACGGAATCCATGCCGGCCGGCCCACGTTGACCGAGTCCGGCTACGTCGGGTTGGCGGTGCACGCGGTCCGCCGCATCTGCTCGGCGGCAGGCCCCGACCAGGTGCTCGTCTCGCATGCGGCGGTGACCTCCGCCTCCACGCGCAGGGCCGCGGCCGGCTACGGGCTGGTCGAGCTGGGGCCGCATCGGCTCAAGGGCCTGGCGGAGGCGGAGCACCTGTTCGAGCTGACGGCACGATGAGCGATCGGTTCCGCGGCATGCAGGTCGTCGGCTTCGGCCACCCCCGCAGCGCGCTGCGGCGCGAGCTGGTGGAGCTGGTGCTGGCCGGCACGAAGACCGCGACCGCCGGGCTGCTGGTGGAGCTGGAGCTCGACGAGGAGGAGATGCCCGTTCCCGGCATGCGGGAGGTGATGATCGACGCCGACGACCGCTACGTGGGCGTCATCGAGACGACCGATTGCCGCGTGATGCGCGTGGCGGACGTGGACGACCAGTTCGCGCGCGACGAGGGCGAGGGCTTCGCGGACGCCGCCGACTGGCGTGCCGCCCACGAGCGCTTCTGGAGCAGCTACCTTGACGAGATCCGCGCGCGGTTGGGTGATCCGAGCTTCTCCCTGACCGACGGCACCCTGGTCATCTGCCAGCGCTTCCGCCTGGTCGAGCGGTTTCCCGAGTCGATCCCGGCCGAGTCCCCGGCAACGTCCTAGATCCGCGCTCCGGTGGTGTCCGGCGGTTCCGGTCGCTCGACGCGCTCATCCAGCCCCTCGACCGTCAGGCCGTCCGCTGAGGCCCACGAGTCGCGGAGCGGCTCCTCGATCTGCGTGACGGGTCGCGGCCGGTTCACCACCAGGTGATCGACGCCGGCGAGCAGTCCGGCAATCACCTGTCCGGCGGCCGGAGTGGATGGCAATGGGCCGCGTCGTCGTGGCATGGCCGGTACATGGTAGTTGACGGCGGGGGCGATGCTGTCGCCACACATCCGCGACGCACGAGGAGCCGACCCTTGAGCACACCCGAGGTCCGCCACGAGGGCGGGGCGACGTCCGAGCTCGCCACACCGGCGATGCGGCTGCAGATCCTCTCGACGGCGCCGGACCTGCGGCCGTTGTTCGTCATGGGCATGACCGACGACCGGGAGGGCATCAGCCGCACGATGGGACTGCTCCCCTGGCGCTCGACCGCCGTGAACCTGCTGGCTGCCACCCCGGTGCTGGTGGGCGTCCTGAACGGGATCCTGTTCGCGGCGATCGTCGCGCTGCTGGGCATTCAGCTGGGCGCCAGCAGCGTCGTGGTGGTGGTCATCGGGGCCGTCGGCTTTGCGCTCTCGCTCCTTGTGCTGGCCGCCTATTCGCGGCGCGGCATCGCCGCCACCATTGCCAACCATCGGCCCATGTTCCCGACGCCGTTGGAGGAGCCGCCGGCTGGCTGACGCGAGACGGCACTCGTCATGCACCTGTCGACGGGCAGGAGGTCAGCCATGCCCTACGACAAGATCGGGGACCTGCCAAAGGAGCAGGTCGACCAGTACAGCCACCACCAGAAGGAGGCGTTCAGGAAGGCCTTCAACAGTGCGATTGACCAGTATGGTGACGAGTCCCGTGCGTTCGCGGTGGCCCACGCTGCCGCACAGAAGGCACCGGAGAAGGACCCGGACGGCCGGTAGCTCAGCAGCCCGTCCAGCGTGGGGCGCGGACGCGCCAGCGGTCGGTCGCCTCGGTCTCCCGGCACCGGCAGGGGACAGTCCAACGTGGTTCCGCGGCGTCGTGCCTGGGAAATTCCCGCGTGGGGCAAGGGCGCTAAGGTGGAGTGCCATGGCAGGTCGCGTTTCATGACGCTCGTCATCGCGGCGGTTCCCGCGTTCATCGGCTCGCTGGTCGAGTTCGCGGAGGCCTATACCATCGTGCTGGCGATCGGGGTGACGCGCGGGTGGCGGGCGCCGCTCCTTGGCGCGGCCGCGGCGGTCATCACGCTCGGCGTCCTCGTGGCGGCGTTCGGCGTCACGCTCGTCAACGTGATCGATGAGCACGTCTTCGCCCTCGTGGTGGGGACGTTGCTCCTGCTCTTCGGGCTGAAATGGATCCGAAAGGCCATCCTGCGCTACGCGGGTATCGTTGCCATCCACGACGAGGAGCTGATCTTCCAGCGCGAAGTCGCCGAGATGCGCGCGCAGGGGCGGCGGCGCGACCGGTTCGACTGGATCGGCTTCCTGGCCAGCTACAAGGCCATGCTGCTGGAGGGCCTGGAAGTGGCGTTCATCGTCATCGCACTGGGCGCCGCGGGCAGTGACGAGCTGCTGGCCTCCACCATCGGGGCCGCCACGGCGTTCGTCGTGGTCGGCAGCCTCGGCGCGGTCGTGCGCGCACCACTCAGCCGCGTGCCGGAGAACACGCTCAAGTACGTGGTGGGCGCGATGCTCTGCACCTTCGGCGTGTTCTGGGCCGGCGAGGGCTTCGGTGTCGAGTGGCCGGGCGACGCGGCCGCGTTGCTCGTGGTCTTCGCCGCCTTCGGCGCGCTCTCGTGGGCCAGCGTCCGGCTCCTCAACCGGCTCGTTCCCGGCGGCAGCCGGGTCGCGGGGAGGTCGGTCTGATGGTGAACTGGACGGCGGGTGTTCTCAGGGTCGCGGCGGAGAACGTCGTCGGCCTTGTCGTCGACGACGGCCTGGTGGTCGCCGGCGCCGCCCTGGCGCTTGGCATCACCTGGGCCCTCAGCCGCTCCGATCTCGTGCCGAGCGTCGTCGTGGGCGTGGTGCTCTTCCTGCTGGTCGCCGCGTCGCTGGTCGTATCGCTGCTGCGAGCCGCACGCGATGCGCGCCGTCAGGTCCCGGAGGTCATCGGCCCACCGTCCGCCGACCAGGGCTGACGAGGGCGTCGGAGTCAGACGGCGACGGCCTCCACGCCCAGGAGCCCGGGGAGGATGTTCCCGAAGAAGAAGCCGGCAATCCCTGCAAACGCGGCCAGCAGCAGGATCTCCAGGCCGGAGCGCAGCCAGTTGCGCCGCGTCCAGCGGGACTTCACGACGCCGACCGCGAACAGGACGCCGCCGGTCGCCACGATCGAGCCGATGACGCCAGACTCGACTGGAAGCAGCAGGTAGGGGACGATCGGCACCGCGGCGCCCAACCCGAATGATGCTCCCATGATCAGCGCGCCCTGAAGCGGGCTGCCCTCGGCATGCTCACCGGTGAGGCCGAGCTCCTTCTCGACCATCGTCTTGAGCAGGACGTCGGGATGGCGAGCGATGACGCCGGCCACCGATACCGCTTCATCACGCGGCAGGCCATCTTCCTCGAACATGTAGGCCATCTCCGCCTGGGCCTCGCCCGGTCGCTCCCGGACCTCGTCGCGCTCACCGACGATCTGGGCCTCGAAGATCTCCCGCTGGCTCTTGCTGCTCATGTACTCGCCGGCGGCCATGCTGAACACGCCCGCAAGCCCGGAAGCGATCCCGGCAATCAGCACCGGGAAGCGATCCGCTGAGGCGCCGGCCACGGTCGAGACGACGGCGAGGGTGCTCACCAGCCCGTCCTGCGCACCGAAGATCGCCTCGCGGATCTCGCCCAGCAGGCTGGCCCTCGACCGTTCCTCGGCGAGGTGCTCCCGGAGCCAGGCGCGGTCGAACTCGTGCGCCTCCAGGTCGTTACGAACTTCGGTGGATTCGGCCATGTACCCCTCGTGGCGTGGGATGAGGATCAACGTACGAGGGAGGCATGGTACGTTGCCTGTGGCCATTGCAGCGTACTTCGGTCGGTGAATCGGTTTCCTGCAGTTCCCTACCAGCGGCACGTCTTCGTGTGTACCTCCGGCGACTGGTGCCCGGAGGTGGACGGCGACGGCCTCGGCGTGCACCGGGCCCTCAAGCAGGCGGTCGCGCGCCGGGGCCTCGACTCGGCGGTGCGGGTCAACAACTCCGGCTGCCTCAACCAATGCGGCCACGGGCCTATGGTCGTGGTCTATCCCGATGCCGTCTGGTACGCGGGCGTCAGCGCTGACGACGCGGAGGAGATCGTCGAGTCGCACCTGCTCAACGGCATGCCGGTGGAGCGCCTCCGCTATCGGCCGCGAAGCCCGGGCGCCAACAAGCTGCCACGCGATCCCGCCGGCCGGCCCATCCCCGAGGACGCGCTGCCCTAGGCCGGCGGTTCGTACTCGTCCAGCACGTCCAGGATCGCCTGCGCTCCGTCGGGGGTCGTGTAGATGGCACTGCTGCGGTCGACCCAGATGACGTCGAAGAGCTCGGGATGCTCCTGGCGGATCCACGCCTGGAAATCGTCGAAGACGGCGTACGCCGCCGCGCGAGCCCCGGGGTCATGGGTGCGGCTGGCGCGCACGAGCTTGCCGTCACGCACCGTATAGCGGTGCTCGCCGGTGAGGACGATCCCCCACGCATCCAGGATGCGATCGCGCTGGCGGTAGCGACAGGTGACCAGCTCGCCCTCCGCCACGCAGCCGGAGTCTTCGACGGTGTAGCCCGCCACCGCCTGCGCCTGCAGGATGCCGCGCAGCGTCGCGCGGCCGCCCGGGAGGTGGATGCCGATCCCAAAGATGTCACCGGAATCGGCCAGGTTGGCCATCGCCTCGTCCACATCGCCGCGATTGCGAGCCTCGGTCCAGGCGCGGACCACGCTGAGCGCGTCGGGAGCGCGCACCACGAGCACCAGGGCCGCGGCGGCCAGGATCGCCGCCGCGAACAGGCCGACCATGACCAGCCGGGTGCGCGTCACGATCGCGCGACTATACGCTCCTCCAGCAGGTGCGCGAGACCCCGCGCCTGGGAGGCCCAGCCACGCCAAACGTCCGGCAGTTCCCCGAGGTAGACCGCGCGTGCGCGCGCGAGCGCCGGCCGCCATTCCGCGGGAAGCTGCCCGAGTATCCGGTCGGCGGCCTCGTGCTTCGGCACGATCCGTCCCGTCTCGAGGGTGCTGCAGATGCGCGCCAGCGTGAGGATCACGTTGGCTTCGTCGCCGTCGAGGTCCGCCAGCAGACCCGGCATGCCGTCCAGCATCGCCCGCCGCAGGTCGCCGGGCGGGACGGGATCCAGCAGCTCCCCCGGGGGCGGACCCACGAGCGGACGGTCGACGGCCAGCACCTGGGAGAGCATGAGGGCGAGGTCCGGGTTGGGCGACTCCCACGGAGCGAAGTTGCCGGCCTCGTACTCCGCGCGCCACCAGTCGCCGTACATGAGCTCGAGTGGTGGCGGGTAGCGCCACGGTCGGACCTCGCCCTGCACCACGATCGTCAGCTCCACCGAACGGGAGCGGCCGGAGGGATCGCCGCGCCCGGACATTGGCATGAGCCGTTCGATGAGCTCACGCCGCTGGTCGCCGGTCGAAGGTCGCGAGATGACGGCCGCCACGTCCAGGTCGCTGCGTGCCTGCAGGCCGCCGAAGACGGCGGAGCCGTGGAGGTAGATGCCCAGCACCGCGTCGCCCAGCACGTCGCTGACGAGCGACTGGACGCGATCGAGCTGCTCCATCGCCATTGACGTTAGCAGGCATACACTTCAGCCATGAACCAGAGCCGAATCGCGGGGGTCGAGGCCGTGCGGGGCCACGGCGCGGATGAGCACCACGAGGCGGCGATCCACCTCGAGCACCGTGAGGCCCTGATCTACACCCTGGGCAAGGCTGCCGAACTGGAGCACCTGGTCATGTGCCAGTACCTCTACGCCGCCTTCAGCCTCAAGGAGTCCGAAGCCGAGGGATTGGCGGCCGAGCACGTCCCGACGGTCAAGCGCTGGAAGCGCGAGCTGCTGGCCATCGGCGGGCAGGAGATGCTGCACCTGGCGCTGGTGCAGAACCTGCTCACCGCGGTCGGCGCCGCGCCCCGCCTGGCACGACCCAACCTGCCCCTGCCGCCGCGCGCCTACCCGGCAGGGGTGCAGATCGCCCTCCTGCCCTTCGGCGAGGCAGCGCTCCGCCACTTCGCCTTCCTGGAGCGGCCGGAAGGCCACGACATGACCGATGCCGATGAGTTCGCCGCCCTCGAGAAGGCCGTCGAGCTGCCGCCCCCGGAGGCCGATGAGATCGGGCCGAGGCTCCAGGAGTTCGACACGATCGGGCACCTGTATCGGTCCATCCAGGATGGGATCGCCGGCCTGGCGGCGAAGCTCGGCGAAGACGGCCTGTTCATCGGTCCACCCAAGGCGCAGGCCACCTCGAAGGACTTCCGCTGGGAGGAGCTGGTGGCGGTCCACGACGTCGCGTCGGCGCACGCGGCCATCGAGACGATCGTGGAGCAGGGCGAGGGCGCCCGCGGGGACTGGCGCGATGCCCACTTCGGGCGCCTCATCCGCATGCTCGACGAGTACGTGGCGCTGCGCGAGGCGGATCCCTCGTTCGAGCCGGCCCGGCCGGTCGTGCTGGCGCACGTGCGCGAGCCTTCGTCCGGCGCCGAGGTGACGCTCATCGAGGATCCGTTCACGGCGCGGCTGGCCGACCTGCTCAACGCGACCTACGAGGTGCTGCTGCAGCTCCTCTCGCGCTACTTCGCCAACGCCGGCGAGACGGAGGAGCAGCTGGCGGTCCTGGCCGACGTGGCCGTCACGCTGATGTTCGCCACCATCAAGCCGCTCGGCTCCGTCGTCGCGCGGCTGCCGGTCGGCCCTTCCCATCCGGGGGTGACAGCCGGACCGGCGCTCGAGCTCTTCTACGACGTCGACTACCTGCTGCCGCACCGCGCGGCGGCCTGGACGATCATGACCGAGCGCCTGCGCGAGATCGCCGAGCTGGCGACCCGCTGCCGCGATGCCTGCGTCCCGGCCTTCATGCCGCACGTCGCCCGCGTGACGGACGCCCTGCGCGCCCAGGCCGATCGGTTGGCGGCCGCCGCCGCGGACTAGCGCGAGCGACGCTAGGCCCGCGCCACCATTCGGTACTCCTCCACGAGCACCCACGCCTCGCCGCCAAGCGTGTACTCGTTGCGCCAGCGGGCGTGGGTCGCGTCGTCGATGATCCAGGTCAGCCGGATCCGCGGCAGCTCCGCGCTTAGTGACTCGTAGACCAGTCGCTTCTCCTCGATGCGCCCACGGAAGATCGACAGGTTCGGGCCGTTGTTATCGGCACTGCTGGCCCGATACTCCCCGGCCCGCGCATCCCAGCCGGCGACCCAGTGCAGCTGCCAGCGCAGGACGAAGGTGCCGTCGGCCAGTCGCTGCTCCTGCGACTGCGGCGTTGTGGTCGGCTTCGTGACCGGCCCCACGGTGTGAGCTTCAGCGGCTGACGCCCGCGGCCAGCAGCCGCAGGCTGGCCGAGAACATGTCCGGTGCGGCCATCACCGCGCCGCTGGTACGTGCGCCGAACGGGGAGAGCGCAGCCGTCAGCGCTTCGCGCGCGGTCGAACCGAGGCCGGTCGTCGTGCGCGAACCGACCTGGACCGATGCCACCCGTCGCTCGCCGGCCTCCGCGATGCGCACGCGCACGCTATCCGCGAGGCCCAGGACGCGGAGCTCGAAGCCGATGCCATTGCCGCTCTCCATGGCACGATCCTCGTCCCGCACCGCGACAGCTGTCTGTCGCGATCGCCATACTTCCCGACCATGCAGGCCGATGAAGTTCGATTCCTGTTCGCCTACGACCGCTGGGCGACCCGGCGCATCCTCGCCGTTCTCGCGGGCCTCGACGCCGAAGTGTGGGGTCGTACCCACGTTGTCGACGAGCGCGGTCTCGGCGGGATCCTGGTCCACCAGTTCGGCGCGGCGCAGCGCTGGCGTCACAGCTTCCAGGACACGGGGGAGGAGCCGGAGCCGGAACGGGAGCCGCTTCCCTCGATCGACGAGCTCCGTGCGGCATGGGAGGCGGAGTGGGCCGCGGTCGACGCCTGGCTGGCTGAGATGAGCCAGGGGTTCGTCGACTACGTCCACGAGGGCGTCCCGGTGTGGCAGATGCTGGTCCACGTCGTCAACCACGGCACGCAGCACCGCGCCGAGGCCGCCGCGCTCCTCACCGCCGAGGGCCGCTCGCCCGGCGACCTCGACCTGATCGACTACGCGGAGTCCCAGGTTGCGGCCGGCAAGACGGAGTCAGACACCGGCGAGGGCTAGGTCGGTCGCGACGCCCAGGGCCACGTGCCCGGCCAGCCCGCGCATGTGCGCCGCCGCCGGGTAGGCCGACGGAGGACCAGAGAGGCCAAGCGCGGTGTTCAACAGCTCATCGTTCACCGCGAACGTGAGCAGGCCGTACACCAGCCCGCGACCGGCGCCCAGCAACGGCACGCGATGCCGAAGCAGGGCATACAGCACGCCGGGACCGATCCCCAGCAGGTAGTGCGTCGCCTGCTCAACCTTCGGCGTCGCCTGCGGGCTGAAGCGCACGCCGGTCACCCGGCTGCCCAGGTCCACCAGGTTCGGGACCGATGGTTTCCCGTTCGGCCAGGCCGCCTCCTCCTGCGCCTTGTCCTCCGCGGTCTCCCGCTCGTACATGGCGGTGGTCACGCGATCCATGACCCAGGTGCCGATGGCGCCCGCCGCGGCGCCGCGCGCCACTGTCCAGATGAATCCACTCATGGCGAGCAGCGTAATGCACGAGTGATGCCGGGCGGCGGTTGCGGGGCCATCACCCGCGGGAGCATGCTGGCGTCATGGCATCGGGCCGGCAGCATGGCGACAAGAGCGAGGAGTACTGGCAGGACTTCCTCACGCACCCCGATTCGATGATGCGGGTCGGCCGCCACTTCCTCAGCCGGCTTCCCAACAGTCCCCGTTGCCAGCTGTGCGCCGCGCCGTTCACCGGGTGGGGCGGGGGAGTCATGAAGCTGATCGGCAAGGAGCAGTCGCAGTCGAGCCCCAGCATGTGCAACAGCTGCGAGAAGATCCTGCTGAAGCACCACGGTGGCGCCGAGGTGCAGGGCGCCATGCTCTTCGCCGATATCCGCGGCTCGACCGCGCTCGCCGAGCGGATGTCGCCGTCGGAGTTCCGCGGCTCTGCTCGACCGCTTCTACGACGCCGCCTCGAGCGCCGTCTTCGCGCACGGCGGGACGCTCGACAAGTTCGTCGGTGACGAGGTGGTGGCCGTCTTCGCGCCGCTCAGCGGTCGGAACTACACCGCCCTGGCCGTCGATGCCGGCCGCGATGTGCTGATCAACACCGGCCACCGCGATGCCGGCGGTCCCTGGGCGCCGGTCGGCGCGGGGGTGCACACCGGCCTCGTCTGGTTCGGGGTGGTCGGCGAGGGCGCCTCCGTCGACATCACCGTGGTCGGGGACCCGGTGAACGTCGCCGCCCGGCTCGCCGCGGCGGCGCAGACCGGCGAGATCCTCGTCTCGGCGGACGCGGCATCGGCGGCCGGGCTGGATGCCGGACTCGAGACACGGAGCCTGGAGCTCAAGGGGAAGCAGGCGGCGACCGAGGTCGTCAGCCTGCGCATCGGTCCATGATCCCGTCCGCCCGAGAGGTGCTGGGCGAGATCCAGGGCGGGCGCGTGCTCGACGTCGCGACCGGTGGCGGTGGCTTCATCGGCTTCCTGGCCGATGGGTTGGCGGGGTACGACGAGATCATCGGCGTCGACCTCGACCCTGCCAAGGAGGCGGCCTTCGTTGGTGCGGCGCGGCCACGGACCCGTTTCGAGGTGCGCGACGCGTCCGCGACAAGCTACGCCGATGCATCCTTCGACACGGTTGCCGTGGCGAACTCGCTCCACCATTTCCCGGATCCGAATGCCGTGCTGCGCGAAATGCTGAGGGTCCTTCGTCCCGGCGGCTGGATGATCGTCTTCGAGATGTACCGCGACCACCAGGAGCCGCCCCAGCAGACGCACGTCGAACTGCACCACTGGTGGGGCGCGATCGACACGCGCCGCGGCATCACGCACCGCGCGACCTACTCGCGCCAGGAGCTGCTCGACCTGGTGGAGCCGATCGGCCTGACCAGCCTCCGCGTCACCGATGTCGCCTTTCCCGAGGACGATCCGCTCGATCCGGAGTCGCTCACCGAGATGCGGGAGGTGATCGACCGCTACCTCGAACTCGCGGCCGGCGATTCAGGGCTCACTGCGCGCGGCGTCGCACTGCGCGAACGGCTGGAGTCGGTGGGGATCCGCGGAGCAACATCGGTCTGCATCAACGGCGCTGCTCGCCTTCGCGGCAGCTGACACGGGTGCTCGCGCTAGGCGCGCGGCGGGAGAATCCGGGTCGCCTGGGACCAGACCGCTTGCCAGTTCCCGTCGCGCCGCTCGTAGGTATCGGTATGCCAGAAGAGGCCGGCGTCGCTCCCGCCCGGGAACTGGACCTCGATGCGCGCCTGGTATCGGACGATGGCAGCCGTGCCGTAGTGCCGCACCCGGACATCGGCCACCGGCTCGAAGACGCTGTAGCGCATCCCACCGCTCGCGATGGCTCCGAGGTAGTCGGCACGGGACATCGGGCGGCCGTTGGGCGGGATCAGCTCGTAATCATCGGCGTGCAGACGCTCGCACGCAGCCATGTTGGCCTCGACCAGTGCGCGAAGCCGGTCACGCTCGAGCCCCTCGATGACTGCAACATCCGCCGAAGGATCGTCTGGCACGCCGCCAGCATAGCCCCGGCGACGCGAGCTCCGCGAACGAAGCGCGTGTGGTACCGTATGCGCACAGCCATGCACATTACCAAGGTGGACATGCCGCTCGCTCGCACCAACCTGACGCTGCCCGAGGATCTCCTCGCCGAGGTCGACGCCCTGGCGGGACCGCGCGGTCGCAGCCGGTACGTCGCCGAGGCGGTCGCCCGCCGCGTCCAGCGCGACAAGCTTGGAGCGGCCATCCAGGCGAGCGCCGGCATCGCCGGCCCGCAGTCGCGTGAGGAGGTCTCGGCCTGGATCGACGAGCTCCGCTCGGAAGAGACGGACTGAGCGCGTGCGCTACCTGCTCGACTCGACGCTCGTGATCGACCACGCCAACGGCGATGCCCCCGCGTCCGACCTCCTCCGGCGCCTGTACGAGGACGGCCATGACCTCTATACCTGCGATGTGGTGGCCTGCGAAGTCCTCTCGCGCGGGACGGATGCGGAGCGCCGTCACCTCCGGACCCTGCTAGACGCCCTCGACTATGTGGCGACGTCGCCGGCAGCTGCCCGCTGGGCGGGGGAGTCACGACGGCAGCGGCAGCTCGCCGGTGGTCGCCGAGCATTGGCCGATGCCCTCATCGCCGGCGTCGCCGAGGATATCGGCGCAACCATCGTGACCCGCAACCGTCCCGATTTCGAGCGGCAGGGGATTGCGGTGCTGACCTACTGACGGAACCGCGTCACCAGGCCAGCGCCACCAGCTCGGCGTAGACCGCCTCGACGTCCACGGGCAGCCCGTGCCGCCCGAACCATTCGCCCACGTTCCCCAGGTCGCGGTGCAGCAGCTCGTACGCATCCGAGTTCGTGACGAACTCCACCGCCTGCGGCAGGTCGATCACCACCAGCCGGCCCTCCCACCACAGGAGGTTGTAGGCCGATAGATCGGCGTGCACCAGCCCTGCGGCCGTCAACGCCCGCAGGTTGTCGACCAGCTGCTCCCAGGCCGATGCCATCTCATCGGCGGACAGCCGCGCCTGCGCCAGCTTCGGCGCTGCCTGGGACTCGTCGCCGATGTACGCCATCATCAGCCCGTGATCGGTCTGCTCCACCGGGTGGGGCACCGCGACGCCGGCCTCCGAAGCGCGGCGCAGGTTGGCCCATTCCTGCATCGGCCAGAGGCGGCCGGCCAGCTCGTGTCCGTACCGGCTGCCGCCCATGACCGCCTTCTTGTCGCGCGACGGCAGGAACCAGCTGGCCTTGTAGACGGCGTCCCCGCGGTAGACCGTCGAGTTGGAGAAGCCCTCGGCGCGCAGCTGGCCCTTCTCGGGATAGCGCGGCCGGTAGCGTTTGTGGGCGATGAGCCGGGGACCGCTGGCGAAGCGTCGCTCCACCAGGAAGATCTCGGCCTCCTTGCCGGACTTGAGAGTTCCCAGCGGGACGTCCTCGAAGGGCTCGCCCTGCGGCCAGGGGAGGACGGCCCCGGCGGGCGATGTCGTGGAATGCACGAAAGAGCGCTCCTGAGCGGGGGTGGTCGGGTGGTGAGTCCCGGCCGGGTCAGGAGCGCCGTGGGCGTCAGTCAGACGTCGAGGCGGTTACTCCGCGCGGCCGGGAGGATCGACAATGCTGATCTGCACCGTTTCGTCCTCCTCGAGCTGCCTGGTTCGTGGTTGTCAGCGCCACTATGCCATCCGGGGGCTCGCATCCGCAATGGGGGACACGCCGTACCGCCTACGCTGGGGGCGACGCCGGGAGGCGGCAGTCTTGTGGCTCCAGGACTCGCCTTGTTCGCCGGCGCGTTCATGGTCGGCGAAGGCGGGCTCAACCTGCGCGTCCTGATCGTCAGATTGGCCGGTACGGCACGCCCCGGGGCCGCCCGCAAATTCGGTATTTACGCCGGCGCGTTTTGCTGCTCTAATCCACCGCGCGTCCATTGCGCGTCGCGGACAAGGGGAAGGAAACGACCGATGAGTTCCACCAGGACAGCCGCCACGGTACGGCCTGCGCTGCTCACCCTCATTGCCAGCCTGGCGCTGGCGGCATGCAGCGGCAGCGGTGAGCCCACGCAGGGCGAGCCGACGCCCTCGTCCACGCCGGCCGAGACGCCGGCGCCATCGGGCCAGCCAGGCAGTCCATCGGTCAGTCCATCGGCTGATCCGTCGGTCGGGCCGTCCTCCGAGCCGGGCGACCTTGCCGAGTGGGGCTACCTGGCCTACTACGCGCGCTACGGCTCGCGCGCGAACGTGCTCAGCGACGGGCTCCGAGCGCGACTCTGGCCGGGACTCAAGGCCGACGTCATCGTGACGCTGCCCGCGGGAACCGAGCTGATCGTCTGGGCCGGCCCCGTGTCGACCGATGGGCAGGAGTGGTACAACGTCGGCTTCCACGGCATCGAGACCGATGCGACCCCTGCCGGTGCCGGCACCGGCTGGGTTGCGGGCGAGTTCATCGAGATCGGTGAGGCGGATTGCCCCGGCACCCTCGACGCTGGCGTTTTGGCGCGCATGACCGACTGGACGCTGGGCGCCTGCGTCGACGAGGTGCCGCCGCTCGAGGGCCAGATCGACACCTGCCTGGAAGGACCGATCTCTCCCTTCACCTACGCCCCGGGCTGGGTCTACTTCAGCTGCTCCTACCTGGACGAGCTCGCGATCCACTTCCCGCCGGACTTCGCCGGCCCGCAGGTCGAGCGCGGGGACCTGGTGAAGGTCACTGGGCACCTGGGGTTCGACACGGGGCAGTACGGCGAGTGCACGGTCGACGCGGTGGAGCCGGCCATGGAGAACCAGCTCGCCGCGGAGGCGCAGTCATGGGCGGACCGATGCCAGCACCGCTTCGTCGTCGACGAGTTGACGGTGACGGGGCACGAGGACCTGCCGGCGCGCTGAGGTCCGCCCATCCGGGCCTCCGCGCATTGTCGACGCTGACGTTCGCGCGCACCGAATCGGGCGTTCGTGCGGATGTCAGCTGCAGGAGGCGATAGGCCCGGTTCCGGCCAGGCCGATGCCAGCTTCGCCATCGGCTCACGATAGCTGGTGGCGGCGGGTGGAGTGGCCGCCACCGCCGGTCGTCGGGGTATTGCCCTCGCGATTATCATGTGCAAACCACCGATCCAGTGGCGTCTCGTGCATGGAGTACAAGGGGGAAGGGACGTAGTGGCCGAGAACTACCCCGCGGAGGATGCTGCCTTGCTGGGCGTGGGCGAGGTCATGCAGCTCGGTCGTGACCACCGGCTGGGACTCCACGTCGATTCGCATCCAGACTGCCCGACGTGTCGCGTCGAGCGGCTGATTGGCAACCTGAGCGAGCAGCCCACCACTCGAGAGGATCAAGGGTGGGCGTCTCCCGCTGACGGCAACACACCGATTGGGTGACGACTCCCGCGCCGCGAGCGGCGATGCCGTCACACGTGATGGTTCGACTCGTGGTTGACCTCGGCTCATGCAGCTGGCCTCCATGGGCTGACGGTCACAGGGGATTGACGGGCCTGGGTGACGATCGGCCCATGCTCAGCGGCGGGTTCCTGGACTAGTCTCCATGGAATGCTGCCCAGTGTCCCGAAAGGGAGTTGGCGCGCCTCATCGCGATCGGTTCCTCCGCTTCCCGTGGAGCCGATCCTCGTTCGCCCCAGGTTGGAGCGGTTCATGGAGGACGCGAGCCGCCGGCGCCTGGTGACGGTCGTGGCCGCCGCGGGATTCGGGAAGTCGACGCTCCTGGCACGGTGGGCGCAGGAAAAGGCCGCCGCCTGGTACACCGTGACGCCACGCGATTCGGACGTCGCCGTGATGGCCGCCGGCATCCTGGAGGCGCTTGGGGTGCGCGTCCCCGGCCTCGCGACGCTGGTGGGCGACGTCTGGCCCAGCGGGACCGGCCCCGACGCCCGGACCGACGAGCGGGTGCGCGCGGATGCCTACGCCGCCCTCCTCAGCGACGCGCTCGAGCGCCTCCTCTCGCGCGAGCTGGTGCTGGTGCTGGACGACCTCGGCGAGATCGGTGCCTCCGATCCGGCCGCGCGCCTGGTGGAGGCCCTCGCCAAGATGGGTCCCCGGCGTCTGCACCTCGTCGTCTGTTCGCGCGACGACCCGCCGTTCCGCGTGCAGCGCCTCAGCGGTCGTGGCCAGGTGGTGCGCCTGGACGGCAGCGACCTTGCCTTCACGGAGGCCGAGACCGTCCAGCTCCTGTCGGAGCTGCTCGGGCCCGGGGACGGCCATCGGCTCGGGCCATTCCTGCAGGAAGCGACGCAGGGATGGCCGGCGGCGATTCGGCTGGCCGCGGAAGCGCTGCTCCCGGTCGACCCTGACGGGCGCGAGAACAGCTTGCGTCGAGCACTCCGTCCGGGCGGGCGGATCTACGAGTACCTCGTCGAGGAGGCGCTGAAGCGGGTGGAGCCTGGCGTCGGAAACCTCCTCGCTGCCGTGACCGGTCTCCCGCGCTTCAACGACGAGCTGTGTGCCGTGCTGGGAGCGGCCGTCGGTGACGGCACCCTGGAACGCCTGTCCCGGCGTGGCCTCTTCGTCCAACCATCCGCTGAGGCCGGCTGGTACCACGTGCACCCACTCCTCGCGCAGCTTGCGCCGGGAGCCCTTGGCCACGGGGACGGGGCGCGCGCGCAGGAGCTTTCCAATGCCGCCGCGTGGTTTGCCAACCAGGGGCACCTGACCGATGCGCTCGACTGCCTGGTCCGCGCCGCTGACGAGCCGGCGCTCGTCAGCCTGCTGGAGCGCGGCGGGCGGGCACTGCTGGACTCCGGTGAGGTCGAGCAGGTTGCCGGTGCCCTCGAGCTGATTCCCGTGGATCGGCGCAGCCCTTCCGTGCACGCCCTTGCCGGCGAGACCGCACAGCTGCGTGGAGAGTGGGACGCCGCCCTGCGCAGCTACGCGCAAGTACGAGCGGCCGACGGCCGCTACCCGGCCGCGGTCGCCTGGCGCATGGGCATCATCCTGCACCTGCGCGGAGAGCTTCCGCACGCGCTCGAGGCATACCGGACGGGTCGTCTGGGCGAGGGAACGGCCGACGAATCCCTGCTCCGCGCGTGGTGGGCAAGCGCGCTCTGGCTGCGCGGTGACACCGACCAGGCACGGGAGCACGCCGATATCGCCGAGGCCATTGCCATGCGCGTCCAGGACGACCGGGCCATGGCGGCGGCGCATACCGTCCAGGCCATGCTGGCCGCGGTCGCCAGTGACCGCCGGGCGAATGACGCCCACTACCTGCGGGCGCTGACCCACGCCACGCGGGCCGGCGATGCGCTGCAGCTGATCCGGATTCACGCCAACCGGGGCTCGCATTTCGCGGAAGAGGGCTACTACCGCGAGGCGCTGGCCGAGCTCGACGAGGCCGTCAAGCTGGCCGACCTGGCGGGCTTCGCGGCATTCCGCGCCCTGGCGCTCTCCAACCGCGGCGAGGTCCTGTGGCGTCTCGGCCGGCTGGACGAGGCGATCGTGGAGCTGGAGAGTGCCCGCGCGCTCTACCAGCGGCTCGAGTCGCGCCTCGTCAGCTATCCGCTGGTGCACCTGGGCGACGTCTACCGCGAGCGCGGTGATGCGGCACTCGCGCGCACCAACTTCGAGGAGGCAATTCGGATCTCCGAAGAGGGGCGCGACCTGCAGGCGTTGGTCCCGGCGCTTGGTGGCCTGGCACGGGTCCTCGTGGGTGACGAGCCCGACCGGGCGCTGGCGCTTGCCCAGCAGGCGGTGGGGTATGGGCCCGTCCTCGGGCACATCCAGGCACTGCTGGCGCTCGGCTGGGTCCAGCTCGCACGCGGCTGCCGTCCCGAGGCGCAGGAATCGGCAGCGGCTGCCGAACGCCTGGCGCGTGAACGTCGCGACCGCGCTGGGCTGGCGGAGGCGATGGAACTCATCGCGCGGAGCGCTGCCGATCCGTCCGGGGAGCTGCATCGGCTAGAAGAAGCGCGCTCGATCTGGACCAGCCTCGAGAGCCCCCTGGCTGCTGCGCGGGCATCCCTGGCCATCGCCGAGCTTGGCGACGGAGCCGAGGCGGCAATGGCCGCCGAGGTCGCCCGCAGGACGTTCACCGAGCACGGTGCGCGGCTGGGTGCCGCCGCGGCGGGCAGCGTCCTCGACAGGCTGGCGGACGTGAGTCCGGCCGCCGTCGAGATCAACACGCTGGGCGGCTTCGAGATCCTGCGCAACGGCAGACCGGTGGCCGTCGCCG
This sequence comes from uncultured Chloroflexia bacterium, assembly GCA_963777045.1. GTDB lineage: Bacteria > Chloroflexota > Limnocylindria > QHBO01 > QHBO01 > JAPSGM01. The sequence continues at coordinate 335,177 of CAVZPD010000022.1, forward strand.
AGTGGCGCTCGCGAAAGGCGAGGGACCTGCTCCGCATGCTCGTCGCGTCACGCGGACGGCGCACGGCTCGCGAACAGCTGGTCGAGTGGCTGTGGCCGGACGACGAGCCCGAACGTGCGGGGCCGCGCCTGTCGGTCGCGCTCTCGACCATCCGCGCCGTGCTCGATCCGGAGAAGCAGGTGCCGTCGGATCACTACCTCGCCGCCGATCGCAGCTCGGTGTGGCTGCGCCTCGAGCACATTGCACTCGACGTACAGCGCTTCCACGATGAGGCTGCGCGGGGGCTGCAGCTGGCATCCAGCGGGAGCCACGGGGCCGAATCGGCGCTGCTCTCGGCCGAGGCGTGCTACCGCGGCGATTTCCTTGGTGACGACCCGTACGACGACTGGGCCGTCTCCGAGCGCGAGGAGACCCGGGCCCTGTACACGCGCGTTGCCCAGGCGCTGTCCGGGATTGCGGCAGCGCGGGCCGATACGGATGCGGCGGCGGGCTACCTGCGCCGCGTCCTGGAGCGCGATCCGTACGACGAGCCGGCACACCTGGAGCTGATCCGCATGCTGTCGGTTGGTGGCCACCACGGGGAGGCGCGTCGCGCCTACCGCGCCTACGCTGCGCGCATGGACGAGATCGGCGTGGAAGCAGCTGCCATGACCGATGTCCCCGGCCAGGACCGCTGACCCGGAATCGATTCCGAAGGTTTTCCGAAGGGCGACCGACATCCTGCGGCCATGGAGACGTTCGTCGTCCGGCTGTGGAGGGGCATCGAGGGCGATGACGAGCTGCGCGGCGTCGTTCGCCACGTGAGCTCCGGCAGCGAGCAACGGTTCTCGTCTGCCCGCGAGCTCGAGGCGGCCCTCCGCGGGCCGGCCGTTGCCGGCGCATCCGGTCCGACCAGCCATCGCGGGCCGGCGCCAACGACGGGCCGGATGGCGCGAGGCGAGCAGCGGTGAGGCGCCTGTGGCCGGCCAGCGCTCCCGGCCGCCTGGCCCTGATCGGCCTGGCGGCGGCCGTGGTCATCTCGGGCGGGGTCTACCTTGCCTGGCCGCGTCCGGCGCCCGGGCTGCCGGCAGCCGTGGCTCGCCCCAACCTGTCGCTGCTGGTCAGTGCCGGGATGCCGGGACGTGGGTCGACGGCGAGCGTGATTGCCGGTGAGGAGCTGACCGTCACCGGCCACGCGCTGGGTGCCAGCACGGTCGTGGCGCTCGAGCTCTGGGATGACGACCAGCGCGCTGCGGTGACCACCGCCACGAACGACGCACCGGCACTCGATGCGCGATGGACCTGGTCCAGTGGGGAGGCCGGCGAGCACGTGCTGCTCGTGCGCGCCGTGGACGAGCACGGCAGCGTCGTTCAGTCGGATGCGCTGCGCGTGACCGTTGACCAGGCGCCTGTCGGGATGCTGTCGCGATCCACGTTGGCCATGCAGGAAACGGCGCCCGCCTACGCCCTGGCCTTGCCGGCGGTCCAGGCCGAGGTGAAGGACTGCGAGCTCTCCCTGACGCTCGCCGACGGGGAAGCGACGGGGTTCGCGGTCCTGGGGCTTCCGCCGGGGACCACGAGTTTCGTGCCGCTCGGAACAACCGGCGCCACCGATGGGAAGGCAACGCTATCGGCGCCGTTGCCCGTCGGGTCAACGTTCCTGGCCGTCACGGCGTTCACGGCCGAGGCGGAGGTGTTTGGCTCGCCGACGCGGGTTGATGCGCCCGCAAACTGTGGCGCGGACGGCTGGAGTGGCGAGTTGCGGCTGGCCAACGGCCGGCTGACGCCGGCACCCGCGGTCGATCGGGCCTACCTGTACCTGGCGCTCGACGGCGGCGCGGCGCGTCGCGTCCCCGACAGCCCGAAGGCGTTCGTCGTCCCCGTGGCGGGCGAGCTCGACTTCTCCCCGTACCTGCCCGCGCTCGACGCGACGTCCATTGCGCTGGAGGCGTGGGGCTGGGCGCATGGACAGTTGCGGAAGCTTGGCGGCGGCACCTGGGAACAGCCTCCGGCAACGGGTGGGGGAGCGGCGGCGCCTGGCGGATGGTTCCAGGAGGGTCCGCCGATCGCCGCGGTCACGACCAGCCTGTACGCGGTCCGCACGAGCACGATCTCCGGCGGCCCCTGCGGCAAGGAGTTCTGCCCCTTCGACGAGCTCCTGCTCAGCGACACCATCCAGCGCCCCGGGCTAGAGGCGACCGAGACGGCCAAGAAGAAGCTGCGGTGGTCGACGGTCCTGAATGACGTCACCCAGCTGGTCTGGCAGATCACCCCATTCCCGCTCTCCGGCTCGGCCAACCTGAACCCGCCGTTCCTGGTCGACCAGTTCACCGTGCCCGTCGACCTGGGCACCAGCGGTGGCGACTACACCATCGATTTCACCCCGTACCTGACGGCGTCCACGGCGCCGATGAAGATCGGTGACGCAAACGACCAGACGGTAGCCCAGGTCATCCCCGACCTCTTCCCCGGTTCGGCCACGGCGGCCCCGAGCCCGACGACCGCGCCGAGCGGCGGAGGAGGATCGGGCAACCTGCTCGTGGGGGATGGCCTGCTTGCTGGATCGCCCATCGGCTACGGCAGCCGCTTCTACGTGCGGATCATCCCCATCCGCGCCGGTGGTATCGGCCAACCATCGGGCACGGTGACCTTCGACGTCGTGGACCCACCACCAGGCATGCAGCTCGCGCCGTCCGCTGGGCCGGGGGTCAACGCCGGCGCCTACGACATCAGCTTCGAGGTGACCCTCCCCAAGGCGGCCGATCCGAAGTACGCCCGCTGCGCCCTCGTGACCGAGATCACCTCCAGCTACGTGCCATCGGTGGTGATCGATTACAAGGCGTACCTCGCCTCGGGGAAGCCGCTCTGCTACAGCCCGCCCAGCGGGGGATGGGACCTCTTCGACGCGTTCGATGCCTTCGTCGAGTTCGTGGCGGACGTCTGGGACGCCGTGGTGGACGCGTCCGTGTGGATCAAGGCCCAGGTCGTCAACGTGGTCCTGGCTGCGGTCCCGTGCAAGGAGATCGCCGATGATGATATCTGCGAGACGATCGCCAACACCGCACTGGACGCGGCGCTCGCCTCGTTCGGGGTGCCGCCCAGCCTGCCGAACTTCGACGCAGTCGTGGCGGCCACCAAGGGGGACCTGGCCGAGTTCATCGTGACCGCGGCCAGCTCACTGCCCGGCGTCGACACGGCCTGCGGCCTGGCGGACTCGACGGCGATCGTCACCGACAAGCTGGCCACCTGCCAGGAGCTCGCCGAGGCGGCGATCGACGAGGCCGTGGACCAGATGCTGAAGGCGCGATCGGATGCGGCTGGCAAGGCATCGGGCTATGCATGGCCCGGCGTGGTATTCCGGCCCGACCCGCGGGGACAGTACCAACCCCCGTCGGTCACGTTCACGGCCACGCGCACGAGCGATCCGGTCCTGCCGTCGCAGTGCAGCGTATCGGCCTCCATCGGCTCCGTGGTGGAGGACTGGACGTGGCCGGAACTGATCTACAGCAAGACCCTTGGTTCCTTGGTGCCGAGCGAGGGGACCGGGACGGTCAGCGGCAGTCCGTTCCTGCCCGCCGGTGCGCCGATCCCGCCGTTGGAGCCCGGGCAGAGCTTCTCGCGCCAGGTCTGGCTCACCCAGCCGGTGCAGGATTGGACCGAGAGCCAGGCCGCATGGAAGTACTGGCACTACGACGAGGGCCTTCAGACCGCGAACCGCGCGTGGGTGCTCCTCCAGAAGGACGCGCAGCTGACCTTCGAGCTGAGCGGCAACTGCACGCCGACCGTGAGCCAGTCGTACGTGCTCACCCAGGCGGCAGGTAGCTGATGGACGGACCGATGACGCACCAACGGCTTCGGCCCGGGCGGCGTGCTCCGCGGCGGGTGGCGACGCTGGTGCTTGCCATCGTCGCCACGCTGCTGCTGGCCGGACCCAGCGCATCAGCGCCGTGGACGACGGCGAAGGCGTGGATCGACTCGCCGCTCCCGCTCGCGCACGTCCCGCTGGCTGCCGTCGAGCTCACCGCGCATGCCACCGACCCGTCGGGCGTGTCGCTGGTGGAGCTGTACGTGGGGAGGAGCGTCGCTGCGAGCGCGCAACCGCCCGGGACCCCACGCCTCGCCACGGTCAACCTGCGATGGATGCCCGCTGCCGCCGGCAGCTGGTGGCTGACGCTCCGTGCGCGCGGCACGCGGGGAGCGTGGGGCGAGCCCACCTACCTGCTGGTCACCGTGGACGGGGACCTGCCGCGGTCGCCTGAGCCGAGCGCGTCAGGAACCGAGGGCAGCCAACGCGCCGACGCAAGTCCCAGCGCGGCGGGCAGTCCGTCCCCGTCGTCACCGGCCTCGGCTCCCGCGACTCCGCGGCCCACGTCCGTGCCGACGTCGCGCCCGACGCCCGTACCGACTCCGCGGCCCACGTCCGTGCCGACGTCGCGCCCGACGCCCGTCCCGACCGCGCGCCCCACGCCCACCCCCACCCCGCGCCCCACGCCGGTGCCGTGCACGCCGCCTGCGCCGGACCTCCTTGGCCCGAACGGCACCATCACCGATCCGGCGCTGAACCCACCGACCGTTCGCTGGGACTACCGGACGGCGCCCAGCTGTGCGCCGTCCGGCTTCCGGGTCCAGATCGCCAACGACCGGTCATTCACCAGCATCGTCTACGACGTGACCCTGGGAGGCGCCGCCCGCGGCTACACGCCGCCGGCTCCCTTGCCTGACTGCAGCAGCTACTCCTGGCGGGTGATTCCGCTGCGAAGCGATGGTGCATCGGGCACGGTGTCGACCGTCTTCACGTTCACGCTCCAGATCGGCCGCTGCGCCTAGGGGGAATCCGTCGCCCCGATGGACGCGACAGCCTAGGTGTCGCGTCGTCCCCACAGGCTGGGGCTCCGGGCTTCGGCGGGAGGACCGGGGGGACCCCGCCGGAGCCGGCCACGGGCCCAAGCCGGCCACACCAGCATCCGGTGACGAGGCTACTTCTGCTGGCGCGCCTCGGGGATGGCCTCGCGCACGGCCTCCAGGGTGGGGAAGGGACCGTGGACGACCGGCTGCCCCAGCTCATCGGTCCTGCCGGAGTCGACCAGCAACCAGCCGACGCCCGACTGGCGCACCTCGAACCGATCGTCGGCCGATCGGTAGCGGCCACCCTCCACCCGTTGGAGCCCGTTCGGGTCGCCCTTGGCGCCCGCCTTGTCTGTCGCGCGCTTCGCCATCGGCCCACGATAGCCGTTGCCGGAGCGAGGCGCGGGTTGACGGCGAGGTGTTTACTGCTGGCAACGCGAGAGGGGAACAAGGCATGCGTCGTTGGAACATGGTCGCGGTCCTGGTCGCTCTGGCACTGGCGGCCTGCACGGCCAGCGGCTCGCCGAGCGAATCGCCCGGGATGTCTGCCGCGGCGCCTGCACCGGCCTCCAGCGCCGCCACCTCAGCCAGCGCCACAACCGGCCCAACAACAAGCCTGACGGTCGAGTCCGTGGATCTGGCAGACCGGTCAGAAGCCGATGGCAACCGCGTCGACCTGTTCCGCGGCTGCGACCTCGTCACCCTGCAGTACCGCTTCAGCGCGCAGGGAGCTACCGAGCTGTTGGACGCATTCGAGGCGCGGCCGGGCGACGTCCTCGCCCCCCAGGGGAATGCGTATGACGGACCAGCGCTTCCCTCGCAGTGGAACGACGCGGTGGCCGTAGTCACGAACTCGAAGGCGGGGCTCGAATCGGCCTCCTGTGGGCCGATGGCGGCGGCCAGCGCGGCGCCCGACGATACGACCTCCGTCTTCATGGCCTCGCAGCGCTACCTCTACCTCCTGGCCGGCGTGCCCGACGAGTTCCGTGGCAGCTGCGCGCCCAAGACCAGTGACCTCCCCGCCGATACGTTGGCTGCCATCGAGTGCCCCATCGCCGATGGGCCTGCGGACCTCGTCGGCTACTACCTCATGGCTGACGCCGACGCGTACTATTTCCAGCGCGTCGCCCAGGAAGGGCTCGAGCTCGACAGCGGCGGCTGCCGGCCGGATCGAAACCCGCCTGGCGTGCCCGGCGAGGCGGTCGAAATGCCTGGGAGCCAGGCCGTCTTCGAGGTCCGGCTCGCCTGCTTCGTCAACGACCAGGGCTACGCCAACCTGCGGATCGTCGATCGCGCAAGGGACGTGTACATCGGCGTGCTCGGAAACGGGTCGGATATCACCGACCTGGTCCACTGGTCGCAGGGCAGTCCTGGCCCCGGATGCATCGGTTGCTCATCCATCTGGCTCTGGGGGCTTCCGAGCGCGTTCTGACCGTCGCCCTGTGCCGATGGCCCGGTCCGGCCGCGCTAGGAGAGCGAAGGGCCTACTGTCGCCGGAGTGCGAAACGTCCAATGCGGTTCAGTTGAGGATTTCGCCGCGCTCATCCGCCGTGATTGCCGCCAGCCGCTCGCGCCACGTAGCCAGCGCCCCCGGCGTTAGCCGCGTCCAGTCAGTGACCTCGCCCACGATCCTGAGCGGCTCCCGGCTTCTGTAGGATCGAGTGGGGTTTCCGGGGAACTTCTTGTCCGTCACGTTTGGGTCGTCCTCGAACGGCCCGGTCGGCTCCACGAGGTAGACGCGCGGGAGAACGTCGCCTGGCGCAAGTTCGGCGGCGAGCCCGGCGCCGTCGAGGAGCGCGGTGAAGTAGATGTGGTTCATGACGACTTCGGGACGGTAGTTGGACCGGAAGCCCGGCGTGAGGAGATCGCCCACCCGCAGGTCGGCCTTCGTGCCGTGGTAGAACGTCATGAGGCGATGCTAGCGCCCCTGATGGCGCGAGCGGCACGGTCTGCGTCAGCCCCATTGCTAGGCGCCGCTCAGGGGTCGAGGGCGGTCGGAAGGTCGAAGCGGGGGTAGAGGCTGGGATCCAGGAAGCGGGTCAGGTCCGCGATCCCCCCCGTGCCGACGGTGAGGACCCACAGGCCGGCGGGCGTGGCGGGGGAGCCATCGCCCTCCGCGTGGTAGGCCGCGAAGGCGGGTTGGCCGTTGGCGCGCGTCGGGACGAGGCGCACCTCCCGGCCGGCGCGCCAGGCGAAGCTCGCCCGCAGGAACGCGCCGATCGCCTCCCGCCCACGGTACCGATGCGGCGCCGGCGGCATGGACAGCCAGGCATCGTCGGTCAGCAGGGCCACGATGCCCTCCACATCGCCGGCCACGTAGGCTCGGGCGAACCGCTCGGCGAGATCACGCTCCGCAGATGCGGCGGCGCGACCGTGCGACCCGCGCCCCGGAGCCACGCCGGACCCCCGGGCCGCGGCCCTTGCCCGCTGGAGCGTGCCCTTCACGCCGATCTCCGTGGTGTCCAGCATGCCGGCCACTTCCCGGGTGCTGAAGCCGAGGACGTCGCGCAGCACCAGTGCGGCCGTCTGGCGCGGCGCCATGCGCTGCAAGGCGGCCACGAACGCCAGCCCGATCGCCTCGGTCTCCTGCACCTGGTGGTCGGGTGCCGCAACCAGGGCATCGGGCAAGGGTTCGAGCCAGGGAATTTCGTCGCGGGTGGTGGGCTCGGGTGGTTCGAAGGGCGGGATCGGCTCGGTCTGGATGCGGCGGCCGCGGTCGCGTCGCGCATTGAGGCATCGGTTCGTCGCGATCCGGTACAGCCACGACCGGACCGATGCGCGCTGCTCGAATCGGTCCAGCCCGCGCCAGGCGGCCAGCAGCGTCTCCTGGACGGCATCCTCCGCATCGGTCAGTGAGCCGAGCATGCGGTAGCAGTGCACCTGGAGCTCGCGCCGATACGGATCGGTCAGCTCGCGAAAGGCCACCTCGTCACCGATGCGCGCCTGCGCCAGCGCGGCGTTGGTCATGGCGGACAGGATGCCATGCCGTTCCGATTGCGGCCGGACCGGTGTCTCCATGGGTATGCAAACGGAGAACCCCGTGACCGATACCACCAGCCCAGCCCTGCAGACCTGGCTGGCCTACTACCACGCCTGGATCGGCGGCAACGTCGATGGCGCCATGCGCTACGTGGCCGATGACATCGTCTGCGACGCCCCAGCCGGACGCCTTGAAGGAGCCGATGCCTACCGCGAGTTCATCGGTCCGTTCACGCGCATCCTGAAGAGCTCGTCGATCATTGCCGCCTTCGGCGACGAAGAGACGGCGCTGGCCATGTACGACACCCAGACGGTGCCCGTGCCGAACGCGCCGGGCGCCGAATGCGTCACCGTCCGCGACGGCAAGATCGTGCGCAGCCACTTCCTGTTCGACCGGGCGCCGTTCGACGCCGCCCGCCGTCCCGGTTAGCAGCGCTCATTGGTGACCGCGAGGCGTCCGCAGGTCGCTTCGGCGAGCGCCAGCTCTACGAGCACCTGGGCTTTCAGCGCGACCCCGGATTGGACTTCCACGTCGGCGAGGTCGAGCTCCTGGGCTACGTGCTCGAGCTGGACCAGTAGCCCGGCTCGGCCGCCGAGGCCGGCGCCCGCCAAATCCCCGTGCTGTTGGGCTTATCCAGGTTCTGGCGGCGGATTCTGGCCCAAGACGGGCTCCTCCACGCTCAAAGCAGGCCCAAATTGCGCCGCTCGGGGCGCCGCATGTCACTTAAGCCCCACACGGTGGGGATTTGGAACGTTCGTGCGCGAGGTCGCGCTTGACATCAGATGCGCCACTGCATAGCATCACGCATCATGCCACGCACCACCCTGGATCTCGACGCCGGTGTCATGCGGGAGCTCAAGCGGCGGAAGCGAGAGTCCGGGCAGTCCATCGGCCAGCTGGCGTCCGAACTCCTCGCCTCCGCCATGCGCGAGCCGCGGCGCGAGGGCCAGCCGTTGCGCTGGCGTGCGGCCTCCATGGGCGCGCGGATCGACCTGGACGACAAGGAGGCCGTGCGCCGCACCATGGACGGGGCATGACCTACACCGTCGACGCCAACATCCTGCTGTACGCCTCCGACCGCGATAGTCCGTTTCATGAGCGGGCCGTGGCGCTGGTCGACGAGATTGCGCTGGGTCCCGAGATCGTGCACCTGTTCTGGCCGACGCTGATGGGCTACCTGCGTGTCGCGACCCATCCCGCGGTCTTCGCGCGCCCGCTCTCGCACGCCGACGCGCGGGCGAACGTCCAGGCACTCCTGGAGCTGCCGCACGTGCAGACATCGGGCGAGGGGGATGGCTTCTGGCACCGATTTGCCGATGTCGCCGACGACGTTGCCCCCACTGGCAACCTCGTGCCGGACGCACACCTGGCGGCGCTGATGCTCCAGAACGGCGTGCGCACGATCATCACCCGCGACCGCGATTACCGGAAGTTCCGCGGGATCACCGTCCGCGACCCGTTCGCCGGCTAGTTCCGCGCCACATCGCCGCGCCGACAACGTGCGTCATCGGTCAACGCCGGATTGACCGCCTGAGGCATCATGCACGCGCAACGGGAGGGACCACTCATCGCCGTCGTGCCCGCGGCGCCACGCAAGCGTCATCAACGCCAACTGCTTCTGGCTGGCCTCGTCGTCAGCATGGCTGTGCTTGTAGCCGGCTGCGGCCGGCAGCTTCCGGCACGGACGGACCCTCCTGGCCAAGGCGAGCAGGCGGAGCTCGGTGTGGCGTACGGCGTATGCCTGTGACCGCGCTCGCGCCCGCGGCCAGCCCACCACGGCCGCTCACCCCCGAGCAGCAGCGCATCGTCGAGTGGGGCGATGGGCCGGCGGTGGTCATCGCCGGGGCCGGCACGGGCAAGACGCGGGTCATCGTCGAGCGCGTCGCGCACCTCCTGCGCACGCAAGCCGGACCTCCAGCCCGAGAACCTGCTGGTCCTCACCTACAACGTCAAGGCCGCCGCCGAGCTCCGCGAGCGGATCGCGCCAGGCGGTGGGCGCCGCCACGGCAGCGAGACTGACCGTCTCCAACTTCCACTCCTTCTGCCACCGGCTCCTGACCGACAACGCCGCCGAGGCGGACATGCCGGCGAGGCCGGACGTGCTGGACGGCATCGGTCAGTACCTGGTCATCCAGCGACCTGCGCCCGCGCCTGGACCTCGTCTACCACGGCGAGTGGGCGTACGCGGACTTCGTGAAGTTCATCAACCGATGCAAGGACGAGCTCGTCAGCCCGGACGCCTTCGACGCCTACGTCGCCGATGAGCGCAAGGCCTTCGAGGACCGATACGGCCCATTCGCCGATGCCGCCGACCGCATCGCGCTGATCGGCTACCTGCGGCCGATCCGCGACGTCCGCGAGCAAGTATGCGAAGTACCGCCGAGGCGAGGCCGATTTCGAGGAGGTCGAGAAGGAGGCCGATGCGCAGGCCCGCAAGACGGTGGGCGGCGAAGGCAAGAAGCTGTCGCTGAAGAACTTCACGCCGGAACAACAGGCCGAGGTGCGACGAGCTGGCCGACACCTACGTCGCCGATGGTGCCGCGCTGGAGGTGATGCGGCTGGCGGAGATCGCATCGGTCTATCGGGCCTACCAGGAGGAGCTGGCGAAGCGGGGAGCGCTGGACTTCGGCGAGCAGATCGCGCGGGTGACGCGCCTCTTCAAGGAGCGGCCGAACATCCTGCGCCGATACCAGCGCCAGTACCGCTACCTGCTGGTCGACGAGTTCCAGGACGCGAACATCGCGCAGATCGAGCTGATCGAGCTGCTGGGGCGCACGCCGGACCGGCCGGACAACGTGATGGTGGTGGGGGACGACGACCAGTCGATCTACCGCTTCCGGGGCGCCTCCTTCGCGGCCTTCAAGGAGTTCGACCGCCGCTTCTCCGGGCCACCGCGCATGCGCCGGACAGCGCGCCGCCGGGTCCGCCGCAGCGCCTGCCGATCGAGCAGAACTTCCGCTCCGTGGGCCGGGTGCTGGCGGCCGCCAACCGGCTGATCGTCAAGCAACCTGACGCGGTTCGTGCCGGACAAGCAGCTCCGCACCGAGCGGCCGGACGGGCCGAACGTGCAGGTGATCCTGGCCAACGGGGCGGAGGACGAGGCGGTGGCCATCGTCGACGGGATCAAGGAGCGCGTGGGGGAGACGCAGGCGCTGGGGCGACGCAGCGGTCCTGTACCGCAAGCACAAGCACCGCGACGAGATCGTGAAGCGCCTGCGCGACGAGGACATCCCGTACACCGTGGTCGGCGGCCTCAGCCTCTTCGCGACCGACGAGATCCGCGACCTGGAGCAGGGCCTGCGCGCCGTGGCCGACCCGCACGACGACGTGGCGCTGGCCCGGATGATGACCGCCGGCCCCTGGCGCCTGGACCCGCTGGAGGTGCTGCACGTCACCCGCATCGCGCGCTTCGACACGGAGAAGCACCTGGTGGACGTCATCCATCGGCTGGTGGAGGTGGGGGACGACGACGCCACGCCCACCGAGGCCGCCACCAAGGCCAAGCTGCGGCGGCTGCTGGACACCATCGAGGAGCTGCACCCAGCCACCACGCGGCAGGGGCCGCACACCATCCTGGAGCGCTACCTGGAGCTGACCGGCCAGGTGCTGGACCTGCTGGGAGCCGGGACGACCGATGCCCATCGGGCCGTGGCCAACATCGGTTCATTCCTGCGGTTCGCGGCGGACTGGCAGACCGCCCACCCGAAGGGCACGCTGCTCGGCTTCGTGGACTACCTGGACGCCTACCAGGCGGCCGGCGGCGAGCTGCCCACCAGCGTGGAGCTCTCCGAGGACGTGCAGGGCGTGCGGCTGATGACCCTCTACCAGGCCAAGGGGCTGGAGTTCCCGCACGTCTTCATCCCGCAGCTGCTCGACGGTGAGTGGCCCACCCGCGAGGGCTGGAGCGGCTACTTCCCGCCGGAGCTCCTGCGCGAGCCGATCGAGGGCGAGGACCTCCACACCGAGGAGGAGCGCCGCCTCCTGTACGTGGCCATGACGCGCGCCCAGGAGAGCCTGGTGCTGACCACCTACGGCGGGCTGGCGGCGCGCGAGAAGGCGTGCTCGCTGTTCGTGAACGAGATCCTGTCCGGCGACCACCCGGAGGTGGACCTGGTCGACCGGGCCAACCAGTGGGTCCTGGCCGAGCCGCCCGAGGACGCTCCGAAGGGGCCGATGCGCTGGCGCTGGCGCGCCGCGTCATGCCCCTGCCCACCAAGCGCGAGCGCCTGCTGGACCTCCGCCTGCGCGCGTCGGAGCTGGTGGGGCTCATCCAGGGCGCCGATCCCGCCCACGCCGAATCCGCCGATGCCCGGGCCGCCTTCGCCGCCGAGCTCGCCCGGGTGGCCGAGCGCGCGTCCGTGGAGGCCGATGAGGCCCGCGCCCGCGGCCTGGATCCGCTCACCCTGCGCGAGCTGGCCGGCGACAGCGCGGCCGGCGCGAACCTGCTGGACGTGCTGCCGGTGCCGAGCCGCTTCAGCTACTCGGCGTTCTCGACCTACGAGACCTGCCCCATGCAGTACGCCTTCCGCTACGTCTACCGCATCCCGCAGCCATCGGCGCCGTCCGGCGCGCTGACCTTCGGCGGCACCGCGCACGACGCCTTCGAGGCCTTCACCCGGGAGCGCCGCGAGCGCGCTGCGCCGGGCGAGCCGCCGCCCACGCGGGAGGACCTGGAGCGGCTGTTCTGGCAGGGCTGGCAGCCGCTGGCCTTCGGCGACAAGCCGGCCGAGGACGCCTACCGCCGCCGCGCGACCGGCCTGCTCGACAACTTCTGGGACGGCGAGGTCAGCAGCCTGGGCGAGGCGCTGCTGGAGGAGCAGGAAGATGGCGATTCGTCGATGTTCTTCGCCTGGTTCAGGTTGGTCTTGCTACTTCCG
>CAVZPD010000023.1:0-36962 GCA_963777045.1 uncultured Chloroflexia bacterium
CTCCACGTTCACCGTGCGCCTGCCGCTCTGATTCCTCCCGGCATTAGGTGACGTTCGGCCCCACTGGCTGGTTCGAACGTCCCTGCGTGCCGGCTCCGCGCGCGGCGCACGCTATCGCCATGAACGGTTCCAGGTATCCGGGCGAGTCGGCCATCGTGGACGGGTCGGAGGCGATCGCGCACGTCGAGACCCGCATCAGCGATGGCGCCTGCGCCTACCCGATCACGCCGTCCACCACCATGGCCGCGCCCTACCGGGCTGCCGTCGCCGATGGCAAGACCAACCTGTGGGGCACCCCGCTGCGCTTCCTCGAGCCTGATTCGGAGCATTCGTCGGCGTCCGCCGCGGAGGGCTTCTCGCTGGCCGGCGGACGCGTCTACGACCGCGTCATCGACGTGACGGCGGCGCTCTCCCCAACGAACGAACGCATCCCGGTCCCGCAGCTCACCGCCACGGAGCCGGTCCCAATGATCGAGGAGGCTGTCCGGTGAGCACCCAGGCCAAGAGCCCCAGCGTGGGCGAGCTGATGAGCATCGATCCCATCACCATCGGCGCCGACGAGCCGGCGCACCAGGCGGAGCTGCTGATGAGCGATCGCCGCGTCAGCGGCCTGCCCGTCGTCGATCGCGACGGACGGCTGGTGGGCGTCGTGAGCCAGACCGATATCGTGCGAGCCCACGCGGCCGGTCAGACCCTCGCGTCGTGGCCCGGCCTGGCGGTTCGCCACCTGATGACTTCCCCCGCCCTGACGATCCGGGTCGACGAGTCGTTGATCGATGCCGCCCGCCGGATGGAGGAGCGGCACGTCCACCGCCTGGTCGTCACCTCGGCGGACGGCGAGCATCCCATTGGCGTCCTCTCGACGCTGGACGTTGTCGGCACCCTGGCCGACCTGCTGGAGGGCCGAGATGACGGTTGACCTGACGCCCTGCGCATGGGCAACCCGGCCCTGAAAGACGACCGGTTCACGGCGCCCGACGGCACCGTCCAGGACTTCGTGGCATTCGCCCGCACCGAGGGTCGGTTTGCGCCACACTTCAGGAGCGATACGCCCAGCGAGGAGATCGCGGCGACCCAGCAGGACCGGCTCGCGAACTGGCGGACCCTGCAGGAGCTGGCCGGCCTCCGCTGAGGCGACGCCCGACAATCGAAGAGGGCCGGTCCGGTAACGGCCGGTCCGGCATCGCCCGGCCCGGCATCGGCCGAAGAATTGCAGCGAGGCTGACCGCATGACCGACCTCGAGGATCGTCCCGCCGCCTCGCCCACGCCGTCGGCCGAGGACCTGCGCCGATGGCGCGAGAACTTCCAGGGCGAGGTGGACGGCGTCGCCATCTACCGAGCCATGGCCGACGGCGCCGACGACGAGCGGCTGGCGGAGCTGTACCAGCGCATGGCGGCCGCCGAGGAGCGCCACGGCGCCCTGTGGCGGGAACGGCTCGAGTCCGCCGGACAGCAGGTGCGGACCCGGCCCACGTGGCGCGCACGAGTCCTGATGACGCTCGCACGCCGACTGGGCCCGGGCCTCGTGGTCAGCACCATTGCGGGCCAGGAACGCGCGGGGCGCGGCATGTACGACAACCAGCCCGAGGCCAGCGGCACCTCGCTGCCCGCCGACGAGCGATCCCACGCGCGGCTGCTGCGCCAGGTGACCGCCGGCGTCGAGGGCGGCACGCTGGCCCGCTTCGAGGGGAAGCACCGCGCCGTGGGCGGCAACGCGCTGCGCGCGGCCGTACTCGGTGCCAACGACGGCCTGGTCAGCAACTTCAGCCTGGTGATGGGCGTTGCCGGCGCCGATCCCACCGGTCGCGCGGCGCTGATTGCCGGCCTCGCTGGGCTGATGGCCGGCGCCCTCTCCATGGCGCTCGGCGAGTGGCTCAGCGTGCAGAGCGCGCGCGAGCTGTACGCCAACCAGATCGCCGTCGAGGCGGAGGAGCTGGATGCGTTCCCCCAGGAGGAGCAGGAGGAGCTGCGCCTGATCTACGAGGCGAAGGGGCTGCCCGCCGACCAGGCCGCGCAGATGGCCGAGCGTCTGGTGCGCGGCGACCGCTCCGTCGCCCTCGACACGCTGGCGCGCGAGGAGCTGGGCATCGACCCGGAGGAGCTCGGCGGGTCACCATGGGTCGCCGCCGGAACGTCGTTCGCGCTGTTCGCCGCGGGCGCCATTGTGCCGGTCATTCCCTTCTTCTTCGGCTCTGGCGCGGCGGTGATCATCACCTCCGCAGTTCTCGCCGGGTCGGCGCTCTTCCTGGTCGGCGCCGGCATCACCATCGTCACCGGGCAGGGGGCGCTAATCTCCGGCGCTCGCCAGCTCGGCTTCGGCCTGGCTGCGGCCGCCATCACCTTCGGCATCGGGACGCTGCTGGGGACCGCGATCACCTGACCCCCGCTCCCGGTCCGCGTCCGATAGATGTGCTGGACATGACCCGAGAGCCTGCACGGGTTCGGTCTGATCGGTCTATCGGTGCAGGGAGAGCACGGCCGGGGCCGGGAGGGGCGGCGCACGCTCAGCCTGCACCGATAGAACTGACGGGAGCGCACCCGGTCAGCCCGTCGGGCGCAGAACGGAAGATCTATCGGTGCAGGTGCCGGCGCAGGTGCCCGCGCAGGTACCCGCGCAGGTGACCGCGCAGGTGACCGCGCAGGTGCCGGCCATCAGCGGCGGACTGGCCCGGAGGATGCGGGACAATAAGCGGCATGACGCAGACTGCAGCGACCTCCGCGACCGCGACGAGCGCCAAGGGCCCGCTCGACTCGGATGAGCTTCGACGCCTGGATGCCTGGTGGCGTGCCGCCAACTACCTCTCGGTGGGGCAGATCTACCTGCTCGACAACGCGCTCCTGCGGGAACCTCTGCGCGCGGAGCACGTCAAGCCGCGTCTTCTCGGCCACTTCGGCACGGTGCCCGGCCTCACGATCCTCTACGCGCACCTCAACCGCCAGATCAAGCGGCGCGACCTCGACGCGATCTACATCACCGGCCCCGGCCATGGCGGCCCCGGCCTGGTGGCGGCCGCCTACCTGGACGGCACCTACACCGAGGTCTATCCCGCCATCACACGGGACGAGGAGGGGATGCAGGCGCTCTTCCGCCAGTTCAGCTTCCCCGGCGGCATCCCGTCGCACGTTGCGCCGGAGACACCGGGCTCGATCCATGAGGGCGGTGAGCTCGGCTACTCCCTCTCGCACGCCTACGGCGCGGCCCTCGACAACCCGGACCTGCTGGTGGCCTGCGTCATCGGCGATGGCGAGGCGGAGACCGGCCCTCTGGCGGCCAGCTGGCATTCGAACAAGTTCGTGGATCCGGCCTCGGATGGGGCAGTGCTGCCCATCCTGCACCTCAACGGCTACAAGATCGCCAACCCCACCGTGCTGGCTCGCATCCCGGAGCCGGAGTTGCTCTCGCTGATGGAGGGCTACGGGCATCGACCGATCATGGTTTCCGGCGACGACCCCGACGAAGTGCACCAGCAGCTCGCAGCCGCCCTCGACGACGCGCTCGACCAGATCGCCTCGATCCAGGAGGTGGCGCGCACCGGCGGCGGGCGCCGCGAGCGACCGCGCTGGCCGATGATCATCCTCCGTACGCCGAAGGGCTGGACCGGGCCCGAAACCGTCGACGGGCTGCAGGTGGAGGGCACCTGGCGCGCACACCAGGTGCCGATGAGCGATGTGCGTACCAATCCCGAGCACCTGGAAATCCTGGAGCAGTGGATGCGCTCGTACCGCCCCGACGAGCTGTTCGACGAGGACGGTGCGCCGATCGCCACCATCGCCTCACTGTCGCCCGCGGGCGACCGGCGCATGAGCGCCAATCCGCACGCCAACGGCGGCCTGCTCCTCAAGGACCTGCTCCTCCCGGACTTCCGCGACTACGCGGTCGACGTCCCGAAGCCGGGCACGACCAGTGCCGAGGCGACCCGCGTCCTCGGCGGCTTCCTGCGCGACGTCATCAAGCGCAACCCGGATCGCTTCCGGATCGTGGGCCCGGACGAGACGGAGTCGAACCGCCTGGGAACGGTCTACGAGTCGACCGTCAAGCAGTGGGACGCCGAAGTGCTGCCGGTCGACGTGCACCTGGGCGCCGAGGGCCAGGTCATGGAGATCCTGAGCGAGCACACGTGCCAGGGATGGCTGGAGGGCTACCTCCTCACTGGTCGGCACGGGCTGTTCGACTGCTACGAGGCCTTCATTCACATCGTCGACTCCATGTTCAACCAGCACGCGAAGTGGCTGAAGGTCACGCGCGACATCCCGTGGCGGCGGCCCATCGCGTCGCTCAACTACCTGCTCTCCAGCCACGTCTGGCGCCAGGACCACAACGGATTCAGCCACCAGGATCCCGGCTTCATCGATCACGTCGTGAACAAGAAGGCGGAGGTGATCCGGGTCTACCTGCCACCGGACGCCAACTCGCTGCTCTCGGTGGCGGACCACTGCATCCGCAGCCGCAACTACGTCAACGTCATCGTGGCCGGCAAGCAGCCCGCGCTGACCTACCTCTCGATGGAGCAGGCGGTGCTGCACGCGACCCGCGGCATCGGCATCTGGGACTGGGCCAGCAACGACCAGGGCGGAGAGCCGGACGTGGTGATGGCCTGCGCCGGCGACATCCCCACCCTGGAGACGCTGGCAGCGGTCGCCCTCCTGCGCAGCCACATCCCCGATCTCAAGATCCGGGTGGTCAACGTGGTCGACCTGATGCGGATCCAGGACGAGAGCCAGCACCCGCACGGGCTGTCGAACAAGGAGTGGGAGTCGCTCTTCACCAGCGACAAGCCGATCATCTTTGCCTACCACGGCTACCCGTGGCTGATCCATCGGCTCGCCTACCGCCGGCCGAACCACGACAGCCTGCATGTGCGCGGCTACAAGGAGGAGGGCACCACCACCACACCGTTCGACATGGTCATGCTCAACGACCTCGACCGTTTCCACCTGGTGATCGACGTGATCGACCGCGTGCCCGGCCTGGTCGATCGTGCGGGCCACGTGCGCCAGGCGATGGTCGATCGGCGCATCGCGGCGCGCGCCTACACGCGCGACCACGGCGAGGACGACCCTGAGATCCGCGACTGGACCTGGCCCGGCTAGGCCGATGCGGGTCCTCGTCCTCAACGCCGGCTCCAGCTCGCTGAAGACGAGCGTGGTGGGAGAGCCGGGCGACGTTACCGTGTCGCGCGACGAGCTGCAGCGCCCCGCGCAGAGCGGATGGAGCGGCGCGTTGGCCGAGGCGCTGGGCAGCGGCAGCCGGATCGAGGCCATCGGCCACCGCGTCGTCCATGGAGGTGCCGCGCACACCGGCCCCATGCTCATCTCGGACACCGTCGTCGACGAGCTGGAGGAGCTGCGGGACCTCGCTCCGCTGCACAACGGGCCGGCCCTCGAGGTGATCGCCGCGGCCCGCGAGGCGTTCCCCGACCTGCCACAGGTTGCGTGCTTCGATACCGCCTTCCATGCCACTCTGCCACCCCCCGCGTTCGTCTACCCGCTGCCGTACGAGTGGTACGAGCGGTGGGGCGTTCGACGCTTCGGGTTCCACGGCCTCTCCGTCGCCTGGTCGGTCGAGCGGGCCGCGAAGCTGCTGGAGCGCCCCATCGGTGAGCTGCGCCTGGTCGTGGCGCACCTGGGCAGCGGCTGCTCGGTCACGGCAGTGGACGGCGGCCGCTCGGTGGCCACCTCCATGGGCATGACCCCGCTCGAGGGCCTGATGATGGGGACCCGCTCCGGTTCGGTGGACCCCGGCCTGCTGCTCGAGCTGCTGGACGACGGTCGCCTGACGCTGGACGAGCTCCGCCGGTCGCTGCAACGGGAGTCGGGCTTGCTGGGCGTCTCCGGGATCAGCGCCGACCTGCGCGAGGTGGCGCGCGCGGCCGCCGCCGGCGAGGAACGGGCTGAGCTCGCGATCGAGATGTTCGTGCGGCGAGCGGCAGCGGAGATCGCCGCCGTCGCCGTCGCGCTGCCGGCCGTCGACGCGCTCGTCTTCACGGCGGGCATCGGTGAGCATGCCGGCGATGTGCGGGCCGCCATCTGCGCCGAGCTCGCCGTGCTCGGGCTGCCAGCCGTCCTCAACCGCGGATCGGACCGTGACGAGGTCCTCAGCCTCCCCGGGTCGCGTGTCGGGGTGCTGCGGGTGGAGGCGCGGGAGGACCTGGTGATCGCCCGAGAGGTGGCACGCCTGCTCGACTGAGCCGATGAGCGGTCACGTACGACCCTCCGGCCCGCCAATCCCTGACGCATGGCACTGTTGCCACAGCTGCGGCTGGTGTCGCCTATCGGTCAGGCAGTAACGAAGCACGGGGACCAGGTCGTGAAGGCTTACGTCGTGTACGAATCGTTGTGGGGCAACACGCGGGCAATCGCCGAGGCCGTGGCCGAGGGTATCGGCCCGGAGGCGAAGGTCGTCGCCACCGACGGCCTCAGCGCCGAGGAGCTGGCACACGCGGATCTCCTGGTTGCCGGCGC
Source organism: uncultured Chloroflexia bacterium (assembly GCA_963777045.1). Lineage (GTDB taxonomy): Bacteria > Chloroflexota > Limnocylindria > QHBO01 > QHBO01 > JAPSGM01. The sequence goes on from CAVZPD010000023.1 coordinate 6,464, forward strand.
CCCGGTCATCGCTTTCAGCCTGGCGAGCGACCAGGCGCGGGAGAACATCGTCCGAAGCGAGTCGGGCGCGCCGCACCCGCCGGACGTGCAGCATCCGTCGATGCGCGCCTGGCTGGAGAAGTTGCCGCACGCCGAGGCGCAGGCGGCGGCGTTCGAGACCCGCATCTGGTGGTCGCCGCGTGGCGCCACCGGCGACATCGAGAAGCGGCTGCGGGGCGCCGGATACCGGCTCGTCGCCAAGGCCGGCAAGTTCGTGGTGGAGGGCAAGTACGGTCCGCTGCGCGACGGCGAGGTTGAGCGCGCGCGGGCGTGGGGACGGGCCCTCGCCGCCGCGGAACAGCGCTCGGGTCAGTCGACGTCGGGGCGGGAGGCGTAGCGGACGCTCGCGAAGGGCCACGCATCGGCCAGCCAGTCCCGGACCACTCGGTCCAGCTCGGCATCTCGATCGGCCATGGCGGCGCTGGTCCAGGAGCGGACTTCGGCATCGGCTCCATCGACCCCCGGCTCGTGCGGGGGATAGATGTACACGCAGCCGATGACGGTGCCGGCGTCGTCCAGGACGGTATAGGTGAAGCCGGTGCGCGCCGCGAAGTCCGCGGCGTGCCGCTCGAGGTCGTGGCGGTTCTGGTCCAGGTTCATCGGCTGCGGCCAGTCGCGACCCTCGAAACCGGGCGTGGCGCGGATGTGCTCGATGCTCGAGCTCCAGGCGAGGTGATCCGCCTCGTTGTGCTCCGGCCCGAGCGGCACGAGGTGGAATCCGTGTGCGCGTAGCTCGCGCGGGACGTCGAATCGTTCCGGCACGAATGCGCGGCGATCGTCCGCTGGCATTGGCTCATGCTAACGGCCGCACCGATTCTGTCGCCGCGTCCGGGCCGGATGTCCCGCCGGAGGGGCCGATATGCCTGTCCGGCCGCGCCACTCGGCACTGATGCGCATCTGCGCATATGTCCGATGCTCGTGCCATGGAACCGATCTACGAGCTCCAGGCCGAGGTCCTCAAGACGCTCGCGCACGCGCGACGCCTCGAGATCGTCCATGCGCTCGCGCGCGGTCCCCGCACGGTCGGTCACCTTGCCGACGAGCTGGGGCTGGCGCAGCCAAACCTATCCCAGCACCTGGCGCTGATGCGTGCCAGCGGCGTGGTGGAGGCCGAGCGGGACGGTCGCGAGATTCGCTACCGGCTCACCGACCCCGACATCATCGTCGCCTGTGGACTGATGCGCCAGGCGCTGCAGCGGCGCCTGATCCGGCTCGCCGACCTTTCCCGGCGAGCTCCCGGCGTCCCAACCCCGGTCGCCAGCGGCGGCCGCCAGTAGGAATCAAACGATGGACCAGACCCTCTCGCTCGTCCTCTTTTCAGGGACCGACGACAAGCTGCAGTCGGCGGCCGTGATGGCCGCCGGGGCGGCTGCCGTCGGCAAGCCTGTCCACATCTTCCTGCAGTACTGGGCCCTTGACGCCTTCCGCTCGGACCGGATCGACCACGATCACGGGCTCTCGGCGGAGGCCGGCCCTGCCGGCCACGCCGCGGTCGAGGCGCTGCGCGCCGCCGGGCAGGAGTCCTGGCACGAAACCCTGCGCCAGGCCAAGGAGATCGGCGACGTCGAGATCGAGGCCTGCTCGCTCTCGATGGACCTTTTCGAAATCAAGCAGGACGACCTGGACCCGCTGGTCGACGGCGTGGAGGGCGTTGCCGCCTTCTTCATGGCCGCCGGCGACGGCCAGATCGTCTTCATCTGACCCACATGAACGCGGAGGCACCAGCCGACATGAACGCGACCGCAATCGCCCAGCGCGTCGACGCGCGAGGGCTCTCCTGCCCGCTCCCGATCGTTCGCACCGCCATCGCCATCAAGGCGCTCAACGCGGGCGACCTGATCGAGGTGCTGGCCACCGATCCGGGGTCGACCAAGGACTTCACCGCCTGGGCCAAGACCACCGGCCATGAGCTGGTCGAGCAGTCGGTCGACGACGGCGTCTTCCGGTTCGTGCTGAAGCGCAAGTGAGGCGACCGCGATGACGACAACGATTACCAGGCCAGAAACCTACCTTCCACCGGAGCTGATGGACGGGTTGGACGACCCGATCCCGCTCGAGGAGCTTGAGACCGTGCAAGAGGGCGCCAACAAGAGCGGCGAGCTGCTCATCATCTGCGAGAGCGGCGACCTGGAGCGGACGTGGGCGACCACCATCCTCGCGTCCTCCGCTGCGGCCAGTGGCCAGCAGGTGAGCATCTTCTTCACCTTCTGGGGCTTCTTCCCGCTGGTCAAGCCGGGCAAGCGCATCACCGGCGAGAACTGGATGCAGAAGATGCTCTCGTTCATGAACCGCCCGGGCATCGACCACGCCAAGACGAGCAAGCTCAACTTCCTCGGCATGGGCCCGTGGATGATGAAGAAGTTGGCCAAGCGGTACGGCGTGGCCGAGCCGCGCGAGCTGCTCGAGATGGCCCAGGCTCTGGGCGTCCGCCTCATCCCGTGCCAGATGAGCATGGACATGATGGGGTTCAAGCGGGAAGACCTGATCGACGGGCTCGACGAGCCGGCCGGCGCGGCCACCGTGCTCCAGATGATCGCCGACGGGGCGACCCCACTCTTCATCTGATCGAAAGGAATGAGCGCCATGAACGTGGTGGAAGTACCAATCGACCGCACCGTCGACGCTCGCGGCAGCTACTGCCCGGGGCCGCTGATGGAGCTGATCCGCGCGATTCGAGAGGGGCAGGTCGGCGAGGTGATCGCCATCTGGTCCACCGACTCGGGCTCGCGCCTGGACATCCCGAAGTGGATCGAGAAGGCCGGGCATCGCCTGGTCGGCGTCGAGACACGCGACGGCTACGACGAGATCATCGTCGAGAAGCTTCGGTAGGCAGCCGATGGAACGGATCGTGGTTCTCGGCGGGGGCGTGGGGGGCACCCTCGTCGCGAACCTGCTCGTCAGGAAGCTGAAGTCAGAGATCGACCGCGGGGATGCCTCGGTTACCGTGGTGGACGAGACGGGCGAGCACACCTACCAGCCCGGCTTCATGTACATCGCCATGGGCAACGAGAGGCCGGAGCGCCTGAAGCGCTCCGAGCGCTCGTTGCTGGACCGCCGTGTGCAGCTCGAGGTCGGACGGGCAGTGGCGATCGACGTGGACGGGAAGCGGGTCACCCTGGAGGACGACCGCACGCTCGAGTACGATCAGCTCATCCTGGCCACCGGCTCGCGGATCGTCCCGGAGGAGATCGAGCACTTCGACACGGAGGCTCACCACTTCTACGGAGCCGATGCCGCCGCCCGCCTGCGGAAGGCGCTCGACGCCTTCGCCGGCGGCAAGATCGTGATCGGCATCGCCGGCATGCCCTACAAGTGTCCGCCGGCGCCGCTGGAGGTCGCCTTCCTGATCGAGCACGAGCTGCGGCAGCGCGACCTGCGCGAGAAGACGGAGATGCACTACTGCAGTCCCATCGGTCGCGCCTTCACCATCGAGAGCGTGTCCGAGATGGCCACGCCCATCCTCGAGGAGAAGGGGATCGAGTTGCACACCTTCTTCAACGTTGAGGCGATTGATCCCGAGGGCAAACTCGTACAGTCGCTCGAGGGCGAAGAGCTGCCCTACGACCTGCTGGTCCTGGTGCCGCCGCACAGGGGCGCGCAGGTGGTGGTGGACGCCGGCCTGGCGCCGCCATCGGGCTGGTTGCCGACCGACCACCACACGCTCGAGGTCAAGGACCATCCGGAGATCCACGCCCTGGGTGACGCCACCGACCTGCCGCTCTCGAAGGCCGGCTCGACAGCTCACTTCGAGGCACCGGTCGTCGCCGAGCGCGTTGCCGCAGCGGTGCGCGGACAGGAGCCGAAGGGAAAGCACGCCTCGTACGAGGGCAAGGTGATGTGCTTCTTCGAGGTGGGCGATGGCAAGGGAACGCTGTTGCAGTTCGACTACGAGCATCCGCCGCAGCCCCCGAAGCCGAACAGGCTCTGGCATCTGGGAAAGATCGTCTTCAACAAGACCTACTGGCACACGGTGCCCAGGGGACGCATCTAGACGGCCCTGCCGCTCCGTCGCCCCCCGCCGCTCCGTCGCGCCCTGGGCGCTCGATCGCGCGAATGCAGCACAACCCGGCGCCGGGGCGCTGATTCGGCGATACACGCTTCGGCGGGGAGCGTGAGCTGCGCGGATGCGCGCCCGTCCTGCTCACCAGCGCGCGCTACATCGGTCGAACGCAGCAGACCGCCGCGCTCGTGAGCGGTTTCGACGGTACGGCGCACTACCTATGGGACCGGGAACGCCGCTTAGCCTCGGTGGCGTTCCGCCAGCACCGCCTCTACCTCCTGGAGGCCGATGCCGCGCGAGGCCAGCACGACCAGCAGGTGGTAGAGGAGGTCGGCGGCCTCGCCGCGCAGCTCGTCGTCGGTCCCCGCCAGGCCTGCGCCGGCAACCTCTCCTGCCTCCTCGATCACCTTCTCGGCGGGTCGGCGCGAGCCTCCGGCGAGGAGCCGGGCGGTGTAGGAGGTGGCGGGATCCGCGCCGCGACGGGAGGCGATCACGCGCTCCAGCAGCCGCAGGTTGAAGGGGGCGTCGGCATCGGCGAAACAGGTGCGAGCGCCGGTATGGCACGCGGCGCCCGCGGGATGGACGCGGTAGAGGATCGCGTCCGCGTCGCAGTCTGCCGCCAGGTCGACGACGTGCATGACGTTGCCGCTGGTGGCCCCCTTCCGCCACAGCTCGTCGCGGGATCGCGACCAGAAGTGCGCCTCCCCGCTGCGCTCCGTCGCGGCGAGCGCGTCGGCGTTGGCCCAGGCCAGCATGAGCACCTCGTCCGTTTCGGCGTCCTGCACCACCACCGGCAGCAGGCCGCCCGCGAAGTCGGGACGTCGCTGCGTCAGCCAAGCCACGCGGCCACCTCCGCGGGCGTGGCGGTCTCGGCGATCGGCCGCATGGCGAGGCCCCGCCGGGACAGGTCGCGCTTGAGCACCGGAATGGTGACGATGCCGCGGTGCAGGAGTGAGGCGAGCAGCGCCGCAGATGCTCCGCCTCGAGTCAGGACCGTGGCGATGTCCTCCGTCCCTCCGGCGCCGCCACTGGCGATGACCGGCACCGGTACCGAGTCGGCGACCTCGCGGGTCAGCTCCACGTCGTAGCCGGAACGCGTCCCGTCGCGGTCGATGCTGGTCAGCAGCACCTCGCCCGCGCCTCGTTCCACGGCCTCGCCGGCCCACGCCACCGCATCGCGACCCGTCTCGGAAGTCCCGGAGACGCCGCGGACGGTCCAGCCGGTCTCCGCCCGGGCGGCATCGATCGACACGACCAGCGACTGCGAGCCGAGGCGCGTGGCAATCCGGTCGAGGAGTCCCGGATCACGCAGGGCGGCGGTGTTGACCGAGATCTTGTCTGCCCCGGCGTCGAGGTACGCGGCCGCGTCTTCGAGCGACGCGACACCGCCCCCCACCGCCAGGGGCACGTCCAGAACGGCCGCCGCCCGCGAGATGAGGTCGAGGAGCGCAGGCCGGCGGTCGCGCGTGGCACCGATGTCCAGGATCACGATCTCGTCCGCTCCCTGCCCGGCGTAGCGCGCGGCGAGCTCCACGGCGTCGCCGGCATCCTCGAGGTCGAGGAAGCGGGTGCCCTTCACCACGCGACCGCCGGTGACGTCGAGGCAGGCGATGAGCCGCTTGCGAAGGGTCATCGTGGCACCGGAGGCCGTGCCAGTGCGTCCAGCGCCTCGGGGAGGGCCACCGCGCCAGTCAGCAGCGCCAGCCCGACCACCGCTGCGTCCATGCCGATGCGCCGCAGCGCGAGCAGGTCGGCGAGCGACCCCACGCCGCCGGCCCCGGCCAGCCACGCATCCGGGAACGCGCGTCGAAACGAGCTGAGCAGCTCCAGGTTCGGGCCGGCCAGCGTCCCGTCCCGGCGCGTGTCCGTGATCAGCAGGCCCGCGGCTCCCGCCCCGAGCAGGCGCGCGGCCGTCGCCAACGCGTCCCCCTGACCCTCGCGCAGCCAGCCGTCGAGCGCCGGTGCGCCGTCGCGGAGGTCAAGGGAGACGAGGATGCGACCCGGCCAGCGGTCCGTGCACGCGGCGAGGAAATCGGGACGCTCGAGCGCCGCCGTGCCCAGGATCGCGAAGCCGATGCCGGCCTCGAGCAGCGCCTCAACCGACGCTTCGGAGCGAAGCCCTCCACCGGCCTCGACGGTGGCACCCGGCACGGCGCGGGCGATCTGGACCATGCGCGCCAGCTGCCGCGGCTCGCCGGCGCGAGCCCCGTCCAGGTCGACCAGGTGCAGCCGGCGAACCCCCGCTGCGACCCACTGCCGGGCGAGGCCCGCCGGGTCATCAGCCCCGGGAATGGGGCGCTCGAAGTCGCCCTGCTCCAGGCGCACGCCGCGCCCGCCGATCAGGTCGATCGCCGCGATCAGCTCCACGTCGCCGCCTCCACCGGGGAGCGGTCGAGCAGGCCGCTGGCCCAGGCGGCGAGCAGCGCGCGCCCCGTCCCGCCGCTCTTCTCTGGATGGAACTGCGTCCCGATCAGCGAGCCAAAGCGCACCAGCGACGGGAATCGGAAGCCGTCGACATCGGTCCAGCCGGCGACGACCGCGCGGTCGGCCGGGTCGAGCCAGTAGCCATGCACGAAGTAGGCATCGAAGGCACCGGCCGGCAGCTCGACCCGGTTCCAGCCGATGTGCGGGACCAGCCGCGGCCCTCCCTCGCCCGCAGGCGGGAAGCGACGGCAGGCGCCGTTGATCAGCCCCAGCCCGGGCGCGGCGTCCTCCTCGGACGTGTCGAGCATGAGCTGCGCTCCCAGGCAGATGCCCAGGAAGGGGCGCCCGTCGCCGGCCCAGCGCTGCATCGGCTCGACCATGCCCTGTGCCCTGAGCGTCTCCATCGCCGAACCGGCGGCACCCACGCCAGGCAGGACCAGGCGTTCGGCGCCGGCCAGCTGGTCGGGCGCGCGGACCAGGCGGGCATCGGCACCGACCGCGGTGAGTGCTCGCAGGACCGAACGCGTGTTGCCGGCGCCGAAGTCGACGACCGCGATCACCGCAGCGTCCCCTTGCTGCTGGGGCTCTCGCCGGCGACCCGTGGGTCCACCTCGGCAGCCTGGCGCAGCGCGCGTGCGAAAGCCTTGATGCCCCCTTCCACCAGGTGATGGGTGCTGCGCGCCTTGCGCACCTCGAGGTGTACGGCGAAGCGGCCCTCGCGCGCCATGGTCTCCACGAAGTGCGGCCAGAGCTCCAGCCAGGCGTTGATCCCGGTCAGCGGATCTGGGCGCGGTTCGATGTCGGCGTAGCCTCGTCCGCCGAGGTCCAGCGCGCAGAGCGCCAGCGCCTCGTCCATGGGCAGCCGCACGTCGCCGTAGCGCCGAATCCCGGTGCGTTCGCCAAGCGCCTCGTCGAGCACCCGGCCCAGCACCAGGCCCGTGTCCTCGACGGTGTGGTGCTCGTCCACGTGCAGGTCGCCGTCGGCCCGCACCTCCAGGTCCAGCAGCGCGTGCCGCGCGAACAGGGTGAGGAGGTGGTCGAAGAAGCCGATGCCGGTCTCCACCTTGGCGCTCCCATGACCGTCGAGGTCCAGCCTGACCCGGACCGATGTCTCCGCGGTCGTACGCTCGACGCTGCCCGTGCGGCTCACGACAGCAGCTCCTGCAGCGCGTCGATCAGCTCCTGGGTCTGGTCGTGATCGCGGGCGTTGGCACGCAGCCAGCCGGCCATCGGTCCGCTGTCGTACTCGCGAACGACCAGGCCGCGTGACGCCAGCGCCTGCGCCAGCGCCGCCGCATCGGCCGGCCGGAAGGCGACGAAGTTGGTGACCGATGGGAGCGTCCGCACGCCCAGCGCCTCCAGGGCGGCGGCCAGCCGTCGCTGCTCGGCCACCAGGAGGCGCCGTCGCTCGACCGCAGCGGGCTCATCGGCCAGCAGGCCGAGCGCCACCGCCTCGCTCGGCTCGGCCAGCGCCAGCGGCAGCCGGATCGCGTCGAAGCGGCCAGCGAGGCCCGCCGGGCAGCACCAGGTAGCCGACGCGCGCCGCCGCGGCGCCGTACGCCTTCGACAGCGAGCGCAGCACCACGACGTTCGGCAGCTCGTCCTGCAGCTTGATCGCGGACTGGGAGTTCGGCTCCTCACCCGTGGCCGCCTCCGCGAACTCGAGGTAGACCTCGTCGACCAGGACCAGCGCGGGCAGACCCTCGGCCAGGGAGCGGATCTCGTCCAGCGAGTAGCGGTCGCCGGTCGGGTTGTTCGGCGTGCAGAGCCAGACGAGCCGTGCCGCCTCGCGTTCGCTGGTCTCGCGTAGCTCGGCGGGTGACTGGCGCTCACCAAGCTCGCGCCGCGGGACGGCCACGATGCGCGCACCGGCCAGCGCCGACTCCACGAAGAACATGCCGAACGACGGCGTGGGGATGACGGTCGCATCGCCCTCGGCCAGCGTGGCGGTGGCGACCAGCCGGATCAGCTCGTCCGCACCGGCCCCGGGCAGGACGCGCTCGCCGGGAACACCCAGCTTGGCGCCCAGCGCGGCGCGAAGCCGGCGGTAGGCCATGTCGCCGTACTCGGTCAGGTGCTCTCCGTCGTAACCGCGCAGGCCTGCGAGCGCACCGGGCAGCACTCCGCCGCCCAGCGTATTCAGGTCGTAGCGCCGCAGCCGATCCACCGGCAGGTCGAGTGCGCCGGCCATATCGTCATCGGATGGCTCGGCCGGATACGCGTCCACCGGCCCGGGACGTCGCAGCAACGCCGACCGGATCGTCCAGCTCGCCGGTCGCGCCTGGCGCGTCCGCCCGCAGGCTCACCGAGGCGGCGTGTGCTGGCAGGCCTTCCGCTTCGGCGATCACTCCGACCACCGACGCCAGCCTGCGCGTTCCCGCCGCCGTCACGCGCTGCAGCTCGGTCCAGCGGCCGAACGACTCCACGCCGAGGCCTCCGTAGGCCCGCGCCGCGCCGCCGGTCGGGAGGACGTGGTTCGTCCCGGTCGCGTAGTCACCCGCCGCCACTGCCGACCATGGACCGATGAAGATCGCCCCCGCATTCCGCACGCGCTCGCTCACCACGTCGGCATCGCGGCACTGCAGGGAGGCATGCTCCGGCGCGATGACATCGACCACCTCCAGGCCGGCGTCGATGCCGGCGACCAGCACTGTCCGGCCCCATCGGCGCAGCGTGGCGAGCGCCCGGTCGCCGGTGGCCAGCCGCGCGGCCTGCGCGGGGAGCGCGCGCTCGACCGCATCGGCGAGTTCGGGGGCGTCGGTCACCAGCACGGCCAGCGAGTCCGGGCCGTGCTCCGCCTGCGCGAGCAGGTCGGCGGCCACGAATGCTGGGTCGGCAGAGGCATCGGCCAGGACGACGCACTCGGACGGCCCGGCTGGAAGGTCGATGGCGACGTCCGCGGAAACGAGGCGTTTGGCCGCCGTCACCCACGCGTTGCCGGCCCCCAGGATGCGGTCGACGCGGGGAACGCTCTGCGTGCCGTAGGCGAGCGCAGCGATCGCCTGCGCACCGCCAACGCGCAGAACGCGCCCGACCCCGACCAGCGAGGCGGCGTACAGGACGCTGGGATCGACGCTGCCATCCGGTCCCGGAGGCGTGGCGATGATGAGCTCCTCGACGCCGGCGAGGGCCGCCGGAACGCCCAGCATGATCACCGAGCTGGGGTACCGCGCACGCCCACCTGGTACGTAGCCGCCCGCCCTCGCCAGCGGCGTCCATCGGCGCCAGGCGGTCACGCCCGGGCCGGTCCGGACGCGTCGCTCCTGCGAGAGCATGGCCCGCTGGTCGGCGTGGTAGCGACGCACGGCACGGACGCTCTCCTGCAGCGCCTCGCGCAGGTCGCCGGCCACTGCATCCGCGGCGGCCTCGATCTCGGCATCCGGGACGAACAGCGACGCGAGCTCCACGCCGTCAAGCTCCCGCGTGAGCTGCAGGAGCGCGGTGTCGCCATCGGCGCGGACGCGGGCCACGATGGCGGCGACATCCGCATCCGGAGCGGGCGCGCGGAGGGCCGCCAGCCAATCGGCCCGCCAATCGGCCCCCAGGGCGGACCAGTCGTCGCGGCGCAGGACCTCGGGGGAGACGGCCATCAACGGACCACCTTCTCGATGGGCACCACCAGGATGTCGCGCGCGCCGACCGACTTGAGGGCCGGAATCAGGCGCCACAGCGTCGAGCGTTCGACCACCGAGTGAACCGCGATCATCGACGGGTCGGCCAGCGGCATGACGGTCGGTCCCGAGAGCCCGGGAATCAGCTCCCGGATGCGATCGAGCGCGGTCGCCGGCGCATTCATCATCACGTACTCCTTGCCCCGCGCGTCGATCACGCTCGAGAGCATCGCCACCAGCGGTTCCCAGCGCTCATCGGGCTGCTCGACGCGAGTGACCAGCACGGCCTGGGACTCGAGCAGGTTGGCGATCGGTCGCAGCCCGTTGAGGCGCATGGTGCTGCCGGTCGCCACGAGGTCGACAACGGCATCGGCCACGCCCAGCTGCGGCGTGACCTCCACCGCGCCGCGCACCTCGATCACCTGCGCGTCGATGCCGAGCTTCTCGAAGTACTTCCGTGTCAGCTGCGGGAAGGACGTCGCGACCCGGCATCCTGCGAGCCCTTCGGGCGACTGGACCGATGCGGATCGCGGCACCGCCAGGGTCAGGCTGCAGGCCCCGAAGCCAAGCTCCAGCACCGCGTTCAGCCCGGGCGAGCGCTCCTCGACGAGGTCGATGCCGCTGATCCCGGCGTCCACCAGCCCATCGGCGACGTACTCCGGGACGTCCTCCGCCCGCACGAAGAGCAGGTCCAGCTCGTAGTTGGAGGCAGACGCGGTGAGGCTGTGTGCCGACGTCTCGAACTCCAGTCCCGCGTCGCGCAGGAGCTGGAGCGCTGGCTCGGCGAGGCGCCCCTTGTTGGGCAGGGCCAGGCGCAGGGCATCGCCGCCGTTGAGCGTCATCGGCCCATCCGTTCCATCACCAGCTCGTAGCCGCCGCGACCGTACCGGCGCCACTGGTTGACCCGGCTGATGGTGGCGCTGGAGGCGCCGGTGCGATCGCTGATCTCGTGGTAGGGGACGCCGTCGGCCAGGAGCCGTGCGACGTGCCAGCGCTGCCCGAACTCCTGCAGCTCGCGGATGGTGCACAGGTCGCGCAGGAAGCGCAGCGCTTCATCCTCGTTGCGCAGCCCGGCGACGGCGCGCGCCAGGTCGGCCGTCTCCTCGTTCATCCAGTCTTCGGGCTGATTCATCGCTTTAGCTCGCTAGCACGGCAGGGTAGTAGATGCTAGGTGGTCGCCGGAATGGCGTCAACCGTCCCATTGACGGCGTCCAGGCGTAGCATCAGAGTCGCGGAGGAGTTGCCGGGGAAGGGAGCGCATGCGACGTCTCATGGCTCCTCTTGCGGGGCTGGTTCTCGTGGCGGCCGCCGGATGGGTGGCGTGGAACCTGACCGCGGAGAATGCCGAGGCTTGCACCGTCGTCTCCAGCGCCGCATGCCGGCCCTACGTGCAGTTGGTGCGGGACGACCTGCGCGACGACGCCGCTCGGATCGTCGACATCGAGAGTCAGTCGTGGTGTCGCGAGCGCAGTTGCCCGGACATCTTCGGCCACGACCCGGGATTCGTGCTCACGGTCACGTTTGCAGATCGCGAGCCGATCACCTATCGCTGCTTCGAGCAGATCGCTGGGACGACGGACACGCCTGAGGGAGCGGAGTTCGTCATGGAGCCACGCTGTTCGCGCGGCGGGTAGAGCCAGGCCTCAGTCCGGCAGGCTGCCTCGGAGCTCCGCAAGGTAGGCGCCGGCATCGGGCCAGGACGGCCAGGTCGGCTGGCGGGGCTCGTACGCCATCGGCTCCTCGCCGATGCTCCCGGATCCGACAAGGATGGCGCTCGCGCCGGCTGCCGCGGCCAGCCGGCGATCGGCGGTCAGCAGATCCGCGTTGAGGGCGTGGGCCAACGCGAGGTAGGCGGCGTCGTAGGCGGTCAGCCCATGGCGCTCGACCAGGTCGATGACCGTCAGCAGGGTGGGCCGATCCAGCTCGATGGTCCGCAGGCCGACTGACTCGAGCTCGTGCACCGCTTCGAGCATCTCAGCTCCGGAATAGGCGTGCCGCCGCGCCAGGACGTTGAGTACTTCGAGCCAGAAGACGGTCGGTACAGCGACGCCGGCAGGAAGTCTGGCAACGACCAGGCGGCCAACTTCGGCGGCGCCATCCTCCAAGCGCACCAGCTTCAGCGCAGCAGACGCGTCGGTGACCAGGCGCCTCATCCGTGGTCGCCGTGACCGGAATCGCGCTCCTGGCGGACCAGCATCGCCGAGTCCGGTAGCTCCGCGAGATGGGGATGCTCTCGGGCCATGCGCTGCCGGAACTGCTCCAGCCGCTCAAGTGCTCTCCGTGCGCGCTCCATCCGCGCCTCTGCAGGCTCATCCAGGCGGGCGGCTTCTTCGGGCGATACCAGCACCGCCAGGGGCCGATGGTCGCGCTCGATCAGGATCCGCTCGCCGGCCGATGCCCGGTTGAGGACCTCGCCCAAGCGCGCGCGCAGCTGCGTCGCGGTGACCGTTCTCATAGCCAACCATAATGGTTGACCCTCATGGGCGTGTCAACGGCCGCGACGGTGAGCACGAGCGCTGGCTGATTGACGCACTCCCGGAGCGAGGTCAGCCAGTCGATCGCGCGGTCGCTGCCACGAGTGCCGCGAGTGACGATTTGACCGATGCCGGGGCCGCGCCGTCCGCTGCGTCGTTCACCGTTGCCACCAGCAGCGAGCCGACGATCAGCCCGTCGGCCGCGTCGCGGAGCCCGGCCACGTGCTCCGATCGTGCGATGCCGAATCCAGCCGCCACCGGAGCTCGACCAGCGGCGGCGTCCCGGATCCGGCCGATCAGCACGGCCGCACCGTTGGCCAGGCTGTCGCGCGATCCGGTCACGCCGTAGCGGGGTACCACGTAGACGAAGCCAGTGGATGCCCGGATCACCGCCTCGACGCGCTCGTCCGCGGTGTTCGGCGCCACCAGGAACGTGAGGGCCAGGCCGGCGCCGGCCGCGGCGCGCTCGAAGGACGGCTCCTCGCCGGCCGGCAGGTCGGGGACGATCAGCCCGTCGGTGCCGTCGGCGGCCAGCTCGGCGAGGACGCCCTCGCCAGCGACGCGCAGCGGGTTGCGGTAGGTCATCAGCAGCACGGGCTGCTCGTAGCCGGCAGCGCGGAGCTGTTGCACCACCCATCGCGCGGTATGCAGCCCGGCGCCGGCGCGCACGGCGGCGCGGCCCGCCTCGGCGATGACCGGGCCGTCGGCCATCGGGTCACTGAATGGCACGCCGATCTCCAGCAGGTCCGCGCCCGCGGCCAGCGCCGCCTCGGCGACGGCGAGCGACTCCCCAGCGCTTCGGTGCCCTGCCAGCACGTACGCGATGAACGCCGTCCGACCGTCTGCGCCCGCACGCGCAAAGGCGGCACGGATGCGCTCGGCTCCGTTCACGCCGGCGCCTGGACGACCGTGTCGAGCGCCGACTCGCGCGCCACGATGTCCAGGTCCTTGTCACCGCGGCCCGAGAGGTTGACGAGCACCTGCGCATCGGCCGCGAGGTCCGGGAGCATCCGCAGCGCGGCCGCCACCGCGTGCGCCGACTCGAGCGCCGGGATGATCCCGCAGGATCGCGAGAGCCAGCGGAGTGCATCGAGCGCCTCGACGTCGGTCGCGCGCTGCACCTCCAGGCGACCGGAATCGGCAAGTGCAGCCAGCTGGGGACCAACGCCGGGATAGTCCAGCCCGGCCGACACCGAGTGGGGCTCCACGACCTGGCCGTCATCGGTCTGGGTGAGCATCGTGAAGGCGCCGTGCAGGACGCCCGGGCGCCCCAGGCCCAGCGAGGCGGCGTTGTCGCCCAGCCCATCGCCGCGACCGCCGGCCTCGACGCCAACCAACCGGGCGGCCGTGTCCAGGAACGGCCGGAAGAGGCCGATGGCGTTGCTCCCGCCCCCCACGCAGGCGACCGCGATGTCCGGCAGGCGGCCGGTGAGCGCGAGCATCTGCGAGCGTGCCTCGCGCCCGACCACGGACTGCAGCTCGGCCACCATGTCCGGGTAGGGATGTGGACCGGCCGCCGAGCCAAGCACGTAGAAGGTCGTCTCCACGTTCGTGACCCAGTCGCGCAGCGCTTCGTTGAGGGCATCGCGCAGCGTGCCGTTTCCCGTCGAGACCGGCCGGACCTCGGCCCCCAGCAGCTTCATGCGAGCCACGTTCGGCGCCTGGCGCTCGATGTCGGTCGTGCCCATGTAGACCACGCACTCCAGGCCGAGCAGCGCACAGGCCGTGGCAGTCGCCACGCCGTGCTGGCCCGCGCCCGTCTCGGCGATGACGCGCGGCTTGCCCATCCGCTTGGCGAGGAGCGACTGCCCCAGCGCGTTGTTGATCTTGTGCGCCCCGGTGTGCGCCAGGTCCTCGCGCTTCAGGAAGACCCGTGGCAGCGGCTGGCCCTCAATCGAGCCAAGGTGCTCGGCGATCACCCGATCGGGGATCTCGAAGACCGGGGTCGCCCGGCCGATGAACTGGTCGCCTAGCAGCGCCAGCTGATCGAGGTACGACCGATCCTTCCGCGCCGCGCTCCAGGCCAGCTCCAGCTCCTCCACCGCGGGCATCAGCGTCTCGGGGACGTAGCGGCCGCCGTAGCGCGCGAAGTGGCCGCGGCCGTCCACTGCATCGGCGCCGCTCGGGTCGCGCCGCGCGTTCCGGACGAAGGCGGCCAGGCGGCTGGGGCTGGTGATGCCGTTCAGCTCCAGGCCGCTCGAGGCATCCACGTACGCCGGACGGACCGATGCCACAACCGCCGCGATGGTGCTCGGCTGGAGGCCGCCGGCGAGCCCGACCGGCAGGAGCCGGTTGAGCCGGCGGACGACGTCGATTGAGGTTTGACGGGCCGCGCCGCCGCCGCCCCCTTCACCCGTCGTCGCGCCCTCCGCCAGGACCCGGGTCGCGCCGGCTCGATACCAGGCCTCGGCCTGCTGCAGGCTGGCACGGACGCGCTCCGGCCGATGGATGACGCCGATCACCTCGTCCAGGCTCGAGGCGGCCTCGGGTAGCCAGTCGGGTGGCGCGTCGAAGCCGGGGAGCTGAACCGAACGCACGCCGGCCGTGGCGACGGTCGCCTCGAGCTCTTCGCGGGAGGGGCGCCGGAAGACGAGGACCGGACGCGGCCCGCCGTTCAGGCGCCGCGCCAGCTCGCCGGCACGCTGCGGCTCGACGAAGCGCCGTGTGCCGGGCGCCACGATGATCCCGGCGAGGTCCGCATCGGCGCCGACGGCAGCTCCGACGGCCGCCTCGGAGCGCAGGCCGCAGACCTTGACCTGCGTGCGGCGCGGGTGTGCCGGCGGGGTTGCCGGGGGGACGCGTGACGGTGCAGCCTCGACCAGGCGTGCGGCCCCAGCGGCCGGATCGGGATGGCGCAGGAACGTGGTGCCGATCAGCGCGCCGGCGGCGCCGGCGTCCGCGACCCGCCGCAGGTCGTCGGCCGAGGCGAGGCCGGATTCGGCGACCAGCGTGGCGCCCGAAGAGGCCGCGGTCTCCAGCAGCCAGGCGGCCCGCTCGACGTCGATGCGAAGCGTGGCGAGGTCGCGGGCATTGACACCGATCAGGGTGGCATCGGCCTCCAGGGTGCGCTCGAGCTCAGCCTCGTCGTGCACCTCGACCAGGGCATCGAGCCCCGCCTCGCTCGCCTCGTCGAGCAGCGAGCGCAGCGCGTCGCCGGGGAGGGCGCGGGCGATGAGCAGGACGGCATCGGCCCCCAGCGCTCGCGTCTGCCAGACCTGGTAGCGGTCGACCGTGAAGTCCTTGCGCAGCACCGGCAGCCCTGCTGTTGCCGCGGCCGCGAGGTCCAGGTCCGTCCCGGCGAAGCGGCTCGGCTCGGTCAGCACGGAGAGGCACCGCGCTCCGGCGGATCGGTAGCCACGCGCCAGGCTGGCCACGGCATCGGTCCCGTCTCCGACGGAGGCGAAGCGGCCCTCGGATGGGGATGCACGCTTGATCTCGGCGATGAGCCCCAGCCGGTCCCCGTAGCGGAGCGCGGCTTCGAAGCGACGTGCGGGTGAGAGCGTGCGGACCGTGCGGCGCAGCTCGGCAAGCGACGTGCGGCGGGCGTCGCGTCGCGAACGCACCCGGGAGGCAGCGACCAGCTCGTCGAGGACGCTCACGCCTCGATCTCCGCTGCCGCCGTCACCACCTCCGCCGCGCGTCCCGAGTCGATGGCATCGGCCGCCATGGCAATCCCTTCGCTGATGGTGTCGGCCGCGCCCGCCACGAACAGCGCGGCGCCGGCATTGAGCAGCACCACGTCGCGCGCCGGCCCCGGCTCCCCGCCCAGCAGGGAGATGGCGATCGCCGAGTTGAGCTGTGCGTCGCCGCCGGCCATCGCCTCGCGGCCCGCGCGGCGCAGTCCCAGCTCTGCCGGGTTGACGCGCACCTCGGAGATGCTGTGGCCGTCCACCAGCAGCGCCCGGTTGGGGCCGGCCAGCGAGAGCTCGTCCAGCCCATCGGCGCTGTGCACGACCATCGCGCGATCGACGTCGAGGTGCGCCAGCGCCCCAGCCACCAGGTCCACCAGGCCCAGGTCGCCCACGCCCAGCAGCTGCCGCCGCACGCCGGCCGGGGACGAGAGTGGACCGAGCAGGTTGAAGACGGTGCGGATGGGCAGCTCGCGACGGATCGGCATGGCGTGCTTCATGGCCGGGTGGTAGGCCGGAGCGAACATGAAGCCGAAGCCGGTCTCGCGGATGGAGCGGGCGACCGCCTCCGGCCCGGGATCCAGGGTGATGCCGAGCGCCTCGACCAGGTCGGCCGAGCCGCACTGCCCGGTGATGGCGCGGTTGCCGTGCTTGGCCACCGGCACGCCCGCCCCCGCCACCACGAACGAGGCGACGGTGCTGATGTTGAAGCTGCCCGAGTGATCGGCACCGGTGCCGCACAGGTCGACCGCACCGTCCGGCGCCTCGACCTGAACGGCGCGAGAGCGCATGACCTGGGCGAAGGCGGCCAGCTCTTCCGCCGTCTCGCCGCGCAGGTGGAGCATTGCCAGCAGCGCCGCCACCTGGGTCGCAGGCGCGGCCCCGTCCATCAGCTCCTCCATGGCCGATTCAGCCAGCGCCGCAGGAAGGGGCGAGCCCGACGCGGCCAGCTCCACGGCCGCGGCAATGGCTGGCCGACCCACGCCATCGCTCATGCCGGCACTCTGTTGACGCTGTGCAGGAAGGCGCCGACCAGTGCGGCGCCGTCGTCGGTGAGGATGGATTCCGGGTGGAACTGCACGCCCACCACCGGGTGCGTCCGATGGGCAATGCCCATCACCGTGCCCTCCGGCGCCCAGGCGATGACCTCGAGCTCCCGCGGCAGTGAGGAGCGGTCGACCGCCAGGGAGTGGTAGCGCGCCGCGGGCAGCGGATCGACGAGGCCGGAGAACGGGCCTGCGCCGGCGTGGCGAATGGGCGAGCGCTTGCCGTGCACCGGTTCGATGCGGCTCACGTGCGCCCCGTAGGCGACGGCGATCGCCTGGTGGCCCAGGCAGACGCCGAGAATCGGGGTGGTCGGGCCCAGCCGCCGCACCAGCTCGACGCTGATCCCGGCGCGTTCCGGGCGCGACGGTCCCGGGGAGATGACGATCGCGTCGGGAGCGGCAGCCGCGATCTCGTCGACCGTCACCTCGTCGTTGCGCGCGACGTCGACATCGGCGCCAAGGCCGTGCAGCAGGTGGACGAGGTTATAGGTGAACGAATCGTAGTTGTCGAGCAGGAAAACCCTCATGCCATGCCTCCCGCTGCCAGCGCGGCCCGCATGGCCGCCGCCTTGGCCGCCACCTCCGCTGATTCGCGTTGCGGCACGGAGTCGGCCACGATCCCAGCGCCGGCATGCAAGTGCGCCATGGATGGCCCGATGACGGCCGAGCGAATGGTGATCGCCGCCTCCAGGTTGTCAGGTGAGAAGAAGCCGATGGCCCCGCCGTACGGTCCGCGCCGCTCGCCTTCGAGCTCCGCGATGGCCTGCATGGCCCGCACCTTCGGGGCGCCGCTGACGGTGCCGGCAGGGAACGCGGCGCGCAGGGCGTCGAAGGCGTCCATCTCCGTGCGAAGTCGGCCGTGGACCTCCGAGACGAGGTGCATGACGTGGGAGAAGCGCTCCACCGATCGCAGGAGCGGCACGGTCACGGAGCCCGGTTGCGCCACGCGGCCGACGTCGTTGCGCGCCAGGTCGACGAGCATGGCGTGCTCCGCCAGCTCCTTCTCGTCGTCGCGCAGCTCCGCCTCCAGGGCGAGGTCGCGCTGCGGGTCCTCGTCGCGCGGCCGCGTGCCGGCGATCGGCCGGGTCACCACCTCGCCGCCGCGCACCCGCACCAGCAGCTCCGGCGACGCGCCCACCAGCGCCAGCGGCTCCTCTCCGGCATTGCGGAGCTCGATGTGGAAGAGGTACGGGGATGGGTTGATGCGCCGCACTGCGCGATAGATGGCGAACGCGTCGTACGTTCCGGGAAGGCTGAACCGTCGTGCCAGCACTGCCTGCAGCATCTCGCCGTCGCGGATCTGCTCCACCAGGCTGGCGACGCCGGCTTCGTAATCGGGGTCGGCGGGCGGCGGCGCGCCGGCGACGGGACGACGGGCGACCGTCGGCCGTTCCGCGGCCGCCGGCGAGGCCAGGCGGCGGGCGATCTCCTCCAGCCGCACCAGTGCTTCGGCACGGCTCCCGGTCTGCAGCGTGGCGACCCGCGCCATCTGCTCGAGGTGGTCGAAGACGATGAGCGCATCGGGCAGGTGGAAGACCGCCTGCGGCAGACCCAGCGGGTCCGCATCCGGGATGGGGACTCGCTCCCAGCGCGCGGTCGCCTCGTACGCGATGTAGCCGATCCCCGAGGAGATCGGCACCGGCAACCTCGAGTCGGGCGCCGCCTGGGGCAGCACGTGGCGAAGTGCCTCCAGCGGGTCCCGGGCCTCGAAGCTCTCGAGCAGCTCGCCGGCCCCATCCCGCAGCTCCGCGCGATCGTCGACCACGGACAGCATCCGTCCGCGCACGCCGAGCAGCGAGTGGCGGCCGTAGCGCACGCCGCCCTCCACGCTCTCCAGCAGGAAGGCCAGGCGCTCGCCGAGGCGCAGCGCGGCGCTGACGGGCGTCAGGGTGTCGGCGTTGAGCTCGAGATCCACGATCTCGAGCGCGGTGCCCGCGGGTTCGGCTGCTGCAGTGGTCATCGGTCCAGTTCTCGAGCAAACAACAACGCCTCCATCCATGAGGGACGGAGGCGTCTTCCGTGGTACCACCCTGCGTTCGAGCCGGTTTGGCTCGCTCTCGTCGCACACGGGCTCGCGTTCGAGCCGATGTGCCAGGCCGCGGTATCGGGGCCAACCGTCGCCGCCTACTTCCGCTTCCGCCTGCCGGCGTGCACGGGTTCGGAGCGAGGCTCGCGGGGCCATTCGCCCGTCGGTGTCACGCCGGCTTGCACCATCTCCGGCTCGCTGTGGTGACCGATGGCGGGGTACTCGTCCCGGTCGTCGCCGTCTTGAGTTGAGGCCGCATGCTAGGCGGGCCGGTCTTGCGGCGTCAAGGGTGTGCCATCCTTTCGGCCGTGGAACGGCAGCGCACCGCCATCGTCACCGGCGCCGCATCGGGGATCGGTGCCGCGGTGGCCGCTCGACTGCGGAGCTCCGGCTGGCGAGTCATCGGCCTGGACCGATCGCCAGGGGCCGACGTGGCGGGCGACGCCGCCGATACATCGGTCCTGCGTGAGGCTCTCGCTCGCGCCGGTGACCGGCTGGATGGGCTGATCTGTTCGGCGGGCCTCCCGCCAGCGGGCCCATGGGATTCGCGTGACCACTGGGACGAGCTGCTGCGGGTGAACCTCACCGCGCCCTTCGAGGCCTTCCGCGGTTGCCAGCCGGCCCTTGCCGCCGCGCGCGGCTCGGTCGTGTTCGTGGGCAGCATCGTGGGAGCGGTCGAGGGGTCCCGGCGCTCCCCGGCCTACGCGGCCTCGCGCGCGGGACTGGAGGGAATGGCCCGTTCGCTGGCGCTCATCGGTGCACCCGACGGCGTTCGCGTGAACGTGGTCGCCGCGGGCGCGGTGGACACGCCCTTCGACACCTTCCTGGCGCCGCCCGACGACCGACCCGACGTGCCGCTCGGCCGAATGGCCACCGCCGACGAGGTCGCCGCGGTGGTGGAGTTCCTGCTGCGAGAGGAGGCCTCCTACGTCACGGGTGCTGTCTGGCGGGTCGACGGGGGGAGAACGGTGCAGCCGGGGATCGACCTCCGGCACAGCTGAAGGGAGCGAGGAATGCGGACGGTGTTTGCGCTGGGCGCAGCGCTCTGGTTCGTGGCATGGGCGGTCTTCACGCTGGACTGGTTCGTTATCGGCTTCGCGCTGGTTGCGCTGGCGTTGCTCGATGGCGCCGATGTCTCGCGCGGCCTCGATCGAATCAGCGGGCAGCGGGCGCAGGAGTAGCAGCGGTCGGTCCGCACGGAACCGCCCGGCATTGACAGGCCGCCGAACCGCGGAAGTTGTCACCTGCGATTCCCAGTCGCGTTAGGCGAGTCGGCGACGCGGCAAGCTGCGCCCGTCAAGCTCAGGCGAGGTCGATACGCCGCTTCATCGGCCCCTTGCAGTCGTCTAAGGTGACTACCAGTCGCACCTGACAAGATCCGTGCGTTCCGCGCGGACGGGACAGTGCGGACGGAACGGGCTCGTATGAAGGCCCACCTTGACAGCCGCCAACCGGCGCCGGTACAGTCCGGCCCTCAGATGAACAGCTACTGGTTTTACGCTTAGCGGGTACGAGGCAGGCGGGTGATCTCGCCAGCAGAGGCACTCGTGCCCGCAAACGCAGTGGTCCGCAAGGACGCTGCGTTTTTTGTTGCCCCGGCTCGGCGGGGCCGCGGGACCGACGCCTCGGAAGCCTCCGATGGAGAGGACCGAACAAGATGATCGTGGTGATGTCTCCAGTGGCGACCAGGGAGGACGTGACGACCGTCCGCCGCCACATCGAGGAGCACGGGCTGCAGGCCTTCGTGAGCACCGGGCAGGAGCGGATCGTCATCGGCGTCGTGGGCCTGAACCTGGAGCGGCTCGCCAACATCGGCAGCCTCGACGGGGTCGACCAGGTGATCCGCGTCACGAACCCGTACAAGCTGGCCAGCGTCGAGCACCATCCCGAGCGGACGCGGGTGATGGTCGGCGACGTTCCCATCGGCCTCGGCGACGACCTGGTGGTGGTTGCGGGTCCGTGCTCCGTCGAGAACCGAGAGATGCTGCTCGACACGGCCCGATGGGTGGGGCACGAGGGCGCCCGGATGCTGCGCGGCGGCGCCTTCAAGCCACGCACCTCCCCGTACAGCTTCCAGGGCCTCGGGGTTCCGGCGCTCGAGATGCTGGCCGAGGCGCGCGAGGAGACGGGCCTCCCCATCATCTCCGAGGTCACCGACGCAGCCGATGTCGAGCGATTCGACCGATACGTCGACGTGCTGCAGGTCGGCAGCCGCAACATGCACAACTTCGTGCTGCTGCGAGCGGTGGGGCAGTCGTCGCACCCCGTCCTGCTCAAGCGCGGCTTCGGTTCGACGATCGAGGAATGGCTGATGGCCGCCGAGTACATCCTCTCGTCGGGCAACTCGAACGTGATCCTGTGCGAGCGCGGCATCCGCACCTTCGAGACCGCCACGCGCAACACGCTCGACCTCTCCGCCGTGCCGGTGCTGCGCGGCAAGACGCACCTGCCCATCGTCGTGGATCCGTCGCACGGCACCGGGCAGCGCGACCTGGTCGGACCGATGGCGCTCGCCGGCGCAGCCGTCGGCGCCGATGCCCTGCTGATCGAGGTCCATCCCGACCCGCCGAAGGCCCTCTCCGATGGCGAGCAGTCGCTCAGCTTCCCCGAGTTCGGGGCGCTCATGGACGAGCTGCGCAGGATGCAGCTGCTGCAGGACCGGGCCGCTGCTCGTCCGGCGCCGCGGCCGCTCGAGGCACCCAGTGCGCCGATCGGCGAGCTGCGCGACCGGATCGACGCGATGGACGACCAGCTGGCGGCGCTCATCCAGGAGCGTGCCGCGCTGGCGCTCGACGTCCAACGGGCACGCGGCCCGGCGGGTCACGGGCACGACGTGCGCCGCGAGCGCGAGCTCCTGGAGCGGGCGGCGGCCAATGGGTCGGGACCCCTGACGCCCGAGGAGATGACGATCATCTTCGGCACGCTGCTGCGTGCGTCGCGTGCCGTGCAGCGACGCGAGGCGCAGGCTGACCTGCTCGGGCAGCGCGGCGCGTGAGCGCGTGAGCTCGTGAGCATGGCGGCCCTGCGGCCCGTTCGGCGGCCGACGCGGCTGCGGGGCGTCCTCCGGCTGCCATCCGACAAGTCGGTCGCGCACCGGGCGCTCATCGCCAACGCGCTGGCCGGGGGGCCTGCCACCCTCCGCGTGTACGCCCCCGGCGACGACGTTCGCAGCACGGTGCGCTGCCTCCGGGAGCTGGGCGTGACAGTTGATGAGCGGCACGTGCGTGGCGGCGTGGAGCTGGCGCTGGTCGGTCGGGTGCGGCAGCCGTCGGCGCCGCTCGACTGCGGCAACTCGGGCACGACCATGCGCCTGCTCGCCGGCGCGCTAGCCGGCCTGCCCCTCGACGCGACCCTGGACGGGGATGCCTCCCTGCGAAGGCGTCCCATGGAGCGTGTGGCGGCTCCGCTGCGGCAGATGGGCGCAGCGGTCGAGACGACGAACGGCCTGCCGCCGCTTCACATCCACGGCCAGGAGCGGCTCCGCCCCATGGAGCATCGGCTACCGGTGGCCAGCGCCCAGCTGGTGGCGGCGATCAGCCTGGCGGCGCTCTCGGCGGATGGCGAGACGCGGATCGTGACGCCCGCTCCGACGCGCGATCACACGGAGCGGCTGCTCGCCGCCATGGGTGCGGCAATCGAGCGACGCCCGGACGGTGCGACGGTGCTGCGTGGTCCGGTCCGGCTTCGGCCGCTCTCGCTCACCGTGCCGGGTGACCCGTCGGGCGCAACGCCCTGGATGGTGGCGGCGGCGCTCCATCCTGACGCCGACCTGCGCCTCGTCGACGTCGAGCTGAACCCGACGCGCCTGGCTGCCGTCGACGTGCTGCGCGAGATGGGCGCGCGGGTCGACGTTCGTCAGCAGCGTGCGAAGGGGCCGGAGCCGATGGGCGAGATCCGCGTCCGCAGCGGCAGGCGCCTGCGCGCGATCTCGCTGGGTGGCGAGCGCGTCGCGGCACTGATCGACGAGCTGGCACTCCTGGCCGTGGCGATGGCCGCCGCAGATGGCGTCAGCGAGGTCCGTGACGCCGGTGAGCTCCGCGTCAAGGAATCGGACCGGATCGCCGCAGTGACCGCGGGGCTGGAGGCCATCGGCGCCGAGGTCGAGGCCCTGCCGGATGGCTGGCGCGTCTCAGCGCGGCACGCCAAGAGATGCCGCCATCGCCACCTACGGCGACCATCGGATCGCCATCGCCTTCGCGATCGCCGCACTGGCAGGCGTCGCAGGCGAGGTGGAGGTCGACGATCCCGAGTGCGCATCGGTCTCGTACCCGACCTTCTGGGAAGACCTGGAGCGGGTCAGCGGAGGCGAGGCGTGAGGCGCCTGCGCCTGCTGACCGCCGGCGAGTCGCACGGTCCCGCCCTGAGCGGCGTGCTCGAGGGGCTGCCCGCCGGCCTGAGGGTCTCGACCGCGAAGGTGGACCTGGACCTGCGGCGGCGCCAGCACGGCTACGGCAGCGGCCGGCGCATGCAGATCGAACGCGACCGCGTGACCTGGACGGCGGGGATTCGCTACGGGCGAACGCTGGGCTCGCCGGTCGGTTACACGGTCGAGAACCTCGATTGGGTGAACTGGACGGACCGGATGTCCGTGGAGCCGATCCCCGCTGCACGGCGTCCGAACGCCATCACGCGCGCCCGACCCGGCCACGTCGACCTGGCGGGCGCCATCAAGCACGACACCGATGACATCCGCGACGTCCTGGAGCGTGCCTCGGCGCGAGCGACCGCGGCTCGCACCGTGGCGGGATCGCTGGTGCGGCAGATGCTGGCTGCCTGCGGCGTCCGAATCTGGAGCTTCGTCGACCAGGTTGGGCCGATCCGCGCCTTCGCCGATACCGATGAGCCGATGCGCCGCATCCCGGACGGCTGGTTCGAACGCGACCTGCGCGACCCGTCGCCGCTGCGCTGCCCGGATCCGGGGGCCGAGCAGGCGATGCTCGCCGAGATCGATGCCGTGCGCGACGCGGGCGACACGATCGGCGGCTCGTTCGTGGTCGTGGCGGAGGGCGCCCCCATCGGCCTGGGATCGACCTCCGAGTGGGACACGCGCCTGGATGGCCTGCTGGCGGGCGCGCTGATGGCCATTCCGGCAGCCAAGGGCGTCGAGATCGGCCTGGGCTTCGGCGTCGTTCCCCTGCGCGGCAGCGCCGTTCATGACGTGGTCGACGGCGGGGCCGATGGCTGGGCGCGGCTCACGAACCGTGCGGGCGGGATCGAGGGCGGCATCAGCAACGGCGAGCCGATCGTGGCGCGGGTCGCCATGAAGCCGATCTCCACCCTGCGCAGCCCGCTGCCGAGCGTGGACATGGCCTCGGGCGAGGTGGGGCGGGCGCACATCGAGCGGTCCGACGTGACCATCCTGCCGCGCTCCGGAGTCGTCGGCGAGGCGATGCTGGCCCTCGTCCTGGCCGATGCCCTCCTCACCTCGTTCGGCGGCGACTCGATGGGCGACCTCCTGGCCGCGGTCCGGCGCCGTCGTCGACGGTCGCGAGGCCCGCGCGCATGACCGAGCGCGTCGTGCTCGTGGGCCGCGACATCGGCTACTCCGCCTCACCGGCGATGCACGACGCGGCGTTCACCGAGCTCGGTCTCGATTGGCGTTACGAGCTTGCCGACGTGCCGGCGGACGCGCTGCCGGAGATCGTGCGGCAGCTCCACCACGGTGAGTTCGCCGGGGCCAACGTGACGAAGCCGTACAAGGCGGCGGTCATGCCCCTCCTCGACGCGCTCAGTGAGGCGGCCGAACGGGTCGCAGCGGTGAACACCATCGTTCGCTCTGCCGATGGCCGCCTGCTCGGCGACAACACGGACCTCCCCGCACTGGCCAGCGAGCTGGCGCGCCTCGGCAGCTTCCAGCAGGCGGTGGTGCTGGGCCGGGGTGGCGCCGCTCGAACGGCCGCGGCGGCATTGGCGGACGCGGGCGCATCGGTCCGGCTGGTTGGGCGTGACGGATGGGCGACGCTTCCTGCGCTGCTGGAGAGCGCGGACCTGCTGGTGAATGCGACGCCCGTCGGCACGGCGGAAGACGTCTCGCCAGTCCCGGCCGAGCTGCACCGGCCCGGCCTGTCCGTGCTGGACCTCGTCTACCGACCGTCACCCACCCGGCTCGTGCGCGAGGCGGGAGCCACCGGGGCCGATGCCGTGACCGGCGCCGGGATGCTGCTGCGGCAGGCGGTTCGCAGCTTCGAGCTGTGGACGAAGCGTGCTGCGCCGTTCGACGTCATGCGGCAGGCGCTCGCCGAGGAGCTGGGAACGGCGGTCCATGCCTGAGCCGGGTGCCGGCGTCGTGCTGGTGGGCCTGCCCGGGAGCGGCAAGTCCACGATCGGTCGCCTGCTCGCCGAGCGGCTGCGGCGCCCATTCCGCGACACCGACGAGCTGATCGCGCGTCGCTCCGGGATGCCCGCCCACGAGTACCTCCGGCGCCACGGCCAGGCGCAGTTCCGCGCCGTGGAGCGCGAGGCGCTGGACGAGGCCTGCGCCGAACCGGGGTCGGTGGTGGCGACCGGCGGAGGCGCTCTCCTCGATCCGCTGAATCGCTGGCGCCTGTGGGAGCACGGTCGCGCGGTCTGGCTGCAGGCCGATACCGACCTCCTCCTGGCACGCCTCGAGGGTGACGCGACGCCCCGGCCACTGCTCGACGGCGACGCCGCTCGCAAGCTCTCCGCCCTGGCCGAGGAACGCGCGCCGTTCTACCGGGCGGCCGACGACGCAGTCTCGTCAATTGGCACGCCGGGGCAGGTCGCGGAGGCAGTGGCGGCCGCCGTGGGCCGCTCCGTGCCGCCCGGCCGGCGCCTCTTCGATGCAATGGAGCCACGCAGCCACGTCATCGGCCCCTCGCATGGCCGCGTCATCCTCGGCGACGGGCTGGCGAGCACGGCGGAGCAGGTGCTCGGCGAGCTGGGTGGGCACGCCGTCGGTGGTCGTCGATCGTCGCGCGCTGGCGCACGCGCCGGGCATCCGCGGGCGCTGCCTGGCGATCGCGGGCGGCGAGCGGGCGAAGCGGCTGCGCTCGCTGGAGCGGATCGTGGACTGGCTGGCGGCGGAGGGGGCGGAGCGGACGGACCCACTCGTTGCGGTGGGCGGCGGCACGGTCGGCGACGTGGCCGGCTTCGCCGCCGCCACCTACGCCCGCGGGGTGCCGTACGTGGCGGTGCCGACGACCTGGCTCGCCCAGCTCGACGCCTCGATCGGTGGCAAGGTGGCGATCGACCTGGCGGCGGGCAAGAACCTGGTGGGCGCCTTCTGGCCGGCGTGGGCGGTGCTGGCCGATGTCGCGGCGCTGCGCACCCTGCCGCGCGCCCGGCTGCGGGATGGACTGGCCGAGGCTGCCAAGGCGGGGATCATCGGCGATCCGGCGCTATGGCGGTTGATCGCGGAGCGCGGGCGCGAGGCGTTGGGCGGCGACGAGGCGGTGCGGCACGCCATCACTGAACGGGCGGTGCGCGTGAAGCTGGCGGTCGTCCGCCGAGATCCATTCGAGCGCGGCGAGCGGCGCGTCCTGAACCTGGGCCACACCATCGGTCATGCCCTGGAGGCTGAAGCGCGCTATCGGCTTGCGCATGGCGACGCGGTGGCGCTCGGCATGCGCGCGGTGGGCGCCATCGCGACCGGACGGGGCGGCGACTCGGCCCTCTCCGCGGAGCTGGACGAGGTGCTGTCGGGCCTCGGCTTCCCGCTGAGCCATCGGTTCGACCCGGTGGCGGTCCGTGGGAGGCTGCGAACCGACAAGAAGCGGGTGGCGGGCCGGCAACGCTGGCTGCTGCCGATGGCCGTCGGCCGGGTCGAGCAGGTCGACGACGTGACCGACGACGAGCTGGCGCGCGCGCTGCGCGCCATCGGCCAGGAGTAGGCGTGCGCATCCTGCTGCTGAACGGCCCGAACCTGTCCACCCTCGGCCGCAGGGAGCCGCAGGTCTATGGCACGACCACGCTGTCGGAGATCGTCGAGGCCTGCCGGGCGCGCGCCCTGGAGCGTGGCGCGCTGCTGGACGACCTGCAGTCGAACCACGAGGGGGCGCTGATCGACCGCCTGGAGCAGCTCGACTACGACGCCGTGGTGATCAACCCCGGCGCGCTGTCGCACACCAGCTACGCCCTGCACGACGCGCTGCTCGCCTGCGATCGCCCGGCGGTCGAGGTGCACATCTCGGACATCACGACCCGCGAGCCGTGGCGGCGGGTTAGCGTCACGGAACCGGCGACCCGGCACCAGGTGGCGGGGAAGGGGTGGCGGGGCTACCTCGAGGCGGTCGACTGGCTGCTGGATCGGTCGTGAAGCCAGCGCGTTGGGCAGAGTGCACAAACATCGCAACGCATCCGCAATGATTCGCGGCTGTTCCGGTCCGCATCGGCTCCATAGGCTGACTGCACAAAGCACGCGCAGGAACGCCGATGCCGCAGATCAACACCGGAGACACCGCCTGGATCCTCATCTCGACCGCGCTGGTCATGCTGATGACCCCGGGCCTCGCCTTCTTCTACGGCGGGCTCGTCCGCCGCAAGAACGTCCTCTCCACGATCATGCACAGCTTCTTCATCCTGGGCCTCGTCAGCGTCACGTGGGTCCTGTGGGGCTACACGCTGGCGTTCGGGCCGGATACCGGGCTGGGCATCATCGGCGGGCTGGACTGGCTGGGGCTGAACGGCGTCACCGGCGAGCCCTCGGACGTGTACGCGACCACCGTCCCGCACCTGGCGTTCATGGCCTTCCAGATGATGTTCGCCATCATCACCCCGGCGCTCATCACCGGCGCGTTCGCCGAGCGCAAGCGCTTCAAGGCCTTCGTCCTCTTCGCGGCCGCGTGGTCGACCTTCGTCTACGCGCCGATCGCCCACTGGGTCTGGTCGCCCGACGGCTGGCTCTTTCACCTGGGCGTGCTGGACTTCGCGGGCGGCACCGTGGTGCACCTGTCGTCCGGCGTCGCGGCGCTCGTCGCGGCGCTGTTCATCGGCCGTCGTCTTGGCCTGACCGATGCCGAGCACGCCACCGAACCCCACGACGTGACGATGACCGTCCTGGGCGCAGGCCTGCTCTGGTTCGGCTGGTTCGGCTTCAACGCCGGATCCGCCCTGGCCGCCGATGGACTGGCCGCCACCGCGTTCGTCACCACCAACACCGCCGCGGCGATGGCCGCCATCACCTGGGTCACCATCAGCTGGCTGCACAAGGGCACGCCCTCCGTGCTCGGTGCGGCGGTGGGTGCCGTGGCCGGGCTGGTGGCGATCACGCCGGCCGCCGGGTTCGTGACGCCGGCCGCCGCCGTGCTGATCGGCTTCGGCGTGGCGGTGGTGTGCTACGGCGCGTCGCTGCTGCGGCTGCGCTCCCGGATCGACGACGCGCTGGACGTCTTCGCCGTCCACGGCGTGGGCGGCGCCTTCGGGGCGCTGGCCACCGGCGTGTTCGCGACGGTCGCGGTCAACGCCGCCGGCGTGGACGGCGCGCTGGCCGGAAACCTCGGCCAGCTGGGTCTGCAGGCGCTGGGCGTGGTTGCCGTGGGTGCCTACAGCGCCGTCGCCACCGCCCTGATCCTCGTCGTCATCAACGTCTTCGTCCCGATCCGCGTGCCGGATACCCAGGAAGAGGCAGGCCTCGACCTGGCCCAGCACGGCGAGATCGCCTACCAGCTCTAGCGTTTCTAAGGAGGTTCGCTCGTGGTCATCGCAGCACTCGCCAGCTTCGCGCTCCTGCTGATCGCCTGGATCGCCGCTCCCTCCGGGGTGGTGGCGGCCAGGAAGGCGCCACCGGCCGAAATGGAGGCGCAGCCGGCGCTGGCAGAGGCGGCCTGAGGGTGGCCGCGGCACGCGGCCACGTCGGATAGTCGAATCGGTGGCCGGGACGCTCCTATCGCCAGATGCCGGCCAGACCGGCGTTGGCCAGGTTTTCGCGGCCTCGGCGCTGCCATCCTGCTCGACATTCCAGCTGACTGAGCACGAGATTCCACCCGGCCGATTCCTTCATCCTCGCGACCCAGCGCCGGAATGGGGTTAACGCCGGCACCAGCGGCAGGTGGTGACAACCGTTTGACCGTCGAGCGCATCACATGCGGTCGGGTCACGAACCACCGCACCTCAGAGTTGCCGCCGCAGAATCGCCTGTGGTGAGATTCCCCGGATGACGAGCAAGGATCACCGGAAGGCGGCGTTCGGCAACCCGTGGGTCTGCGGCACCTGTGGAAACCACTACCCGCCCGCAGCGGAGCCGCCTAGCGTCTGCATCATCTGCGCGGATGAGCGCCAGTGGGTGCCGCCAACGGGCCAGCGCTGGACGACGCTTCCCGAGCTGGCCGCGGCGGGGCATGCGGGCGACGTCCGGGAAGTGGAGCCCGGGCTGACCGGGATCGGCTTCGATCCGCCCGTCGCGATCGGACAACGGGCGCTGCTGGTCCAGACGGCCGAGGGCAACGCGCTGTGGGATCCGCCCGGCTACATCGACGAGGTCGCCATCCGGGCGGTCCGGGAACGAGGCGGCCTCCACGCAGTGACGGCCAGCCACCCGCACTTCTACGGCGCGATCGTCGAGTGGAGCCGAGCATTCAACGCGTCGATCCTCCTCCCCGAAGCCGATGCACATTGGCTGACCAGGCCCGATCCGGCGGTGCAAACCTGGCGCGGCTCGCTTGAGGTGCTTCCCGGCGTCACGCTCGTCCAGTGCGGCGGTCACTTTGCGGGTAGCGCGGTTCTCCATTGGTCGGCCGGCGCCGATGGAGCGGGCGTCCTCCTGGCCGGCGACACGATCTTCGTCACGCCCGGCGAGGATCGCGTGACCTTCGTTCGCAGCGCCCCGAACCGCCTGCCGCTCCCCGAACAGGCGGTGCGACAGGTGGTCGAGGCCGTGCGGCCTTACCCATTCGACCGGATCTACGGCGGCTGGTGGAAGCCGACGATCCACCGCGACGCACGCACGATCCTCGAGCAATCGGCCGACCGTTATATCCAGTGGCTTCGCGGCGAGGCCGCGTCTGATTGACTGACCAGCCGGGCTGTGGGGCGGCAACCTCCCGCGTGCGCCTGGTGCAACGAATCACGCCAGGAGGACCTGCCCCGGCCGGTTCCTGCGCGAAACGTTGCCCTCACCGCAACAGAATGCGCGGGAGGGGCCGTTCGTGCGCCTGGCGTTGCATCTGCCGCAACAAACGACTCCAGAAGGCCGGTCCAGGGCCGGCTCGTGCGCAAAACGTTGCGCTCAGCGCAACGGGCGGTGCGGCGGGATGCCGCGCGCCTACTGCGGCAGCGTGGAGATGCGCGGCGCGT
>CAVZPD010000024.1:0-4371 GCA_963777045.1 uncultured Chloroflexia bacterium
CGTAGCCTGACGGCTCCGTGAACGCGCCTTGCCGCTGCCAACGCGGCCGCCGATTCTGGGAGGGCGAGGCTCTGCCGTGGCCGTGGGGTCCGACTGTCAGCCCCCGGTCGTACGGCACGTGCCGCACGTGCAGCACGCGCCCCACGAGCCACCTCTGACAGCGCGACACCCTACCTGTCGCACCCTCCCCCGACACTGAAGCTCCAGGCTTCGGCGGCACCACCTGGGAGGAGGCGAGCATGGCGTTCGACGACTTCGACGACCTGGTCGACTACGTGGTCCTGCAGCCCCAGGGCGACCGCCTTTGCCGATGCGACTGCGGCTGCGCCCGCGAGCTCCTGCCAGAGGAGGCCGATGTCTGTGCGGACTGCGCCGCCGGCCGCCACAAGACGCAGGACCGGTGAAGCGGACGGAGATCGACCGTCTTTCGGCGCCTCGAAGGGGTATTCGGGAAAGAGTGGTGGCGATGAAGGCGTATCAGGTTCATGCGCGACGCCGCGCGGACTGGTGGGCGCTGGAAGTGCCGGAGCTTCCGGGCGTCTTCTCGCAGGTGCGCCGGCTGGACCAGGCGGATGGCATGGCGCGCGACGCCATCGGGACCATGCTCGACGTCGATCCCTCCTCGGTGACCGTTGACGTCCAGCCAATCCTGGATGACGAAAGCCTCGTCCAGGCCGTCGAGCGCCTCCAGGCACTGAGGGCAACGCAGGAAGCGCTCGAGGCCGAGGTGCAGGAAGTGGCGGCCGGTACGGCGGTCAGGCTGGTTGAGCACGGCTACACGGTCAGGGACGCTGGGCGCGTCATGGGCCTCTCGTTCCAGCGTGTTCAACAGCTCGCGAACCGCGATCGTCCGCGACGGCGCCTGGCGCGCCAGCAGTAGGATCTCCACGGAAATGTCAACGCGGGCTTGACCGCGTGAGGCATCATCGCGGCCGAAGGGAGGGACTGAGCCATCGCCGTAGTGCCCACGGCGCCCGAGCGCCACCGCACCGAAGCCACAGCCGCGGCCGCTCACGCCTGAGCAGCAGCGCATCGTCGAGTGGGGCGATGGGCCGGCGGTGGTCATCGCCGGGGCCGGCACGGGCAAGACGCGGGTCATCGTCGAGCGCGTCGCGCACCTCCTGCGCACCCAGCCGGACCTCCAGCCCGAGAACCTCCTGGTCCTCACCTACAACGTCAAGGCCGCCGCCGAGCTCCGCGAGCGGATCGCGCAAGCGGTGGGCGCCGCAACGGCAGCAAGACTGACCGTCTCGAACTTCCACTCCTTCTGCCACCAGCTCCTGAGCGACAACGCCGCCGAGGCGGGGATGCCGGCGAGGCCGGACGTGCTGGACGGCATCGGTCAGTACCTGGTCATCCGCGACCTCCGCCCGCGCCTGGACCTCGTCTACCACGGCGAGTGGGCGTACGCGGACTTCGTGAAGTTCATCAACCGATGCAAGGACGAGCTCGTCAGCCCGGACGCCTTCGACGCCTACGTCGCCGCCGAGCGCAAGGCCTTCGAGGACCGATACGGCCCATACGCCGATGCCGCCGCCCGCATCGCGCTGATCGGCTACCTGCGCCCGATCCGCGACGTCCGCGAGCAAGTATTCGAAGTACCGCCGAGGCGAGGCCGATTTCGAGGAGGTCGAGAAGGAGGCCGATGCGCAGGCCCGCAAGACGGTGGGCGGCGAAGGCAAGAAGCTGTCGCTGAAGAACTTCACGCCGGAACAACAGGCCGAGGTGCACGAGCTGGCCGACACCTACGTGGCCGATGGCGCCGCGCTGGAGGTGATGCGGCTGGCCGAGATCGCATCGGTCTATCGGGCCTACCAGGAGGAGCTGGCGAAGCGGGGAGCGCTGGACTTCGGCGAGCAGATCGCGCGGGTGACGCGCCTCTTCAAGGAGCGGCCGAACATCCTGCGGCGGTACCAGCAGCAGTTCCGCCACATCCTGGTCGACGAATTCCAGGACGCGAACATCGCGCAGATCGAGCTGATCGAGCTGCTGGGGCGCACGCCGGACCGGCCGGACAACGTGATGGTGGTGGGGGACGACGACCAGTCGATCTACCGCTTCCGGGGCGCCAGCTTCGCCGCATTCAAGGAGTTCGACCGCCGCTTCTCCGGGCCTCCGCGGCATGCGCCGGACAGCGCGCCGCCGGGTCCGCCGCAACGCCTGCCGATCGAGCAGAACTTCCGCTCCGTGGGGCGGGTGCTGGCGGCCGCCAACCGGCTGATCGCAAACAACCTGACGCGGTTCGTGCCGGGACAAGCAGCTCCGCACCGAGCGCCCGGACGGGCCGAACGTGCAGGTGATCCTGGCCAACGGGGCGGAGGACGAGGCGGTGGCCATCGTCGACGGGATCAAGGAGCGCGTGGGCGAGACGCAGGCGTGGGGCGACGCAGCGGTCCTGTACCGCAAGCACAAGCACCGCGACCAGATCGTGAAGCGCCTGCGCGACGAGGACATCCCGTACACCGTGGTCGGCGGCCTCAGCCTCTTCGCGACCGATGAGATCCGCGACCTGGAGCAGGGCCTGCGCACCGTGGCCAACCCGCACGACGACGTGGCGCTGGCGCGGATGATGACCGGCGGCCCGTGGCGCCTGGACCCGCTGGAGGTGCTGCACGTCACCCGCATCGCGCGCTTCGACACCGAGAAGCACCTGGTGGACGTCATCCATCGGCTCATCGAGGTGGGGGACGACGACGCCACGCCCACCGAGGCCGCCACCAAGGCCAAGCTGCGGCGGCTGCTGCAACACCATCGAGGAGCTGCACCCAGCCACCACGCGGCAGGGGCCGCACACCATCCTGGAGCGCTACCTGGAGCTGACCGGCCAGGTGCTGGACCTGCTGGGAGCCGGCACGACCGATGCCCATCGGGCCGTGGCCAACATCGGTTCATTCCTGCGGTTCGCGGCGGACTGGCAGGACCGCCCACCCGGCAGGCACGCTCCAGGGCTTCGTGGACTACCTGGACGCCTACCAGGCGGCCGGCGGCGAGCTGCCCACCAGCGTGGAGCTGTCCGAGGACGTGCAGGGCGTGCGGCTGATGACCCTCTACCAGGCCAAGGGGCTGGAGTTCCCGCACGTCTTCATCCCGCAGCTGCTCGACGGTGAGTGGCCCACCCGCGAGGGCTGGAGCGGCTACTTCCCGCCCGAGCTCCTGCGCGAGCCGATCGAGGGCGAGGACCTCCACACCGAGGAGGAGCGCCGCCTCCTGTACGTCGCCATGACGCGCGCCCAGGAGAGCCTGGTGCTGACCACCTACGGCGGGCTGGCGGCGCGCGAGAAGGCGTGCTCGCTGTTCGTCAACGAGATCCTGTCCGGCGACCACCCGGAGGTGGACCTGGTCGACCGGGCCAACCAGTGGGTCCTGGCCGAGCCGCGCCGAGGACGCTCCGAAGGGCCCGATGCGCTGGCGCTGGCGCGCCGCGTCATGCCCCTGCCCACCAAGCGCGAGCGCCTGCTGGACCTCCGCCTGCGCGCGTCGGAGCTGGTGGGGCTCATCCAGGGCGCCGATCCCGCCCACGCCGAATCCGCCGATGCCCGGGCCGCCTTCGCCGCCGAGCTCGACCGGGTGGCCGAGCGCGCCTCGCGTGGAGGCCGATGAGGCCCGCGCCCGCGGCCTGGACCCGCTCACCCTGCGCGAGCTGGCCGGCGACAGCGCGGCCGGCGCGAACCTGCTGGACGTGCTGCCGGTGCCGAGCCGCTTCAGCTACTCGGCGTTCTCGACCTACGAGACCTGCCCGATGCAGTACGCCTTCCGCTACGTCTACCGCATCCCGCAGCCGTCGGCGGCCGTCCGGCGCGCTCTCCTTCGGCGGCACCGCGCACGCCGCCTTCGAGGCGTTCACCAAGGAGCGCCGCGAGCGCGCGGCTGCCGGTGAGCCGCCGCCCACGCGGGAGGACCTGGAGCGGCTGTTCTGGCAGGAGTGGCAGCCGCTGGCCTTCGGCGACAAGCCGGCCGAGGACGCCTACCGCCGCCGCGCGACGGGCCTGCTCGACAACTTCTGGGAGGGCGAGGTCAGCAGCCTGGGCGAGGCGGAGCTGGAGGAGCAGACGTTCGAGCTGGTGATCGAGGATCCGGCCGGCGGGCCGCCGGTGGTGGTGACCGGCTCCATCGACCGCATCGACCGGCTGCCGTCCGGCGGGATCGAGGTGATCGACTACAAGACCGGCAAGGTCAGCAGCCAGAAGGGCGTGGAC
The DNA here is from genome assembly GCA_963777045.1 of uncultured Chloroflexia bacterium. Classification (GTDB taxonomy): domain Bacteria; phylum Chloroflexota; class Limnocylindria; order QHBO01; family QHBO01; genus JAPSGM01. Next base: position 4,197 of record CAVZPD010000024.1, read on the forward strand.
GAGAGCCTGCAGCTGTCGATCTACGCCCTCGCCTGCCGCGATGCCCTGGGCCTGGGCACGCCGGAGAAGGTGACGCTGTACTTCACGGAGTCCGCGACCCGCATGAGCACCACCCGGACCGATGAGCAGCTGGACGCCGTCCGCGCCGAGATCCTGGAGCGCGTGGCGCGGGTCC
>CAVZPD010000025.1:0-14084 GCA_963777045.1 uncultured Chloroflexia bacterium
GGGGGACGTCGCGGGCGCCGCGCTCGATCCCGGCTCGCACGAACTTGCCACGGTGGCGAGACCGGTGCGGCGCTGAGACGCTGGCACCGAACGCGCGGGGAGAGGCTCGCGACCCGCGCCCGAAGACGACCGATTACCCCACCAGGCCAGTCGTTCTGGCACTTGGCGATCGATGTCGTGCGGTGCCGTACTGGGACCAATCCGCACGCTGGAGGACCCGAGCCGTGAAGGCTATTCTCGACCTGCTGCCGATCGGCATTGGCATCGCGCTGTTGGCGGCGGTCACCTGGTTCCTGCTGGACCGCGACATCGGCGCCGGCAAGTGGCTCCTCGCGGCCCTACTCTTCGCCCACGGCTGGGTGCACGTCATGTTCGTGTTCCCGACGCCCGAGGCAGCTTCGGCCACCGCCGGCGGCCTGGCCTATCCGTTCGACATGGGCCGATCGTGGCTGATCTCGAATGCCGGCCTCGACGCCGGCATGATCCGCACCATCGGGATCGTGGTCATGGTGGTGACCTTCGTAGCCTTCCTGCTGGCGGCGCTGTCGACCGTGGGCTGGCTGGTCCCCACCGGCTGGTGGGACGGGCTGGTGCTGGGCGCAGCGGCAAGCTCGACGCTGCTGCTGGCGCTCTTCTTCTCACCGGCGCTGCTGCTTGGGTTCGTCATCAACGCGGCGCTGTGGGTGCTCGTGATGGCCTCGGTCTGGAGCCCGGTCGCCGTACGCACGACCTGAGCGATTCCCTTTCGGCGAGGGGTCCTGCCCGGCCGGGCATCGCACTGGCGCGCCGGGGTGCCTCCGTGCCCGCGTCGATCGACGATAGATGTGTCGATCGGCGCCCGAGCAAGCCTTCGGGCAACGGATTGCTACATCTATCGGTACAGGCTACGCGTGGGACGTGCCTGCGGGCCTGCCCCATGCTCACGCTGCGCCGATAGATCGGCCGATCTCGATCCCCGTCGGGCGTCCGGGTGAGATCTGGAAGATCTATGCGGCGTTGGGCCGGGCCGGCGGCGCGACGCGAACAGGCGATTGGCCTAGCATCAGGACTCCGCACCGCAGGGCACACCCATGACGCTCAGCCTCGACACCGATCCCAAGCTTCGCCAGTACGCCCATCCCGAACGGCTGGTGACCACCGAGTGGCTGGCCGAGCACCTGGGCCAACCCGGCCTGGTGGTCGTCGAATCGGACGAGGACGTCCTCCTCTACGAGACCGGCCACATCCCCGGCGCGGTGAAGGTCGACTGGCACACGGACCTGAACGACCCGGTGACGCGCGACTACGTGGACGCCGCGGGTTTCGCCGAGCTGATGTGTCGCAAGGGCATCGGCCGGGACACCACCGTCGTCTTCTACGGCGACAAGTCCAACTGGTGGGCGGCCTATGCACTGTGGGTCTTCAGCCTCTTCGGCCATCCGGACGTGCGCCTGCTGGACGGGGGTCGCACGAAGTGGGTGGCGGAGGGCAGGCCGATGACGACCGATGCCTCCAATCCGGCACGCGCCGACTACCCGGCAGTCGAGCGGGACGATGCCGCCATCCGGGCCTTCCGCGACGACGTGCTGGAGCACCTGGGCAAGCCGCTCGTCGACGTGCGGTCGCCCGACGAATTCAGCGGACGGCTGCTGCACATGGCGAACTACCCGCAGGAGGGTGCCCTGCGCGGTGGCCACATCCCGGGGGCGCGTTCCGTGCCCTGGGCGCGTGCCGCCAACGAGGACGGCACCTTCAAGTCGCGCGAGGAGCTGGAGGCGCTGTACCGGTCGGAGGTGGGCCTCTCGCCCGATGACGACGTGGTGGTCTACTGCCGCATCGGCGAGCGGTCGAGCCACACGTGGTTCGCGCTCACCCACCTGCTGGGATTCGAGAACGTGCGCAACTACGACGGATCGTGGACCGAGTGGGGCAACAGCGTCCGCGTGCCTATCGAGCGGGAGCGCGAAGACGCCGGTGGTTGATGAGCTTCCGCCGCGCCTGGCGGAGATCGTCGAGGCGTTCGCCACCTCGCCGCGCCAGGACCGCCTGGAGCTGCTCCTCGAGTACGCGCAGTCGCTGCCCGAGCTGCCGGAGCGCCTATCGGCCCATCCGGAGCGGTTGGAGCGCGTGCCCGAGTGCCAGTCGCCGCTCTTCGTGGTTGCCGAGGCCGATGACGACAGCCGTGCGCACCTCTACTTCGAGGCACCGGCCGAGTCGCCGACGACGCGCGGCTTCGCCGGAATCTTCCACGCCGGCCTGGACGGCGAGCCGGTGGAGGCCGTCCTGTCGGTGCCGGCCGACGTCACCCATCGGCTCAACCTGGCCGACGTGATCAGCCCGCTGCGCCTGCGGGGCGCCGACGCGCTCCTCTACCGCGTACAGCGCCAGCTGCGGGGGCAGGTGAGTTGAGGAGTCAGCGGCTGCTGCTGGCTTGGGCTGGGCCGATCGGAGTCCGGACGGCGGCCTCCGTGTGAGCGCGTCGTGGTGGAGCAGCCGCCGGTGGAGTGTCGCATGGAATCGGTGAGGATCGTTCTCTCGGCCAGCTGGGCGGCCCTGATGCTGACCTACCTGCTGGGCGATGTCCTGCGCATCTTCTCGGGCAGCTTCACGGCGGGAGAGATCGCCGGACGCACGGCCTCCGAGTGGATGTGGCTCCTCGCCGCCATCGTGATGCTGATCCCGATCGTGATGGTGGTCGCCTCGCTGGTGCTGCCGTACCCGCTCATCCGCTGGATCAGCATCGGCGCCGCCCTCTTCCTGGTGCTGTTCAACCTGGTCGGGCTGCCCTACCCGAAGCTGTTCGACAACTTCCTGATCCTCTTCGGATTCTTGTTCAACGCCCTCATCGTCTGGAATGCCTGGACGTGGGCTGACTAGGGGAACGACACGGACGCGACAATCGCCCTGCTCGTCGGCGTGCGCGTGGAGCCGATACCCTTAGGGCATGCTCGAGCAAGTTGACGTCGGCGAACGTTCGCTGGAGGCGTACCGTGGCATCGCCCTCGATGAGCAGCTCGCGGCCGTTCGCGAGGCCGCCGAGCCCCTCCGCGGCCTCAAGGTCACCCACATCAACGCCACGCCGTACGGCGGTGGCGTTTCGGAGCTGCTGCGCTCGGTGGTTCCGCTCCTGCGCGACCTGGGCATCGACGCGAAGTGGAAGGTGATCACCGGCGACGAGCCGTTCTTCGCAACCACGAAACGGATCCACAACGGTCTGCAGGGAGGCGATGAGGGCATCGGTCCTGGCGAACGGGAGGTGTACCTGCACCGCAATCGCCAGAACGCGGAGGCATTCGAGGATCGCCCCGACGTCGTATTCGTGCACGATCCGCAGCCGGCCGGGCTGTTGCACTTCGGCGGCCGGCGCGACGCCAGATGGATCTGGCGCTGCCACATCGACACGTCTCAGCCGAATCCGGATGTGTGGGGCTTCCTGGCTCCGTTGCTCGACGGCTACGACGCCGCGATCTTCACCATGCCGCAGTTCGTGCCGCCCGATCTGCCGATCGCGCGGATCGAGGAGATCGCACCAGCGATCGACCCGCTCAGCCCCAAGAACCTGCCGCTGCCGGACTCGCTGGTGCGCCAGATCCTGGCCTGGATCGGCATCCGGCTGGATCGGCCGCTGGTGACCCAGGTCTCTCGCTTCGATCCGTGGAAGGACCCGATGGGGGTCATCGAGGCGTACCGGCTGGCTCGCCGCGAGGTGCCCGAGCTGCAGCTGGCGCTGGTGGGCTCCATGGCGCTCGATGACCCCGAGGGATGGGAGATCTACCACGCCATCCAGGAAGCGGCGCGCAAGGACCCCCTGATCCACGTCTTCACGAACCTGACCGGGGTCAGCAACACGGAGGTGAACGCTTTCCAGCGCCACAGCGACGTCATCGTCCAGAAGTCCGTGCGGGAGGGGTTCGGCCTGGTCATCAGCGAGGCTCTCTGGAAGGGAACGCCGGTCGTCGCCGGACGGGCGGGCGGCATCCCGATGCAGATGGGCGACACCGGCGGGGTCCTGGTCGACACCGTCGCCGAATGCGCCGATGGCATCGCACGCCTCCTTGGCGATCCCGCCACCGCCGAGGCGCTCGGCCGTGGAGGGCGGGACCGCGTCCGGGCCCGATACCTGCTTCCGCGCCTGCTGCTGGACGAGCTGCGGCTCATCGCCTCGTTGGCGTAGAGCGACGCTTGCGTTTGACGCGCATGGTGCCCGCCATCGCCGTGATGTCCACGGTCGCCACCATTCTGAACCCGACTGCGCCCGCGGTCCTTGCAGAGCAGAGCCCCGCACTCGGTACCACATCTGCACTGCCCTCGCCGCCGCGACGAGCGCCGAGATTCTCATCACGCCAACGGGATTCGAACCCGCGCGGCGTGCGCAGTCGTCCTGCGGAGACAGCTGCTGGACGAACTGCAGCTTATCGATTCCCCGATCTGAGTTCGAAGAGGCGGGTCGGCACTTGCACCGGCAGCCTGCCTTGATCAGAGTTTTCGCGGCAACGCGACCGGCAGGGCCGCGATGAGACGATCGAGGAACCGAAGGAGCGGCTCGAGGCGCTGCAGGACGAGCTCCACTCTGCGGGCTGGTCGCGCGGCCCACCGCCGTTGGGTCACAGCCGTCCGAACCAGCGCCGCACCAGCGAGGTGATGCCCAAGGCTGCGGGCAGCCCCACAGCCAGCCCGGCGCCGATGATGCCCCACTCCGCCAGGCCCAGCGGCACTGCGCCGAAGAGCTCGCCGAACGGCGAGTAGATCAACAGCAGCTGCAGCCCCAGGCTGACCGCCACGGCCAGCAACAGCCAGCGGTTGGCGAGCAGCGGCGCATGCTCGTGCAGGCGGATCACGACCAGCCGCAGGTACTCCTGGGTGACGAGCGCGGTGAAGGTCACGGTCCTCGCCGTCTCGATCCCGTAGAGCGCGTTGCTCACGAAGAAGGTGGTGAGCACGATGGCCGCAATCAGCGCGCCCACGCCCGCTACCAGGGCCAGCATGGCCCGACCGATGATCGGGCCGCGACGAGGCGGCTCGCGCATGATATCGGGCGGCGCCGGGTCCACGGCCAGCGCCAGCGCAGGCCCGCTGTCGGTGACCAGGTTGACCCACAGGATCTGGACGGCGGTGATTGGCAGGTAGCCGACGAGCGATGCGCCGAGGATCAACGAGCACCTCGGCCAGGTTCCCGGTGAGCAGGTAGTTGAGGAACTTCTTGATGTTGCCGGCGATCCGGCGCCCCTCTTCGATCGCCGCCACGATCGTCGCGAAGTTGTCGTCCAGCAGCACGATGTCGGAGGCGTCGCGCGCCACGTCGGTTCCGCGCAGCCCCATCGCGATGCCGACGTCGGCGCCCTTCAGCGCCGGGGCGTCATTTACGCCGTCCCCGGTCATCACCACCACCATGCCGTGCCGGCGGAAGGCCTCCAGGATCCGCAGCTTGTGGCGCGGCTCCACGCGGGCGAAGATGGTGCCGCGCTCCACGATCTCGTCGTCTGAAAGCGCCTCCAGCTGACTCCCGGCGACGGCATCGCCTGCCAGGCCGATGTCGCGGCCGATGGCCGTGGCGGTCCCGGCGTTGTCGCCGGTGATCATCACGACCCGGATCCCGGCATCGCTGGTGGCCCGCAGGGCGGGGCCGGCCGCCTCGCGGGGCGGATCGGCCAGTGCGGCGAGCCCGTAGTAGACGAGGTCGCGCTCCGCCTCCTCCCGATGGCCCGGGTCGCCCGGCTTGCCGGCCAGGGCAAGCACCCGGAAGGCATCGGCGGCGAGGCGGTCATTTGTCTCGCGGATGCGGTCACGGTCGTCTGAAGTAAGGGGTCGAATGCCGTCACCCACCTTGACGCGAGTGCATCGCTCCAGGACGACCTCCAGCGCCCCCTTGGCGAACACCTGCCGTCCGCCTGGCCCATCGACCACGACGCTCATCAGCTTGCGAGCCGATGAGAACGGGATCTCCTCCAGCCGCTCCCATCGGTCCCGGACGATGTCGGCCTTCAGGGCGCCGATGAGCAGCGCTACCTCCGTCGGGTCGCCCCCGAAGGAGCCGTTGACATGGTGCGCGTTGTTGCAGAGGGCGGCCGCCAGAAGCGCGGGCTCGTCGTGGAGGTCGGCAGCGTTGCCATCCGCCTGGAACGCGCCGTTCGGCTCGGTTGCGCTGCCGACCACCTGCAGTGACTGCTGCGGGAGCTCGAGGCGGCGCAGGCTCATCCTGCCCTCGGTGATGGTCCCCGTCTTGTCGGTGCAGATCACCTCGGCGCTGCCCACGATCTCGACCACGGGAAGGGAGCGGACCAGGGAGTGGCGCTCCAGCATGCGCCGCGTGCCGAAGGCGAGCGCCAGGGTCATCACGACTGGGAGCCCTTCCGGGATGGCGGCCACAGCCAGCGCCACGGCGGTCACGAACGTCTCCAGCAGGTCCTGTCCGCCGACGGTGAGCTGGAGGATGGCGATGAGCACGATCAGGACGGCAATCGCGGCCGTGATCCGGCGCGCCAGCTCCGCGACCTCGCGCTGGAACGGCGTTGGGCCATCCTGCACGCTCTGCACCGCTTGCGCGATGGCGCCGACCTCCGTCTGCATGCCGGTGGCGGTAACGACGTAGCGGCCCCGACCGGCCAGCACCGACGAGCCGAGGTAGGCCATGTCGGATCGCTCTGCGAGCGGCGTCTCGGGGTCGACCGGCTCAACCGACTTCTCGACCGGCATGCTCTCGCCGGTGATCGAAGCCTCGTCGGTCCGCAGCTCCAAGGCCTGGAGCAGCCGACCGTCTGCCGCGACCCGATCGCCCTCCTCGACCATGACGACGTCGCCGGGGACGAGCTCGTGGGCAGGCCGTGTCTGCGGGCTCCCGTCACGGAGGACCTGCACGTCCGGCGACGCGAGCCGCTGCAGCGCTTCGATGCCGCGCTGCGCACGCAGGTTCTGCACGAAGCCGAGCGCTGCGTTGAGCACGACGATGGCGACGATCAGTCCCGCGTCGCCCCACAGGTTCTCGCTCGGGTCGAGCGCGGTGACGATGCCCAGCGCGAAAGCGGCGCCCAGGAGGATAAGGACCAGCGGGTTGCGCACCTCGTCGAGGACCAGCTGCCAGGCCGCGATGCCCGGTTGTTCGCGCAAGCGGTTCGGGCCGTGACGCCTGATGCGCGCGGCGGCCTCAGTCGCCGAAAGGCCGAGGTCGGTGGTGTCGAGCAGCGCGAGAACGTCGGCGACGTCGGCGGCGTGCGGTATGGTTTGCACGCCTCAACCGTAGCAGGGAGCACCGGAGGGGCATGGTCCACGTGTCAAGCACGACGACGTGAGGCGCGCAGCGAGTGGCTTGATAACAATCTGGACTACGTCAGCGGCACCGCCATCTCAACAACACTAACCTGGTGGTGGGCGTCGTCTCGTTCGGGTTCAGCGCCACCTTCCACGGCGCCGACTCCGCCTGGCGGGTCGACACCGAGCTGAGCTACGAGTTCCTGGTGCAGTTCATCGCCTGACTCATTCGGCGACCCAACGCGGCGGTGCCTCGGAGACAGTGGAGGCGCCGCCTTTCTCGCGGCGGCACAGGTCGCGCGGTTTCCTTGCGCACATCGAACTGGAAGTAGCGGGCACCGTCGCGAAGCATGTGACGCGTCGTCGTCCTGCACCGCGACGACCCGGTCGACCACCTCCTCGGACTGTTGGCGACGAAGGCTGAGGACGTCTTCCGCGTACTCGGCGTCGACGAGGTGATCGGCACCGTGAGCGACTACGATCTGCTGGATCCGCTACTCCTGGCGCGACAGCTACATCATCGGCGCGGGGATGGTGCCCCGGGCCGAGATGACCCTCGTGCTGCTCGGCATCGGCATGGGAGCAGGCGTGCTGCCGGCGGTCATGCCACCGATCCTCGTCGCGCCGGCCTCCGCCGCTCGCAAGCGCCCGCTCCCGCCTGACCGGACCGCGATGATCAGCCGTTCGCCATGCAGGGCCATGCCTGCGCCTGCTTCCAGCAGGAAGGGGGAGAGACGGAAAAGCGGCCCGGAGAGTATCCGATCAACCGCGCCGGGGGGACGAGCGCAACGTCGGGATCCGGGGGCCGCCAGGTGCAGTGTAGTCGTCGCTGCAATTGCCCGCGACGTCGTGCCGCGGAACGAGGTCATCCCGGCACGAGGATTGCCCTGTCGGGGTGGCAAGGAGGTGGCGATCATGCGGTCGGAGAGCCACGAACAGCACCAGGGCGAACACCCTCACGTGCATAACGAAGCGGCCTGCGGTCACGAGGCGGTGCGCCACGGCGACCACGCCGATTTCGAGCACGACGGCCACTGGCATGCCAAGCATGCCGATCACTGGGACGAGCACCCCGGTTCGGAGGCGGAGAGCTAGTCCTCCACCCGTCGAGACGCCCGCGATCGCTCAGGCCCCGTCGGCGTACTCCTTCGGATGCTGCGCGCGATCTCGGGAAGCCGTCCGCTCCATGATGTCGAGAGTCTCCTCGACGGACTGCCCATTCTCATCGGCCGCTGCCTTTACGTCCTCGTACCGGATGTTCGACTCGCCCATCTCGAGGTGGGCGTCCATGCATCCACAGGTCAGACACACGAGTTGTCACTCCTCTCCGTGATTCAGGCCGGCCTGACAACGACGGTGCGGGCCATCTTGTCGTGCCATCCCTGCTTGTTCCGGTCGAACGCGACCCAGATCACGCCCAGGAAGATGACGACGAACGAGATGATGAGCCCGACGTAGCGCAGCAGGCCGCGCACCCAATCGAGCTGGCCGCCGTCCTCGGCACGCACCACGCGGAGGTTGAACGGCATCATGCCCAGCGTCTGGCCGCGCCATGCCCAGAAGCCGACGAAGTAGATCAGCCCGAAGAGCGTCCCGAGGGCGTTGGCGCCGTAGTTGAACTCGAACTGGCCGTCACCGACCGGGACGAAGCTGCCCGCGCCGAAGAGCGGTGCGAGTGCCGCACTGATGATCCCGAGGGCGATGGCGTCGATGATCCATGCCAGCACCCGGATCCAGAACCCTGCGTAGACGAGGCCCGGCGCCGGTCCGGCCTGCGTCGGCGCCGGCGCGCTCCATGCTCCCCCTGGCTGCTGCGGTCCGGCCGGTTGGGCGGTCATGCGTGAGACTCCGGTACGAGGTGATTGCGCCCAAGATGGTAGGCGAGCGCGCAACGTCAGCCGGTGCTGACCTGCAATCGGCCGATCACGTCCGACCCGGATCGCTGCAGGTCGCCCAGCGTGACGTCGATGGTGCTCCCATCCGAGCCGACGCATCGGGCCGACAGGCTGTCCTGCCCAACCTGCCGCAGCGATCCACTGCATGTCCAGCCGTCCGGGAAGGCGAGGGCGAGGCCGGCCGAATCGCGCCGGACGACCAGCTGCATCTGTCCGGAGCCGTCGCTCGACGAGAACGCGCCGGTCAGCCGACCGTCGTCGACCTGCGCGACGTCGAACCGTGCCGTGAACGGCGCGGTCGGTGCCGAGACGACGGCAGCGGCAGTGCTGGCGGGGTGCTCTGCCAGCCAGGATGTCGATGCGCCGTTGCCGTTCCCCGCGTTGGCGATCTCGTTCCAGCCTGCCTGCGCGGGTCCCACCAGCGTGAAGAGCGCCATGGCGGCCACTGCGGCGCCGATGGTGGCGACCACCACGTTGCGCGACTCCGGCCCGAGCGCTCGAACGACCCGCCACCCGATCAGCAGCGCCACGCTGCCGATGGTCAGCGCATAGATCGCCAGCGCCCACCACGCCTGGCTGTCGCTGCCCGTGCCGAGGCCGTGTGCCGCGCCGAGCACGAAGACGGCGAAGGCCAGGTAGTGGAACCGCCGCCACCAGGCGTAGCCGATGCGCTTGCGAACGTACTCCGACGCCCAGACCGCGATGGCGAGGTAGCCGGAGACGACTCCGAGCGCGATCCAGAGCGGCCGGTAGTGCGCCTGGAATGGCACCAGCACCTCCGCCGGCGTGAAGGCGGTGAACGGGTCGAGGAAGACGGCCGCCGTATGGACGCCGATGAAGACCAGCGTCAGCAGCGTGATGAATCGATGGAGCTCGTTCGTGATGAACCTTGGCCAGTTGGGCGAGTAGGCCTTGAGGGAGAGGAGCAGGCCGAGCACGACCGATCCGGTTGCGAGCACGTAGGCCAGCATCCCGCCCACGCGGGCGACTTCCCAGCTGAGGGTATGGTCGATCGTCATCGCCAGGCGCCCACCCGCAGCTCCTCGCCGCGTCGCGTCATCAGCAGGGCCGAGAGGCCCTGGCGCTCGATGAAGTCGGTCCCGGCGGTCGGGCCGAGCAGGAGCGCGGCCTTGGCCGCGACCTCTGCCTGCCCGCAGCTGGCCGCAGCGACGGAGGCCTGCACCAGCTCGTTGTCAGCAGGCATGCCGCTGCGCGGGTCGATGAGATGGTGCCGTGGACGCCCGTCGACGGTCCAGCGACGGCGCAGGATCGATGACGTTGCCAGTGCTCCGAAGGGCAGGCTGATGCTGTCGCGGACGCCGTCGATCGCGACGTCCCACCCGCCGGGGGCCGGCGGGATTCCGAACGCCGCCAGGTCGCCGCCGGCGTTGACGACGGCGTGGACCGTGCCGGACGCTGCCAGGTGCCGGATCGCGGCATCGACCGCCATGCCCTTGGCGAGGCCGCCCAGGTCGATGCCGCTGCCCGACGGCAGCTCCACCGTGCGGCGCACCGGGTCCAGCCGAATGTCGCGCCACTCCCCGGCATGCCAGGGTCGTAGCGACGCGGCGGGGCGGTCCCCGGGGAGCTCATCGAAGGTGCGGTCGTAGCCCAGCTCCACCATCCGCCCGTGGAGCAGGGGATCGAAGAGGCCGTCGGTGGCGCGTGCTGCGGCGAGGGCGGCCGAGACGGCCTCGAACATCGGCTCGCTGACCGGTCGGGGAGTCCCCGCCGATCGGTTGAGGTCCATGAGCTCGCTATCGGGTCGGAATCGGCTGAATCTGCGATCCCAGTCGTCGAAGAGCCGCTCGACCTCTGCGACCCCGGCGCCATTGCCGGCAGGCAGCAGGACGTTGACATCGGTCCCCATCGAGCGGAACCGATGGGCCGAGATGGGAGCAGCCTCGACCGGGGTGACGGTCATGACCCGCCCGACCGGATCATCGGCCGCTGGACGCTGGAGCTGCCCAGCGACGGGTTGGAGGTCCCGCCGAAGAACGAGCTGTCGTCGTCGCCGAACGGCTGGGTGGTAATGGTCGTCGTTGTCTGCGCGGGCGCGACCTGCGTGCCGGCCACGGCGCTCGATACCAGCGTCCAGAAGCCCACGGTCAGGAGCGCACTGATCCCGACCGCGATCCCCTTCAGGCGGCGCAGCCGCGGCGTGTGATCGACCCGCGCCGCCGAGCGCTTGCGGCTGTTTCTCGAAGGCATGCCCATAGGATCGCGGCTGCATCTTGGGAATTCATGAGAGCGCGAATCGGGGATGGGTCCTCCGCCAGGGTAGGACGGCCAGCGTTGACGGACGGGACCAATGGGTGGATTGATGCAGAGCGGTGCAGGACGGAGCCTGTCCACATCGGCCCACCGCCGGGCACCGGGCTTCGCCCGGGGGTCGCCGATCGCACCGGGGGCTCTCCCGCATGTCCCAGGCCGGCACGCGCCGCTCGCACAGCGTTCCACGCACCTCCAGCATCCTCACCCGCCGGGCGGGCTCGCTGGCTCTCGGCCTCCTTCTTGTCCTGCAGGCTGCCCCGGTCCGCGCTGACGAACCCGACCCCGCGACGATCGATCCCGGCAACGCCTTTGCCACCGACCGGGTCATCGTCCAGTTTCGCGACGCGGTGACGCCCTCCATCGCCGCGCGTGGGCATGGGCTCGTCGCGGCCCAGACGCTTGGGCTGGGCAAGTCGGCCCCGGTGGTCGTCGCGACCGGTGGACGCGGCGTTTCCGACGTGCTTACCGACCTGCGAGCCGATCCGAACGTCGTGTACGCAGAGCCCGACTACCTGATCCAGCTGGAGGAGGTGGCGGGCGTCGCGGTCAACGATTCGATGTCCGCCGCCCAGTACAGCCTCGACCGGATGCACGTCCGCGAAGCGTGGTCGCTCTCCACCGGGGACGCGAAGCCCATCGCCGTGCTCGACACCGGAGCCCAGTACAGCCACCCCGACCTGGCCGGGCGCCTGCTGCCCGGCTGGGACTTCGTCAACGGCGACGGCGACGCGTCCGACGACAACGGGCACGGCACGTGGGTGGCCGGGATCATCGCCGCCAATGCCAACAACGGCATCGGCGTGGCCGGCATCACCTGGAAGAATCCCATCCTCCCGGTCAAGGTCATGAGCGCCAGCGGCACCGGCTACACCTCGAACCTGATCGCGGGCCTGCGCTGGGCCGCCGACCATGGGGCCGGCGTCATCAACATGAGCATCGGCGGCTTCCCGGCATCGACCTTGGTGGCCGATGCCATCGACTACGCCTGGAACAAGGGCGTCGTCCTGGTGGCCGCCGCCGGCAACAACGGCAAGCTGGAGAGCCATTACCCGGCGAGCTTCCCGCACGTCGTCTCGGCGAGCGCCACCCAGGCCGACGACGAGTTCACGAAGTGGTCGAACTACAGCCCGAACGTGGACGTCAGCGCGCCGGGCGCATCGATCCTGACCACGAACTGCCAGAAGTCGCGGACGAGCTCGTGTGCCTACTACGGCGACTACATCACCATCAGCGGGACCTCATTCGCCTCGCCGAACACGGCGGCCGTCGTGGCGCTGATCCGCGCCAGGTACCCGTCCTGGACGCCGCAGCAGGTCGTCGATCGCCTGCTGGCGACCGTGGACGATCTCGGATTCCCCGGCTTCGACATCCGCTACGGTCGGGGGCGCGTGAATGCCTTCCGAGCGCTGGGCGGGAGCATCGCCGCCGCAAAGGTTCCCGCGCGGGACAGCATGGAGCTGAACGACAGCCTCGGTTCGCCGGTGTCGCTGCCGCTGGGAGTGACCCGGTCGCCGACGATCTATCCGGCCGGTGACGTCGATCACTACAGCGTGCGCGTGCCGCGCGCGGGGCGGCTGGACGTGACGGTCACCCCGGTCGTCGACAACGTGCGCGTGGTGAAGAGCGCGCTGCCGGTCGACGTGGTGGTGGAGCTGCTCACGACGAGCGGCACGCAGCTCAGGCGCGTGGACCACACGGACCCGGCAGCCACCGAGGTCGCAACGTGGACGGTCTCCGGCGCGCAGACGATCATCGTCCGCGTCACCAACTGGTATCCGAACGGCAGCACGACGCCGTATACCATCCGCGCCAACTACGTCGATACCGCGCCACCAACCGTGGTCGCGCGAACCCCGTCGCCAGGCTCCACCGACCTGAATCGCTTCTACACCCCCACCCTGACCTTCGACGAGGCGGTCACCGTGGGGCCAGCCTCGGTCAACCTCCGCGACGTGGCGACCGGATCGCTCGTTCCGGCGACACTCAGCTACGACGCGGCGACGCAGACGGCTCGGCTGCGAGCCGAAGCAGAGCTGGGCACGCTGCGGAGCTATGAGGTCTCGGTCGGGTCGGGTGTCAGGGACCTGGCCGGCAACCCGCTCGCGCCCACCTCCTGGACCTTCACCACCGGGCAGTACGGCTTCTCGGACGTCATCGGTTCGGCGTTCGAGAACGACATCGCCTGGCTGGCGACCGTGGGCATCACCGGCGGATGCGGTGGCGGACAGTTCTGCCCGTCCGCTGCGGTGACTCGAGAGCAGCTGGCCAGCTTCCTGGCGCGCGCCCTCGACCTGCCGCCCAGCGGGACTGACTTCTTCACCGATGACGATACCTCGGCGCACGAGGGCGACATCAACCGGCTCGCAGCCAGCGGCATCACCGGGGGCTGCGCCGATGGCCGGTTCTGCCCGGGTGCCCCGGTCACCCGTGAGCAGATGGCGAGCCTGCTGGCGCGTGCGCTCGGGCTTCCACCGCCGACCGCGGACCACTTCACCGATGACGACACCTCGGCGCACGAGGGCGACATCAACCGGCTCGCCGAATCGGGAATCACCGGAGGCTGCGGGCCGGGCAGGTTCTGTCCAGGGACGGTCGTGAACCGCGAGCAGATGGCTGCCTTTCTCCACCGCGCCTTCGACTGAGCACTCGTCTCGCGGCCGGGATCGCCCCCGGTCGCCGCCGTGCGGACGG
>CAVZPD010000026.1:0-133942 GCA_963777045.1 uncultured Chloroflexia bacterium
GACCGATTGGGGGACTTGCGGATGGGACCCCTGTTCGCGCTACCGTGATCCTGCATGGCGACTCAACGCGACGCCTACGAGATCCTGCAGGTCCACCCCAACGCGCTGCCCGAGGTCGTCGAGGCGGCCTACCGCGCACTGGCCCGGGTGCATCACCCCGACCGCAACGAGACGCGCGACAGCGGAGCGATGGCCGACCTCAACTGGGCCTACTCCGTGCTGCACGACCCCGAGCGCCGCATCGAGTACGACAAGACGCGTGTCGCGATACCCATCGGCTCCGGCATGAATTCGAGCCTCATCCAGCGCATGGAGCAGGCGCGAGGTGCACAGCCGGGGGAGAGCATCGAGTCGCCGGGCGCAGCCGTCATCGATTTCGGCAGATACGCCGGCATGACGCTGAGTGAGCTGGGACGCCTCGACCCGGTCTACCTGCAGTGGCTCCGCCGCCACTCATCGGGTGCGCGGTACCGCCACCAGATCGACGCCGTGCTGGGTAGCGCGGCGGCCCGACGCGCCGTCGTCGCCGCGTCGCGTGCGGCGGCCGAGGAGTGAGGGCGCGGTCGGCCTAGCCGAGCATCGGGTAGGCCGGGAGGGTCAGGAACTCGACGAACTCGTCGGACAGGACCAGCTCGTCGAGCAGCGCCGTGGCATCGGTCCAGCGGTAGTCGGGGGCGGAGGACCGCAGCCGGGCTGACTCTTCGTCGCGGATCGCGGTGTAGAGGTCGGCCGTCATCGGCCTCCCATCCGCGAGCTGGACGTCGTGCACACGCCACTGCCAGAGCTGGGAGCGGCTGATCTCCGCGGTCGCGGCGTCCTCCATCAGGTTGTTGATGGCCGCGGCGCCGTTGCCGTCCAGCCAGGCGGCGAGGTACTGCAGCGCGACGCTCACGTTCGTCCGCACGCCCGCCTCGGTGATCTCGCCCCCGGGAACGGTCACGTCGAGCAGGTCGCTGGCGCTCACCGCGACCTCCGGCGACCGCTCCTTCTGGTTGGGCCGGTCGCCCAGCTGCGCGTCGAAGATCTCGCCGGCGACCGGCACCAGGTCGGGGTGGGCGACCCAGGTGCCGTCCGAGCCGTCACCGGCCTCCCGCCGCTTGTCCTCGCGCACGGCAGCCAGGGCGCGCTCGGTCACCTCCGGCTCGCGCCGGTTCGGAATGAAGGCGCTCATGCCGCCGATGGCGTGGGCCCCACGTCGATGGCAGGTCTCCACCAGGAGCTGCTGGTAGGCACGCATGAACGGCACCCCCATGGTGACCTGGGCGCGGTCGGGGAGGGTCATGTCGTCGCGGGTGCGGAACTTCTTGATGAAGCTGAAGATGTAATCCCAGCGGCCGGCGTTCAGCCCGGCGGCGTGGTCGCGCAGCTCGTAGAGGATCTCGTCCATCTCGAAAGCCGCCAGGACGGTCTCCACCAGCACCGTGGCGCGGACGCTGCCCTGCGGCACGTCGAGCGCCTCCTGCGCCGCCACGAAGACGTCGTTCCAGAGCTTGGCCTCCAGGTGCGACTCGAGCTTGGCCAGGTAGAAGTAGGGCCCGCTTCCGCGCGACAGCTGCTCCCGCGCGTTGTGGAAGAAGGTCATCCCGAAGTCGAACAGGCTGGCCGAGATGGGGGAGCCGTCGACCAGGACGTGCGCCTCGTCCAGGTGCCAGCCGCGGTTGCGCACGACCAGGGTGGCAAGGCCCGATTCGTTGAGCGCATAGGTCTTCTCGTCGGTCTCGTGGCGGAGCGTGCCACGCACGGCCTGGCGCACGGCCCACTGCCCGGTGACGACGTTCTCCCAGGTGGGGGAGAGGGCATCTTCGAAGTCGGCCATGAAGACCTTCGCGCCGGAGTTGAGCGCGTTGACCATCATCTTGGGCTCCGCCGGTCCGGTGATCTCCACGCGGCGGTCATCCAGGTCCGACGGTGCGGGCGCGACCTGCCACTCGCTCTCACGCACGTGACGTGTGTTCGGCAGGAAGTCGGGGAGCTCACCGGCGTCGAAGCGCGCCTGGCGCTCGTGGCGTTCGCCGAGCAGCCGCAGCCGGCGCTGATTGAAGGACCGATGCAGCTGCGCCACGAAGTCCAGCGCCTCCGGCGTCAGGATCTCGCTGGCATGGGCGGCATCCGGAATGGTCACGCTCACGCCTGCCGCCTGCGAGTTCGTCATCGGTCGCTCCTGCCTCCTGCTACTTCTGTCGGCTATGCCAGCAAGCGCCGCGCCACCGGAGCTGAAGAGGCTCGTCCTCGTGGAGGACCGGCACGCCCAGGAGGTCGACGTAGAAGGCCCGGGCCGCCGACACGTCGCGAACGTGCAGGAAGAGGTGACTGAGCCGAGGGTGGTCAGGCATCGGACCGGTTCCTCCCGTAGGCCATGGGCTTGATCGGGCGTGCCGCGGCGCTGGCCTCTGCCAGCTCGGCGAAGCGCCGCTCCCTGGTCTCGGGCCGCTTCGCCGACAGGATCCAGTGGATGGCCGTGCGGCGGTAGCCCGGCGGCTGCCCACGCCAGTGCTGCCACGCCGATTCGTTGCGCCGCAGCCGCTCCTCGAGCTCCGCCGGCAGGTCCATCGGCGCCTGCTCGTAGCTGTACTGGGCATCCTTGCGCCGGTCGCGCTCCTCGAACGCCCGCAGGCCTGCCGGATGCATCTGCCCGGCTGCGGTCATCTCCTCGACCTTCGCGATGTTCACCGCGCTCCAGCTGCTGCCCTTCCGGCGCGGCGTGAAGCGATTGGTGTGGATCTCGTGGTCGATCCCGTAGCCGATGCCGTCGATCCAGCCGAAGCAGAGGGCCACGTCCACCGACTCGGGATAGGTCATGGCCGTCTTGCCCGACGCCTTGCGGTAGTAGCCCACCCAGACGTGGTCGTCCGTGTCGTGATGCCCCTCCAGCCAGCCGCGGAAGTCCTCAGCCGATGCGAAGACCTGGACCTCGTCGGCTCCTGGCCGGGTGACCGGCACTACCAGCCGCCCTCGTCACGGATGAGCCGGTTGAGCACCCGCGACGCCACCGTGCGCCGGTAGTCTGCCGTGGACCGCACGTCGTCGATGGGTGTGAGCTCGCCGGCCAGCACGGCAGCTGCGCGATCGGCCGTCTCCTGCGTGGGGCCGAATCCCTCGAGGACGGCCTCCGTCGCCGGCGCACGAACGGGCGTGGCCGCCATCGAGCCGAGCGCCAGGTGCACGTTGCGCCACAGGCCCTCGTCACCCGGCTCCCACGCGAGCGCCATCACCACCTTGGAGATGGCCTGTGCCCGCCGCGTGCCCACCTTGCGGAAGCGGACCTGGCGTCCCGGACGTAGCGGGAAGCGGATCCGCACGATCAGCTCGTCAGGTGCGAGCGCCGTCTGGCGGTAGCCGGTCCAGAACTCCCCGGCCGATACGCTTCGTTCACCGCGCGCCGACCCGAGCACCAGCTCGGCGTCGGTTGCCAGCAGGATCGGCAGGGTATCGCCCGCCGGCGAGGCGTTCGCAGCGTTGCCGCCGATCGTGGCCCGGTTCTGGATCTGGGCCGCGCCGATGGTGGCGGCCGCCTCGGCCAGGACGGGGAGGTGCTTGGCGATCTCGGGAGAGCGGCGGAGGTCGGTGTAGGTGCAGAGCGCTCCGACGAGCAGGGCGTGGTCGTCACCACGGATCCCGCGCATGGCATCGATGCGCCAGAGGTCCATGACGCGTTCCGGTGGCTCGCCCATCTCGCCGGTGAGCTGGACCAGCAGGTCGGTGCCACCGGCGATCGGCCGGTGCGGCAGCGTGGACAGGACGGCATAGGCTTCGTCCAGCGTGCGAGGTGAGACGACCGGCGGCTCAGGCGGCATCGGTCTAGCCTGCGCCGGCGCGCCGCTCTGCGGCCAGGGCGATCGCGTCGATGATCTTGGTGTAGCCGGTACAGCGGCACAGGTTCCCGGCGATGGCCTCACGAATGGCGTCCTCGTCAGCCGACCGACCGGAGGCGAGGAACGCCTCGCCGGCCATCAGCATGCCCGGCGTGCAGATGCCGCACTGTGCACCGCCGGTCTCCAGGAAGGCCGCCTGCAGCTGGTTCAGGCGTCCATCGGCCGCGAGTCCTTCCACCGTTTCGATTCGCGTCCCCTCGACCTGGCAGACCGGTACCAGGCACGAGTTGACCACCTCGCCATCGATGAGCACGGAACAGGCGCCGCACTCGCCCTCGCCGCAGCCTTCCTTGGTCCCGGTCAGGCCCAGGTCCTCGCGCAGCGCGTCGAGCAGGCGCCGCATCCCCGGCGCGGCGAGCTCGGTCCGCTCCCCGTTGACGATGAAGCTGTACCTCATGGCTTGAAGTCCTGTGGCGGCTCGGTGGGCGCACGCAGCGGGATCTCGTCTCCGCCGGGCGGGGCATCCTCGATGGGCGGGGCAGCCGCGGGGGAGGCGTCGGACGAGATGCCGGGAGGCGCAGGCATGGGTCCACCGGTGACGGCCGCCAGGATGCGTTCGGGCGTCGCGGGCAGGTCGTGGATCCAGACCCCCGTCGCGTCGTGGATGGCCGCGACCACCGCGGGGGCGCCGACATCCATGGGGAGCTCACCGACGCCCTTCGCGCCGTGCGGCGCCCCTGAGAATGGCTGCTCGACCAGGATGCTGCGGATGCGGGGTGCGTCGAGGCTGGTCGGGATCAGGTAGGTCGCCATGCGGTCGTTCAGGTAGCGCCCGTCGACGAGCTTCATCTCCTCGATGGTGGCGTAGCCGACCGCCTGCAGCGAGCCGCCCTCCACCTGGCCCTCGGCGAGCACGGGGTGGATGGCGTGACCGATGTCAGCGGCTCCGGTGTACTCGCGGACGATGACCTCCGCCGTGTCCAGGTCCACGTCGACCCGCACGACCGCAGCGGCCCAGCCGTAGGCGGGGTAGGCGTCGCCCTGGTAGGTCGCGTCATCGAAGCTGATGCCCGGATAGGGGCTGAACTGCTCGTCGACTCGCATGGGCCCCGCCTCGTGGTAGGCGTCGGCGAACGGACGGCCGCTGCGCTCCTCAACCTGCCGCCGCAGCTTCTCGGCGGCATGGATCAGGAGGCCGCCGACGACCATGGCGGTCCGGCTGGCGACCGTCGGCCCGGAGTCGGGGACGATGGAGGTGTCCTGCGCAGCAATCTCGACCTCGTCGTACTCGACGCCAAGCGTGTCGGCCACCAACTGCGGGAAGATCGTCTTGGTGCCCTGGCCCATCTCCGTGGACGCGGTGAGGATCCGGATCCGGCCAGCCTCGGTGATCTCGATCGAGGCCACCGACGCCAGCTTGACCTCGCCCGAGCCGGTGAAGCCCGCGCCGTGCCAGGCCAGCGCCAGGCCGATGCCGGACGCCCGTCGCGCGCCGTCCTGCCGTCGCAGGCGGGCATCCCCGGTCTGCTGCCGGTGCCGTTCGAAACCCGACGCCTCGGCGGCTGCCTCCAGCACCTCCAGGGCAGCCACGCTCTCGCGCAGCACCTGGCCGGTGGGGGTGACGTCGCCCTCCTGGTACGCCCAGCGTCGCCGCAGCTCCAGCGGCGAGACCTCCAGCTCGCCGGCGATGCGGTTGACCTGCATCTCGGCCGCGAACTCTGACTGGGGCGCGCCGAAGCCGCGGAAGGCGCCGTTCGGTGGCGTGTTGGTGGCCATGGCGCGCGCCACGATGCGCACGTTCTCGCAGCGGTAGGGTCCGCCGGCGTGCAGGGCGCCCCGCGAGAGGACGACCGGCGTCAGGGTGCAGTAGGCGCCGCCGTCCATGATCAGCTCGACCTCCTCGGCGACCAGGTCGCCGCGAGCGTCGATCCCGCTCCGGTAGCGCACGACCGCGGGGTGCCGCTTGGTGGTGGCGCTGATGTCCTCGTGGCGGTCGTAGATCATCCGGACCGGCTTGCCGACCTTCAGCGCCAGCAGCGAGGCGTGCAGCGCGATCATGGACGGATACTCCTCCTTGCCGCCGAAGCCACCGCCCGTCTCTGCCTGCACCAC
This sequence comes from uncultured Chloroflexia bacterium, assembly GCA_963777045.1. Taxonomy (GTDB): domain Bacteria; phylum Chloroflexota; class Limnocylindria; order QHBO01; family QHBO01; genus JAPSGM01. The sequence continues at coordinate 5,925 of CAVZPD010000026.1, forward strand.
GACGGCGAACTCGTCATCCATGGCCAGAGCGCGCTTCATCGCCTTGTGGATGTAGTACGGACACTGCAGGGATCCGTGGACCGTGATCCCGCCACCCTCGGTCGGGACGGCGATCATGGCCTGGTTCTCGATGTAGAGCTGCTCCTGGTGGCCGACCCGGTACGTCCCCTCCACCACCCGGTCGGCGCCCGCCATGGCCGAAGCTGCATCTCCACGCTCGATGACGTAGTGCGCGAACTCGCGCTCGCTCTCCAGCGGATCGAAGACGGGAGGCAGCGGCTCGGTGCGCAGGCGGATGCGCCGCCGGGCTTCGCGGACGGTCGCCTTATCGGCAGCCGCCACGAGCGCCACCGCCTCTGCCTGGTGCTGGATCTCGCCGCCGACGGGCACCAGCACGGGCTGGTCGTCGTCGATCAGGCTCACCACGTTCTCGCCCGGGACGTCATCGGCGGTCACAACCACGACGGTGCTCCAATCGAACTCCTCATCGAGGTCGATGCCGAGAAGGCGGGCATGCGGCTGCGTGGAGCGAATCGTCGCGCCGTACCAGGCGCCGGGGAAGACGAGGTCGTCGGCGTACTTCGCGGCCCCGGTCAGCTTTTCTCGCCCTTCGCGCCGCAGCGGGAACGCGCCCCGGGCACGTCCGGCGACCGAAGTACCGGGCGCAACGACCAACGCGTCGGGAGCGCCGGCATCCGGCTGCAGGGTGCGCGTCGTCGCCGTTTGGCGCTCCATGTCGCGCATGCTAGCGCGCCGGGCCAACCTGCATGGCCCGCTTTGGAAGCGGCGGAGCGTCAGGCCTTTGCCTCGGAGATCTCGAGCAGGTGGCCATCGGGGTCGCGGAAGAAGGCGCGCACCTCCCATTCGGACTCGACCGGCGGTGTCAGGAAGGTCGCACCACGCCCCCGCAGCTCCTCGTACGCGGTACGGCAGTCGGCGACGCGCATGGTGAAGGCGTGATCGACGCGCGATCGGTCATCGGCCACGGCGAACGTGACGTCGGGCTTGTCGGGAGTTGGCCCGCCGCCCGTCACGAGCAGGATCCAGGCACCGGCCAGGCGAAGTACGCAGGAGGTGCCGCCGTACTCTCGATGGAGATCGGCGCCGACCACGTCGCGCCAGAAGTCGCGCGATCGATCGATGTCGCGGACGACCAGGATCGTCGTCAGCTCGACGCGGGGATCGGGGAACGCCATGGCTACCTCCTTCGCAATGCGCGACCGGGTCGAGCCCCCGTCGGCCGGCCGTCCAGGATCACCGGCTCCCCGTTGACGATGACATGCTCGATGCCGGTCGGGAAGCGGCGTGGCTCATCGTAGGTCGCGTTCGAGCGGACCGTTGCGGGGTCGAAGACCACCACGTCAGCGGCGTAACCGTCCCGCAGTAGGCCACGGTCCCGCAGCCCGAGGCGCGCCGCGGCTGCCCCGGTCATGCGATGCACGGCCTCCTCCAGCGAGAGCAGCCCCTCCTCGCGCACGAACTGCCCGAGCACCCGCGGATAGGACCCGTACGTCCGTGGAGACGGCTTCTCGCCCAGGAAGGTCGAATCGGTCCCGATCATGGCGCCCGGGTGCGCGAGGAAGCGACGCAGGCCATCGGTCCATGGCCCGCTGGTGACCTGGGCCACGCCGAGGTGCTCGGCAAGGAGCAGGTCGCAGATGGCGTCCACGGCATCGGCGCCGGTCTCGCGCATGACGTCGGCCAGCGTGCGGGACTCCCAACGCAGGTTCTCCGGCCGCGTGAAGGCGCCCAGGCGCACATCGGCCCACCCCTCCCCGGAGGCGTAGGCGGCCCCGCGGGAGCGCAGCTCGTCCCGGATGCGGTCGCGGGTCGAGCGCTCCGCGATCCGCTCCTTCAGGCGCGTCGGCCCACCGGCATGGACCCACTGCGGGAGCTGGATCAGGAGGCGCGTGGAGGCCCACTCGTACGGGTAGGTGTCGAAGGTGACGTCCTGCCCGGCGGCTCGCGCGTCGTCGAGCACGGCGAGCATCTGCTCGGGAGGACCGGGGTAGGTCTGGCGATGGTAGAAGTGGGTGATGTGGGTCGATCCATCGCCACGCCGCCCGATCTCGACCGCCTCGAGGAACGGATCCAGGAAGCGGTCGCCGAGCGGGTAGCGGACATGCGTGTGGTAGAAGCCGCCCAGCAGCGCCGCCTCGTTCGTCAGCGCGGCCAGCTCGTCGGTCGTGGCGTACGAGCCCGGCGGGTAGTCCAGGCCGGACGAGACGCCGAACGCCCCCTCCTGCATCGCCTCGCGCAGCATGGCGCGCATGGCCTGCAGCGCACGCTCGTCCGCCGGTTCGTCCTCCCAGCCGACGGCGCCGATGCGCAGCGCGCTGTTGCCGACCAGGTAGCCGATGTTGACCGCCTGGCCGCGGTCGTATCGGTCCAGGTAGGTGGCGACGCTTGTCCAGTCGTAGGCGATCTCCGGCCTGCCGTCGAGGCCGGCATTCAGCTCCACGAAGGCGAGCAGGTCGCGGCGGTCGGCGAACGGCGCGCAGCCGTTGCCGTCCACCCCGATGATCTCGGTGGTAACGCCCTGCCGCACCTTCGGCGCGTGATCGGGCTCGGCGAGGACGACCAGGCCGCCATGCGAATGCAGGTCGATGAAGCCCGGTGCCACGACCATCCCGGCGGCGTCGATCGTGCGCGCCGCGGCCGGACGCCACGCGTCGTCCCCCAGGTGCAGCCGTGCGTCGAGGACGCCCACACTCCCGGAGATTGGGGCGGTGCCGGTGCCGTCGGTCACCACTCCGTTGGCGATGAGCAGGTCCACGCGGCCGGGGAGGGCTTGCACGTTGCCAATCCTACCGGCAGCATGGACCTGAGGCGGAACGGACGGTCCCAGGAATGACCTTCGGCACTTCCGGCAGTCGCCACCGACCTCCGAACGTGACCTCAGCAAGAGAATCAGACGCGCCGGTCGCGACCGATCGAGATGCTGCTCCTCCTCGAGGCCCGGTGCGGCGGCACCAGGAGGAGAGGTCATGCGCTGGAACACTCCCATCAGTCGACGGCAGCTGCTCAAGGGCAGTGCGCTCGCTGCAGGCACGCTCGCCGTCCCGTTCGGCGGTCCCCGCTGGCGGGCACTCGCCGACGAATTGCCGCCGCCCCTCGTCGACGGCGCTGGCCTCACCCGCTTCCTGGACCCGCTGCCCATCCCACCATCCTGGAGCGGTGCCGAGCTCGCCGCGACCGGCCTCACCATGGCGCCCGGGACGCACAGCTTCCACGCCGAGCTGGGCGAGAGCGCGACCTGGGGCTATGGTGGTGCACCCTACCTGGGTCCAATCGTCGACCTGGCGTCGGGCACACCCGGTCGAGTTCGTGGCGCGCAACCGCCTTGGAGCGCACCCGCTCGGTATCGACACCGAGATCCACGGACCCGATGCTCCTCGACGCCACCCAGCCGCGCGCCTCGCTCCATCTGCATGGCGGCTACACCGAACCTGAATCGGATGGCTATCCCGAGGACACCTTCCGCCCCGGCGAGGACCACTCCTACCGCTACGAGAACGACCAGGCCGCGGGCAGCATCTGGTACCACGACCACGCTCTCGGCCTGACGCGCCTGAACGTCTACGCCGGGCTGGCGGGCTTCTACTTCGTTCGGGGCGAAGCGGACGCGAGCCTACCCGGCGGCGAGTTCGAGATCCCGCTCGTCCTCCAGGACAAGCGGATCCACGCGGAGGATGCCGGCGGGGCATACCGGCTCGCATACCCCTACCCCTGGGAGCCTGAGTTCTTCGGCGATCTCGCCGTCGTCAACGGCAAGGCGTGGCCATACCGCGACGTCACGCGGGGCTGGTACCGGCTGCGGGTCGTGAATGGCTCCAGCTCGCGCTTCTACCACCTGGCTCTCGATCCATTCCGGCCCTTCCTGCAGGTCGGCAGCGATACCGGTTTCCTGGGTCGGCCAGTCACGCTGCACAGCCTGATCGTCGCTCCAGGCGAGCGTGTCGATCTGCTCGTCGACTTCGGGCGCTATCCGCCCGGCTCGCACGTGCGGCTTCGGAACCTGCCACTGCCGTCCCACGTCGTCAGCCCGGCCGAGATCGAGCTCCCGGAGTTGATGGAGTTCCGCGTTGGGGCTCAGAAGGGCTGGCAGGGCCGCATCCCGCGCCAGCTGCCCGGTGTCGTCTCGCTGGCCGATCGGCCCTTGGCCGCTCGGCGCGTCGTGCTCCTTACCGAGATCATCGATCCGGAGAGCGACGAGCCGGTGATGGCCCTGCTCAACGCTCGTCCGTGGGACACGGATGAGCTCGAGCGTCCGGTCGTGAACACGCTCGAGGAGTGGGAGATCGTCAACCTGACAGCCGATACTCACCCGATCCACCTGCACCTGGTTCAGTTCCAGCTGCGCAACCGACAGCCGATCGATGTGGAGCGGTACCTGCTGGACGTGTTCGGGACCGATGAGCTCCACCCCAGCGACGTGGGCTCCGGGGCACGCCCCTTCCCATCGCCCGGCGCCTACCTCACCGGTGGAGGGTCCGCTCCGGCTGCCTATGAGGGAGGCTGGAAGGACACCATCCAGGCACACCCGGGCATGGTGACGCGCATCCTGGTTCCCTTCGGACCGTCTGCCGCGCCTGGCGTGCCGTTTGGATCTCGGGTGGCGAAGCCATTCACCGGGCGCTACGTGTGGCACTGTCACATCCTGGACCACGAGGACAACGAGATGATGCTGCCGTACGAGGTGGTACCCGCCTAGCAGGTACCCCCGTTACGGGGCGGGTGGCTCGATCGCGGCGATCTCCGTCTCGAACTGCTCGCGCATGCGGCGCTTCTCGCCGGGGTCCAGCCAGCTGGCCTCGACGCCGGCGAGCGCAACCTCGCCCATCTCCCGCCACGGCATCCCCAGCTCGCGGGCCACGGACCGATACTCGCGCCCCAGATCGAGGTCGGTCATCGCCGGGTCATCGGTGTTGAGGGTGACCAGCAGGCCGGCCTCGCGCATGCGACGGAACGGGTGGTCGGCCAGGCGGTCGTAGCGGTTGGCGATGACGATATTCGAGTTCGGGCAGACGTCGAGCGGGATCTGGGCCGCCGCGACCCGCGCGGTCAGCTCGGGATCCTCCAGGATCGCGATGCCGTGGTCGATGCGCTCGATCTGCAGCGCCTCGATCGCCGTGGCGATATTGTCTGCTCCCGAGTCCTCACCGGCGTGCGAAGTGACGTGGAAGCCGGCGCCGCGGGCGGCGGCGAAGGCACTGGCGTAGTCACGCGGGTCGACGCCGCGCTCGGTCGAATCCATGCCGATGCCGATGAGGCGCTCGCCGAGGCCGACGCGTCGCACCTCCGCTGCCTGTTCCACGAGCTCCTGCGCCGGTCCCGGGCCGTAAGAGCGGTCGATGTCGCAGATCAGCGCGCAGCGGACCCCCGTGTCCTCCTCCGCCCGTTCGATGCCGCGCGTGAGCCCCGAGACGATCTCGCGCAGCTGCTGCCCGGCCTCGAGATGACGGGCGGGCGTGAAGAACATCTCTCGGTAGCGCAGCCCGTGCGGGGCCGCGTCGACGATCGACTCGTAGGCGGCACGCGCCCAGTCGTCGGGATCGGTGAGCAGCGACTGGACGAGCCAGAAGGTCTCAAGGAACGAGTTCAGGGAGGTGTAGCGGTAGAGCTGGGTGGGGTCGACGGTGGGAAGCTCTCGCCCGTTCTTGCGCGCCAGCTCCACCACCGTCGCCGGCCTGATCGTGCCCTCCACGTGGCAGTGCAGCTCGACCTTCGGGATGGCGTCGAACGCGTCCGGTTCGTGCATTGCCGTCAGTATATGGACCCATGCATGAGCGGCACGACGTGGCGGCGGTGGTCCTGGCGGCGGGTGAGTCGCGGCGGTTCGGTTCGCCCAAGCAGCTGGCGCTGATCGAGGGTCGCACGCTGCTCGAGCACGTCCTGGAGCGAGCGCGAGAGGCGGACCTGCGTCCGCTGGTGGCGGTGGTGCCGGTATGGCTCACGCGTCCAGCCGCGATGTCAGACGAAGCGGCCCTGCGCTGGGTCCGCAACGCGGATCCCGAGCGAGGGATGAGCCACTCGCTGCGCCTGGGCTTCGCAGCGTTGCCGGACGAGATCACGGCCGCGATCGTCCTGCTCGGCGATCAGCCGGCCGTCCCGGTGGAGCACCTGCGTGCGCTGGTGGGCGGCCGCGGCCCGCGTCCGTTCGTTGCCACCTTGAGCCGGAACGTCCTGCAGCCGCCGGCGCTCATCGAGCGAAGCCACTTCGGTGACGTGCAGGCGCCGGCCGGGGACATCGGCCTGCGAATGGTTCTGCGCTCCAACCGACACCTGGTGACCGCGGTGCCGGCCGCCCATCCGATTGCCGACGTCGACACCCTCGGGGACCTGCCGGGCAGCTAGGCCGTGCTCAATCGGGCAGGGCGGCCATCCTGGCGCCGTCGCCGCGCGTAGAATCGGTCGCATGTTCGATTCGGCCAGGCGGGAAGGCAGGGCGGGGGCGTGACGATCGAGCGCATCACCAGCGCCGAGGCCGCCGAAGAGGAGCTCGCGCTCGAATCGACCGTCCGTCCGCGACGCCTGGACGAGTTCGCCGGGCAGGAGCGCGTCAAGGAGAACCTCGCCATCCTGATCGACGCTGCTCGCCAGCGGAGCGAGCCGGTCGACCACATCCTGCTCTACGGCCCGCCGGGCCTGGGCAAGACCACGTTGGCGAACATCGTCGCGGCCGAGCTTGGCGCGCAGATTCGGACCACCAGCGGGCCGGCGATCGAGCGGGCCGGCGACCTCGCCGCGGTCCTCACCAGCCTCTCGCGCGGGGACGTGCTGTTCATCGACGAGATCCATCGGCTCAGCCATGCGGTGGAAGAGATCCTCTACCCGGCCATGGAGGACTTCGCCCTGGACGTCGTGCTCGGCAAGGGGCCGGGGGCGCGGACCGTCAGGCTGCAGATCGAGCAGGTGACGGTGGTCGGGGCGACCACGCGCGTGGGCGCCATCACCGGTCCGCTCCGCGATCGCTTCGGCGCAACGTACCGGCTCGACTACTACACGCAGGCCGACCTGGAGCAGATTCTGCGCCGCAGCGCCGACATCCTGGAGATCGAGCTTGCGCCCGAGGCGGCCTCCACGGTGGCTCGCCGCTCGCGCGGCACGCCGCGCATCGCCAATCGGCTTCTCAAGCGCGTGCGCGACTTCGCCCAGGTCCGAGGTGGGGGAGACGGCATGGTGACGCCCGAGCTGGCCAACGACGCACTGGATCTTCTGGAGATCGACGCGCGCGGACTGGATGCCATGGACCGCCAGCTGCTGCGCGCCATGGCCGATCACCACAACGGCGGTCCGGTGGGCCTCTCGACGATGGCCGCGACCGTCAGCGAGCCGGTGGAGACGATCGAGGACGTGGTCGAACCCTACCTGATGCAGATCGGGCTGCTGGCGCGAACCTCTCGCGGTCGACAGCTGACTGATGGCGGCTGGCGCCACCTTGGCCTGGCACCACCGGCCGACGCCAGCGCGCCGGCACGGCAACCCGGGCTCTTCGACTAGGCCGATGTCCCCGGAGATCGGCCGAATCGTGCTCCTGGTCGGGCTGCTGCTGGTGATCGTCGGCGGGCTGGCCATGATCGGGATTCGCCTGCCTATCGGGCGGCTTCCGGGGGATATCGCCATCGAGGGCGAGCACGGTGGCATCTACATCCCACTCGGCACCATGCTGGTCGTCTCGGTCGTGCTGACCCTGCTCTTCTATTTCCTGCGCCGCTGACCAGCACCTCCGACAGCGGCCGGCAGGTGCGAAATGCGGGCGCGGGCTTCGATGCGTCGGAGTAGGCTCCACCACGGGCACCGGTGGCCCGCTTCATGTCGGGATCACGCGTGCCAGGAGCGGAGGGTGATCCAGAGTGTCAGTACAGGTAACCGAAGGACCGCATAGCGAGGCAGCCGCGCCGGGCGCCGGTGCTGGTGGCCTTGATCGGTTCTTCAAGCTCACCGAGCGGGGGACCACCGTCGGCACGGAGGTGAAGGCCGGCATCACCACCTTCCTGGTGATGGCCTACATCATCTTCCTCAACCCGCTGATCCTCTCGAACATGTTCGAGACCGGGTCGGCCGAGCAGCTCGCGTTCATTCCCGCAGCGGCGGCGGCCACGGCGCTGCTCGCCGGCGTGCTCACGATTGCCATGGGCCTCGTCTCAAACTACCCGATCGCCCTGGCCGCCGGCCTGGGGATCAACGGCATCGTGGCCTTCACCCTCGTGCTTGGCCTGGGACTCTCGCCGGCCGCGGCCATGGGCGTCATCGTGCTCGAGGGACTCGTGGTCCTCGTGCTCGTCGTCGTCGGCCTGCGGGAGGCGATCATGAACGCCGTCCCGCTCGCGCTGAAGCGGGCCATTGGCGTGGGCATCGGCCTCTTCATCCTGTTCATCGGCTTCTCGGATGCGGGCCTGATCGTGGCCGGCAGCGGGACGCCGGTAGCCTTCGTCTTTCCGAACAGCACGCTCGCCTGGCTCTCGCTGCTCGGGCTCGGCCTGACCGTCGTCCTCTTCGTCGCTGCAGGTCCAGGCGGCGCTACTCATCAGCATCCTCGTCATGTCGATCGTGAGCTTCATCATCGGGTTCACCACGTTCCCCGAGAACGCCAGCTTCGTTCCCGATTTCTCGACGCTCGGTGCGTTCGATCTTGGCGGGGTCTGGTCGCTGGGCGCGCTGGCGGCAATCCTCACCATCTTCGCGATCATGCTCACCGACTTCTTCGACACGATGGGCACGGCGACGGCCATCACCGAGCAGGCGGGGCTCACCACCGAGGACGGCCAGGTCCCGGACATCGGGCGCGTCCTGCTGGTCGACTCGATCGGAGCGGTCGCCGGGGGCGCCGCGGGCATCAGCTCCAACACCAGCTACATCGAGAGCGCGGCCGGCGTGGCCGAGGGTGGCCGGACCGGCCTGACGGCCGTCATCACCGGCCTCCTCTTCCTGGTCGCGGTCCTCGTCACGCCCCTGGCGGGGATGGTTCCCTTCGCCGCGACGGCGCCGGTCCTGATCGTGGTCGGCTACCTGATGGCGACCCTCATCAAGGACATCGACTTCGTGGACGTCGAGGAGGGCTTCCCGGCGCTTCTCGGGATCATCCTGATGCCGATCACCTTCAGCATCACCGTCGGCATCGGCGCCGCCTTCATCAGCTGGGTGCTGATCAAGGCGGTACGCGGCAAGTTCAGCGAGATCCACGTGCTGATGTGGGTGGTCGCGCTGGCCTTCGTGGTCTACTTCGCCCAGGACTGGATCAACAGCATCATCTGACCCTCCATGCACCGATGGCGCCCGGCCGGGCCTCCGGCCGGGCGCTACGCTTTCCCTCACCGATGACCGATGCACAGCCTCCGGCCCGACTGCGGGTCGACGACTTCGACTACCGGCTGCCCGCCGCGGCGATCGCGCAGGTACCCGCCGAGCCACGTGACGCGGCTCGCCTCCTGGTTCTCGATCGTGCCGCGTCCAAGCCCGGCCGCCCCGCACTGACGCACCGCGTCTTCGCCGAGCTGGCAGCTGAGCTCGATCCCAAGGACCTGCTGGTCGTCAACGACTCCCGCGTCATCCCCGCCCGCCTGCGCGGCGCGACGGGACACCGGTGGTGAGGCCGAGGTACTCGTCCTGCGACGGATGGAGGACGGATCGGGCCGATGGGAGGGCCTGGTCCGTCCATCGCGCCGCATCGGCATCGGCGATCGGCTCCAACTGCGCAGCGGCGACCTGGTCGAGGTGGGAGAGCGGCTCGGCCAGGGGACCCGCGCGATCCGCTTCTTCCGCGACCCGCTGGCCGTCATGGCCGCGGCCGGCGAGATGCCGTTGCCCCCGTACATCAAGCGCCGCGATGCCCCCGCGGAGCGATACCAGACCGTCTATGCCAGGCCGCCCGGCTCGGCCGCGGCTCCGACCGCGGGGCTGCACTTCACGCCGGGACTCCTGGCCTCGCTGGAGAAGGCGGGGGTGCAACGCACCTCGGTGACGCTGCACGTTGGCCTCGATACGTTTCGTCCGCTCGAGGGCGAGTTCATCGACGAGCACCGCATCCACAGCGAGTGGTACGAGGTGCCGCTTGCGGCGAGCCGAGCGCTCGGGCGCGCGCGCCGCGAGGGCGGTCGGATCGTGGCCGTGGGCACCACCAGCGTGCGGGTCCTGGAGACGGCCGCGCAGCGCCGGGGGGCGAAGGGATGGAGCGACCTCTACATCTCGCCGCCGTTCGCCTTCCGGCGGTGGACGCGCTGATCACGAACTTCCACCTGCCGCGCAGCTCGCTCCTGCTGCTGGTGACCGCCTTCGTGCAGTCGGGCATGGCCGACGTCACCGAATACGAGGCCCGCGATACCCTGCTCGCCGCCTACCGCGCGGCTCTCGACGCGGGCTACCGGTTCTTCAGCTTCGGCGACGCCATGCTGATCCGCTGACGGCCGCGATCGCTTCCCGGCTGGCCAAGCCGGGCGTACCCTTGGACCGATGTATCTGAACACCCACAAGGAACAGGAGGCCTGCGCATGGCAGACGAGCGTGAGATCGGACGCCGGGTCAAGGAGAGCGTGATCGGCACCATCAAGGGCACCGGGGAGGTCGGCGAAGCCGCGGTTGGGACCCTGTCGTCACTCGTTCAGCGCACCGTCAAGGAGATCGGCGGCGCCGGCTCAACCGCGGCCGACCTGGCCGTTGGAGCGGTGAAGGGCACCATCGGCGCCGTCGGTGACGTCGCTGGCTTGAGCGCGCTGACGGCCGCCAACACCATCAGCACCACCGCCACCGCCGCCTCGTCGGCGGCCACCTCGGTCGGCAACGCGGCGAAGGCCGCGGTGGTCGGGGCGGTGCGCGGGTCCGCCGATGCCGGCATGGAGACGATGGACGCCATCGGCCAGACCAGCCGAACGGCCGTCTCGGAGGCGTCGTCGATCGGAGCCGATATCACCGCTGCCGCCGTCGGCGCCGTCGAGGGCGCCATCCAGGTGGCGCGCGACACGAGCCTCAACGCCGAGGAGGCGGCGTCAGCCGCTGCGACCGGCGCCGTCGATGCGGCAGGGAACATCGGCGAGGCTGCCGGCAGGCGCGTTCGCGCGGCCGTCGAGGGAACGATCAACGGCGTCAAGGTGGTCGTGAAGTCGACCGTGAGCTGACGGCCCGGGGCGCTAGCTGCGAGGGGGCAAACCAAGCCGCCGCTCGAGATCGAGCGGCGGCTCCTCTCTCGAGATCGGGCTCGATCCGGATCGGCGGGCGGGGCGCCCCGGGCGCCGGCGGGCTCGCCGGGAGCCGCTGCGGCTCTTCGGCGACCTGCCCCGCGGGTTCGGCCATCACCGCGCAGGCGGCAGCGAACTGCGCGAGCGCCCGTCCCAGCTCCGCCGTCTCGGAGAGCACATCCAGGCTTGGGCGCGCGATCCGCAGCCGCCAGCGGGTCTCGTGCTCGTGCGCCCACAGCCGCGAGGTCTCGCCGCGCAGGTCGACGCCATGGACCGCCTGCCAGGGATAGAGGCGCACGCTCAGGCTGTACCGCGCGCTGGTCGTCCGCGGGCCGTACCACGTGTCGAGGAGGCCGAGCTCGGTCGCCACCAGCAGCCGGCGCTCCTCCTCCTCGCGCCCGGTGGCCGTGGCGAAGATGGCCACGTCGCTGACGCCGAGCGCCCGCAGGTGGAGCCCGATCCACTCGCGCAGCTCATCGTTGAGGTAGGGGTGGCGTGGCCAGTCCGAAAGTCTCACGAGGCCCATAGCCTATCCTCTCGCGGTGAGCTCGGCCAGCGCTGATCGGTCCCCGGGCGGGCCGGTCACCTTCAGCGTTCAGCGGACCGATGTCGGCCGCGCGCGCCTCGGCCAGCTCGATCACCCCGCACGGGACCATCGACACGCCGCAGTTCATGCCGGTCGGCACGCAGGCGACCGTCAAGAGCCTGACGCCCGGCGACCTGCGCGCGGCCGGCACGCAGGTCCTCCTCGGCAACACCTACCACCTCTCGCTGCGCCCCGGCCACGAGCGGATCGCCCGGCTGGGCGGCCTCCATCGGTTCATGGGCTGGGACGGCGCGATCCTGACCGATTCGGGCGGCTTCCAGGTCTTCAGCCTGGCGCATCTCGGGCGGGTCGACGACGACGGCGTGACGTTCGCCAGCCATCTCGACGGCTCTCCGCATCGGCTCACGCCGGAGACGGCGATCGAGATCCAGGAGGCGCTCGGCAGCGACATCGCGATGGCCTTCGACCAGCTGATCGATCCCGACCGGCCGCGCGCCGAGGTCCACGATGCCATGGCGCGCACGCATCGCTGGGCGGAGCGATGCCTGCGCGCGCACACGCGCCGCGGACCAGGCGCTCTTCGGCATCGTGCAGGGCGGCGTCGACGCCGAGCTCCGCCGCGAGAGCGTCGCGGCCGTGGCGGCGCTTGCCGTTCGACGGGATCGCCATCGGCGGCCTCTCGGTGGGGGAGACGAAGGCGGAGATGGCGACGCACGCTCGACGTGGTGGCCGATGCGCTGGGCGAGCGATGCGCGGGTGCGGTACCTGATGGGCGTCGGCTCGCCGGTCGACTTCTTCACCGGCGTGGAGCGCGGCATCGACCTGTTCGACTGCGTGCTGCCCACGCGCGTGGCCCGCAACGGCCAGCTCTGGACGAGCGGCGGCAAGCTGAACCTGCGCAACGCGCGGTTCCCGGACGACCCGTCGCCGGTGGACGCCGCCTGCAGCTGCGAGACGTGCCGCAACCACTCGCGCGCCTACCTTGCGCACCTGTTCCGCGCCGAGGAGCTGCTCGCGTATCGCCTCGCCTCGCTCCATAACGTCACCTATACTCTCGATCTGATGCGACGCATCCGCGGCGCCCTCGCGGATGGAACGTTCGGATCGCTGCGCGACGTCGTCACGGAGCGAGTACGCAAGCACGGGCGCGGACGAGGGTAAGCGGCCGGTAAGGGACCGATAAGGCCCCGCCGGGCACGCTAGCGGGCACCGCGACCGCCAGATCGGAGGTCTGCTGAAGATGGCGAAGGGCAGAGATCGGCCACGTCACCAGGAGAAGCGCAAGCCGAAGGCCAAGGCGCCGAAGGCACCGCCGGTATCGTCGTACGAGCCGCCGAGGTCGACCGAGGTGATCAAGCCCAAGCGCAAGCCGCGCCACGAACCCGGCGAGGAGGAGTGAGCTGACCGCCGCCGGGAGCAAGAGAGAAGGAGCCCGCCAGAAGATGGAAGCCCCGGTGGCCCAGGCCCAGAATCCGGCCGAGCGCAACGGCGAGCGCAGCCGCGCCGTCGACGCCGCCATCCTCCAGATCGAGAAGCAGTTCGGCAGGGGCGCGATCATGCGCCTCGGCGACAGGGCGCGCACCAGAACGTCGACGTCATCCCCACCGGCTCGCTCTCGCTCGACCTGGCGCTCGGCGTCGGCGGCATCCCGCGCGGCCGCATCACCGAGATCTTCGGCCCGGAGTCGAGCGGCAAGACCACGCTCTGCTACCACGTCGTCGCCAATGCCCAGCGCGCACGGCGGCATCGCCGCCTTCATCGACGCCGAGCACGCGCTCGATCCCGAAGTACGCCGCGCAAGGTGGGCGTCAACGTCGACGAGCTCCTCGTCAGCCAGCCGGACACCGGCGAGCAGGCGCTCGAGATCGCCGAGACGCTGGTCCGCTCGAACGGCGTGGACGTCGTGATCGTCGACTCGGTGGCGGCGCTGGTGCCGCGCGCCGAGATCGAGGGCGAGATGGGCGACAGCTTCGTCGGCCTGCAGGCGCGCCTGATGAGCCAGGCGCTGCGCAAGCTGACCGGCGCGATCAGACGCTCGAACACCGCGCTCGTCTTCATCAACCAGATCCGCGAGAAGATCGGCGTCATGTTCGGCAGCCCGGAGACGACGCCGGGCGGCCGCGCGCTCAAGTTCTACTCCTCGCGTGCGCCTCGACATCCGCCGCATCGAGACGCTCAAGGACGGCACCGATGCATCGGCTACCGCACCCGCGTCAAGGTGGTCAAGAACAAGGTCGCCCCGCCGTTCCGCCAGGCCGAGTTCGACATCATGTTCGACAAGGGCATCAGCCGGAGGGCGACCTGCTCGACATGGGCTCGCCGCCGGCATCGTCTCGAAGACCGGCGCCTGGTTCAGCTACGGCGACGTGCGGCTCGGCCAGGGCCGCGAGAACTCGCGCGACTTCCTCAAGTCGAACCCGGAGATCGCGTCGAAGGTGGAGCAGGAGGTTCGCGGCGAGGTAGAGTCGATCGAGGTCGGCGTGGAGGGCATCTCGGAGGCGAAGTAGGTCGCGAGCTGATGACGCCCTCCGCAGCGCCATCGCAAGCATGACGGGCACGATGAGTGACGACGCCAGGCGGTCGGGTCGAGGCGCGACGCAAGCGAAGCGCCGACAAGCAACCGCCTGATGCCGGAGCCGGCGATGGAGATCGCGGCCCGGTACCTGGCGACCCGGCCGCGGACGCGCTGGGAGGTCGTGCGTCGCCTGCGCCACGCAGAACGGAGGAATCCAGTGATCGTCGCCGGGCCGATCGCCTGGAGGCGCTGGGCTACGTTGACGACGATGCCTTCGTACGTTGGTGGAGCGATCAACGCGATCGGCATGCGCCGCGGGGGCGGAGGCTTCGTGGAGGCCGAGCTGCGTCAGCGTGGGGTGCGTCGCGAGACGATCGAGACCTTTCGAGGGGCCTGGAAGCCGCCCGAGCGAGCTGCGGGGGACGAGGCCCTGCCCGCGAACGATCAGGAGCGGGCGGCAGCCGCAATCGAGCGGCACCTGCGGGGCCAGCCGGTTCCAGAGGATTCCCAAGCGCTACAGCGGCTGGGGATGTTCCTGGTGCGCCGAGGTTTCGATCCGGAGACGGCCAGGACGGCGATCCGGACTGCCCAGCGCGCGAGAAGAGGACGGCTGACGCTGATGGGCGTCGCGCGTTATGGTGGAGGGCATGGTTAGCGGCGGCCGTGCGCGGATCCTCGCGGCGCCGCCGCGACGGAGAGCTGACCGATGCGATTCGCCCTCATGAGCGAGCCCCAGCAGGGGCTCTCCTACGAGGAGATCCTGGCGCTCGCCCGCGCGCGGAGAGCGCCGGCCTGGAGGCGTACTTCCGGTCCGATCACTACGCCAGCTTCCCCGGCCCGGGGGGATGCCGACGACCGACGCCTGGGCGACGCTGGCCGGCCTGGCCCGCGACACGGACCGCATCCGCCTGGGCTCGCTCGTCTCGCCGGTCACGTTCCGCATCCCCGGCGCATTCGCCAAGGTGGTCGCCACCGTGGACGAGATGAGCGGCGGTCGCATCGAGGTCGGGATCGGCGCCGGGTGGAACGAGGCCGAGCACGCCCAGCTCGGGATCCCGTTTCCGGAGCTCGGTCGAGCGCTACGACGATTCGAGGAGGCCGTCGAGCTGATCCATGGCCTATGGACGCGAGCCGGACGGCTGGAGCTTCGAGGGAAAGCACTGGCAGGTGCGCGGGGCGCGATTCGTCCCGCGGCCGTCCAGGGCGGCCGCCGACACCCGCCCATCATCCTCGGCGGACGCGGAGGACCGCGCCTGGCGCGGCTGGCCGCGCGCTTTGCCGACGAGCTCAACATCGTCTCCGCGACACCGGAGCGGGCCGGCGAAGCCTATCGGCGCCTGGAGGAGGCCTGCGCGCAGGTCGGCCGAGACCCGGCCGGCATCACGCGCTCGGCCATGACCGGCGTCCTGCTGGCCGAATCGAGGCCGATCTGCGCGGCCGCTCCCGGCAGCTCCTCGAGACCACCGCCGAGCCGGGAACCGATGCGCAGGCGTGGCTTGCCGAACGCCGGGGTCGCTGGATCATGGGTACCCTGGAGGAGGCGGCGGAGCGGGTCGACGCGCTGGGGCGGCCGGCGTCCAGCGGATCATGCTGCAGGACTTCCTGCCCCGCGACCTGGACATGATCCGTCTGATGCCGCGTCCTAGGCTGCCCAGGTCGCAGGCAGCCAAGGGTCCTAGCCGGCGACTTGCGCTACACTCAAAGTCGTTTCACATCGCCTTGACGCTACCGTCCGGCGCGCCGGACGCCGGCGCCCGAGGTTTCGACAGCCGCCCATGCGGGCTCCAGCCACGGAGGAGCCGATGATCGACACAGTCGTCGCCATCCTTGCGGCGCTCGGCGCCCTGGTGGTGGGCGTCGCGATCGGCTACGTTGCCCGTCGCTACCTGGCCGCCAGGGCGGTCCGGCATGCCGAGACCTACGCGGAACGGGTCGTCGCAGAGGCACGCGCCAAGCAGAAGGAGATCGTCCTCGAGGGCAAGGACGAGGTCCTCAAGGCGCAGCGACCGCCGAGGAGGAGGCGCGTGAGAAGCGGGCCGACCTGCAGCGCCAGGAGCGCCTCCTCCTCGATCGGTCCGGAGCCTGGATCGCAAGCTGGAGGCCTTCGAGCGGCGCGAGGCCGAAGTCGCCGAGCGCCAACGCGACCTGGAGGTTGGAGCGGGCCCGGCTCAACGAGATGCACCAGCGGCAACTGCTCGGGAGCTGGAGCGGGTGAGCGGCCTTTCCGCGCGGAAGCGCGGCAGAGCCTGATCCAGCAGATCGTGGACGAGGCGCCGGGCGGATGCGCGGCGGCGGGTCCGTGATCGAGCGGCGCGCCCAGGAAGAGGGCGACGATCAGGCGCGGCGGATCCTGACCACGGTCATGCAGCGCATCGCCGCCGATACACCTCCGAGGCGACGGTCACCGTCGTCCACCTGCCGAGCGAAGAGATGAAGGGCCGCATCATCGGCCGCGAAGGGCGCAACATCCGCGCGCTGGAGCAGGCCACCGGCGTCGACCTCATCGTCGACGATACGCCGGAGGCGGTCGTCGTCTCCGGCTTCGACCCGGTTCGCCGCGAGGTCGCGCGCATCGCGCTCACCAAGCTCATCAGCGATGGACGCATCCACCCGGCCGGATCGAGGAGACGGTCGCGAAGTGCCGCGCCGAGATCGAGACGATGATGCGGCAGGCGGGGGAGCAGGCCGCCTACGATGCGGGCGTGCCCGGCCTGCATCCCGAGCTGATCAAGCTGCTCGGCCGGCTCAAGTACCGCACCAGCTACGGACAGAACGTCCTGAACCACTGCATCGAGACGGCGCGGCTATCCGGGCTGCTCGCCGCCGAGATCGGCGCGAACGTCAACGAGAGCAAGAAGGGCGGCCTGCTGCACGACATCGGCAAGGCGGTCGACCACGAGGTCGAGGGGCCGCACGCGCAGATCGGGGCGGACATCGCCGCGCGCTACGGCATCAGCCCGGTCGTCTCAACGCCATCGCCGCTCACCACCAGGAGGTGGAGCAGGAAACGGTCGAGGCCACCGTCGTCCAGATCGCGGACGCCATCAGCGCCTCGCGCCCTGGCGCCCGTGGCGAGAGCCTCGACAACTACGTGAAGCGCCTCGACGACCTGAAGGAGATCGCGCTCAGCTTCCCGGGGGTCGAACGCTGCTACGCCATCCAGGCCGGCCGCGAGATCCGGATCCTGGTGAGGCCGGAGGACGTGGACGACCTGGCCTCGTCGCGCTGGCGCGGGACGTCGTCAAGCGGATCGAGGATCAGCTCCAGTACCCGGGCCAGATCAAGGTGACGGTCATCCGCGAGACGCGCGCCGTCGACTACGCCCGATGACCGACCGCGCCGCAACGCTGCGGTGCATGGTCATCGGCGACATCATCGGCAAGCCGGGCCGGCAGGCCATCGGCCACAACCTGGCTGACCTGCGTGCGGAGCTCGACCTGGACATGGTGATTGCGAACGGCGAGAACGTGGCCGCCGGCGCGGGCCTCACGCCGAGCCTCGCGGAGGAGCTCTTCGGCCATGGCATCGACGTGATCACCAGCGGCAACCACATCTGGGACAAGCGCGAGGTGTACGAGTATCTCGACACCGACCGTCCGGTGCTGCGGCCGCTCAACTACCCGGATGCCGCGCCCGGGCGAGGCTGGCTTGTGCACGAGCTGCCGGACGGGGAGCACGTGGCGGTGGTCAACATCATGGGCCGCGTCTTCATGAACCAGCTCGACTCGCCGTTCGAGGCCATGGACCGCCTGCTCGACGAGGCGGCGGAACCCCTGCCACCCATCCGGCTCGTCGACTTCCATGCGAGATCACCAGCGAGAAGAACGCCATGGGCTGGTTCCTGGACGGCCGCGTCAGCGGCGTGGTGGGCACGCATACCCATGTTCCCACCGCGGATGCGCGGGTCCTGCCCAAAGGAACCGCGTACATCAGCGACATCGGCATGACCGGGCCGCGTGACTCGGTCATCGGCTTCAGCCTTGAGACCGTCCTGCCGCGCTTCCTGACCCACCTGCCCACGCGCTTCCAGGTGGCCGATGGGCCGGTCAGCTTCAATGCGGTGGTGCTCGGCATCAACCGATCCAGCGGCCGGGCCACCTCCGTGGAACAGGTACAGCGCGTCTACGAGGTCTGACGGCGGTCGGGCCGATGGCGTCACCAACCAACCGGGAGGCAGCTCCGCCGATCGCGGCTCTGGTCGGTCCGACAGGCTCCGGCAAGAGCGACCTCGCCATGGCCCTGGCGGCGCACGAGGCGATGGAGATCCTCGTCGCCGATTCTCGACAGGTCTACCGCGGGATGGACGTCGGCAGCGCCAAGCCTCGGCGGCAGATCGGCAGGCGGTCCACACCACCTCCTGGACCTGGTCGATCCGGACGAGCCCTTCACCCTGGCGGACTGGCTGGCACGCCGCTCGCGGCCGCTGCCAGAGATCGCCGAGCGGGGGCGGCTGCCGCTCGTCGTCGGCGGCACCGGCCTGTACGTCCGCGCGCTCGTCGACGGCTACGACCTCGCCGCGCAACCGCGGTCGCGCGGAGACGCGGCGGCGGCTGGTCGACGAGATGGAGGCCGAGGGCCTGGCTGCGCTCGCCGAACGCCTGCGACGACTCGGCGCCAGAGGCGGCCGAACGCACCGACCTGCGCAATGCGCGACGCGTGCTCCGCGCCCTGGAGCGGGTCGAGGCGCAGGGCGGGGGAGCGTGGATCGTCACCGCCGCACCTTACCCCGGCCAGCGTCGCGATGCTCGGCATTCGGCGCCCGCGCGAGGTGCTCTACCGGCGCATCGAGGCCCGAGCCGCCGCCATGTTCAGCGGCGGCCTGCTGGACGAGGTGCGCGTGCTGCAGGGATCGCGGATACGGCCCGGAGCTGCCGCCCATGACCGGCCACGGCTATCGCGAGGCGATGCGGGTCCTGGCGGGGGAGTGGTCGTCGAGCGAGGCAGTGGAGGTCACGGCGCGGCATACCCGCCAGTACGCCAAACGCCAGCTGAGCTGGTTCCGCCGCGAAACGCGCATCGTATGGCTGGATGCCGGGGAAGGAGCGGCGAATGACCCCTCCCTCGTCGCACGGGCGACCGAGATGCTGCGCGGATGCTGCCCGCCGGGACGCTGCTGGAAGGTCAGGTGACCGGCAGTCCCAGCGATCGGCGCCAGTCGTTGATCGACGGTGGCGGCTCGCTGGCGCGCACCGAAGGTCCGGGGGCCGCGACGTGCGCGGCGACACCCGCATCTCCGTCCGTTCCGGCATGCCGTGCCGGAAATCGGTCCCGGACGACCGAGCAGGTAGCCCTGCCCGGCGCCGACGCCGAGCGCGGCGAGCTGCGCGATCTGGGCCTCCTCTTCGATCCCCTCACCGATGACCATCGCGCCGGTTCGAGAAGCCAGGGCGACGACGGACTCGATGACGGCGCTCGACAGTCGCGCTCGACGAGCTGCGGCGTACGATCGCCAGGTCGACCTTGAGCACGTCGAACTGCAGCTCGCTCAGCAGGCGCAGTCCGGCGTTGCCCGCGCCGACGTCGTCCGCCGCGAGACGCATGCCAGCGCGCCGGCATGCCTCCAGGCGCTCGCGTGCCCGGGCGACGTCCTGCACCTCCTCGCGCTCGGTGAGCTCGAGGACGACCCGGGCAGGGTCGAAGTGGAAGCGCGCAAGGATGCTCTGGAGGACTGCCGCGTTGAACTCGGGCGCCTCGACGGTGGTGGGGGAGAGGTTGATCGACAGGAAGCGATCGGCCTCCAGCGAGCGCGCTCCGCGCACGATCGCCTCGAAACAGGCGAGGTCCAGTGGGACGGTGTAGCCGCTGGCGGCCGCTGCGGCGAAAAGGGCGCCAGGATCAGCGAACGGAGCCGGCGGGATCGGCCGGATCAGGCCCTCCATCCCGATCACGCGTCCACTCGCCAGGTCGACGATAGGCTGGTAGACCGGGCGCAGCTGGCCGCGAGCGATGACCTCCGCGATGGCGTGGCCGGCGTCGGGCGAGAGCTCGACAGCATCGACCGTGGGGTCGAAGACGATGACCTCGGTGCGTCCGCCGTGCTTGGCCTGGTAGAGGGCGGTATCGGCCTGGGAGTAGAGCTGCGCCCGCGTGCATGGCCAGCGGAAGGCAGCGCGGAGACTCCGGCCGAGAAGGAGACGTGCAGCCCCTCGTCGCCGCGCGTCCGCCGGCTGGAGGGCGGCGGCGAGCAGGCGGCGCACGACGGTCCGCGCGCCTGCGGCATCGGTGTGGGGAAGGAGGACGGCGAATTCGTCGCCGCCGACGCGGAACGGGCGGTCGACGCGCCGGATGGACGCGTTGACCACGCGCCCAAAGTGCGAGAGCGCCCGATCGCCCTGGGCATGGCCGCCGCGATCGTTGATCTGCTTGAAGCCATCCAGGTCGATGATCGCCAACGAGACCGGCGTACCGTAGCGCTGCGACGCTTCGACCTGACGCGTCAGCTCTTCCTGGAAGGCGCGATGGTTGCCGAGCCCGGTCAGCGGATCGGAGAGTGAATCCGCGAGGGCCGCCTCGTAGCGGAGGTGAAGATCCTCGCGCGAGCGTGCCAGCGGCAGCACCACCAGCACCCAGAGCGCGATCCCGACGAGCACGCCCGCCGCGCCCGCGGCCAGCAGGCCACGCGCCGCCGAGGCGACGATCGTGTCGACGAGCATGCGGTCGACGCCGATGCCGGCAGCCGCGGCAGCAGTGAGCGCGATCATCAGGCGCCAGCTCAGGCCGACACGCTCCTCGCGGGTTGCCAGACGTGCGCCGCGCGACGGCGCCATGCCCTCGTCCATGCGGGATCTCCCTGGCCCCCCTGGCTAGACCGAACAGGTATCGCACAGCCGGGTGCCCGGACGCACTAGGCGAAAAGTACCTCCCGGGTCACCGGAGCCCGCCGCAGGGGTCGGGCTACGATGGGGGCAGCATGCCTGCACGCAGCACACTGATCGACCTCACTGCGCCCACCGAGCGCGCGTTCCTCATCGGCCTCGACAATCCGGGGGACGGTCGCTGGCCCGTGTCGCGCAGCCTGGCGGAGCTCGGCGCGCTGGCGCAGGCGGCGGGTGCCAGCGTGGTGGGAAGCGCCGCCCAGCGGCGGCAGTCCGCCGACAGGGCGTGGTACTTCGGCAAGGGGCGCGCGACCGAGCTGCGCGACGAGAAGGCGCTGCGCGATTTCAACCTGCTCGTCGTCGACGACGAGCTGTCGGCCACCCAGCAGCGCAACCTGGAGAAGCTCCTCGACTGCAAGGTCCTGGACCGATCGGCCCTGATCATCGACATCTTCGCCCGGCACGCCAAGACTCGCGAGGGGCGTCTGCAGGTCGAGCTGGCGGCGCTCGAGTACCACCTGCCGCGGCTGACCCGGATGTGGACCCACCTCTCGCGCACCGCCGGCGGCATCGGTACCCGGGGACCCGGCGAGAGCCAGCTGGAGACCGACCGCCGCATCATCCGCGAGAAGATCAAGAAGGTGCGCGGCGAGCTTCGCGACGTGCGGCGGCACCGCGCCACCGCCAGCCGGCGGCGCGATCGGACCGAGGTGGCCACGGTCGCCCTGGTCGGCTACACGAACGCGGGCAAGTCCACGCTCCTCAACGCGCTGGCGGAGGCAAACGTCTACGCGGCCGACACGCTCTTCGCCACCCTGGATCCGACGAGTCGGGCCGTGACTGTGCCCGGTGGCCTGCGCGTCGTCATCACCGACACGGTCGGGCTTCATCAACAAGCTCCCGCACGACCTGGTCGACGCCTTCCGAGCCACCCTGGAGGAGGTCGTCCGCGCCGACCTGCTGCTGGAGGTCGCCGATGCCGCCGATCCCGACTTTCTGGGCCAGCAGCAGGCGGTGCAATCGGTCCTGGACGAGATCGGCGCAGGAGACAAGCCGCGCATCACCGTCTACAACAAGATCGACCTGCTGGACGCGGACCTGCGCTCCGAACCGGTTCCGGCCAGCCCGCAGGCGGCCTTCGTCAGTGCCATGACTGGCGAAGGACTGTCCGAACTGCTGGAGCAGATCGCCGATGCGCTGCGGGCGCGGATGGTGAGCGTCGACGCCGTCGTACCGTACGCCCGTGGCGAGCTGGTGGCTCGCGCAAGGTCAGCCGGCGAGGTTGATGAGGACTACACCGCGGCGGGCATCCGCCTGCACGGCCACCTGCCCGAGGCGATGGCCGCGGAGGTGCGCAACGCCGCCCCGCGCCGCCGGCAGCGGTCGCGGGATGACGCGCTGGGAGGACCCTAGAGCTTCAGCTCAGGCCTGGTTCGCCGTGGCCCGGCCGCCAACGGCCGACGCAGCGCCGATCTTCGCTCCGCGCCGCGCGATTGACCAGTGCCTGGCGCAGACCGAGTCCGCCCAGCAGGTAGACGGCCGATCCCATGAGCATCAGGCCGTAGCCGCCGGCCAGCCGCGCGGACTCGTTGGCGTCCAGGACGCCCATGAGCGACATCAGCGCGCCGACAGCCAGGCCGGCCCAGCCGGCGCCCCAGAATGCGGGATGTGTTCGCTTCATGAGGGGAGCGTAGATGCCCCGGCGCGCCGAGACGATGCACCATGGGTCCCGGGTCGCGGTCGGGCCCCACAGGTCCCGACCGCACTTCCCCAAAGATATGTTATGTGACCTTAGACACGCATAGTCGGTCGCGCCTGGGCGAACCGCCAACGGTTTCCCTCGAGATCCTCGGCCGTGTAAGCGCGGTACCCGTGCTGGTCGATTCCGCTGACGATGTGCGCACCATGCCGCTGCGCGCGTTCGAGGTGGCCGTCCAGGTCGTCGACGAACACCCACGGAACGTGGGACTGCGACGCCGCGGACGGTGCGGGCTGCTCCTTCTTGAACACCATCAGCGGCGCGTTGCCGGCGCGCAGCTCCAGCCAGCCCTCGCCCTCGCCCTCCGCTGACGGCAGCTCCATGGCCGGCTCGAAGCCGAACGTGTCACGTAGCCAGAGTGCGGCGCTGACAGGAGCGGCGTAGAAGACTGCCAAGCCCAGCCGTCCGTGCTCGCGGGGGCTCGGCGGCGCATTCTTTCGCGCGATGGCCCAGCTGGAGAACCAGGAAGGCGTCACCCGGATGAAGCTGGTGCCGCCCATGTCACGGCCACCATCAGGGACCGTCGCGACAAGTCGCACTCTCGTTCCGATGGCGGCCGGCTCGAATGTCACTTCGATGCGGACGTCGTCAACGGAGCTCCGCCAGGCAAGCCTCCGCCCTGGTTCCCATGCGGTGATTCGGGCCAGCTCCAGCGTGTCGCCCTGCGATTCGTCGTAGATCTCGAGCAGCCGTCCGTCGATTCCTGGCTCGCAGCGCATCTCGGCGACCCGCGCCGCATCCCAGTTGTTGATGGGCCCGCGCAACCACCAGTAGTCCAGCTCCTTGGTGAATACCTCGAACGCCGCGGCAGGTTCGAGTCCAACCTCGACCTCGGACGAAATGACTCGCTCGTTCATTCGCGTACGGATCCATCTGCCTGCTCGCGGAACGAGGCGAGCTGCGCGTCCCACTCGTGGCGCACCTCATCGAGCCAGGTTTGAGCGCTCTCGAGCCCTTCTGGGCGCAACCGGAAGATCCTCAGCCGCGCGTCGGAAGGATCCCTCTCGTCCTGTACCACCCCGGCGGCCAGCAGGATCCGCAGGTGACGGCTCATCCCTGGACGCGACTGCTCAGTCGCGGCCGCCAGGTCGCCGGCACGCATCGGGCCCGAGCCGAGCAGCTGGATGACCCGCCGGCGCGTCGAGTCGGAAAGAGCATCGAAGACGCGAGCTCGTTGCATGCAGTGAATAGTTAACGCAGGACGTAACGGTGTCAAGTCCCCCACTGCGGGACGCACTGCCACGATCTGATCCGTGTTCACGGCGCTCGCGAGAACACCTGAAGAACATCAGCATCGAGATCCCGAAGCGGCGGCTGACCGTCTTCACGGGCGTCTCGGGGTCGGGCAAAGGCTCGCTCCTGTTCGACACCATCGCCGCCGAGTGGCGGAGGCCCGCTCGACGCTCACCGGAGAGCACCTGGCCGCTCAACTCGAACGGTAGACGGCTGAATCTGCCGACGCCGCGCGGCGTCGGCGCGGTAAGTGGCCGCCAGACTCGATCGGCGCGAGGACCAGGCCCGAGCCTGGCTCGCCAGATCAACCAGGCTGGTGCTGCCCGTCGCCCACAGGCACTGCTCGCCGCAGCGTGTCGTCAGTTCGCGCAGCTCGGCGACCACTTCACGGTGCTGGCCCAGTTCGAGGTCGGCGGCGATCCGGTTCTCGAGGCATGACAGACGCTTCTCCTCTAGCCGCGCGATCTCCGCTTGCGCGAACGATTCGTAGCGGAACTCGTCAAGGGCGTCGCCGCGCCACAGGGCCAATGCCTCGTGCAATCGGGACCTCGCCTCCGGGAAGCGTCTCGCCGCGAACGCCCTTGCCCCCTCGGCCGCGAGCCGCTCGAACCGCTGGGCATCGACATCGCCGTCCCCTACCAGCAGCACGTAGCCACCGCTCTGGGTCTTGAGCAGGCTCCCGTCGCCCGCTTGTCGGTCGGGGTCCAGCGAATCCCGCAACTTTGACACGTGGTAGCGCAGGGTCCGTATCCCGGCGGTGGGCTGTCGCTCCCCCCACACCTCCTCCAGCAGCTGTTCGGATGGCACCATCCGGTTGGCGTTGACCAGCAGCATGCCCAGCACCGCCCGCTGCTTCGCACCGGCGAGCTGGATCCACTCGCCCTTGACGCGCATGCGCAGCGGGCCCAGCACGCCAAACTCCATCGAAGAACCCCGTTCCCTCGGAGGAAAACCTATCACGCGGCACAAGGGGCCGGCTCGGTCATGTCCGGGCTCATCGCCTTCGATCCTCCGCGGATTCCTGCCCTGAGCGCGCTGCTGGTTCACCACTTGCACGCCGGCGGCACACATGCCCCAGGGAGCAGAGCTGGATCAGCGGGAACGGGAGCAGGCTGAGGCACGTTCCCGGCCGCCCGTCCAGGTGATCCACGAGGCGATCAACCTCGAAGGCGAGGAGGAGCTCCAGCGACCGTCCAGCGCACTCGCTTGGTCGGGGCTGGCCGCGGGGCTCTCGATGGGCTTTTCGCTGCTCGCCCAGGGCCTGCTGCGCGCCTACCTCCCGGCCGACGAGGCGTGGACTCCCCTGCTCTGGCGTTTTGGCTATGCGCTTGGCTTCACGATCGTGGTCCTGGGACGCCAGGAGCTCTTCACCGAGACGACCCTCACGGCGGTGGTGCCGCTCCTCTCGCGGCTCGACCGCGAGACGCTGATCGGTACGGGCCGCGTGTGGGCCGTCGTGCTGGCGGCCAACCTGGTGGGGGTTGCCTCCTTCGCGTGGGTCCTGTGGGCGACCGCACCGTTTGCGCCGCATGTCCAGGAGGCGTTCGGGGCCATTGGCGCCCTCGCGGTCCAGGGCGACTGGCCGTCCATCCTGGTGCGCGGCGTACTGGCCGGCTGGCTCATCGCGCTGGTGGTCTGGCTCCTACCGCTGAGCGGGGGCAGTCGCCTGTGGGTGATCATCGTGATCACGTACGTCGTCGGCATCGGTGACCTGACCCACATCGTGGCCGGATCGGTCGAGGCGATCTATGCCGTCCTGGACGGCGCAACCAGCTGGAGTGCCTATCTCGGTGGCTACTTCGCGCCGACCTTGATCGGCAACATCATCGGCGGGGCATCGCTCGTCGCGGCCGTCAACACCGCGCAGACGCTCAGCGGACGAAGCCGACGGAAGGGGGATGTCAGGGAGCGGTAGGCGCTCCGGCAGCCACCAGGGCGTCAAAGCCGCCCGCGTCCACCACGTCGGTGAAGCCGAGGTTCTCCATGACGGCTGCCGCCTGGGCCGATCGGTTGCCCGTGCGACAGAAGAGGAGATACTTCCCGCTTCGATCGAGCTCGGAGATTCGGCTGCGGAAGTCCGCTGCCTGGAAATCGATGTTCTTGGCTCCCGCGATCGTCCCCTCGGCCACCTCGGCGGGCGTCCGGACGTCGATAACGGTGCGCGAGCCAAGGTCCGCGACCGCCTGATCGGGCGAGATGGTGCGCACGCCCCCGGTCGTGCTGCCGCACGCCGACAGGACGGCCAGGGTCATGACGGCGAACAGGATCAGGGCCCGATGCATGCGCTGCATGTAGGCAGTCTAGCCGGCCGTATCGGCTCGTGATTCGACGACGTGGGTTGGCGCACCGTGCACGGCGGGGATCGTCCCGAGCCGCCCCGCCCGATAGTCCTCGAAGGCGCGCACCACCTCTGCACGAGTGTTCATGACGAAGGGGCCCATCCACGCCACCGGTTCGCGGATCGGCAAGCCGCCGAGGACGAGCACGTCCAGGTTCGGGTTCCGGCTCTCCTGGCCGCGTGCAGCGGCGACGGAGATGACGTCACCCGGGCCAAATACGATCAGCTGCCCCGTCTCGACAGGCCGCGACTCCGTCCCGACGGTACCGTGGCCCGCCAGCACGTAGACCAGGGCGTTGTAGTCCGCACGCCAGGGCAGCGCGAGACGTGCATCGGGGCTCAGCGTGGCGTGGAGCAGCGTCATGGGGGTGTAGGTGATGCCGGGGCCGCCGTGACCCGCCAGCTCGCCGGCGATGACGCGGACGAGGGCTCCCCCATCGGCCGATGCCAGGAGCGCGACCTGCGTCGCGCGGATGTCCTGGTAGCGAGGCGGCGCCCACTTCTGCGTGCGTGGCAGGTTGACCCAGAGCTGGATGCCGTGGAACAAGCCCCCGCTGACGACCAGCGCCTCCGGCGGCTTCTCGATGTGCAGGATCCCTGCGCCGGCGGTCATCCACTGCGTGTCGCCGTTGGTGATCACTCCCCCACCCCCGTTCGAGTCGCTGTGCTCGAACGTGCCGTCCATGATGTACGTCACCGTCTCGAAGCCACGGTGCGGATGCCATGGCGTGCCCTTCGGCTCGCCGGGCGCGTACTCGACCTCGCCCATCTGGTCCATGTGTACGAACGGGTCGAGATCTGCCAGGTCCACGCCTGCGAATGCGCGTCGCACCGGAAACCCCTCTCCCTCGAAGCCGCGTGGCGCGGTGGTGACCCCCTTGACCGCACGCTGACGGGCGTTCGCCGGATCGGGTGCCGGAATGCGCGGCAGGATCGTGATGTCGTCGACGGTGATGGCTGGCATGCGGGGATCATGCCACGCCCTAGTTGCGTATGCAACTACCAGGACCCCGGGACGCGGCGGAGTATGGTTGGCGCATGAGCGGCAACCGATATGCCTTCATTCCGGACCTCGCGCGTGAGGCGCCGATTCCCGCGCGCGGTATCCACAGCCAGACGCTGTCGGACGCAGACGGCGTCGAGCTGGTGCTCTTCGCCATGGCCGGCGGCGAGCGCCTCTCCGAACACGCGGCGGCGCGACCAGCCATCGTCCACGTCCTCAGCGGCGGCGGAGAGCTGATGGTTGACGGAGACCAGCACGACCTCCAAGCGGGCGCGTGGCTGCGGATGGCGGAGCGCACCAGGCACGCGATCACCACCGAGGCCGGCCTCGTCTTCGCCCTCTACCTGCTCCCAGCTCAGTCGTAGCGTCCGGAGACGGCCAGGGTCACCGCGGCGGAGACGACGGCGACCGCCAGCGCCACCGCCTCGGCGGCCGCCAGCGCCGCGTCCCCGGAGAACAGGTCCGTGGCCTCGCTGGGGATGGCGCCCAGCGCCGGCGGAACCACGATCCAGCCCAGCACCAGCGCGGTGGGCGCGATGGCCCCGGGCAGGTCGAGCGCGCGAGCGACGACCGCGGTCAGGAGACCCAGGAAGGCGGAGAGGAGCAGGACCAGCACCACCGCCGGTTGGTCGCGCGCGCCGGAGGCGTCAACCAGCCGAACGAGACCCTGGTCGACGACCGCCACCCCGATCGCCAGGATCACCGCCAGGACGGCCACCCGTGCGCCGCTCACGGCAACGTCCGTGACGCGTCGAGCACGCCGGCTGCCAGGGCAACGCTGAGGTCACGCGCAATGCGGTAGGACTTGCCCGCGCCCATGACTAGCACCGCGTCGCCGGCGCGGAGGTGGTCCGCGACGTAGCGGGCGGTGGCATCGGCGCCTCCGGTGGCAATGGCGGGAATGCCCGAGGCCCGCTCGATGCCGTCGGCGAGCGCCTCGGCAGACGTGGCCCGCAGCGCCTCATCGGTGTCGCGCGAGGCGAAGATGTCGCAGATGACGACCTCGTCGGCATCGGTGAAGGCCATCGTGAACTCGTCGAACAGGAGCGCGGTCCGCGAGTACATGTGCGGCTCGAAGACGGCCCACAGGCGCCGCTCCCCCACCTTCTGGCGCGCGGCAGACAGCGCTGCGCGGACCTCGGTTGGATGGTGCCCGTAGTCGTCGTACACGATCACCCCCGCCGTATCTGCGATGAGCTCCATACGACGTCCCGCTCCCGGGAAGGTGCGCAGGCCATCAACCAGCAGGTCGGGGTCGGCGCCCACCTCGCGCGCGAGGACCAACGCCGCGGTGGCG
This sequence comes from uncultured Chloroflexia bacterium, assembly GCA_963777045.1. Lineage (GTDB taxonomy): Bacteria > Chloroflexota > Limnocylindria > QHBO01 > QHBO01 > JAPSGM01. Next base: position 34,606 of record CAVZPD010000026.1, read on the forward strand.
TTCAGCACGTTGTGCCGGCCCGCCAACGGCGAGACGAACGAGCGCCCGAGCAGCTCGAAGCGCGCGCCGCCACCGGCAAAGGTCACGTTGGTGGCCTCCACGTCTCCGCCCGGGCCGTAGCGAACGACCTTCCCGTCCCAGTCGGTCAGGCGGGCCAGCAGGTCGCGCGTGCCGGGATCCTCGGCCGCGACGAGCAGCAGCCGTCCGGCCAGGGCCTCGCTCTCCCCCATCCCTCGCACGAATCGCTCCATGCTCGCCAGCACTGCCTCCCGGTCTGCGAAGTAGTCGGGATGGTCCATCTCCACGTTGGTCACGATGGCGCCTGCGGGGTGGTAGTGCAGGAAGTTGTCGCCGAACTCGTCCGCCTCCACCACGAATGGTGCTCCCCCACCGGGCCGCACCGATGCGCCCCAGCCGGCCATGAAGGCTCCCACCTCCACCGCCGGGTCCAGCCCGGCGCTGACCAGCAGGTGACCGAGCAGTGCGGTCGTCGTTGACTTCCCGTGCGTCCCGGTGACGGCAAGGCCGATCCGCCCGGGCATCGACATCATCTCGCCCAGCAGCGTCTGCCACGGCACCACTGCCATGCCGCGCTCTCGCGCCGCGACGAGCTCCGGCAGGTCCTGGTGCGCACGCAGGGCGGGCGTGATGGCGACGCGCTCCACGCCCTCGAGGTGGGACGGATCGTGGCCGGAGATGACGCGAATCCCGGCCGCGTCGAGCGGCGGCGTGTAGGGCGACGGCGTGTCGGCGTCGCAGCCGTCGATGAGGGCACCCTCGTGATGGGCCAGCAGCGCCACGCCCGCGGCGCCGGAGCCGGCAATCCCGATGACGTGGATCCGCTCGCCTCGACGCACCATCTGTGCGAGGCCCTACGCGGGCCGGTGCGCGGAGTTCAGCTGCTCGATCGCCAGCTCCAGGGCGAGCATGGCAGCCGCGGACTTGTTCCCGTCGCGACCGTGCGGTAAGAGGTGGTGTTCCACGCGATCCGGATGACCCCGCAGCGAGACGGCGACGTAGTGGGTCCCGAGCGGCTTGCCCTGCGTGCCACCCTCGGGCCCGGCGATCCCGGTCACGGCCACCCCCATCTCCACGCCGAAGCGGGTGCGCACGCCCTCGGCCATCGCCTGCGCCACCTCGGCCGACACGGCGCCGTGCTCGACGATCATCTCGTGCGGCACGCCCAGCTCCACCTCCTTGGCGGTGTTCGAGTAGCTGATGACCCCGCCCACGTAGTAGCGCGAGGCACCGGGGACGAGCGTGATGGCGTGGCCGATCAGGCCGCCGGTAGAAGACTCGGCAGTCGCCAGCCGCCAGCGATGCTCGAGCAGCAGGTCGCCGAGGCGTGCGCCCGCGACCTCGAGCTCGGCTTCGGTGGGTGTCGGAAGCATCGGTTTGGAAGCCTCCTCAGCGGTAATTCTCGAACTGGAGCGCGACAGGGTAGTCGAGCCCGCGCAGGTGCGCGATGACGGCCTGCAGCTCGTCGCGGCTCTTGCCGGAGACGCGCACCGCGTCGCCCTGGATGGCGGGCTTCACCTTCGGGAAGTTCTCCCTGATCAGCTTGCTCAGCTCCTTCGCCTGCTCGCTCGTCAGTCCCCGCTTGAGCGCGATGTGCTGGCGCACCGTCCCGCCCGCTGCGGGTTCGAGCTTGCCCCAGTCGAAGATCTTGAGCGACAGGTTGCGGCGCACCGCCTTGGATTGCAGCAGGTCCTTCACGGCGCTGGCGCGGTACTCGTCATCGGCCTGGAGGATGATCTCGTCCTTGCCGAGCTCCAGGCTCACCTTGGCCCCCTTGAAGTCGTAGCGCGTCGCGACCTCGCGGCGCACCTGGTCGAGCGCGTTCACCAGCTCCTGCTGGTCGAAGTCGCTGACAACGTCGAACGATGCATCTGCCATGACGCGTCTATCTTCGCCCACCAGGGCGGACCGATGCGAGCGCCGGCCGCACGCCCCGCCTCAGGAGCGGGTGATCCGCCACTCCACCACGGCGCCCTGCGCGCCCATGACCCCCAGGTCGATGCCGTTGATGACCAGCCCCACCGCAGCCGCATTGCCGACCCGGATGCGGAGCGACTCCTCCGCGCTGAGCGCAATCTCAGTGCCCGGCTCAGCGACCTTGCCGGAGACGCCGTTGCGCCCGGTGCCGTCCTCGTCGACCTCCAGGTAGGAGGGCGCGCCCGACACGGTTAGCGTGCCGGCCAGGCCGGCCGGCGGCGAGATCACCACGCTACGGCTGATCGGCTGCAGCCCGCCGTTGGCACCAACGGCCACGGAGACGGTCCAGGTGCCCGGCGGCAGGTCGATGCTGCCGCTGAAGGCCCCCGCCGCATCCGCAGAGAGCGTGACCGGTTCCGGCGCCAGGGGCAGGCTGTTCGGGATCGGGATCGACTCACCGGAGAGGGACGTTACGGTAAAGCCGACCGGGGGAGCGGCGTCGGCTTCGGCGCTGACCGTCAGCTCGGCACCCGCGGGCGCCGTGCCGGCTATCGTGAGCGGCGAGGCCGACGTGGCGCCGTCAGCTGGCTCGGCCAGGGCGAGCGCCTCGCCGGGCGATGGCGCGGCACTGCCGGCGGCCTCACCTACCAGGATCGTGCGGCTCACCTGGGAGCTGTCGCGGCCGGTCAGCGGGTCGTTGGCCACGAGGGTCACCACGTTCGCCCCGGGCCGCAGTGGGACCGTGACCCGAAAGACGCCGTCGGCGTCGGCATCGGTCTCTGTCTTGCGCGAGGCGGTCTCGGCCACGACGTGCGCGTTCGGCTCGGTCACGCCCTGGAAGACGTACTCGTCCCCCGTGTACCCGCTCACGTCGCCGGCCGGGTCGGTCACGCGCAGGTCCGGCGTCCCGGCGAAGGTCACGAACTCGCTGACCAGGTAGACGATGAAGAGCGCCACGCCGACCGTGAGCAACGCGGCCAGGACCGCTCCCGGCGTGATCACGAAGGCGCGTCCCCTCCTCCGGGTGATCGGCCGCGGCGGTGGCTGGACCGAGGGCCGCTCGGCGCTCGCGGCCGAGCTCTCGAGGCGGTAGAGGTCGACCAGGTAGTCGGTGTCCAGGTGGAGGTACGAGCCGTAGTTGCGCAGGAAGCCCTTGGTGTAGACGGCGCCGGGCAGCTCCCGGTAGTCGCCGTGCTCCAGCGCCGAGAGGTAGCGTGCGCGGATCTTCGTATCGCGCTCGACCCGCGGCAGGTCGACGCCCCGCGCCTCCCGGGCGGCCCGCAGGACGTCCCCCAGCTTGTGCTGCTCCTGTTCGCTCACGCCTCGTCCTCGTCCGGCGCCACGTCGCCGCCCCAGCCATCGGTTGTGACGAGGACTTCCCGGAAGCGGCTCCCGTCCGCGGGACCCACGATGCCGCGATCCTCCATCTGGTCCAGGATGCGCGCGGCTCGCGCGTAGCCGATGCGGAGCCGCCGCTGCAGCAGGCTGGCCGATGCCTTGTCGGATCGACGCACGATGGTGACGGCCTGCGTCAGCAGGGCGTCCGCGTCGTCGCCATCGTCATCCTCGCCGGGCCGGCCACCCGGCTTCCCGTCGCGCTTCGGAGCGGTGATCTCGCTGCGGTACTGCGGTCCGCCCTGGCCCCGCCAGTGGCGCGCGACGTCCTCGATCTCCGCATCGGTCACAAGGACGCCCTGCAGGCGGACCGCACGTGGCGCGTCGATCGGCTGGTAGAGCATGTCGCCGCGGCCCAGCAGGTCCTCGGCGCCGGTCGTGTCCAGGATCGTTCGGCTGTCGACGCCGGAGGTCATGGCGAACGCGATCCGGCTCGGGATGTTGGCCTTGATCAGCCCGGTGATGACCTGGACCGATGGGCGCTGCGTGGCGACCACCAGGTGAATCCCGGTCGCTCGCGCCAGCTGCGCGATGCGGGTGATGGTCGACTCGACTTCGAAGGCCGAGACCATCATCAGGTCGGCCAGCTCGTCGATGACGATCACGATGTACGGCATCCGCGGCTCGCCGGGCCGCAGCGCCTCGTTGTAGCCGGCGATGTTCCGGACGCCACGCTGTGCGAACTCGTGGTAGCGGCCTTCCATGGTGCCGACCGTCCACTTCAGCGCATTGACTGCCTTCTCCGAGTCCACGATGACCTCGGTCAGCAGGTGCGGGATGCCCTTGTACTGCGCCATCTCCACCCGCTTCGGGTCGACGAGGATCAGCTTGACCTCGGCCGGCGTGGCCCGCATCAGCAGCGAGCAGATGATGGCGTTGACGCAGACGCTCTTGCCGGAGCCGGTCGCGCCGGCGATCAGCACGTGCGGCATCTTCGACAGGTCGGCGCTGAACGGCTGGCCGGCCACGTCCTGCCCGAGCGCGAAGGCGAGCTGGCTGCGCGCGCCGAGGTCCTCGAAGTTCTTGCTGGCCAGCACCTCCTTGAGCGTCACCAGGTCGAAGGCGCTGTTGGGGATCTCGATCCCGACGTACGGCTCCCCGGGGATGGGGGCCTCGATGCGGATCGAGCGCGCTGCCAACGCCAGGGCCAGGTTGTCGGCCAGCCCCTCGATCCGGCTGAGCTTGATCCCGGGCTCCACGTCGAGCGCGTACTGCGTCACGACCGGGCCCTCCTGGATGCGGGCCACCTTGACCCCGATCCCGAAGTGCGCGAGCGTCTCGCGGATGCGCTGGCCCTTGGACGTGAGGTCCAGCTGCGCGGCCGAGCTCGCCGGGGCATCGGCCAGGATCCCCATCTCGGGCAGCTCCCAGACCCGCTGGCTCGGCTCGAGGGCCGCGTCGGGCGCTCCGTGGGCCCCCACCTGGGCCAGGTGCTGCGCTTCGGTGCCCTCCAGCTCGGCGGCTGCCTCATCGGCCTCGCCGCCGCCGTCGGTGTCCGGGGCCGGCAGCTGCGCCATGGGACCGGGGGCAGGTTTGCGCGGTGGCGTGACGGCCGGCGCCAGCTCGGGGCGGGCGCGGCGGACGATCACCGGCTCGTCGTCGTCGTCTCCCCCGCTCAGGGCGTCGCGAACGCGCCCCAGCAGACCGCGGGCGTGGGGCTCGGGCGCCGGCGGCGGCGGTGCCTCGGGGCGAGCTCGTCGCTCGGCCGCCGCAGCCCGCCGAGCCTCGATCTCCGCAAGCTCGGCACGCTCCTCGCGGCGCTGCAGCCACGCGGCCACCAGGTCACCCACCGTCATGTTGAAGTAGAGCAGCAGCCCGACCACGAAGAAGAACGCCAGCACTACCCAGGCGCCGGCCGGCCCGATCGCGCCCTCGAGGAACGCGCTCACCGCGAAGCCGATGGCGCCGCCGCCCTCCTCCTGCGTGACCAGCTCCTCACCCCCGCCCGCCGCGAGGTGGAACATTCCGAGCAGGGTAAGGGCGACCATTGCCGCGCCGCTGGCGGCCATCCATCGCTCCGACGGCATCGATTTCATCCAGAGCATCAGCGCGAAGCCCGCCAGCAGCGGGCCGGCGAAGGCGATGCCCCAGCCCAGCGTGAAGGCCAGCGCCCGGTGCCACGGCTTGACGAAGAAGCCGGCCTCCGGCGCGAAGAGGGCGATGACGCTGATGATGGCGAGGATGACCAGGACCAGCGCCAGCAGCTCGCGGATGACCCTCCCCGAGATGTTGAAGGTCGTCGTGCGCCGACGCCGCCTGCTCCGGCGGCGCGGTGTGCTCGAGCTGCGGCGGGCGGGCACGGGCTAGACCTCCAGCACGATCGGCAAGATCATCGGCCGGCGCTTGGTCCGCTCGAAGAAGTAGCGCGAGAGCTCGTCGCGGATCTTCGTCTTGAGGTAGCCGGCCTCGGCCGCGCGATCGTCCCTGCTCGGGTGCCGGAGCGCGTCGAGGAGATGGGCGCGCGCGGCGGCCATCACCGGATCGTCGGGATCGTGCAGGAAGCCGCGGCCCACCAGGTCCGGCCCCGATACCGGCTGGCCCGTGGCCTGGTCGACGGTGAGTGCCACCATCACCACGCCGTCGGAGGCGAGCATGCGGCGATCGCGGAGGACCACGCCGTCGATCCCATCGATGGCGGCGATGCCGTCGACCAGGACCGCACCCGCCGGCACCGACCCGGCCAGCTTCGCCTTCTTCCCATCGAACTCCACCACCTGGCCGTTCTCGAGCACGAAGATGCCATCCACCGGTACCCCGGCCGACTCGGCGAGCAGGCCGTGCTGCACGAGCATGCGGTACTCGCCGTGGATCGGGATGAAGTTGCGCGGCCTGACCAGGGTCAGCATCAGCTTCAGCTCCTCGCGCGACCCGTGGCCCGAGACGTGGCAGTGCACCATCGGCTCGTAGTGGACCATCGCCCCCTCCTTGAAGAGGTTGTCGATGGTGCGCGCCACGGCCTCCTCGTTGCCGGGGATCGGCGAGGCCGAGACGATCACGGTGTCGCCCGGCTCGATGGTGATGTTGCGGTGGTCGCGGTTGCTCATGCGGGTCAGGCCCGACATCGGCTCGCCCTGCGACCCGGTGGTCATCACCACCAGCTCCTCGTTGGCCAGGCGCTGCAGGGCGTCCTTGCGGGTCAGCGTGCCGTCGCGCGGATCGAGGTAGCCGAGCTCCACGGCGATGGCGATGTTCTGCTCCATGCTGCGCCCCAGTGCGACCATCTTGCGGCCGTGCGCCCAGGCGGCGTCGAGCACCTGCTGTACCCGGCCGATGTTCGACGCGAACGTCGCGACGATCACCCGTCCGGGCGCGGAGCCGATGAGCTTGTGGAGCGACTCCCCCACCGTCATCTCTGACTGCGTGTAGCCCTCCTTCTCGGCGCGCGTCGAGTCGGAGAGGAGGAAGTCGACGCCCCGGTTGCCGATCTCGGCGATCAGCCCCAGGTCGGCGCGGCGGCCGTCGGGCGGGGTGTAGTCGAACTTGAAGTCACCGGTGTGGACCAGCGTGCCGGCGGCCGTGGTGATGGCGAAGCCGAGTCCGTCGGGGATGGAGTGGTTGACCCGGAAGGGCAGGAGCGTGAACGACCCGATGCGCGTCTCAACCCCTGGCTCGAGCAGCTCGAGCGGCGTGCTGTCCAGGAGCTTGTGCTCCTTCAGCTTCCCGGTCACCAGGCCCCGCGTCAGCCGGCTGGCGTAGACGGGCGTCCCGGGGATCTTCGGCAGCACGTAGGGCAGCGCTCCGGTGTGGTCCTCGTGACCGTGGGTGAGCACGATGGCGCGAACGCGATCGCGATTCTCCTCTAGGTAGGTGACGTCGGGGATCACCAGGTCGATGCCCAGCATCTCCGGCTCGGGGAAGGCGAGGCCGCAGTCGACGACGAGGATCTCGCCCCCCGCCTCGATGAGGGTGATGTTCTTGCCCACCTCGCCCACGCCCCCGAGGGGGATGATGCGCAGTGTCTGTGTCATGTGGACTCCTGGAAGAGGGTGAGCTGGTCCGCATCGCGTGGCTGCGGATCAGCATGGTCGCCTGCCTCGTGTTCGGCAGCCATCGCCTGCGCTGACTCGCTCCGCTCGGCCTCCAGCACACCTCGCGCGTGGAGCAGCGCGTCCGGCAGCCGGCGGATGTCGTCGAAGAGGGTCTCGCGCAGCGAGGACTGGTGCAGCGCCGCAGCAGGATGGTACATCGGGAAGATGAAGCGGCCGCCCATTCGGCGCAGGCTGCCGTGCGCCCCCGAGATCCGGGCGTCGGGCAGGTAGCGACGGAGGGAGTGCCGGCCGAGGGTGACGATCACCGCCGGGTCGAGGGCGAGTTCCTGGCGCTCGAGGTAGCCGCGGCAGGCGTCGACTTCGCCAGGCTCAGGATCGCGGTTTCCCGGCGGACGGCACTTCACCACGTTGGCGATGAAGACGTCCTCCCGTTCCCAGCCGATCGACTGCAGCAGCTGGCTGAGCAGCTGGCCGGCCGGGCCGACGAACGGGCGTCCGGTGGCGTCCTCGCGAGCGCCCGGGCCCTCGCCCACCAGGAGGACGTCCGAGCGCGGGTTCCCTTCACCCGGGACCGCGTTGGTGCGTCCCCGGTGCAGCGGACAGCGCGTGCAGGCGCGAACCTCCGCGGCGACCTCCGCCAGTAGCCCCTCCGTGCCCATCGTCACGTATCGTACAGAGGGCGAGGCGGCCGGGCGCCGCCGGGGCCGGCGGCGCCATCGGTCCGGTGGAGGTCAGTCCTGGGCTGCCCCGGTCTTCGCCATGTGCCGCTCCATCGCCGCTCGGCGGCTGAGGTTGACGCGACCCATGCGGTCGATCTCGGTCACGACCACCATCAGCTCGTCGCCGATGCTGACCACGTCCTCGACTCGCGGCACCCGGTAGTCGGCGAGCTGGCTGATGTGCACCAGGCCCTCCTTGCCGGGCAGGATCTCGACGAAGGCCCCGAAGTTCATGATCCGGGTCACCTTGCCGAGGTACTCCTTGCCGACCTCGACGTCCTTGGTCAGCCCCTCGATCCAGGCGATCGCCTTCTTGGCGGCCTCCCCGTCGGTAGCCGCGATCTGGATGGTGCCGTCGTCCTCGACGTTGATCTGGGTACCGGTCTCGGCGGTGATCTGCCGGATCACCTTGCCGCCGGCGCCGATCACGTCGCGGATCTTGTCGACCGGGATCTTGATGGTCGTGATGCGCGGAGCGTACGGTGAGAGCTCGCTGCGGCTGGCGCTGATGACCGCGGTCATCTTGTCCAGGATCGTCATGCGGGCCACGCGTGCCTGCTCCAGCGCGTCGCGCAGGATCTCGTTCGTGATCCCCGACACCTTGATATCCATCTGCAGGGCGGTCACGCCCTCGGCGGTGCCGGCCACCTTGAAGTCCATGTCACCGTACGCGTCTTCCTTGCCGGTGATGTCGGTCAGCACCGCGTAGCGCCCGCTCGCCGCATCGGTGATGAGGCCCATGGCCGCCCCGGCGACCGGCGCCGTGATCGGCACGCCGGCGTCCATCAGGGCGAGCGTGCTGCCACAGGTGCTGGCCATGGAGGTCGAGCCATTCGAGCTGACCACCTCGGAGACGACGCGGACCGCGTACGGGAACTCCTCGACGCTCGGCAGGACGGGCACCAGGGCCCGCTCCGCGAGCGCACCGTGACCGATCTCGCGCCGGCCGGGGCCGCGCATCGGCCGTGACTCGCCCACAGAGTAGGGCGGGAAGTTGTAGTGGTGCAGGTAGCGCTTCTCCGTCTCCGGGGAGATGGTGTCGAGCCGCTGCACGTCACTGCCCGGGCCGAGCGTGGCGATGGAGAGCGCCTGCGTCTGTCCCCGCGTGAAGATGCCGGAACCGTGCGTCCTCGGCAGGACCCCCACCTCGACGCTGATCGCGCGGATGGTGGTCGTGTCGCGACCGTCGATGCGGACGTTCTCCGACAGCACCAGCTCGCGCACGGTCGCCTTGGTGAGGACGTCCATGAGGGCGGATCCGATGCCGTGGCGGCGCCGGATGTCCTCCATCTGCTCGCCCTGCTCGGTGCGGTTGTAGTTCTCGCGTCCACGCCGGATCTCGGCGGCGATGTCGCCCCGGACGGCGTTCAGCCGATCGACCAGCCCATCGGTCAGGTTGATGAACAGGTCGGCCGTCGCCTCGGCGTCGGGCATGGCGCGGTGGGCCGCGCCATGGTCACGCCCGAAGACGAACCGCATCAGGTCGGCGAGCTTGTAGCTGCCGGCATCGGGGTAGAGCTGGTAGGCCAGCTCGAGCGTGTCGTAGATGGCGGCCGGCGCCCACGGAACGTCGTTGGGGAGGTGGCGCAGCACGAACGGCACGTCGAAGGCGACGTTGTGCGCGACGAGCGGCGATCCACCGACCCACTCGGCGAAGCGGGTGAGCACCTCGGCGGCGGTCGGGGCGTTCGCCACGTCCTCGTCGGCGAGACCGTGAATCTGGTGCCCGACGATCGAGCGGCCGGGATTGACCAGCGACTCGAAGCGGTCGACCACCTTGCCGCCGCTCACGCGCAGGGCGGCGATGTCCACGATGTAGCCGTTCTCCGGCTTCATGGCGGTCGTCTCGAGGTCGAAGACGACGAAGTCGCTCCCTTCCTCGAGCGCCTTGCCCAGCTTGACGACCGAATCGGCCTTGGGGCCGAGGAACGGCATCTTCTTGGGCTTGCCTGCGGCCTCCACCAGCCGCTCCTGCAGGTCGATGCTCTTCTGGAGCTCACCATGCCCGTAGGCGATGGCGTCGGCCATCGTGGCCTCGGGCAGGATCTTGGCACCGGCCTCGACCATCATGATCGCCTCGCGGGTCCCGGCCACCACCAGGTCCAGCTGGCTCTCGTCGAGCTGGCTGTTGGTGGGGTTCGTCACGAACTGCCCGTCGATGTAGCCGACCCGCACTGCGCCCACGGGGCCCATGAACGGGATGCTGCTGACCGAGAGGGCGGCGGACGCGCCGTTGATGGCGAGGATGTCCGGATCGTTCTCCTGGTCGGTCGAGAGGACCGTCAGGACGATCTGGACGTCGTTCTTGTAACCCTTCGGGAAGAGCGGTCGGATGGGTCGGTCGGTGAGACGCATCGCGAGGATGGCCGCCTCCGATGGGCGGGACTCGCGCTTGATGAAGCCACCGGGGATCTTGCCGGCTGCGTACATCCGCTCCTCGTAATCGACGGTGAGCGGGAAGAAGTCGATTCCCTCGCGGGGCGTCGACGAGACCGCGGTCGCCAGGACCACGGAGTCGCCGTAGCGCACGAGCACGGCGCCGTCGGCCTGCTCGGCGAGCTTGCCGGCCTCGAGCGAGAATGACTGGCCGCCGATCTCGGCGTCCATCTTGATTGCCACAGGTGCCTCCAGGTTGTTCATTGGTTGACTCTGCGTTCCCGGAGCTCGGCTCGCGCATGCCTCACAGCGGAGGGCGCGTGCGGCCTCACGGTCACGGGATGGATGGGTATTCGCACGGGGATGCGCCTCTCGTCGGCGCTGGTGATGGCTCGCTCCCCGGAGCCGGACATGAGTTGATCCCGGCGCCTCACGGCTCCCGGGTCCCTTCCGGGTCGAGCTAGCGGCGCAGGCCCAGCCGGCCGATCACCTGGCGGTAGCGGTCCACGTCGTTACGGACGAGGTAGGCCAGCAACCGGCGCCGCTGGCCGACCAGCTTGAGCAGGCCGCGGCGCGAGTGATTGTCGTTCTGGTAGGTGCGCAGGTGCTCCGTCAGCGACTTGATCCGCTCGGTGAGCAGCGCGATCTGGACCTCGGGCGATCCGGTATCCCCGTCGTGTGTTGCGTAGTCATCGACGATCGCGCTCTTCGCGTCCTTGGCGAGCGGCACAGATTCCTCCACTTTCATTTCCGTATCGGACGAATGGTACCAGACCGATGGCCCGCCCGCCACGATCCACCCGGCCGGGCGTTGCCGCTTTCAGCCGCCCCTGGCTCAGCCGATCCCGAGGTGCGCCCTCGCCTCCACCTCGTCGCGACGCATCTGGCTGACGAGCTCCTCGACGCCGCTGAAGCGTCGTTCCTCGCGAAGCCTGACGATGAGGTCGACCGCCAGCGTGGCGCCATACAGGTCCCCCTCGTAGTCGAGCAGGTACGCCTCGACCAGCACGCGGCCGTCGTCATGGAAGGTGGGCCGCACGCCGACGCTGACCAGTGCCGGGTGCCCCGGGCCGACCTGCCGCTCCGCGACGGTGACCCGTCCCACGTAGATGCCGAGGGCCGGCATGGCGGGTTCGTAGTCGAAGGCCAGGTTGGCCGTTGGAAAGCCGAGCAGCCGTCCCCGGCGATCGCCGGGGACCACGGTTCCCTCCAGTCGCGGCGGGTAGCCCATCGCTCCCGCGGCGGCAACCTCACCGGCGGCGATCGTCTCGCGAATGCGCGTGGAGCTGATCGGAGCGCCATCGACGATGACGCGCTCCACCACGATCACGTCGAAGCCCTGTTCCGCGCCGATCTCGCGCATGACCGCGACCGTCCCCTCCCGGCCCCGTCCGAACGCACTCTCCGGCGACATGACCAGCGCCTCGAGCTCGAGCGCGGGGCGGAGCTCCTGGACGAAGGCACGCGCCGAGTGCGCACGCAGCTCGGCGTCGAAGCGGAGCGGGATGGCAACCAGGCCGTGGTCGACCTCGATGCGCTGCAGCACGGTCGAGAGCGGTGCCAGGCGCGGCACGACGAAGCCTCGCCGCAGCACTTCGTCAGGCGGAGGGTCGAAGACGAGCGCGACGGCGGCCACCCCGCGCGTCGCCGCCTCGTCGCGTGCCGCCCCCAGCATGGCGGCGTGACCGGCGTGGACGCCGTCGAAGACGCCGAGGCAGACGACGGCGGGACCCACCTTCGGCAGCTGGTCGACGCCAAGCGGGACGGGCTGCTGCGTCACGCGGGCCCACCGGCGCTGATCACCTTCTCCGGCTTGAGCATGCCGGCCTCGACGGTGCCGATGCCGAGCAGCTCGTCGCCGCGAAAGACTGCCTGCCGTCCTTCGGCCGGCGAACGGCTGAGCCTGACCGGCGAACCATGGCAGAACTGGCCCGCCTCCGCATCGGTGAGGAGCACGCGCGGCATGGGGAGCAGCGGCGCCACCGGGAGAATCGCCTCGGAGAGGCGTCCCGCAGCCGCCAGCCCCTCCAGCGCTTCCGGCAGCACAGCGTCCTCGGCCGAAAGACCGGCGGCCGCCGTCCGCCGCAGCGAGGCGAGGTAGCCGCCGCAGCCCACGGCATCGCCCAGGTCGCGCGCCAGCGAACGGATGTAGGTGCCAGGTCCACAGCGGACGTCGAGCCGTACGTCGAGCGAAGCATCTCCGGGCTCGATCGCCAGCACGTCGATCGCATCGATCGTCACCGTGCGGGCCGGCACGTCGAGCGGCGTCCCGGCCCGCGCCGCGCGGTGCGCCGTCTGCCCGCCCTGCTTTCGAGCAGAGAACGCCGGTGGCTGCTGGTCGAACGTCCCGATGAAGGCTCGCAGTGCCTCCCGGACGCGCGCCTCTTCCGGCAGCTCGTCGGATCCGCGCAGCAGCGGGCCTTCGGCATCGTCGGTCGCGGAGCGGAAGCCAAGGCGGACCACGGCGTCGTACCGCTTGCGCCCCCCGGTGAGCTCCTCGCTGAAGCGCGTGGCGGCGCCGACGAGGATGGGCAGGACGCCGGATGCGAGCGGGTCCAGCGTCCCGGCGTGGCCGATGCGTCGCGTCCCGGTCAGCCGCCGCATCAGGCCGACCATGTCGTGGGATGTCGGGCCAACGGGTTTGTCGAGGTTAACGACCCCGAGCATCGGCCCGGTCAAGCTCGCGTTCGCACTCGGCCAGGACGCGCTCTCGTGCCTCGTCGATGGTGGCCTCGAGCGTGCAGCCGGCTGCCCGCGCGTGCCCGCCGCCCCCGAACGCGCCGGTGATGGCCACCGCATCGGCCCGCTCGGTGGTTCGCACGCTGACCCGCGTGCTGGCCGGTGCCGCCTCCTTGAAGAGCACCGTGACGTCGGCGGCGCGGGTGCTCCCCAGCAGGTCCACGAACCCCTCCGACGCGGTCGGCTGCTCGCCGGCCTGGCGCAGCATGGCCTCGGTCATCGAGGCGTGGACGATGCGGCCCTCGCGACGCTGCCCGATCGACGCCAGCATCTGTCCCCACAGGGCGAGGGTGCTGAACGGCTTGTCGGCGTAGACGGCACGGTTGAGGCGCGAGAGGGGCGCACCCGCCTCCACCAGCGTCGCCGCCACCCGCAGCGTGCGTGGCGTGGCGTTGGGATGGGCGAAGGTGTGCGTGTCCTGCACGATCCCGGTCATCAGCGCGGTCGCCAGCTCGGCGTCGATCTCCACGCCGAGCTCGGGCAGCAGCAGCGCAACCATCTCGCACGTCGCGGCCGCCTGCGGGTCAACCCAATTGACCGCGCCGAAGCGCGGGTTCGAGACGTGGTGGTCGATGTTGGCGATGACGGCGCGCTCCAGCCAGTCGCCGTGTTCGGCAGCCACCGAACCGGTGCGGGCCAGGTCCCCCGCGTCGACCACGACCGCCAGGTCGGGCTCGAGCTGAGGCGCCCGCCGCACTCGTTCGATTCGCGGCAGGACGGCGAGGAAGGGCGGCGGGAGATCGCCGGAGACGACCTCGGACTCTTTCCCCAGGCGCTCTGCGGCGATGGCGATGGCGATGGCGGCGCCGAGCGTGTCACCGTCCGGATTCTCGTGGCAGATTGCCGTCACGCGCTTCGCGCGCTGCAGCGCCTCGACGACCTCTCTCACTTCTCCGCCTCGCCCTCTCCCCGTTCCTCCTCAAGGTCGCGCAGGATGCGAAGCACGCGATCGCCGGTCTCGATCGAGTCGTCTGCGCGCACGCTCAGCTCGGGCACCTGCCGAATCCGCAGCCGCTCGCCGAGTCGCCGCCGCAGCCAGGGGGCGGCATCTCGCAGGGCCCGCAGGGACCTATCGCGCTCCTCGTCGCTGCCGAGCACGCTGACCCAGACGCGGGCATGCCCCAGGTCACGCGCCGTCTCGACGCGCGTGATGGTGGCGAAGCCGACGCGCGGGTCCTTCATCTCGCGCTGCAGGAGCTCCATGAGCTCCTGCTGGATCTGGCTGTCCAGGCGGTCGGTGCGCTGGCTCATCCGACGCTCAGGCCGGCTCGGAGACCATCTGGAAGCACTCGATCACGTCGCCCTCGGCGATCTCGTCGATCGAGAGGCCGATGCCGCACTCGTACCCGGTGGCGACCTCGCGGACATCGTCCTTGAAGCGCTTCAGTGACTCGATACGGCCCTCGGCCACCTGCGAGCCGCCGCGGAAGAGCCGGACCTGCCCACCGCGGATGATGCGACCGTCGGTGACGTACGAACCCGCCACGTTCCCGGCGCGTCCCGCCTTGATGACCATGCGGACCTCGGCATGGCCCTCCACCTTCTCCACCAGCTTCGGAGCGAGCATGCCTTTCAGGGCATCGCCAACGTCCTCGGTCAGCTTGTAGATGACGTCGTACAGCCGCACGTCGACACCGGTCGTGTCCACCTGTCGCTGCGCACCGGGGTCGAGCCGGGTGTTGAAGCCGATGACGACCGCATCCGAGGCCGAGGCCAGCAGGACGTCCGACTCGTTGATGTCCCCGGCACCCTCGCGCAGGATGCTGATCCGGGCCTGGTCGGTGTTCAGTCCCTCCAGGGCGTGGCGGATGGCTCCGAGCGAGCCCTGCACATCGGTCTTGAGGACGACGCGCAGCTCCTTGACCTCGGAGGCCTGGATCTGGGCGGAGATGTCCTCGAGCGTGAAGGCGCTCTTGCCGTGGCCGCCGGCCATGGTCCGGGCGTTCGCCTCGGCCATGTCGCGCGCGGCCTTCTCGTCGGCCACCACGCGCAGGATGTCGCCCGCCTCGGGCAGGTCGCCCAGGCCGATGATCTCCACGGCGGTCGCCGGCTCGGCCAGCTTGACGCGCTTGCCGGCGGCGTTCTGCAGGGCGCGCACGCGCCCGTGGGTGCGCCCCGCCGCGACGATGTCGCCGACGCGCAGCGTGCCGGTCTGGACCAGGACCGTCGCGACGTTGCCTCGCCCCTTCTCGACCTTCGATTCGACGATCGTGCCGACCGCCGGCCGCGAGGGATTGGCCTTCAGGTCCTGGATGTCGGCGACGAGCAGGACCATCTCCATGACGTCGTCGAGGCCCGTCCGCTGCTTGGCGGAGACGGGCACCGCGATGACGTCGCCGCCGTACTCCTCGATCATGACACCGATCTCGGCCAGCTCCTGCTTCACGCGATCGGGGTTCGCATCGGCCTTGTCGACCTTGTTGATGGCCACGATCATCGGCACCCGCGCCGCGCGGACGTGGTCGATCGCCTCCCGGGTCTGGGGCATCACGCCGTCATCGGCGGCGACCACGATGATGGCGATGTCGGTGACCTGCGCACCGCGCGCACGCATGGCGGTGAAGGCCTCGTGGCCGGGCGTATCGAGGAAGACGATGCGCTTGTCGTTGTGCACGACCTCGGATGCGCCGATGTGCTGGGTGATGCCGCCCCGCTCCCCCGCCGCGACAGCGGTGGAACGAATGGCGTCGAGCAGGCTGGTCTTGCCATGGTCGACGTGCCCCATGATCGTCACGATCGGCGCACGGGTGACCAGGTCGGCCGCCTCGTCCTCGCTGAAGAGCTGCGGCTTGCCGCTGCCGTCAGTGCGTTCGGGGACGGGCGCTCCATCCTCGGACGGCTCGGCGCCCTCGTCGGACGGGACGTCCGCCGCTCCGATCGACTTCACCTCGTACCCCAGCTCGGCGGCGACGAGCGACGCGGTATCGAAGTCGATGGTCTGGTTGACCGTGGCGAAGATGCCGTTCCGGATGAGCTCCTTGATGACGTCGGCGTTGCTGACCACGAGTGCCGTGGCCAGGTCCTTCACCGAGACCGACGCGGGCAGCTCGACCGGACCGGTCGGCTTCGGCGGCGCCTCCATCACGGCAGCCTGGGTGTTTCTCCGTCGCTGGGGCCGTGGGCCCCGTCGTTGCTGATATCTACGTGGCGGCATCCATCACCTCGATCCGGAGCGTCCCCGGCTCCACGGCCGCGCCGAGCGCTCGGTTGACTGCTTGCGCCAGGCGTCGCGGCTCCCGGCAGGCAGGGTCATCGCAAATGTACGTTCCCCGGCCGGCGGCCCTGCCGGTCGGGTCGATCGCAGCCGTTCCGTCCGCGGCACGGACGATGCGCGTCAGCGATCGCTTGGCGCGCACCTGGCGGCACGCCGCACAGGTGCGCATGGGGATGTGATCAGGTCGTCGCTTCGGCATCGGCCGGCGCCTCCTCGGCGTCTCCGCTGGCCGCCCCGGGCTCGTCGTGCGAGGCCGCGGCCACGCCGACTTCCGAACGGATGTCGATGCGCCAGCCGGTCAACTTGGCCGCCAGGCGAGCATTCTGGCCCTCCTTGCCGATGGCCAGCGACAGCTGCCGCTCCGGGACGATCACGTTGGCGATCTTGTGCTCCTCGTCCACGCGGACGCTGAGCACCTCCGCCGGCGAGAGCGCTTCGGCCACGTACGCGGACGCGTCCTCGTCCCAGAGCACGATGTCGACCTTCTCGCCGTTGAGCTCGGCCACGATGGCCTGGATTCGCGCGCCGCGCTGCCCGACCGCGGCGCCCTTGGCATCGACGCCCGGCTGCCGGCTCTCAACCGCCACCTTCGATCGGCTGCCCGCCTCCCTGGCGATGCCGCGAATGACGACGGTCCCGTTGTAGATCTCCGGGATCTCCATCTCCATCAGCCGTCGCAGGAAGCCACGATGGGTGCGGCTCACGACAAGCACCGGACCGCGAGCCGTGCGGCGCACCTCGAGGACGTAGACCTTCAGGTGCTGGCCGATGCGGTAGTGCTCCCCGGGGAGCTGCTCCGTCACGGCTAGCACCGCCTCGACGCCCTTCCCCATGTCGAGCACGACCGCCTGGTCGGTGGTGCGGTGCACCACGCCGGTCATGATCTCGCCCTCGCGCGACGCATACTGGCTGTAGACCACGTCGCGTTCGGCCTCTCGCAGCCGCTGCCGGTAGACCTGGCCCGCTGTCTGAGCCGCGATGCGTCCCAGCTGGGCCTGCGTCACGTTCTCCGGAACGCGGACCTTTCCACCGACGCCGGTCGACGAGTCGATCTTCTGCGCCTCGGAAACCACCTTCTGCAGTTCCGGGTCCTCGATCTCGTCTTCGGTGGCGACCACCTCGTACTCCCGGTAGACGCTGATCTGACCCGACTCGGAGTCGACCTTGACAACCACGTTCTCCGGTGCATCGGCATTGCGGCGGTAGGCCGACTCGATGGCCTGCTCCAGCGTCTGGATGAGGATCTCCTGCGGCACGCCCTTCTCGGCGTTCAACTGGAGCAGGGCTCCGATGAAGTCTCGATTCACGTCCGCACCTCGCGCCCTTCCGGGCAGAAACAAAAACGTGGGATGGCGAACCGACCCACGTCTTCCCTAGTCAGTATCGATTCGGCTCGCATTCGGTCAGCGAAACCGTCCCGGAGTATACCAGCCGGTGCCCCAATCGTCAGGGGCGCGGGGTGGCCGGAATGACCTGGCGGAGCCGGATGCGCGGACCGCCCGGTGCCATCGAGGGGCATGAAAAGCGGCGGTGGCCGGAGTAACTCCCGCGCCGACTCCGGTGAATGGTCCGGTGACGAGTCCCGCGGATGGTCCCGTATCCAGCCCCGTGCCCGAGGCGTTGCCGCCAGCGGGTCGGGTGTTGTACCGCTTTGCCGGCCAACCCGGCGCTTCGGTACGTTGTTGGCCTGGATCGGGTGCCACCTCGAGCGGTCGCCCCGGTGTCACCTCCGGTGATCGGTCGAGCGGTTTCTCCGGCGCCCGCCGAGCCACCAGCCTACGTGATGGAGGTCACAGGCGCCAAGGTACTTTTCCACATGGTGCGTCCAGGCAACGGTCGGCTTTTCCACCCTCTATCCACACCGCTCAGGGCCCCGCCGGTACTATCAGGCGATACCGGCACTAACCGCACCTGCGGACACTTCCCGTGACATGACCGACCGCGACGCCTACGTCGTCCTCAACGTCCGACCCGATGCGCACCAGCTCGTCATCCAGGCGGCGTACCGCGTCCTCGCCTCACTCCACCACCCCGATCACGACGGAGAATCGGCCGCCGCAAACCGTCGCATGGCGGAGCTCAACGATGCGTACGCCAGGCTGCGAACCGCCGAGCGTCGCGAGAGCTACGACCGGGAGCGGCGCGCTGGCGCAGTGCCGCCGTCGGTGATGACGCCTCCTCCGCGTCGCGCCACGCCGGCCGAGCAGGCACGCCCGGGGATCATCGACTTCGGACGTTACCGCGGCTGGACGATCGCCAGCGTTGCGCGGCAGGATCCCGACTACCTCCGCTGGCTCGCGCGTCATTCGAGTGGCGTTCGGTTCCGTGGTGAGATCAAGCAGGCACTCGCCAGCACGCCACGAGGGCCGATGGCCAGCGAGCGGGTGTTCGGGCGGTGACCCTCAGCCCTCGATCAGGCGCTGGACGTCCTGGATCGAGATCAGGATCACCAGCACGATCAGCACCATGAAGCCGGTCAGGTAGATCAGCGCCTCGCGTTCGGCGGGGAGCCGGCGGCGGCGCGCCGCCTCGATCAGCACCACGGCGATGCGGCCACCGTCGAGCGGCGGGAAGGGCAGCACGTTGAGGACGGCGAGGTTGATCGACAGGATCCCCATGAAGAAGAGCTGGCTGACGAGCGGTGCCTGGAGCATGCGGCCCGTCTCCTCGGCGATCCCGATCGGCCCCACCGCCCCGCCGCCCTCCGGATTCAGGCCGAGCAGGCCGCCAACGGCATCGGCCAGGCCACCAGGGATCTGGTAGGCGAGGTTGCCGGCCTCCGAGAAGCCTCGCCGGGTCGCTTCGAGCGGGCTTGACACCTCGGACGGCACCTCGACGTAGCGATCCGGCACGTAGCTGAAGCCGACCGGCCCCTCACCGGGCGCCAGCTCGTCCTCGGACCGGGGCGTGACGGTCACCTCGCGCTCGCTCCCGGCGCGATCGATACGGAGCGTGACCTCCTCGCCGGCGTGCGACCGGACGTAGCTGGTCAGGTCGCTCGACACGTCGAAGGACTGGCCATCGGCTGCCAGGATGCGATCGCCGACCTGCAGCTGCTGCGCCGCGGGACTGCCAGGCTGGATGTCGGTCACCGTCAGCGGCCCACGGCCCTGGGGGATCGGCATGGCCAGGGCGATCGCGAAGAGGACGCCGGCGAGCAGGAAGTTCATGAAGACGCCCGCCAACAGCACCACCACGCGGATCCAGACCGGCTTGCGGTTGAAGGCGCCGGCCATGGCGCGCTCCACCGCGGTCTCGGACAGGCCCTGCTCACGCAGCTTGTCGGCCTCGCCCTCGCCGTCCTCGCCCAGCATCTTGACGAAGCCGCCCAGCGGGATCGTGTTGATCGAGTAGCGCGTCCCGCGCCAGATGACCGAGCCGAGGCGGGGCGGGAAGAAGATGCCGAACTCCTGGACGGTGATGCCTGCCATCTTCGCCGCGGCGAAGTGTCCGAGCTCGTGCACCAGCACCAGCACGACCAGCACCCCGACGAAGGCGAGGACCGTGGTGAGCACGTCCATCAGGCGCCAGACCCCACGCCGAGTTCGTGCTGCAGAGTCGTGCGTACCTCGGCGTCGAGCTCGCGGATCGTCGAGAGCGACGGCTCCTCCGCGCTCCCCCATCGCTCGATCGAGCGTTCGATCACGCGCGGGATCTCGCCGTACCCGATGGCCCGGGTCAGGAAGGCCGCGACGGCGACCTCATCGGCGGCATTCAGCACGGTGCCCCGGTTGCCCCCGGCATCGGCGGCATCGCGGACGATCTGGTACGCCGGGTAGCGCTCGGGCTCGAGCGGCAGGAGCTCGAGCGGGCCCCACGCCAGCGGCGCGGCGCGCCGAGCGGGCGAGGGCAGGCGATCGGGGTAGGTCAGGGCGTACTGGATGGGGAGGCGCATGTCGGGGGTCCCAAGCTGGGCCTTGAAGGAGCCATCGGTGAATTCCACCAGCGAGTGGACGATGCTCCTCGGATGAATGACGGCTTCAATCCTACTGTACGGGAGGCGGTACAGCCATCTGGCCTCGATGACCTCGAACGCCTTGTTGACGAGCGTTGCCGAGTCGACTGAGATCTTCGCTCCCATCTGCCACGTCGGATGCGCGAGCGCTTCGGTCGGTGTGACGCCTGCCAGCTCGTCCGGGGAGCGATCGCGGAACGGTCCGCCCGACGCGGTGAGGATGAGACGCTCCACCCCTTCGCGCGGTTCCCCCAGCAGGCACTGCCAGATGGCGGAGTGCTCCGAGTCGACCGGGCGGAGCCGCGCGAGAGGATCCCCCCCGGCGCGTTGCAGGGCATCCACCACCAGGTGCCCGCCGGTCACCAGCGTCTCCTTGTTCGCGAGCGCGACCGGCCGACCGGCGCCGATGGCGGCCAGGACCGCAGGCAGCGCCGTCATGCCGGTCGTGGCCACCACCACCAGGTCGACGCCTTCGGCGGTCGCCAGCTCTTCGAGCCCGCCGGCTGCCCAGCGTCCCGGTTCGAGCCCGTCCGGTCGACCCTCGGCGCACCAGGCCAGGGCGTCGGCGTGGGCTGCCAGCTGGCCACGGAAGGCTTCGGTGTCGCGCCCGGCCGCCAGCGCCCGCAGCCTGAAGCGATCGGGATGGCTCGATAGCACCTCCATCGTCTGCTTGCCGATGGAGCCGGTCGACCCGAGCAGTGCGACGCCCGTCATGTGACTCGGCCGGCCACCAGCATGGCGTAGGCGGCAAGCACGGGGGCCGCGAACAGGAAGGAGTCGATGCGATCGAGCATGCCGCCGTGTCCCGGGATGAGGAATCCGGACTCCTTGCGGTCGGCAGCCCGCTTCAGCAGCGACTCGGCCAGGTCGCCGGCCTGCGCGGCAAGACCTACGAGGGGGCCGATGATCAACGGATGCCATGCCTCCAGGCCCACCAGCCAGGCCCCGAGGCCGGCCGCCAGGGTCGCTGCCACCAGCCCGCCCAGCAGCCCTTCAACCGTCTTCGACGGACTGATGTGATCGATCAGCCGCCGCCGCCCGATCCAGCGGCCGGTGAGGTAGGCCCCCGAGTCGTAGCCCCAGACCACGGCAATCAGGAGCAGTGCCCAGGCGGACCCGGATCCGATCGCCAGGCCGCCGACCTGCGTTGCAGCGGACCCGTCGGCCGGTGCCAGGTGCGCGACGACCACCACGAACGGCGTGAGAAGCCCGACGTAGGCGACGCCGAAGCTCGCGGTTGCCCAGGTCAGGAAGCCCGCTCGCGGGTCCGGCCGGGTGAAGCTGGCAAGGGCGAGGATGACGATGGCGAGGACCACGGCGATCAATGGCAGTCCCGGGCGCTCGACCGCGCGCAGGACGTCGAGCAGCAGGCCGCCGACCATGGACTGGTTGGCCGCCGCAAGCGTCGCACCGGCCACTGCCGTCCCGGCGGCCAGGGTCAGCACCTGCGGGGGCTCGAAGCCGCCCGCATCGAGCAGCGCGATCAGCTCGACAAGCGCCAGGAAGGTGACGAGGCCGATGAGCAGTGAGAGCCACGGGTCGCCGAGCAGCACCACCGCCAGGACGATCGGCGCCAGGACAACGGCGGTGAGGACGCGAGTCCGCAGCATCCGCTCAGCTCCCGAAGCGGCGTTCGCGGTTGGCGAAGTCGTCGAGGGCCAGATCGAAGTCGTCGGCGGTGAAATCGGGCCAGAACTTGTCCGAGAAGATGAGCTCGGCGTACGTCGTCTGCCAGATCAGGAAGTTGCTCGTGCGCAGGTCGCCGCCGGTACGGATCAGGAGGTCGACGTCCGGCTGGTCCGCCGTGTAGAGGTGCTGGCCGATGTGCGCCTCGTCGATCTCCGCGGGGTTCGCCCCGCTCGCCATGAGCTGGCGCACGGCATCGACGATCTCCGCGCGGCCCGAGTAGTTGAAGCAGATGTTGAGCGTCATTCGATTCCCGCCGCGGGTCCGCTCCTCGGCAGCGTGGATTGATCGCTGGACGTCGCTCGGCGCCTCGTGCAGGCGGCCGATGACGTTGACCCGCACGCCCTCCGCGATGAGCTCGTCCGTGTGCTGGCGCACGGCTCCGTCGATGAGGCCGAAGAGGCCCGTCACCTCGTCGTCGGGGCGGCTCCAGTTCTCGGTCGAGAAGGTGTAGACGGAGAGCGTCTCAACACCACGATCACGGGCTCGCCGCACGACGGGGCGAATGGCCTCCACGCCCTGGACGTGGCCGGCGATCACCGGCAAGCCGCGCGAGCGGGCCCATCGGCGGTTGCCATCGCAGATGATCGCGACGTGCCGTGGAGTGGCCGAGGGCAGCCTAGACCTCCATCACTTCTTCTTCCTTCCGCTGCGCGCGGCCGTCGACGGCCTCGACGTAGCGGTCGGTCAGCCGCTGGAGGGAGTCCAGCTCCCGGCGCTCCTCGTCCTCCGAGAGATCCCCCTCGCGTGCCGCCTTCTTCAGAACGTCGACGGCGTCGCGGCGATGGTTGCGGATCTCGATGCGAGCCTCCTCGGCGCGCCGGCGCACCTGCTTCACCATGTCGCGTCGGCGCTCCTCGGTGAGCGGCGGCACGTTGAGCCGGACGACGGTGCCGTCGACGTTGGGCATGAGGCCGATGTCGCTGCGGGTGATCGCCTTCTCGATCGCCGACAGGACCGACCGGTCCCAAGGCTGGATGACGATCAGGTGCGCATCCGGCGTCGAGATGCCGGCGATCTGGTTGAGCGGCGTGGAGGTGCCGTAGTAGTCGACCGAGATGCGCTCGACGAGGCCGGTCGATGCCCGGCCGGTGCGCACGCCGGCAAAGTCACGCTCCATGGCCTCCACGGCACGCTCCATTCTCGGCTCGATCTCGGCCAGCGCCTCGTGGACCATCTCAGCTCACCTCCCCGGCGATCAGCGTCCCGATCTCCTCGCCGCGCACCGCGCGGACGATGTTCCCCGACTGGGTCATGTCGAAGACCACGATCGGCATCTCGTTATCCATGGCCAGGCTCACCGCGGTCGCGTCGAGGGCGCCCAGCCGATTCGTCAGCAGGTCGCCGTAGCTGATGCGCGTGTAGCGGGTCGCCCCGGGCTCCTTCTCTGGGTCGGCATCGTACACCCCGTCCACCCTGGTGGCCTTCAGGATGACCTCCGCTCCGACCTCGACCGCGCGCAGGGTGGCTGCCGTATCGGTCGTGAAGTACGGGTTGCCGGTCCCGGCGACCATGACCACCACGCGCCCCTTCTCCAGGTGGCGCATCGCTCGTCGACGGATGTACGGCTCGCAGATCTCCGGCATGGCGATCGCGGACAGGACGCGGGTCGCCGTCCCCGCCTGCTCCAGCGCATCCTGGATGGCGAGGCCGTTCATCACCGTTGCCAGCATGCCCATGTAGTCGCCGGTCGCGCGGTCCATGCCCTTCGCCGCCGCCGACAGGCCACGGAAGATGTTGCCGCCGCCCACGACGATGGCTATCTCGATCCCGCCCTCGCGCGCCGCCGTGATCTGCGCGGCGATGTCGCGCGCGACCTCCGGATCGATCCCGTACTGACGCTGGCCCATCAACGACTCGCCGGAGAGCTTGAGCAGCACGCGCCGATAGCGTGGCCGCGACGAGGCGGTCACTTACGCCGCCCCCTCGTCACCCTGCCCTTCGGTCGACTCCCCGACCGCCATGCGCACGAAGCGTGCGACCCGGATGTTCTCGCCCAGCAGAGCGACCTTCTCGGTGATCAGGTCCGAAACCTTCTTGTCGGTGTCGCGGTAGGGCATCTCCAGCAGGCAGACCGATTCCGCCCACTTGTTGACCTTGCCCTCGACGATGGTCGGGATGCGGTCTGCCGGGCGTCCCTCGTCCTCCGCCTCCTTCGCGAAGGCACGCTGCTGCTCCTCGACGACGGCCGGAGGAATCTCCTCGCGGGTGACGTAGATGGGCGCCAGGCCGGCGACCTGCATGGCGAGCTCACGCGCGAGCTGCTGGAAGTCGTCGGTGCGGGCCACGAAATCGGTCTCGCAGTTCAGCTCCAGGAGCACGCCCAGGCGGGCGCCCTGGTGGATGTAGGAGGTGATGACGCCCTCGCGAGCCTCCCGGCCGGCCTTCTTGGCCGCGGTGGAGAGGCCCTTCTCACGGAGCCAGACGGTCGCCTTCTCGACGTCGCCGTCGCTCTGCTCCAGGGCGCGCTTGCAGTCCATGACGCCGGCGCCGGTCAGGTCACGCAGGCGCTTGACGTCCTCGGGCTTGATGGTCGTGGTCACGGGGTCTTCCTTCTTACCGATTCGGTCCCGCCTCCTGGGCGGGCACCTCGTTGACTTCGTCTTCCTCGCTGCCCTCGGCAGCACGTCGAGCACGTGCTCGGCGCTCCTCCTCTTCATCCTCTTCGGGCTCGGGCTCGAAGATGAGGGCCTCGCCGGCAGCGAGTGCCGCGCTGTAGTCCGACTCGCCGGCGAGCTGGCTCTCGTCGACCGGCGGCAGCGATTCGGCCTGCTCGAACTCCTCGTCCAGCTTGGCCTGCCGCTGCTGCTGCGCCTCGAGTGCCGCGTCGGCCACCTTCTGGGCAATCAGCCGCACCGACCGGATGGCGTCATCGTTGGCGGGGACGACCCAGTCGATGAGGTCGGGATCGCAGTTCGTGTCGGTCATGGCGACGATCGGGATCTCCAGGCGGCGAGCCTCGGCCACGGCGATCGCCTCCCGGTGCGGATCGACGATGAAGAGGGCGCCGGGGAGCCTCCGCATGCGGCGGATTCCGCCCAGGGCGCCGTTGAGCTTGGCGATCTCCTCGTTGAGCTTGCTCGCCTCCTTCTTGGTGAGCCGCTCGAACTCACCGGAGTCACGCCGCGCTTCCAGGGCATCCAGGCGCTGGATCCGACGCTTCATCGTCGTGAAGTTGGTCAGCATGCCACCCAGCCAGCGGTTGTTGACGTAGTGCTGGTTGGAACGCTGCGACTCCGACGCGATCGATTCCTGCGCCTGCTTCTTGGTACCGACGAACAGGATGCTGTCACCGCGCTGGACCGTTTCGCGCACGAAGTCGATGGCAGCGTCCAGGCGGCCCACGGTCTGGGCCAGGTCGATGATGTGGATCCCGTTGCGCTCGCCGAAGATGAAGGGGCGCATCTTTGGGTTCCAACGGCGGGTCTGGTGTCCGAAGTGGACGCCCGCCTCGAGAAGCTGCTTCATGGTCGTGGCAGCCAAAGGAGTACCTCCGGTTGTTCCTCCGCCCGCATCAGCTCCCGAAGGTCGACCCTCTGCCGGTACGGCTCGAGGGCACCGTCGACCGCGAGATCAGCGAGCGTGTGTGATGGGAATGATCCGGCCTTGCGCGGCGCCGATGGGGGCCGCCAGCCGGACGCGAGTATAGCAGGTCGAGCATCGACCCCCCGATTGCACCCCTCCGCCCACAACAGTACCGAAGTACCCCGTGCGGCCCCGCTCGTACCTTGACCACCCCGTTCGCCACCGTAGCATCGGCCTGCCCGTCAGGACCGCCTGGCGGGAGCTGGAAGGCCGACATCTACATTCGGCAGACGGAGAGATCAGAGCCATGCGTACCCGCCGATCGCACCTGGTGCTTGTCGCATGCACCGCCGCGCTCATCCTGGCCGCCGCGGCCCTACCGCCCCTGGGCGAGCGGGCCGCCGCCACCGACCGCGTGGTGACCGTGGCTGCAGGGCAGACCCTGAGCCAGATCGCCTTGGAGGAGGGATTGAGCGTCAGCGCCCTGGCCGAGATGAACGGGATTGGCGATCCGGACCGCATTCTCGTCGGCCAACGCCTCGTGATCCGCAGCCAGCCAGCAGCCCCCGAGCCGCAGGAGACGGCGGTCAGCCACGCGGTGGCGCCCGGCGAGACGCTGTCCGCCATCGCCGTCAGGTACGGCACCTCGGTTACCGCGGTCGCCGTGGCGAACGGGATCAGCGACATCTCCTTCATCCGCGCAGGCCAGGTGCTGGCCATCCCCGCTGCGATGTCTCCCCCGCAGACGAAAGTGGCTCCGGCCAGCGTGACGGCGCACCATCAGGTTGCAGCCGGCGAGACGCTGTCGGGCATCGCCGTCCTCTATCGAACCTCTGTCTCCGCCATCGCCCGCGCCAACGGCATCGGTGACGCATCCTTCATCCGAGCCGGCCAGGTGCTCGCCATCCCCGGCGCGGCGGACACTCCGACCGCCCAGGGGGGCGCAGCCGGGCGGGCGATGCCGTCCTCGATGGCGGCGCTCGTAAGTCGGCGTCAGGAAGTCGCGCGCCTCATCACCACAGAGGCCGAGCGGCAGGGGGTCCCGGTCGCCTTTGCGCTCGCCGTCGCCTGGCAGGAGTCGGGCTGGCAGCCGGGCGTCGTCTCCTCGGCCGGGGCGGTCGGGGTGATGCAGCTCCTGCCCTCTACCGCCGAGTGGGTCGCCACCGGCATGCTGGGCCACGGCGTGAACCTCTGGGACGCTGGGTCGAACGTCGAGGCAGGGGTGGCGCTGCTGAGGCACTACCTGGACCGGTACAACGGTGACCGATCACTGGCCCTGGCCGCCTACTACCAGGGCCAGGCGGCGGTCGACCGACATGGCATCTACCCGGTCACGCGGCCCTACGTCGCATCGATCGGCGAGCTGGAGCGCATCTTCGCCGACTGAGCGCCCGCCGCTCTCACAAGCGGTCCACCGCGGCGTGGTGGGCGAGGCGCCATGCCCGCCCTTCTCGCGTCAGCGTCACGAGGTCGATTCGCAGGGCGACCGCGCGAAGCCTGCGTTCCGCCGCGTAGCTGGCCAGCGTCCTGCGCAGCCTTCCCAGGCGACGGGGGTCCAGGCTCTCCGCTGCCGATCCTGCCCGGCCCGTGGAGCGGACCTTGACCTCGACCGCGACGAGGGCCCCACCTCGATCGAGGCAGATCAGGTCCAGCTCGCCGCCTTCTCCACGCCAGCGCCGCTCGAGAATGGTCCAGCCACGCTCCGACAGCCACGCGGCCGCCGTGCGCTCGCCTCGGAGGCCGAGCTGGTGGCGCGGATCGGGCATCGGTGTCCCTCGTCGGGAGGCGAGGCGGCGGCCCTAGTCCTCCGGGTCGAGCTCCTCTTCGGTTGGCATCGGTCCGTCCAGCAGGAGCTCCAGGCTCAGCTGCTCCCCGGCGAGCAGCAGGCGGATGGGAGCGAACGTGCGTCGGTGCCACTCGCACGGTCCTTCGCTCACGAGAGCGTCGAGGTGCCGCCGGGTACCGTAGCCCTTGTTGCGCGCGAAGCCGTACGCCGGGAATCGGCGGTCGAGCTCCATGCAGATCCGGTCGCGGGTCACCTTGGCGACGATGCTGGCGGCCGCGATGGAGGCACTGATCGCGTCGCCGTCGATGATCGGGCGCTGCGGTACATCCACGTCGCGCAGGGAGAGGGCGTCGATGACCAGGTGGTCCGGCTTCTGGGTCAGCCGCCGCAGCGCCTGCGTCATGGCCAGTTTCGTCGCCTGCAGGATGTTGATGCGGTCGATCACCTCCACCTCCACACACCCCACGCCAACGGCCACGGCGCGATCGAGGATGCGCTCGTAGAGCGCTTCGCGTCGCAGGCGGCTCAGGACCTTGCTGTCGCGCAGCCCGGTGATCCGGTGGTGTTCGGGCAGGATGACCGCCGCAGCCACCACCGGGCCGGCCAGCGAACCTCGTCCCACCTCATCGAGGCCGGCGATGTGCCGGAAACCCGCGGCGCGCAGCTCGCGCTCGTGGCGCATGCCCGCGGAGCGTGGGCCACGCGACGTGCGGCGCCGGGGACGCCGCGGTTCGACCGATCCCGAGAGGAGACCGGCCACCGTGTCAGCGGCGCTCGCGCAGGGTGGCTGACTTGCCGACCCGGTCGCGGAGGAAGTAGAGCTGTGCGCGACGAGTGACGCCGTGGCGGACCACCTCGATCTTCTCGACGCGCGGGGCGTGGACCATGAAGGTCCGCTCGACGCCGACGCCACTGGCGATCCGCCGCACGGTGATCTGCCTGTTCAGGCCACCGCCGCGCATGCGCATGACCGCGCCCTCGAAGACCTGGATCCGCTCGCGGGTGCCCTCGACGACCTTGACCGAGACGCGGACGGTATCGCCCGGGGCGATCTCCGGGATGTCGGTGCGGAGCTGCTCGCGCTCGAGCTCCTTGATGGCGTCCATGATGGGGCGACCTCGTTATCGCGGACTTAGCCGCGGCTTATCTCGTCCTGCGCGCTGCGGGCGATGTCGGACTGCGAACCCGTCGGGCGTGAAGAACGCGACCGATCGGGTCGGTCGCGACCGGCGGAGTATAGCAGCGAGCCGCGAGGGCCGACAAGCCGCCCCTCTAGGCCCCTCCGCCGGCTTCGCGTCGCAGCTCGTCGAGGATGCGGAGGTCGTCCTCCGACAGCGGCACGCCGGCGAGGAGGTCCGGGCGGCGTTCGAGCGTGCGCCGTAGCGACTCGCGCCGCCGCCAGCGCTCGACCTCGCCGTGGTGCCCGGACAGCAGCACCGCCGGCACATCCTGACCGCGGAACGACTCCGGGCGCGTGTAGTGTGGGTGCTCCAAGAGCCCGGCGGCGAACGAGTCCGAGGCCGATGACGCCTCGTCGATCACGCCGGGCACCAGGCGGGCGACGGCATCGATCAGCACCAGGGCCGGCAGCTCGCCGCCGGTGAGCACGTAGTCGCCGATGCTCACCTCCCGGTCTGCCAGGCTGCGTGACCGCTCGTCGACGCCCTCGTAGCGACCGCAGACGAACGCCAGGTGCGGCTGCGCGGCGAGCTCCCGTGCCAGCTGGTCGGTGAGTGGCTCGCCGGCCGGGTCGAGCAGGATGATCTGCGCACCGCGCTCGCGGAGGGGCTCGATGGCGGCGTGGAGTGGCTCCGGGCGGATGACCATCCCCGCTCCCCCACCGTACGGGTAGTCGTCGACGCTGCGATGCCGCCCCAGGCCGTGTTCGCGAAGGTCATGGACCTGCACCTCGACCAGCCCTCGTTCCAGCGCGCGGCCCATGATCGACGTGCGCAGGGGGACGTCGAAGAGTTCCGGGAAGAGGGTGACGACGTCGATCCGCACGGCTTCAGCGGACCTCCTCTTCCTCGTAGCGCACGACCATGCTGCCGGCCGCGATGTCGATGGAGCGCACGACCTGGCGGAGCGCCGGCAGCAGCAGCTCGCCGTTGGGGCCTTCGACCCTGTACACCTCGTTCTCGCCGGCGCGGAAGACCTCGACCACCTCGCCCAGCTGCGTGCCGGCTTCATCGGTCACCCGCAGACCCACCAGTTGATGCCAGTAGTACACGCCCTCCGGCAGCGGCTGGGTCTCGACCTCGAGGTAGCGGCCCTGCAGGGCCGCGGCCGCGGCTTGGTCCTCGATCCCCTCGAGGTAGATCACCGGCCTTCGGCCGCGCGGCTCGCTGGCCGTCACCCTGCGGCTCGCGACCTCTCCCTCCAGGTAGAGCTCCTGCCCAGGCGAGAGCCGTTCGAGGACGTCCGTCAACGGCTCCACCCGGAACGCGCCGGCGAGCCCCTTGGCTCCCAGCACGCGGGCAACCGCCACGCGTTCAGTCGTTGCTCTCGATCTCCAACTCTACGTGGCGGCCGTCGCGCGACGCCATCACCCGCAGGAGGCTGCGAATGGCGTTCGCGATGCGGCCGTCGCGGCCGATGACCCGACCCATGTCGGCCTCGTCGACGGTGAGGAGCAGCGAGACCTCGTCGTCGTCCTCCTCCACGTCCACGTTGACCGCATCCGGCTTGTCGACGAGCGATCGCGCCAGGTACTCGAGCAGCTCCTTCACTCTTCGGCCGCTGCGGCCGCTGGAGCGGCTGCCTTCCTGCTGCGCGGCTTCGCGGAGCTCTTCGCAGCGCCCTTGGCGGGACTCTTGGGGGCAGCCTTTTCCTTGCTCTCCTCGGCCTCGGCGCTGGCATCGGCCTGGCGCATCAGCTTGACCACGGTCTCGGACGGCTTTGCGCCCTTGCCGATCCACGCCTGGACGCGCGCCATGTCAAGCCGCACGGTGGCCGGGTCGGTCAGCGGGTCGTAGAAGCCAAGGATCTCCAGGGCGCGACCATCGCGTGGCCGGCGGCTGTCGATGGCCACCACGCGATAGCTGGGGCGCTTGGTCGCTCCCACACGGGTGAGCCTGATTCTCACTGCCAAATCGGTTCTTCCTCTCTGTCTCGCGGCACCACGTCCGATGGGGGCCGCCTGATCTTTGCACGCGGAGCCGTCAACGGACGGTCACCACGAAGTGGAATTCGCTGTGATCCTCGTCGGATGGCGCCGTCATGGCCACCGCGTCGACCTGGAGCAGGATATCGCGCAGGTCACCCGTCACGCCCAGCTGGTCGCCGGCCGCGTCGAGCATGGCGCCGGCGTCGACCCAGATCTCGTTGCCGCCCCTGGTCCCGGATAGGTCCCAGGCGCCGCGGTAGCCCTGGTCCTCGGCCAGCGAGCTGCCGTCGAGCTCGGCCGCCAGGGCGGCGGCGACGTCATCGGTGCTCATCCCGGCGACGATCACGCCATCGCGGGTAGCGTAGGCCAGCGTGCCGAGGTCAGGCAGCTCGACGCTGATGATGGATCGCCCGTCCACCTGCTGCTCGTCGAACGCGATCCCGCGCTCCTCCAGCGCCGCACGCATCCGCTCCAGGGCGGCCGCCGCGGCGTCGGGATCCGAGGGGCGCAGCAGCAGCTGACCGCTCGGCGCACCGCTCTCCAGCCCCCCGACCGCCACGGCGGTCTCGCGGTCAAAGAGGGGGAGCAGGTCCTCGTCAAGATTGATCCCCAGCCCGAAGAGGGCGATCGCGCGCAGCTGGTCAATGGCGCCGAGGACCTCCCCTCCAGGATCCTGCTGCCCGAGCTGCACCTCCGCGGCACGGAGGGTCTGGCTGAGGCCGAAGACGACCGCCTCGAGCTGCGTATCGGCAGGCATCCACTCCGAGAGGCTGGAGGGCTCGCTCGACAGTGCGAACGCCTCGCGCGCAGGCGACGGGGCGGCTTCGGCGCTGAATGGGGCGCTACCCGCCAGCTGCAGTCCCTCCGGTTGCACCACCAGCGCCAGGCTGACGGTGCTGTAGCCTCCCAGTTGGTCGCCAAGGTCGGCGGCACCCGCCAGGCCGGCCATGTCGACGTAGATGGATGCGAGGTGGTCGACCGGCACCCTCTCCATCGCGCGGGCAAAGCGCTCCGACCCGCCCAGGGACTCCACCCGGCCGGCGTCAGCGTCGAGCGCAGCCTTCACCACCGTGTCGCTGGAGCCGACCAGCAGCACGTCCTCGAGAAGGGACCAGCTGGTTCCGTCGGCAACGAAGAGGTCGTTGCCCTGGTACGCCTCGCTCCGTGCCGATACGCCTCCGTCGGCAGCGATGCGCTCCAGCGCCGCATCGGCGGCGGCGCGATCCTTGACGCCGACCAGGACAAGGAGCTCGGCCGCCTGCGGGTCGACCCCGTCCGGCTCCACCGCGATCGCGACCTGGTCACCGAGCCATGGCCGGAGATCACCTTCGTAGTCGAGTCCGGCCTCTCCCAGCAGGCGCGCCGAGATCTCGTGGATCTTCTGGTCGAGCGATGAGGCGTCCGCGAAGCCGGGAACGCGACCGAGCAGCGCAGCGATGTTCAGCTTCTGTCCAGCGGACGGCTGGAGGTATGCGGTGGCGTAGACGGAGGCACCGGACGGGACGGCGCTCGCCATGCGATCCGCCTGCGCCGCAAAAACGAAGAGGTAGCCGGCCACGACGACCGCGCCGACCAGGGTCAGGAGCGTCGTCGCGGCGACGACCAGCCGATGCACGCGCTATCGGTCCAGCATGCCGCGGAAGCCGTCGCCCAGGCCACCGAGCTTCGGCATCCGGCCGTTGCCGAGCTGCCGCATCAGCTTCTGCATCTCGCCGAACTGCTTCAGGAGGCGGTTCACCTCTGCCGTCGAGGTACCGCTGCCGATCGCGATGCGACGACGGCGGCTGGCCTTGATCACCTCCGGGTGGCGACGTTCGTGGGGCGTCATCGAGTCGATGATCGCCTCCACCCGAGTCAGTTGACCCTCGTCGACGGCCTGCTGCGCGGCCCCGGCCATCTGCCCGGCACCGGGGATCATCTGCAGGACCTGCCCGATGGGACCCATCTTCTTCACCTGGCCGAGCTGGCTCTTGAAGTCATCCAGCGTGAAGCGGGACTCCATCATGCGCTGCGCGACGCGTTCCGCCTCGTCGCGGTCGACCGTCTCCTGGACGCGCTCGACCAGCGACAGGATGTCGCCCATGCCGAGGATGCGCTGTGCGAGGCGGTCGGGATGGAATGGCTCGAGCCCGTCGGTGCGCTCGCCGGTACCGATGAAGGTGATCGGCAGCCCGGTGACGCTGCGGATGGAGAGCGCGGCTCCACCTCGCGCGTCGCCGTCCATCTTGGTCAGCACCAGGCCGGTCACCGGCAGGCGCTGGTGGAACGCCTCGGCCACCTTGACCGACTCCTGGCCGGTCATGGCATCCACCACCAGCAGGGTCTCCGAAGGCGTGACGGTGCCCGCGACGCGTACCAGCTCGTCCATCATCGGCTCGTCCACGTGCAGCCGGCCGGCTGTATCGATCAGGACCGTGTCGTGCCCCCGCTGCCGGGCGGCCTCGATCCCCGAACGGGCAACCTCCAGCGCGGGCGTTCCCACCGAGCGGGTGTGCACCTCGATGCCGATCTGGTCCCCGAGCTGCACCAGCTGGTCCACGGCCGCCGGACGGTAGACGTCGGCTGCCACCAGGAGCGGGCGACGGCCGTCCTTTCGCAGCCGCACGGCGAGCTTGGCTGCCGTCGTCGTCTTGCCGGAACCCTGCAGCCCCACCAGCATCAGGACCGATGGCTGCCCGTCCAGCGCCAGCTCATGGCGTTCGCCGCCCAGGACGGCCACGAGCTCGTCGTGCACGACCTTGACGACCTGCTGACCGGCATTCAGCCCGCTGAGCACCTCGCCGCCCAGGGCACGCTCACGGACGTGGGCCACGAACTCCTTGACCACGCGGAAGTTGACATCGGCCTCCAGGAGGGCGAGACGGATCTCGCGGAGCGCGACGTCGAGGTCGGCCTCGGTGATCTTCGCCTTGCCACGGAGGCGCTCGGTGATCGCCTGGAGGCGTGCGGACAGGGATTCGAACATCAATGACCAGCTGCGGGGAGTGGGTTCGCCGCGAAGGCGGCTGCCAATTCTAGGCTCCGCGGCCGTTCGCGGCAATCAGGCGAAGAGCCACTCCACGTAGGCGGCCGGGTCGAACGGCGCCAGGCCGTCGACCTCCTCGCCGATCCCCGCGAACTGGATCGGCACGCCCAGGCGGTCGGCGGCGGCGACCGCCACGCCACCCTTGGCCGTGCCATCGAGCTTGGTCAGCACGATGCCCGTTACCCCGACGTCACGGCTGAAGGCCTCCGCCTGGGCCAGGCCGTTCTGCCCGGTCGTCGCGTCGAGCACCAGCAGGACGTGGCGTGGCTGCTCCGGGATGCGCCGCCGGATGACGTCACGGATCTTGATCAGCTCCGCCATGAGCTGGGTCTTGTTCTGCAGCCGGCCGGCCGTGTCGATGATGACCGCATCTGCCCCACGAGACTCCGCCGCCGCCACGGCATCGAACGCGACCGCCCCCGGATCGGCGCCGGCGCGCTGGGCCACCACCGGCAGGCCGAGCTGATCGCCCCAGATGCGCAGCTGCTCGATGGCCGCAGCGCGAAACGTGTCCCCCGCCGCCAGCACGACGCTCCGGCCCTGCTCGCGGAGCCGATACGCGAGCTTGGCGATGGTGGTCGTCTTGCCCGTCCCGTTGACGCCGACGACCAGGATCACGGACGGGGCCGCGCCGAGTTCGAAGCTTCCCGACCTCGCCCGCTCGAGCCGCTCCCGGACTTCGTCCGCCAGTGCCGCCCGGGGATCTCCCCCACGGCTCGTCCGCACGCGGGCAGCGTCCACCATCTCGAGCGTCGCTTCGGGACCGATATCGGCCGCGATGAGCGCCTCCTCGACCTCCTCCCAGGTGGCGTCGCTGGCCGGCCCGGCGAAGAGGCTGCGCAGTCGCGCACCGAGTCCCCCCTGTCGCGGCCGCAATCCCATCCCGGAAGGTTGCCGCGAGGGACGCGGCATCGTCATACGATCGCCTCCGCCGGGAGGTCGGCGAGGCGGAGCGAGACGATCTTCGAGACGGCGGCATCGGTCATTGTCACGCCGTAGATGGTATCGGCCACCTCGATCGTGGCCCGGTTGTGGGTGATGACCACGAAGTCGATCCGCTCCGCCAGCTTGCGCAGCGCATCGGCGAACCGGCCGATGTTCGCCTCGTCGAGGGCGGCATCCACCTCGTCGAGGATGCAGAACGGGACGGGGTTGACGCTCAGCATGGCGAAGAGCAGCGCCACGCCGGTCAGCGCCCGCTCGCCGCCGGAGAGCATCGCCAGGCGCTGGAGCCGCTTGCCCGGCGGGCGCACCACGATCTCGATCCCACCGGCTGCCTCGCCGTCGCTGCCGTCGCCCAGCGTCAGGGACGCGGAGCCGCCGGCGAAGAGCAGCCGGCAGAACTCGTCGAAGCGTTCGCCGATGGCGGCGAAGGCCGCGTTGAACTGCTCCGCGATCTGCCCGTCGAGGTGCGCGATCAACTCCTCGGTGGAGCCGATGGCGCCCGTCAGGTCGCCCTCCTGCCCGGACAGCTCCTCGAGGCGGGTCGAGAGCTCTCGATGCTCTTCGACGGCGAATGGGTTGACGGAGCCGATCTGGGCCAGGGTACGGCGTACCCGGCGGAGCTCGGTTTCCAGTGACGCGTCGTCCAGTGCCGTGATGTCGTCCATGGCAGGTGGCTCCGAGGCGCCGTCGCCCTGGTCAAGCTCCGGAAGCGAGTCGAGGGCGAGCTCCCGCTCGCGGGCGAGCGAGGCGAGCGCCTCGTCCTGGCGGGACGCCTCGACGGCGGCGACCTGTGCCGCGCGCTCGAGCTCCGAGAGTCGGGCGATGCTGCTGCTCGAGCCTCGTTCCAGCTCCAGCAGCTGCCCGCGCGCCTCCTGGCGCGCGCGCTCGGCTTCGCTCCTGGCCTTCGCCGCCTCGTCGTCCGCCGCTCGCGCGTCCGCGGCCAGCCGTTCAGCCTCCTGCAGCTCGGCGCCGACCGTCTCCCGGCCCGATGCGTGTCGTGGCACGTCCGCCTGCAGCTGGCTCCTGCGTGCTTCGAGCATGGCCCGCTCGCGCTGCTTGCCGACCTGTCGCTCCTCGCGGCTCCGCGCGTCGCGCTCCGCCTCCTGCCAAGCCGCCCGGGCAACGTCCCGCGCCTCGGCCGCCTGCTTCCGCTCCGCCCGCGCCCGCTCCGCCGCTGCCTGCAGCTCGTCGAAGCGCCGGGTGCTGGCCGGCGACTCCGGTGCCGGCTCCGGGCTCGGCTCGAGGTCAACCGTCTGGAGCTCTGCCGTCAGCCGATCAAGGCTGGCCGAGGCTCGGCTTCGACGTTCCTCCACCTCTGCCGCCGCGGCGATCGCGCTGCGTTCCTCGGCCTCCGCGCGATCCGCGTTGCCCTGCGCCTCCTCCAGCTGGCGGGCGGCCTCCCCGACCGCGGCCATGCGGCTGGCGGCGTCGGCGGTGGCCGCCTCCTGCTCCGCCTCCAGGCGGTCGACTGCCTCGCCCAGCTCGCGGCGCCGGGCGTGACGCCTCGCCGCTTCGCTCTCGCCAGGGTCCGCACGACCGCGGACCGAGACGATGCCTCGTCCGTCTGCCACGTCGCCGCCCGGCGTAACCGCCAGCCAGCCGGAGGGCAGGGAACGCCATCCGTCGAGCAGCGATGGCAGATCGGGCGCAACCACCGTCCTGCGAAAGAGCCGGAGGCCGTTTGACGGTGCGCGGATCCACTCGGCAAGCGTCTGCGAGCCGCCCACGGCCGAGAGCGCCGCCTCGCGCTCCTTCCCGTCGTCCGGAGCGTCGTCGAAGGCGACCAGCAACCTCGCGGCGCCGTGGGCGTCGGTCAGTCGGTCGAGGAGGTCGGCGTCGCGCCATACGAGCGCCAGCTCCAGTTCGCCGCCGACCACCGCCTCGATCGCCGGCCAGGCTTCCTGTGGCGCCTGGAGGGTGTCGAGCAGCATGGTCCAGCCGGCGGCCGAGAGGAGAGAACCGAGCCGTCCGCCACGTTCCGCGCGCTCGTGCAGTGCATCAAGCTCCCCGCGCATGGCGCCCACGCGTTCGGCAAGCTCGGACGAGCGGCGGCGCGCGGCGTCTGCCAGCGGCTGGGCGTCGGCGAAGTCGCGGCGCGCCCGCTCGCGGCGCGCCCGCGCGGATTCGGCCCGCTGGCGAGCCTCGTCGACGGTTCGGCCCGCGGGTCCCCGTGCAGCGTCGGCCCGGGCAAGCACCTCGCGTCCGGCGGCGGCCTCCCGCTGCAGGTCCTCTCGGCGTGCCTGCTGCCGCGCGATTCGTTCGCCTCGGCGGGCCTCGCTCGCGATGCGCTCGCCTTCACGGTGCCGCACCTCGGCCAGCGCCTCCTCCGCGGCCACCAGCCGGGCGTCCAGGTCGGCGAGCCGATCAGAGGCCGCCCGCCAGTCCGCCTCCGCCTGCGCCGCCCGCTGGCTGGCCGGCTCCACCTCTGCGTCGACGGTCCCGCTGGCGAGCTCCGCAAGCGCCGACGCCACCTCGTCCAGCTCCCGGCGCGCTGTCTCCTCCGCGCGCTCGAGGTCACTCGCACGCTGGCGCAGCGCTTCAAGCCTTCCCTCGGCGCGAATGAGCCCCTCACGCGTCGACTCGCGGCGCTCCACCACGCGGCGCGAGGACTCCTCTGCCTGCCAGTAGCGTTGTTCTGCATCCGCCACGGCGTCGCGTCCGGCAGACTGCTCCGCGCGAAGAGCCTCCAGCGCAGCCTCTGCCGCGGCGGCCTTGCGGCGTGCCTCGCCGAGGAGCGAACGCGCCGAAGCCTCCCGCCGACGGTGCGATTCGACGACGAGTGCCCGCGCGCGGTGTCCGAGCGCATCGTGCTCCTGCTGGTGCTTCGCCTGCTGCGCCAATCGCCTGACCTGCGGTCGCAGCTCGCCGACCAGATCGCTGATGCGGGTCAGGTTGTCACGTGCCCGTGCCAGGCGGCCCAGCGCCTCGTTCTTGCGGACCTGGAGGTTCTTCACGCCGGCGGCCTCCTCGAAGAGCTGACGCCGCTCCTCGGGTCGCAGGGAGAGCGCCGAGTCGACGGTCCCCTGCCCCACCACCGCCAGCTCGTTCGCACCGAGGCCCCCGTGGCCAAGCAGGTCCACGATGTCGCGGAGCCGGGCTCGGGCCCCGTTGATGAGGTACTCGCTCTCGCCGGAGCGGTAGGCGCGTCGCCCGATCGCGACCTCGGCGAACTCGATCGGCAGCCAACCATCGGCGTTGTCGAGCGTCATGATCGCCTCGGCCATGCCCTGCGGCTTGCGCTGCTGGCTGCCGGCGAAGATGACGTCGTCGGCGCGGCGAGTCCGCAGCGACCGGTTCGACTGCTCCCCGAGCACCCATCGGACCGCGTCGGCCATGTTCGACTTGCCGGAGCCGTTCGGGCCGATGACGGCGTTGACCCCCGGCTCGAAGACGAAGCGCGTGGGATCGGCGAACGTCTTGAAGCCGTGCAGGCGCAGCTCGCGCAGGCGGCTCACGAAGTCGGTTCCCCCGCGCCAGATGCCTTTACGAGCTCGAGGGCCGCGGCGGCGGCCTGCTCCTCGGCCCGCTGGCGACTCGTCCCGGTGCCCGACGCCACGTTGCGCCCGTCGAGCAGCACGGCGACGGTGAAGATCTGGTCGTGAGCGGGCCCGGTCGAGCCGGACAGCTCGTAGCGCGGCTTCTGGCGGTAGACGCGCTGGGTCCACTCCTGGAGCCTGCTCTTGGCGGACTTCGGGGCGCTGTCGTCGCCGTCGACAGGCAGCTCGTCGGCGAAGAGCCGCCGGAGCCAGCTGCGGACCTTGCGGACCCCCTCGGCCAGGTAGACGGCGCCCACCACCGCCTCGAACGTGGCCGCCAGCAGCGAAGGCCGCGTCGCTCCCCCGTTCTCGGCCTCGCCCCGCCCGAGCAGGACGTAGCGGTCCAGGCCGAGGCGCAGCGCGAGCGAGGCGAGCGAGTCCCGGTTGACGAGGGCGGCGCGACGCGCCGTCAGCAGGCCCTCGTCCTCATCGGGATACCGCTCGTAGAGCAACCGGCTGACGACCAGGCCGATGACGGCATCGCCGAGGAACTCGAGCCGCTCGTTGTGCCCAGCGACCTGCCCCTGGTTCTCGTTGAAGTAGGAGCTGTGGACGAACGCCTGTCGGATGGCCTCCGGGTCTCGCAGGGAGATCCCCAGTCGCGAGCCGAGGTCGTCGAGGCCCGGGCCGTCCATGCGCCCAGCCGGTCTTACTGCTGGTGCTCCTCGATGAAGTCGACGGCGTCCTGGACCTTCTGGATCTTCTCGGCATCCTCGTCCGAGATCTCCATGCCGAACTCCTCCTCGAGGCTCATGATGAGCTCCACCAGGTCGAGTGAGTCGGCGTTCAGGTCCTCGACGAACGAGGCCTGGGGTGTGACCTCTTCTTCATCGACGCCGAGCTGCTCGACGATGATCTTCTTGAGTCGTTCGTACGTGGTTCCGTCGGTCACCCTCTAGGCTCCTCTACCCGATTCCGCGCCGGAGGATCGGGAAACGCTCCCGAGCACCCCGTTCACGAGTCTCCGGGCTGCGTCTCCAGCATAGGTCCGAGCGAGTGATACCGCGTCGTGGATCGTTTCCCCGCTCGGGGTCGCGGCGGAGTATAGCACCTCGTAAAGGGCGCTCCGCAGGATCGTTCGCTCCACCCGACCGAGCTCGCTGACCGGGATGGCAGGCGCCAGCCGGGTGATATCGGCGTCCAGGTCGGCCCGCCTGGCGATGACTCCCTGCACCAGTCCGCGGGCATGCTCCACCACCGTCGCACGGCTCCCCTTCTCCGTCGCCAGGCGCTCCAGTGCGGCGACGGCCTGGTCCGGCCGGAACTCGTCCTCGAAGAGGGCCAGCATCGCCAGTCGCCTGGCCTGCAGGCCCGGGGCGGCCGGTCCGGTCCGCCGTGTCGCGGCCACCGGCCTCAGCCTTCCGGCGACCGGCTTGCCACGGGCATCGTCTCGTTCGCGACCGCCTCACCGACATCCCGGCGGGCGATGGCGGGGTGGCGGCGGGTCCACTCGGCGATGAGCTCCGGGATGCCCGCAGCCGCGGCCTCGGACGCGACGCGGATGGCGTGCTCCATCATTCGCGCCTTCGCCCGGCCGTGGGTGACGATGCTGACTCCGGAGACGCCCAGCAAGGGGGCGCCCCCGTAGCGCTCGAAGTCGAAGCGATGCTTGAGGCGGTCGAAGCCGGGCTTCAGCGCCAGCAGCGCCAGCGGCGCGATCGCGCCCTGCTGCAGGTCGCTCCGCAGCGAACGGAAGATGTAGCTGGTCAACCCCTCGAAGAACTTGATCACCACGTTCCCCGTGAAGCCGTCGCAGACGACGACGTCCGCCGAGTGGCTGATCAAGTCGTTCCCCTCGACGTTGCCCACGAAGTGCAGGTCGGCGTCGCGCAGTCGGGCGTTGGCCTCGCGGTAGAGCGCATTACCCTTCTCGTCCTCTTCGCCGATGTTCAGCAGGGCGATGCGCGGCCGCGGCACCTTGAGGACGTGCTCGGCATAGATGGAGCCCATCACCGCGAAGTGGACGAGGTTGGTCGCGTCCGAGTCGACGTTGGCACCGACGTCGAGGACCATGATCGGCCCGGTGGCGGTGACGAGGTGGGCTCCCAGCGCAGGGCGATCGATGCCCTCCACGCGACCGAGCCGGAACACGGCGGCCGCCATGGTCGCGCCGGTCGACCCGGCGCTCACCACCGCATCGGCCAGGCCGTCGCGCACGAGGTCGGTGGCGACGCGGATCGATGCGCGCCGCTTCGTGCGCAGCGCCGTGGCGGGCGACTCGCCCATGCCGATGACGTCGGGGGCGTCGACGAACGTGACGCTCGCCGGACGGCCGTGGCCGTACTCGGCGATCTCGGATTCGATGCGGGGGACGTCACCGACGAGGATGATCTCGTCGGCGTTGGCGGCCGCGTAGTTGATGGCGCCGCGGACGGCTTCGCGGGGTGCGAAGTCGCCGCCCATCGCGTCGACCGCGATGCGCATCAGCTGCGCCGGATCAGCCGGCTCCGCCCTCTGCCGGCCCCGTCGGCTCGACCGGCATGACCTCGCGGCCGTCGTAGTAGCCGCAGGTCGGGCAGACGTGATGGGCCCGCTTCAGCTCGTGGCAGTGCGAGCACTCGACGAGGGGCGGGGCGCTGATGGCGAGGTGCGAGCGCCGCTCGCCCTGGCGCGCCTTCGATACTTTTCGCTTGGGAACGCCCACGCGCAATGACTCCTGGTTCGTTGACGGTGACGGGGACGTCGCAGTATAGCCGTCCACCGCCTGGCTGGCGAGCGCGTGTTCAGTGCTCGTTGCGTTCCAGGAAGCGGGCGAGCCCTGCGAGCCGCGGATCGATCTCGTCGCGGTGGTGCGCCTGGTGTCGCTCGCCCAGCGCCTCGCCGCACTCGGCACAAAGCCCGGCACAGTCGGGCCGGCAGAGCGGGTGCATCGGCTCGGTCAGGGCGAACTCGTCGCGGAGCACCTCCGTCAGGTCGATCTCGTGGTGCTCGTCGATCAGCTGTGCGCCCTCGGCCTCCGACGGCGGTGGAACGCTGCCACCCGTGGACAGGTCGACACTGGGCACGTACTCCTCGCTGATCTCGATGTGCGCCGGCTCGACGTACGCATCCAGGCAGCGGCCACAGGTCCGCCGCACCTGGGCGTCCACGCTACCGCGCACCAGGATCCCGCGGTTGGTGCGCTGCATCCGAAGCCGGCCATTGAGGGGACCGGCCAGCTCGACCTCGGGCGCCAGCGAGACGTAGCGATCCTGCAGCCGGTACTCGCGGACCGCGCCGGGCGGCTCGTGGAGCAGCCCGCTGACGTTAAAGGCGGTCATGGCCGGAGGGCGCGGCTTCGGTCGCCTCGTGCTCCGGGCCGGCCAGCGTGACGGCGTCGGCTGCCGAACGCTGGGGGCGGTGCCGCTCATCGAGCATGTCGATGCCGCGCTTGATGCTGGTGAGCGCCTTGATGCACTCACCCTCGAGCCGGATCAGGACGCCGGCCGCATATTCGTCGGCGCCACGTCGCACCTCGGCCGCCTCGGCGTTGGCGGTATCGAGGATCTCCCCCGCTCTCTGCTCGGCCAGCCGCACCAGCTCCCGCTCCTCGAGCATCTGGGCGGCCTGCTCCTGGGCTCGGGCGATGATGGCGTCTCCCTCTTCGCGCGCGCGCTCGCTGATGCGTCCCGCCTCCTCGGTGATGCGCTTCGCCTGGCGCACCTCGTCGGGAACGGAAACGCGCAGCTGGTCGATCAGCTCCAGCACGGCGGCCTGGTCGAGCATGACGCTGTTGGTCATGGGCAGCTTCTTGCCGGCCGCCACGAGGCTCTCGAGGCGCTCGACGAGGAAGATGATGTCCGTGGCGTGCTCCTCCGGTCCCTTCGAGCGCGAATTATAGACCCGCCGACGCGCCGCTCCACGGTCCGCCACCAACCAACGCCGTCGCGTTGCAGGCAGCGCAACGAATCACTCCCGAAGCCGGCGTTCGGGGCCTTTCCGGCGCCGCGCGTTGCAGCCAGCGCAACGAATCACTCCGGAGCGGCCTTTCCGGCGCCGCACGGTTGCAGCCAGCGCAACGAATCACTCCGGAGCGGCCTCCGCAGGCATCTTCCGGCGCCGCACGTTGCAGCCAGCGCAACGAACCCAGGGCCACGAACGCCGCGGCTGCCGCTACCGGAAGCGCTGAACCAGCGCCTCGGCGACGGGACCCGGCACCATCCCGGACACGTCGCCGCCGAACTGCGCCACCTCCTTGGCCAGTGTGCTGGAGAGGTACCCGAACTCCAGCGCCGTCATCAGGAAGACCGTGTCGACACGGCGCTCGAGCTTGCGGTTGGTGTGGGCCATCTGCAGCTCGGCCTCGAAATCGCTCACCGCCCGCAACCCTCGCACGATGAATCCGGCCCCATTCTGCTCGGCGAACTCCACCGTCAGGCCGTCGAAGCTACGCACCTCGACATGCGGACCGAGCTCCGCCACCGCCGCGCGGATCAGCTCGACACGCTCGTCGATAGGGAAGAGCGGCGTCTTCTTCGGGTTGTGCAGGACGCCCACGATGAGCCGATCGAAGAGCGCGGCGGCGCGACCAGCAACGTCGAGGTGAGCCATCGTCATGGGGTCGAACGAACCGGGGAAGATCGCGATGCGGCTCATGACCCCTCCACTCCATCGGCCCCTTGTGCTTCGTCGCGTGCTCGCGCCAGGAAGGTGAGCGCCGTCTCACCGAAGCGCCGATTGCGCCACGCCAGCAGGCCGGACGGAGCCGGGACCTCGGTCCGCCAGAAGTGCTTGACGACCACGCTGGCCTCGGGCGACAGGAGCGGCAGCAGCCGCTCGAGCGGCGCGAGGATAGCACGCTCAGCGTACGGTGGATCCAGGAAGACGAGGTCGTATGGACCCTTCGCCGATTGGCCGGCCAGGTAGCGTTCCACCTCGCCGGCGATGACCTCGGCTCGCTCGGCGAGGCGGGTCGCGGCCAGGTTCAGCCGGATGGTGGCGACCGCCGCGCGGCCCCGTTCGACGAAGACGGCCGCCGACGCGCCACGCGAGAGCGCCTCGATGCCCAGGGCACCGCTGCCGGCGTAGAGATCGAGCACCCGCGCCTCCGGGACGCGGTCACCCAGGATGCCGAAGAGGGTCTCCTTGACGCGGTCGGTGACCGGCCGGGTGGCACGGTCGCGCGGCGCACGCAGGGGTACCCCGCGTGCGCTGCCCGCAATCACGCGCACGACCACCTCATGGCGTCCTCACGCCGCGTCGCCCTCTTCGTCGGCCGTGGCGAACTCGGCGCGCAGGCGAGCCAGCTGCGGGCGCTGTTCCAGCAGGGGGTCGCCTGCGACCAGCACGGCGGCCACCTCGCGGGCCCGCTCTGCCAGCGCCACGTGCCGCGGCTCGAAGAGCGAGGCCACCTTCAACGGCGGGAGCCCCGACTGTCGGGTCCCGAGCAGGTTGCCCGCTCCGCGC
Source organism: uncultured Chloroflexia bacterium (assembly GCA_963777045.1). GTDB lineage: Bacteria > Chloroflexota > Limnocylindria > QHBO01 > QHBO01 > JAPSGM01. The sequence goes on from CAVZPD010000026.1 coordinate 77,922, forward strand.
AGCTCCAGATCGGCCTCGGCGATGGTGAAGCCGTCCGACGAGCCGCGCAGCACATCGAGGCGGCGACGAGCGGTCTCGTCATCGGCATCGCTGAGGAGGATGCAGAAGGACCGATGCGCGCCCCGTCCCACCCGGCCGCGCAGCTGGTGCAGCTGGGCCAGGCCGAACCGCTCGGCATCCTCGATCAGCATCACGCTCGCGTTCGGCACATCGATCCCCACCTCGATGACTGATGTCGCCACCAGCACGTCGAGCGCCCCGGCCGCGAACGCCTGCATCGTCTCGTCACGCAGGTCGGCGCGTTGCTGACCGTGCACGAGACCGATGCGCAGGTCCGGCAGCGCGCCGCGGAGTCGCCCCACCTCGGCCTCCGCCGAGGCAACGGTCAGGGCTTCGCTCTCGACCACCAGCGGCACCACCACGAAGGACTGGCGCCCCGCGGCCGCCTCGGACGCGAGGAAGCCCTGGATGCGCGGCAGCGACGACCGGTCGCGGATCTCCGTTCGGATCGGCTGCCGGCCGGGCGGCAGCTCTCGGATGGTGGAGATCGACAGGTCGCCGTAGAAGGTGAGTGCCAGCGTCCTCGGGATGGGCGTTGCGGTCAGGGCCAGGACGTGCGGCTCGAGTCCCGACCCCTTGGCCTGCAGGGCCGCTCTCTGCGCAACCCCGAAGCGGTGCTGCTCGTCCACCACGGCGAGGCCGAGCCGCCGGAAGGTGACCGCCTCGCTGATGACGGCATGGGTGCCGATCACGACCTCCGCCTCACCCGCCTCGATCGCCCGGTGGATCTCCTGCTTCTCGGCCGTCTTGAGCGAGCCGGAGAGGAACTCGGCACGCACGCCCAGCACGTCGAGCAGGGGGGACAGCCCGGCGTGGTGCTGCCGGGCCAGGATCTCGGTGGGCGCCATCAGCGCGGCCTGCCATCCGCTCCGCACCACGCCCGCCAGCGCCACCGCAGCCACCGCCGTCTTGCCGCTGCCCACGTCCCCCTGCAGCAGGCGCCGCATCGGCTGCTCGGACGCCAGGTCGCGCACGACCTCCTCGACCGCCCTGCGCTGGTCGCCGGTGAGGCCGAAGGGCAGCGCGTCGAGGAGCCGATCCAGCTCTCCGGCGTCGATCTCCACCCTTGCGGCGCGCAGCGCTCCTCGCGCCAGCCGGGCCTGGGCCAGCGTCAGCTGCAGGGCCAGGAGCTCGTCGTAGGCGAGCCGATCGAGCGCCGATACGACGTCAACCGCCTCCTCCGGAAAGTGGGCCGCCTGCAGCGCCTCGCCCAGTGGTGGCAACCCGATCCGCTCCCCCGGAAGCAGCGGATCGTCGAGGGCGGGCAGGGCGCGAGCCAGGATCCGGGCCAGGAGCTCGCGCACGCGACGCTGGGTGACGCCGGAGACCAGCCGGTAGACGGGAACGACGCGCCCCGTGTGCATCGACTCGCGCCCGGCGGGCGAGAACTCCGGGGAGGTGAACTGTGGCCGCCAGCCGCGCAGCACGACCTTGCCGCTCACCACGATCTCGTCACCGGCCCGCAGCCGCGTCTCCACGTAGCGCCGTCCGAACCAGATCGCCTCGGCCGTGCCGCCGTCCTCGTCGACCAGCTGCGCAACGACGCGCTGCGGGCGCCGTCCGAAGCCCTTCTCCACGCGCACGTCGCTGACCCGCACGCGCGCCGACTGCTTCTCGTCGGGAAGGAGCTCGCGCAGCGGGCGCAGGTCGCTGAAGTCGTCGTAGCGGAACGGCAGGTAGAAGAGGGCCTGCCGCGGCGTCACGATGCCGAGGCGGGCGAGGGCCGCGGCGCCTCGGCCCAGCTCGGGCAGCGCGCTGCGGATGGGCTGGTCCAGCTCCTCGGGCGAGAGGGCGGGCGCGGTGCTCAGCGCCACGCGCGGTCCAGCCCTGGCCGTCGTTGCATGGCCCGATCCTAGCGTGCTAGCATCGGCGCGTTCCGGCGGCGCCATCCACGGTGCCCCGGTTCCTTCGTGATTGGAGATCCCTCATGGCACGACAGTGCGAAATCTGCGGCAAGAAGCCGATCACCGGCTGGAACCCGCAGTCGGTCGGGATGAACCGCAAGCGCGCGCTGCGCCGCTGGATCCCGAATCTGCAGACTGCGGTCGTCCAGCGCAACGGCAAGCCCGTCCGGGTCAAGGCCTGCTCGCGCTGCCGCCGCACGGCGGAGAAGGCCTGACCCTCCTCCCCTGACGGACCGATGCGCCCGCGTCTCCTGACGCGGGCGTCGCCATGTCCGATGCCACCTCTGGTCCGAAGCGACGTCCGAGCGACGGCCGATAGATCGCCGGATCTGCGCCCGGACAACGGCTGGGGCTCACACGTGCTCGATCTATCGGTGCAGGCGGAGCGTGGAGGCGGGCGGCGGGCCAGTCACCGGGCATGTCCTGCACCGATAGACCACCCAAATCGACTCCCCGACGCCGCCCAAGGCAACGTTTCGAAGATTTATCGACCCAGCGCCCACTCTCCGCACGTCATAGGTCGCGCTCCGAGTCGAGGACCAGGGTGAACGGACCGTCGTTGACGAGCTCCACCTCCATCTCCGCACCGAACCGACCCGTCGCCACCCGGTGCCCGGCCTCGCGCAGCCGCCCGACGAACCGTTCGACCAGCGGGGCGGCCGTCTCCGGCCCTGCGGCATCGGTGAAACCGGGGCGTCGGCCGCGCCGAACGTCGGCGTAGAGCGTGAACTGGCTCACGACCAGGAACTCGCCGGCCGCATCGGCGATGGCGAGGTTGGTGCGGCCGTCGGCGTCCTCGAAGTAGCGCAGCCCGGCCAGCTTGGCGGCCATGCGGTCGACGGCCTCCGGCGTGTCGTCCCGCGCAATCCCGCACAGGACCACGGCACCCCGACCGATGCTTCCCACCTCCTCGCCGCCCACGCGGACGGCCGCACGGGTCACCCGCTGGATGACCAGACGCATCGGCTCAGGAAGCTGGCGAGGCCGCAGCCGACCCCGAGGCCGCCGGTTTCGCGGATGCCGCGGGGGCGATCGAGGTCAGCGGCCCGGCATCCTCGCCCTCGCGCGGCGGACCCAGGGCCGCCTCCGTGAAACGGGACTGCGCGTTCCAGATCATCCAGCCGTAGGTCCCGTTGTCGGCGGCAGCCTGCATCTCCGCCTCGACCTGTGCCGCGGTGTACGGCGGGAACTCGCCGTAGCCGAAGTCCTGGATCCACGGCCGGATCTTCATCGGCAGGCCGGCCGACTGCTCGTTCATGATCTGGAGCGTCTTGTCGATCACGTCGTACGGCGCCGTATTCGGCACGGGGTGCCCGAACACGCCGGGGCCGTAGTGGCTCGGGTAGACCATGGGGCTGAAGTAGTCGATGTACGGCATGATCACCTCGGGCCGCTGGCCGATGCCCTGGTCGTCGGGGATGATGAAGCTGATCGGGAAGACGTCGGCCGAGAGGAATGCCTTCTCCGCCTCCATCCGATCGGAGACGACCCTGAAGATGCGCCGGATGGCCGGCAGGCGGAACGATTGCGTGTTGGGCAGGTTGGTGTCGGCCACGTCGTACGGCCCGTCGCTGAAGAAGCGGATGTAGTCGAGCTGGACCTCGTCGAACCCCTTGTCGGCGAGATCGCCCGCGATGGCGGCGAGGTACTCGGCCACGCCAGGGGCTGCAGGATCCAGCCAGATCCCGCCGCCGTAGTCGCGCCAGGGCTCGCCCGTCGCCGCATTCCGCACGGCCAGCTCGGGTCGCGATGAGCCGACCGTGTTGTCCTTCATCGAAACCATGCGCGCGATGGTGTAGATCCCGCGCTCCTTCAGCCTGGGAAGCAGCTCGGCCAGGTCGAAGATGGGTCGGTCGGCCGCCCCCGAGGCCATCGCCTCGGGCAGATCGGTCTCGTAGTAGAGCCAGCCGCCCGTCTCCTTGACATCGATCACCATCGCGTTGATCTCGGTGCGATCGATGAGGTCGAGCAGCTCATCCAGGCGGCCGGGCGCCTCGAAGACTGCTGCCGGCGCGTAGAGCGCCCGAGCCTCGAACGGCTGCATGCCGACGTCCTTGGTCATCTGCTCGTCGATCGGCAGCTCCACCAGACGGAAGCCCGGCATCTTGTAGACGATGGTCCCCTCCTCGGGCACGTCCGCCAGCCGGTAGCCGCCGTCCTCCCCGGTGCGGGCGATCTCCTGGCTGCCATCCACGAAGACGCGCACGCCGGAGAGCGGCTTGCCGTCAGCGTCCTGGACGACCCCGCTCAGCACGTTGCTGCGCAGCTCGACCTGGAGGGTGCCATCGGCGGGAACGGTGGCGGTCGCCGGGTCGTAGCCGTCGCCGCTGACCTCCACCTCGGCGCCGACCGGCGCGGTGATGACGGCCTCGCCCTGCTCGTCGGTGACGACGGCCTGGGAAGATCCCTGCGCCGTGACGCTGAGCCCGGGCACGGGCTGTCCGCTGGTCCGTCCGAGGGCGACGACGGTCAGCTCGCGCGGCTGCTCTGCGGTCGGAGCCGGCGTCTGTCCGGGGGGCAGGGGCTCGGACTCACCGCATGCGGCGAGCACCACGGCCAGGGCCAGGAGGATCGCGATCGAGCGCGGGGAGGAGACGCGGGACAGCAGGTGGCTCCTTTCGATTCAGCTTGGCGGCTCAGCTTGCGCCATGATCGGTCGCGGCGGCGCGCAGCGCCTCCACCACGGGGGCGAGATCGCCTTCGTTGGCGTACAGGGCGCTCCCCGTGACCAGGATGTCGCCGCCGGCAGCATACGCGGGACCGATGGTCTGCAGGCTGACCCCGCCGTCGACGCCGATCGGCAGGTCGAGCCCGCGTCGCTCCGCCTCCGAACGCAGCGCGGCGAGCTTCGGCAGGACATCGGCGATGAAGGCCTGGCCACCCCACCCGGGGTGGACGGACATGACCAGCACGAGGTCGACCTGGTCGAGGTAGGGATGGGCCGCCTCTGCCGGCGTCTCGGGATTGAGCGCCAGGCCTGCCGCGCGGCCCGTCCGGTGGATCTCCTCGATCACCGCGGCGGGATCGTCATCGGCCTCGACGTGGAACGCGACGACGTCGCTGCCCGCGTCCGCGAACGCGCGGACGTAGCGCAGCGGCTCGCTGATCATCAGGTGGCTGTGGTACGGCAGCGCAGTCTCGGCACGGAGCGCCTCGACGACCACCGGCCCCAGGCTGATGTTCTCGACGAAGTGGCCGTCCATCACGTCGAGATGGATCGAGTCGACCCCGGCCTCGACCGCTCGCCGCACCTCCTCGCCCAGCCGGGCGAAGTCGGCGTTCAGGATGCTGGCGCTGATCTGCGCGCGGCGCGGCTCGGGACGCGTCATGGAAGGGCGGTCTCGACCGGTCGCACAGTGGCGGGCAGGGGTCGCTTTGCAAGCTGCGCGTGCAGCTGTCCACAGGCCGCCTCGATCTCGCGGCCACGCGTGTCCCGAACGGTGACGGTCACGCCGGCGGCAGCGAGGACCTCGGCGAAGGCGGCGACGCGTCCCGCCGGTGTCCCGCTCCAGCGCGAGCCGGGGGTCGGGTTGAGCGGGATCAGGTTGACGTGGCTGCGCCAGCCGCGGGCTCGGCCGGCCAGGCGCTCCGCATCGGCCAGCGAGTCGTTCACGCCGTCGATCATGACGTACTCCAGGCTGACGCGCCGCCCGGTCAGCTCGGAGAAGCGTCGTCCCGCGTCGATGACCGCGTCGAGGCGCCACTTGCGGTTGATGGGCACCAGCTCGTCGCGCAGCTCGTCGTCGGCAGCGTGCAGGCTGATGGCGAGGTTGACCTGCGGCAGCTCATCGATCATGGCGTCGATGCCCGGCACCACCCCCGACGTGCTCACCGTGATGTGCCGGGCGCCGATGCCCAGCCGGTCCGGGTCGTTCAGCAGGCGCACGGCCTCGAAGACGCGCTCGCGGTTGTTCAGCGGCTCGCCCATGCCCATGAAGACGATGTTGTAGTGGCCGGTCCTGGACCCCGGCCGCCACCCTGCACCCAGTGCCAGCCACGGCTCGCGGTGCCAGTGCAGCACCTGGTCGACGATCTCACCGGGCGTCAGCTGGCGTCCGAAGCCTGCCTGGCCGGTGGCGCAGAACGGGCAGCCGACGGCGCAGCCCGCCTGGCTGGAGATGCAGATGGTGGTGCGTGCCGAGGACCGGCCCCGCCCCGGCGCGTGCATCAGCACCGACTCGACGCGCTGGCCGTCGTGCAGCTCGTGGACGGCCTTCGCGGTGAGCCCGTCGTCGCCGCGCAGCACGTGGCTGGCCCGTATGCAGGAGAAGCGGAACGCATCGGACAGCGCGGCGCGCAGCGCCACCGGCAGGTCGGAGAGGTCCTCGAACGAGGTCGTCTCCGGCCGGTGCACCCCGGCCAGGATCTGGCGAGCCCGGTACGCAGGCTCGCCGCGGGCCTCGAGCCACGCGGCGAGCGCTTCCGGTTCGATCTCGCTGATCGCCGGGGCAACTCCGGCGAGGGGAAGCTCAGTCACGACGTCCCATGATCAGCATCAGGTAGTAGAGGAAGGTGAGCAGCGCGGTCAGCGCCGCCGCGACGTAGGTCCATGCGGCGGCCTTGAGGACCTCCCTGGCGCCAGCCTGGCGCTCTCCCAGCATGCCCACGTTGCCGACGAAGGCCAGTGCCTTCCCCGACGCGCCGATCTCGACCGGCAGCGTGACGAAGGTGAAGACCACGGCTGCGCCGAAGGCGATCAGGCCGATCCAGGCGAGGCCCAGGATCTGGAACCAGACACCGGCGATGATCAGCCACGGGGCGATGCTGCTCCCGAACTGGACGGCCGGCACGATGGCCTGCCGGACGGTCATCCAAGCGTCTCCCTCGCGATCCTGGAGCGCGTGACCCACCTCGTGAGCGATCACGGCGGCGGCGGCCACCGAGAGTCGCTCGGCGCCTGGCACGCCGAGCGCGGCCTGCTGCGGGTCGAAGCTGCCCAGCTGCCGCTGCCCGGAGACGGCGCTGCTCACCCGCAGCACCTTGCCGCGCGGATCGTAGTGGTCGGTCAGCTGGCCGGGGACCGGCTCGATCTTGACGTCGGTCAGGCCCTGGCGGTCGAGGAGCCGGCGGGCGAAATCGAAGGCGGACAGGTTGATGCCCGAGTCGACCTTCGACCATTTGGCATAGGTGGAGCGGACGCGCCACGCAGCCCAGCCGGTGATCGCGATGCTCGGCAGCATCACCAGCAGGACGTACGGCAGGAAGTTCATGGTTGTGTCGTGCTACCTCCTTGGGAGCGTGGCGAGTATAGCCGAGGGTCGGTGAAGCCTCGGTTCGGCACAGATGAAGACGCGCACACCGTCGACGCGGCACGCGGCGTGCGGGAAGGGCTCTCGACAACCGATGCACATCAGCGAGGTCAAGCAGCATGAACAAGAAGCAGTGGATGGAGGCCGTGCGCGAGGCGCGTCGTGCCGCCGAGGCAAAGGCTGGTCGGCGGGGTCCCGGCCCCGGCAGCCTCCTGCTGGTCGGCGCTGTCGGCGCCGCCATCGGCGCGGCGCTGGCGCACCTGTTCGATCCCGACCGGGGCCGATCGCGCCGGGCCCGCTACGCCGACCAGGCGGCGGCGCTCGTTCGCGACGCGGGCGAAGGGCTGGAGCGTGGACGGCGCAGCGTCACCTCGACCATCGAAGCCAAGTCCTCGGCCATCACCAAGGGACACGGCGGCGAGGTGATGCCGAACGATGCCGCGCTCTCGGACAAGGTCGAGACGGAGCTGTTCGGCGACCCGAGCGTGCCGAAGGGCGCCATCAACATCAACGTCGAGCAGGGCATCGTGGTGCTGCGCGGGGAGGTCCCCGACGCGGGCATGAGCGAGCGCCTGGAGAACGCGGCGCGCCGGATCCCCGGCGTGTGGGAGGTCGAGAACCTGCTGCACCTCCCTGGGGAGCCCGCCCCGAGCGAGCCGCAGCCGGCGCGCTAAGGGGCGTCGGCGACGGGGGGCGCCGTCCCCAGCAGCACGTGGTCGCGGGGCAGGCCCCGTCGCCACGCGTCGCCCGGCATGGCGGGGCGACCGGCGGCCTGCACCACTTCGAGCACCAGCGCTCCTTCACCGCACGCCACGCGCGGCCAGTCGCCGGGCAGCAGCGCGCCGATCGGGACGCCGCTGACGCCCGCCACCGCCCGCGCCGCGCGTACGTGGAGCCGTTGGGTGTCGAGGGTCGTCCAGGCTCCGGGCCACGGCTGCAGCGCTCGAACCTGGCGGTCGATCTCCTCGGCGGATCGGCGCCAGTCGATCCATCCGTCCGACCTGCTGAAGGGATGGATGTGCGTCATGGCGGCGTCATCCTGCGGCTCGGCCGCGGCTGCGTCGCGCGGCCAGTCGCGGAGGCGATCGGGGACGACGTCGGCGGCCAGGAGCGAGAGCCGTTCCTCCAGCTCGGGCGTCGTTTCGCGTCCCGCCAGCTGGACCGGCCACTGGGCGACGATGGGGCCGGCATCGAGCTCCGGCGTCATGATCATGAGCGTCACGCCCGCCACGTCGTCACCGGCCAGGATGGTCGAGGCGACCGGTGCCGCGCCGCGATGCCGCGGGAGGAGCGACGGATGCACGTTCAGCGGCGGTCGCTCCCCCATCTGCAGGACATCGTCCGGCACGAGCTGGCCGTAGGCCGCCAGCAGCAGGGCGTCAGGGGCGAAGTCGCGGAGGATGGCGCGGCCTCCGTCGGATCGGAGGCGTCGGGGCGTCTCCACCCGCAGGCCGTGCTCACGTGACCACGCCGCGATCGGTGACGGACGCGTCTGGAGGCCTCGGCCGGCGGGACGATCCGGCTGGCTGATCACGAGTGGCGCCTCGCCCTCCGCAACGAGCCGGGCAAGGAGCGGGACGCCGAAGCTGCCGGTTCCCAGGAAGACGAGGCGGCCGAGGTCGCCCACCTAGATGCCCGCGGCGGTCTCTTCCTCCACCTCGCTCGGGCGGTCGCTGACGCGCACCAGCTCCTCGAGCGACTCGAGGTGATCGATGTAGAGGACGCCGTTGAGGTGGTCGATCTCGTGCTGCAGGGCTCGCGCGAAGAGCTCCTCGCCCTTGACCCTGAACTCCTTGCCGTGACGATCCTTGGCCTTGACGGTGACGCGGGCATGGCGCGCGACCTCGGCCACGAAGCCGGGAATGGAGAGGCAGCCCTCCCAGTCGACGACCTCGCCCGTCGTCCTGACGATCTCCGGGTTGACCAGCTCGGTGACCTTGTCCTCGAGCTCGATCACCGCCACCTGCAGGCCGATGCCCACCTGGTTGGCGGCCAGGCCGATGCCGGGTGCCTCGCGCATCGTCTCGAGCATGTCGTCGAGCAGCCGATGCAGCGATGCGTCGAACTGCGTCACCTTCTTCGCGCGCTCACGGAGGATCGGTTCTTCGGCTGTGAGGATGCGACGGATGACCATGTCCGCATTGTACCGATGCTGGCGTCTAGAGCAGGGACTCCGGGTCCACGTCGATGGCCACGCCGCCCGGCGTGCGTTCCAGGGCTGCCAGGCGCGTGGCCTCATCGCTGGCCCGCAGCACGACCTGGAAGCGCCATCGTCCCGCCCGGCGCGCGACGTAGGCGGGCAAGGGACCGTGGACCTCGACGCCCTCGACGGCCGCAGCGGTCGCGGCCTGTCGTGCCCGCTCCTCGGCCCGGGCACGGTCGGGGTCGGCGACCAGCAGCCGCGCGAGCACCGTCGCCGGCGGATAGCCCAGCAGGCGTCGCCGCCCCAGCTCCTCATCGGCGAAGCGGTCGACGTCCATGGCGGCCGCTGCCCGGATGGCGTAGTGCTCGGGGGCGTAGGCCTGGACCAGGACCCGACCGGGCAGCGGCCCGCGGCCCGCACGACCGGCGACCTGCGCCAGGAGCTGGAAGGTGCGCTCCGGGGCGAGGTAGTCGGGGAGGTTGAGCGTGACGTCGGCGGCGATCACCGCCGCCAGGGTGACCGACGGGAGGTCGAGACCCTTGGCCGCGAGCTGCGTGCCGACCAGGACGTCCGATCGCCCGTCGCGGAAGTCGTCGTAGATCGATTCGAAGCTGCGGCGCGCGGCCAGCGCATCCGAGTCGAGCCGCGAGACGCGCAGGTCGGGCCGCAGGGCGACCACCTCCCCCTCGACCCGCTGCGTGCCGGCTCCGAAGTAGCGGATGCGCGCCGACCCGCAGGCAGGGCAGCGCTCCGGTGGCCGGGCCGTGCGGCCGCAGTGGTGGCAGCGCAGCGACTCCCCCACCGCGTGGTACACGAAGGGCAGGTCGCAGTCCGGGCAGCGAAGGCTCTCGCCGCAGTCGCGGCAGAGGACGAAGGTGGCGCTGCCGCGCCGGTTGATGAGCAGGATCGCCTGCTCGCTGGCGGGGCGAAGCCTCTCGAGTGCCTCCCGCAGGGGACGGGAGAAGATGGACCGGTTGCCCTCTGCCAGCTCGGCGCGCATGTCGACGACCTCGACGACGGGGGCGCTGCCGACGCGCCGCTCTCGGAGGCGTGCCCGCTCCACCATCCCGCCGCGCACGCGGGCCAGCGTGACGACGTCCGGTGTCGCGGTCCCGAGCACCAGGCGCGCACCAGTCAGTGCGGCCCGCCGTCGCCCGACCCAGCGGGCGTCGTAGCGCGGCGTGCGGTCCGACTTGTAGGCACCGTCGTGCGCCTCGTCGATGACGACCAGGCCGAGTCGCTGCAGCGGAGCGAAGATCGCGGTGCGCGTCCCCACGACCAGGGAGGCTTCGCCGCGCAGGATGCGCCACCACTGGTCGTGCCGCTCGCCGGCCGAGAGGCCGGAGTGCAGGACCGCCAGCCGCTCAGCCACCAGCGGCCGGAGGCGGTCGGCGAGCTGCGGCACCATCGAGAGCTCCGGAACGGCCACGATCGCCGTCTCGTCCCGCTCCACGCAGGCCGCCACCGCCGCGAGGTAGACCTCGGTCTTGCCGGCGGCGGCCACGCCCTCGAGCAGGAGCTCACCGCCGGCGGCCAGCGCCTCGATCCTGTCGACCGCGGCCGCCTGCTCATCGGCCAGCTCATGGCGGACGGCTTCCAGGCTGAGCCGATGCCCCAGCGGATCGCGCTCGACCACGCGCCAGTCCAGCTCGGCGGCCCCGATGGCCGCCAGGCGTCGCGCCGGAGAGAGGAGGTTTGCCGCCTCCGCGCCCAGCTGCTCGGCAAGTTCCGGCAGCGTTCGCTCACCGCCGTCGAGGGCTTCGAGCAGCGCACGCTGGAGGGGTGCCCGCCGGGACGGCTCGGGGGCGCCGGGAATCGCGCGCAGGACGCGGACGCGCCGTTCACCGACCTCCGGCGGCCGCAGCTCCCAGCGGGGGCGGATCGCGCCGCTCCGTCGCAGCCGCTCGATCCACGCCTCTCGGCCCCTGGCCGGCGCCAGCCGTCGCAGTGCAGCATCCCCGAACATGCCATCGGCGGCTCCCGCGGCCAGCTCGCGGAGTGCGGCCGGGGGCTCGCTGCTGCTGCCGTCGACCATCCAGCGGCGCTGCAGCCGTGACTCGAGGCCTGGTGGCAGCATCGCCGCCATGGTCGTCCCGACCGGAGCGCGGTAGTAGACCGCGATCTGCTCGGCGAGCTCGAGCAGGTCCGGCGTGAGCATCGGTCCGGAGACGATCCCCTGGACCTCCCGCAGTTCGGTCCCCTCCTCCACTGCCCCCGCTCCCGGGAGCAGGTAGCCCAGTGCCAGCCGGCGTCCGTAGGCGACCAGCAGCAGTGACCCCGGCGCGGCCTCCGCCATCTCGGCGGGCAGGCGGTAGCTGAAGGTGCGCTCCGGACGGTCGGCCACGGCGTCGACCGCCACGCGGACGACGCGCTCCTGCCCCTCGCTCACGGCGAGCGCCTCAGACGTCGACGCGCCGTGGTGGGTCGCGTCGCGCCTCAGCCTGGATGATCTCCCAGATGCGGTCCGCGGCGGCGTCGGGGTGGCCCGTCTCGTTGACGATGACGTAGTCGTAGTCGCCGCTGGCGGCCATCTCGCGCTCTGCGTTGCTGCGCCGGACGGCGAGCGAATCGGCATTCTCCGAGCCACGTCCCGCCAGCCGCGAGTCGAGGTCCTCCATCGAGGGCGGCATGACGAAGATCAGCAGCGCGTCGGGCACCTTGGTTCGGACCGAACGCGCGCCCTGTGGATCGATGGTCAGGATGGCATCGCGGCCGGCGGCCAGGATCCCGCGCACCTGCTCGATCGGCGTCCCGTACCAGTTTCCATGGACGCTCGCCGACTCGAGCAGGCCGCCCTCCGCCAATAGCCGGTCGAACTCCTCCGGCGCCATGAAGTGGTAGTGGACCTTGTCGATCTCGCCGGGCCGACGATCACGTGTGGTGGCCGTCACGATGGGCACGACCTGCGGCCGCGCGGCAGCCAGCTGGGCAACGATGGTGCTCTTCCCCACGCCCGACGGCCCCGACACGACAACCAGCATCGGGTGCGGGAAGGTCATCCGCTTGTCCGGCTCCACCTCCTCGGTCACCGCGTCACCTCCTCCACCTCTGCGCCGACGCCCCGCGGCAGGGCTTCCGACTCTAGCCCAACCACCGACAGGCAGGCGGCCAGATCAGGCGGAAGAGCGCTCCAGGCGCGCAGGCGGCGGCCGTCGAGCGGACGTTCCAGGCCCAGTCGGGCGGCGTGCAGGAACTGGCGAGCCAGGCCTCCGGGCCCGGTGCCCCCGCCGTAGCGCTCGTCGCCGACGATCGGCAGGTGCAGGTAGGACAGGTGGGCGCGGATCTGGTGCGTGCGGCCCGTGCGCGGCCGCAGGCCGAGCAGGGCGTAACCCGGCCTCGCCGCGAGCAGCTCGTAGTCGGTCACCGCCTCGCGGCCCCCGGCCACGACCGCCATCCGCTGCCGATCCCGCGGGTCGCGGCCGACCGGCGCCTCGATCCGTCCCCTCGGGGCCGGCGCGTCGCCGCGCACCAGCGCGACGTACTCTTTCTCGATCGCGTGGGCGGCGAACTGGCGCATCAGGCTCTGCTGGGCCGCGTCGGTCTTGGCCACCAGCAGGAGGCCGGACGTGTCCTTGTCGAGCCGGTGCACGATGCCCGGCCGCCCCACCCCGGCGATCGAGCCGAGCGGCTCCCCACGCTCCTCGGCGCGACCCAGCAGGGCATTAACCAGCGTCCCGGTGGCATGCCCCGCGCTGGGGTGCACGACGAGGCCGGCCGGCTTGTCGACCACGAGCATGGTGGCGTCCTCGTACGCGATCGTCAGCGGAATGCGTTCGGGGAGCATCGTTCGGTCCGGGGGCGCCGAGAGCTCCACCGTCACGTACTCGCCGCCGTGCAGCCGTTCGCTGGCCCTTCCCCGCCGGCCATCGACCAGCGCGCGGCCGTCGGAGATGAGCCGCTGGGCGTGGGCCCGGCTGATGCCGGCCACCTGCGTCACCGCGAGGTCGAGCCGGCCGGCTGGTGCGGGCCCCTCGGCCCGCCGCTCCCCGGTGGTCGGGCTCACGAGGCTGGAGCCGTGCGGCGCGGCTCCAGCAGGACGAGGTACGCGACCAGCAGGCTGATGCCGACGGTGATGCCGGCATCGGCGATGTTCCAGGTCGGGAAGCGCGTGTCGCCGAAGCCGACGCTGATGAAGTCGGTGACGTACCCCTGTCGCAGGCGATCGGCCAGGTTACCGATGGAGCCACCGAGGAGCATCCCCAGGATCAGCTGCAGCCAGATCGACCGGCCGTGGAAGGCCTGGTGGAAGTAGGCCACCATCCCGAGCGCCAGCACGTGCACGACGTAGAACAGGATGATGCTGCCCTCGAACTGGAAGAGGCTGAAGGCCGAGCCGGCATTCCGGACGTGCCAGATCATCACGAAGTCGCCCAGCAGCTCGCGGCTGCCGTTGAACGGCACGTTCCCAACCACCATCGCCTTCGTGACCTGGTCGGCGATGAGCCACGTCAGCGCCGTGATGCCCAGGGCCGCCAGCTCGGTGCGGCGGCGGCTCGGGGGCGCATCGGGGGTCATGCGCCGATGGTACGCGATGCCGCCGCTCAGGCGCGTCCGACCGCCAGCCGCAGCTTCTCGCCTTCAACCTGCAGCTCCTCCCCGGCATCGGTCGCCTCCAGGCTCGCCTTCGCGCCGATGCGCAGGTCCACCGCCAGCACCTCCTCCGCCAGCCACTCGCGGAACGGCAGCAGGCGCTCGGCAACCGAGCCGCCGCCGTCGATCGAGACCCTGATCCGATCACTGATCTCGTAGCCGGCCTCCTTGCGCAGGCTCTGCAGCCGGTGTCCGACCTCGCGGGCCAGGCCCTCGGCCTCCAGCTCGGGTGTCAGCTCGGTGTCGAGGGCCACCAGCAGGTCGCCCTCCTCGGCGACCCGGTACCCGGGGCGTGCCCGGGCGGTGAGCTGGAACTCGTCCGGCGCCAGCTCGATGCCGCTCACCTCGACGCGCCCGTCGTCGAGCAGCCGCCAGGTCCCGGCCTTCGCACCGGCCATGATGGGGCCGACCTGGCTCCCCCGCCGCGGCCCGATCACCGGCAGCAGCGGGAAGAGCGAGCGCTCGACCATCTCCGACTCGTCGTCGAGGACCTCCAGGGCCTTCACGTTCAGCTCCTCGAGGACATGCGTGACCAGCTCTGCGTCGACGCCAGGCTCGGCGCTGAGGCTGCCACCCGCGGCGGCCGGCAGTTTGACGCGGACGGCAGGCAGCGGCTGGCGCGTCCGCACGCCCGATGCGGCGCGGGCGGTGCGACCCAGGGCCACGACGCGGCGCGCGAGGTCCACCGATGCCTCCGTGGAGGCGTCGCGCAGCTCCGGGCGCTGGTCGGGAAAGTCGACCAGGTGGACGCTGTCGGGCGCATCGGCGTCGACGGCGGTGACGAGGTTCTGCCAGATGGCATCCGCGAAGTGCGGCACGAACGGCGCGAGCAGGCGTGTCACGTCGACGAGCACGCGGTACAGCGTGGCGTAGGCGGCGCGCTTGTCGGCATCCAGCTCGCCCTTCCAGAATCGGCGTCGGTTGCGCCGCACGTACCAGTTCGACAGCTCGTCGACGAAGGCCTCGATCGCCCGCGTGGCGCGCATCGCGTCGTAGTTGTCGAGCGCGCTGCGCACATCACCGATCAGCGCCTCCAGCCGCGACAGGATCCAGCGATCGAGCAGCGTGCGGGATCCGGCATCTCCATCGGTCCCGTCCGGCGTCCAGCCGTCCAGGCGCGCGTAGGTCACGAAGAAGCCGTACGTGTTCCAGACCGGCAGGAAGAAGCGGCGCACCTCCTCGTGGGCCAGGTGGTAGCCGAAGTTCATGTTGGTCGCCGGGTTGGTGGCGCTGAACATCCAGCGCATGACGTCGGCGCCGATCTCCGCTGCGGCGTCGTCGAACCAGATCGCGTTGCCCTTGGACTTGTGCATCTCCTCGCCCGACTCGTCGCGGAGGAGCGCGTAGCCGAAGAGCGTGCGCATCGGCGCCTCGCCGGTCATCACCGTGCACTCGGTCAGGAGGGCGTAGAACCAGTTGCGGAACTGGCCGGGGAAGGACTCGCTGATCCAGTCCGCCGGGTACCAGCGCGCCCAGTAGTCGCGGTCGGAGTTCCACTTCAGCGTGGAGAGCCCGACGATTCCGGCGTCGAGCCATGGATTTCCCACGTCGTGCGTCCGCCGCGCCCGCCCCCCGCAGGAGGCACACTCCACCTCCACCCCGTCAATCCAGGGCCGGTGCGGCGAGTGGCCCTCGAACTCGTCCCAGCCCGCCACGGCCCGCTCCCGCAGCTCGTCGTGCGAGCCGATGATCTCCCAGCCGTCGCACTCGGTGCACTCCCAGATCGGCAGCGCCAGCCCGTAGTAGCGCTTCTTGCTGATCATCCAGTCGGACATGTTGCGCAGCCAGTCGAGCTCGCGCTCCTCGAGGCCGATCCCCTCCGGGAGCCACTTCACCGTGCGCGTCGCGTCGGAGAGCAGCTCCCGCAGCGGATCCATGGCGATGAACCACTCGTCCACCAGCCGGAAGACGACCTGCGTGCCGCAGCGCCAGCAGACCGGGTACGAGTGGCGGTACTGCTGCCGGGCCACCAGGCGCCCCTTGACTTCCAGGTCGTCGGCCACCTCGCGGGCGAGGTCGGCGCCACCGGGGTCATCGGCGCCGGCGTAGCGGCCGGTCTGCCAGCCGAAGCCGGGCTTGAAGACGCCGAACTCGTCGATCGGGTCGATCACGGCCAGGTCGTTGGCCTTCGAGAGCGCGAAGTCCTCCTGCCCGGCGCCCGGTGCGATGTGCACGATGCCGGTCCCCTCTTCGTCCGACACCTCGTCCCAGGCGATCACGCGGTGCTCGACGCCCGCCACCGCCTCGAACTCGTCGAATGGCCCCGCGTAGGTGAGTCCCACCAGCTCCGCGCCCTTCGCCTCTTCCAGCACGGTTGCGTCCGGCACGACGCGCTGTCGCGATCCGGCGCTCACCCACCAGCGCCGCCCGTCACGCCCCTCCACCAGCTCGTAGCTGAGCTCGGGGTGCACGGCGGCCGCCACGTTGGAGGAGAGCGTCCAGGGCGTCGTCGTCCAGACGAGGACGTCCTCGTCCTCGCGCCCCGGCGTCGTGAGCGGCAGGCGGATCGTCAGCGACAGGTGCGACAGCTCGCGGTAGCCCTCGGTCGCCAGCTCCTGGTTGGAGAGCCCGGTCCCGCAGCGCGGGCACCACGGCATGACGTCGTGCCCGCGGTAGACGAGGCCCTTGCGGTGGCACTCCGCCAGGAAGGCCCAGATCGTGTAGTTGTTCTCGTCCGAGTTCGTGTAGTAGCTGTTCTCCCAGTCCATCCACATCCCGAGCCGGATCGACTGCTCGGTGATCCGTCCGGCGAACTTCGCGAC
Source organism: uncultured Chloroflexia bacterium (assembly GCA_963777045.1). Lineage (GTDB taxonomy): Bacteria > Chloroflexota > Limnocylindria > QHBO01 > QHBO01 > JAPSGM01. The sequence continues at coordinate 94,630 of CAVZPD010000026.1, forward strand.
CCGCGCCTTGCAGAAGTCGACGAAGCGGTCGATCCCGTAGTGCTCGATGTCGCGCTTGTTGCGGAAGCCCAGCTCCTTCTCGGCCTCCACCTCGATCCAGAGGCCCTGGCAGTCGAAGCCGTTCTGGTAGCGCTGCTTCTCTCCCAGCATGGTGTGGTAGCGCTGGTAGAGGTCCTTGTAGGTGCGGCCCCAGGCGTGGTGCACGCCCATCGGGTTGTTGGCGGTGATCGGCCCGTCCAGGAACGAGTAGCGCGTCTCGGACGCGTCGTTACGTGACAGGTAGCGCGCCATGGTGCGGCGCTCGCGCCATACCTCGATCTGCTCCAGCTCCAGCGCCGGAAGGTCCAGCTTGCTCGATACCGGCTTGAACAACTTGCCTCCAACAACACGAAACCCGCCCCGGAAACCATCCGGGACGGGAGCGTCTTCGACGACTTCCCGCGGTACCACCCGCGCTTGACCGATGCAGATCGGTCCTCTCATGCACCACGGATCCCGCATGGGCCGATGGCGCCGCCTCCTGCTATCGGGTGGCGCACCCGGGAGGCGTTACCCACGGCCACGACCGCTTGGCGCCTCCGGCTCTGGAGGGATCTCTCACCGTCGTCGGTGCCCGCCCGCTCTCACCATCCGGGCTCGCTCGTGGACCGATTCCGACGGGAGCACTGCTCCGTCACTGCCATCTTTGGATGTCGAGCGATGGTCGCAGCGCCGCAAGCCTCTGTCAATCAGGCGAGCAGGGCGCGCCCGAGCAGGATCAGCGTGCAGGCGGCCGTCACCACCACCAGGCCCAGCAGCCGCGGGAACCAGGCTCGCGCTGCGAGCGCCCCCAGGGCGGCCAGCGGGCCGGCCAGGGCGAGGCCGATCGAGAGCTGCTCCACCTCGGTCACGCCACGCTCGAGCCCGCCGGTGATCGTGCCGGCAACCCACAGCACCACGGCAGCGAAGAGCGGGACCGCCGCCATCAGCAGGGAGACCGCGCGACCGCGCGGGATCGCCTGCGGAGTTCGTAGTCGCGGCCGGGGAATGGCGATGCGAGGCAGGGACGGCCGGCGACGCACCTCGTCGAGCTGGGATGCTCCAGCGGGCACCTCCGCGGACGCCGCCGCGGAGGCTCGCGATGCCGCCAGCTCGCGGGCCCGGTGCTCGGCCTCTGCCGCCGCCAGCGCGGCCGCGCGCTCCGCCGCCAGGCGCTCCTCGAGCAGGGTCCGCTCGATCCCGGTCAGCGGCCGCGGCGTCACGTCTGCCGGCTCGGGCGCGGGCACCGCGATCTGTTCCATCAGGGGCGCCATGGGGATCGCCCGCGCCCGCGCCGCCACCTGGTCCAGGCGCTGCTGTACGCGTGCCGCTGCGGCGAGGGCTTCGAGGAACTGCTCCTCCGAGCTCGGTGCCACAGCGATCCGGCCGGCGTCGGTCGGCACCAGGATGACGGCGCTGCTTCGGGCCAGCCGCACCAGCTGGATCGTCTCCTCGCCACGCAGGCGTGCGCTGCCCAGGCCCCATCCGAAGAAGCCGATGCGGGGCCGGAGCTTCGCGGCCCGTTCGCCGCTGAGCGGGACACGCGTCACGGCGCCACGGGCCAGGGCGTAGCGTCGATCCGATCCGATCCAGCGCAGGCGGAGCGTCGATACCTCGACGTCGAGCCGGACGGTCGTCACCACGGCCAGCAGGTAGAGCGCCAGCCCGGCCGTGATGGCGGCCACGGCCAGCAGGGGGTACGCCTTCAGGTCGGGGAGGAGCACCAGCCCCGCGACCGCGGCGATGAGGCCGATGGCGACCAGCACCAGCGGCGCGACGACGAGCCGCCGCAGGGAGCGCGCCAGCGGAATGCGGGCGATGGCAACGACGGCCGAATCGGGCATGGCTACGCCTTCTCCGTAACTCGGTACTCAAGGTAGCGCCCGGTGAGGAGTCGCGTCTGCGCGTCGAGCGCGGGGAGGTTGCTGAAGAAGATGCCGACGAACGGCAGCCCGATCCACTGCACGTAGCTGATCACCCTGGGGATGATCCCCCATTCGGCCGGCCGCGGCGGAACGATGCGGTGCTCCACGTACACCAGCACGACCAGCGCCACGAGGGCGATCGTGAGCATGGTGGATGCGTAGAGCGGCAGGTTCTGGCCCAGCGTCGTCTCGGCGAAGGCCGGGTTGATGATGAGCGGCACCGTCGCCCCGAACATGATCACGAACGGCGCGATGGCCCAGTTGATGTGCTCGCCGAACAGGTTGGCGAGGCGCCAGACGCGCGAGGTCAACGGGATCTCACGGTGGCGAACCACATTCTGGACCACGTACGGGATGTCGGTCACTCCCCAGGCCCATCGGCGAGCCTGCAGGTACTGGCTCGCCATCGAGCGCCAGTAGGTCTTGGCGCGCACGGCGTCGCCGTAGATCGGCATGAAGAGCGGTACCGCACGGAAGCGGTCGCCGTAGTTGAAGTAGCTCTTCCAGTAGAAGCGGCTGTCCTCGGGGATCGCATCGGTCGCCCAGTACCCCACCTCGTGAACCAGGTTGAGGGTGGTCGAGTAGCTGCCGAAGCTCTGCAGCTTCTCCGGCAGGACGCTGCGCCACATCTGGAGCTGGGTGAGCACGGCGGCGAACAGGCGCTGGAGCGCCGGCACCTCCCACAGGTTGTTGTGGAAATACGGGATCGGCTGGTAGAGCTGCGTCTCCCGATTCGGATCGGTCACGTGGACCCAGGTCAGGTAGGTGAAGTACTGGCGGTGAACACGGTAGTCGGCGTCCAGGTCGGTGACCAGGATGCGGCGCGGGTCCATGCCCTGCTTCCGCACCAGCATCCGGTACAGGTAGCGCCCGCCCCAGGCCATGGCGCTGCTCTTCCCGACCACGATGCCCGGCTCCAGGGGATCGAGGATGTGGATGAACTGGGAGAAGGCCGCGCCGAACTCGTCGCGCAGGGCGGCCACGTTGCGGCGCCCCTCCTCGTCCGTCTCGCGCGTGATGATGGCGCAGATCTTCTTCTCGATCGGCCACTCAGCCTCGGCCAGGGCGCGCACCGTGTCGCGCAGCTTCTCGAGCGACTCGGTGTAGGTCGGGATCAGGGCGAGGTGGGTGTACTCCCGCCAGTCGGGCGGTGGATCGTCCAGGCCGGCAACGGCGTCGAGAACCTCCAGCTCCCGGCGCAGCCGGCCCTGCTCCCGGCGGCCGATCCCGGCACCGGTCATGATCCCCAACGAACGGTAGGCGCCCTCCGGTGGCGCTCCGACCATCTGGCCGAGGATCGCCTCGCGCCGTGTGCCGACGTCATCGAGCGTCGACAACCATGCGGCCCAGTCCTCGCCCAGCACCTGCCCGGTACGGCGGTGGGCGACGATGACCGCGGACGAGAACCAGATCGCGCGGCAGAGCCAGTAGAAGTCGAAGGCGAGGACGAAGTACGCCACCAGCCACGGGTAGCTGAAGCTCAGCCAGATCGGCCCGATGATGATCGCCCAGCTGATGATGCCGGGCACCATCTCCAGCGCGCGCTGCAGCCAGCGGTACCGGTCGGCGTCACGCGGTTCCGGCATACGCCCTCACCGGTTCACGCCGGCCGCCGGCGCGCGGCGGGGCGGGGTGCGCGTCAGTAGACCGGGGTCAGCCAGTCCAGGTAAGCCTCGTCGCGGCCCCTGACCGCGTTGAAGTAGAGGTCGTGCAGCTGCCTGGAGACGGGGCCGGGGCGGCCCGAGCCGACGGGTCGGCGGTCGATCTCCACCACCGGTGAGATCTGCGCTCCGGTTCCGCACAGGAACACCTCGTCTGCGGTGTACAGCTCGGTTCGGTCGATCGACCGCTCCTCGGTCGGAACCTCCAGCCTCTCGCGTGCCACATGCATCAGCCGGCGGCGCGTGATCCCCTCCAGGATGTTGTCGGTGACCGGTGGCGTGATGAGCCGACCCTGCTTCACGATGAAGAGGTTCTCGGCGCTGCCCTCGCTCACGTGGCCGTCCTGCGTCAGCACGATCGCCTCGTCGAATCCGTTCAGCTGCGCCTCGGACTTGGCGAGCGCCCCGTTGACGTAGGCGCCGGTGATCTTGCCGCGGGCCGGGATGGCGTTGTCATCGGTCCTTCGCCAGGATGAGACCTGCGCACGGATGCCACCCTCGGTGTCGATGTACTGGCCGAACGGGATCGCGAAGATCACGACGTCGGCATCCAGGTTGTGGAGCCGGACGCCGATCGTCTCGCTCGACTTGTAGATGATGGGGCGCACGTACATGTCCTCGTGCAACCCATCGCGCCGCAGCATCTCGAGGGTGTGGTCGGCCAGCTGCTGGGGCGAGTACGGCACGTCCATCTGCAGCAGGCGCGCGGAGGTCTTGATGCGCTCGAAGTGTGGCAGCAGGTCGAGCGCGTAGAGCTGCGACTGCTCGGCATTCCAGTAGGCGCGCACCCCTTCGAAGACTGCGGTGCCGTAGTTGAAGGCATGGGTCATGACGCTGACGCGGGCGTCGCGCAGCGGAACCAGCTCACCTCGGAAGAATGCCCACAGCTCGGGGGAGGTGTCCCCCTGGGCCGAGGCCGTCGAATTCTCCTGCTTGAGCACGGACGTCGTCTCCTTGTCAGTGCAGCCGCGATCTCGCCGCGGCCCCGGCGCGTTCAGGCCGGCGCATCGAGTATAGCGGCGCCACCCCGCAACGCTGCCAGCGGGGCGCGGCGGGCCCCATCAGCAGGGGCCGGCGAGCGATAGATGTCTCAATCTGCACCCGGAGCGGGATCCGGGCGTGGATTCGAGCGTTCTATCGGTGCAGGGCAAGCCTGGACGGCTCCGCGAGGTGTGCTTCGTGCTCAGCCTGCACCGATAGATGTGCCAGACGACAGCCCCGGACAGGCGGTCGGTCGCGATCCGGGAGATCTATCGGCGGCTGCAGCCGGTCCTGCCCGGAGGCGCCCACCGCTCAGTGTGGGGCGCCGGCCCCCAGCGGTGTGAAGAGGGCGAGGTAGATGTAGATCAGGTAGAGCGGCCCGCCGATGAGCAGCGTCCATGCGGAGAGGGCGCCACGGCGCAGCATGCTGCCGAAGATGAGGAACACGGCAAGGAAGGCGACGCCGGCCGAGGCGAAGTTGATGGCCGTCTCCGCCGTGAAGGTCCAGCTGGTGAAGAGCAGTCCGAGCACGGTCGGGATACAGCTCTGGAAGACCATCGCCCCGGTGATGTTGCCCATGGCCAGGGTGTCCTTGCCGGAGCGCACCCAGATGACGCTGTTGAACTTCTCCGGCAGCTCCGTGGCGATCGGCGCGATGACGAGCGCCAGGATCGTGGGGTCGAGTCCGATCTGGACCGAGAGGTCCTCCACCGCGCCCACGAACACCTGGGCACCGACGATGATCAGCGCCAGCGCGACGAGGACCTGCCCCACCACGATCCGCATGCCGGGCACCACGCCGGGCGCCTCCCACGAGTCGACCTCGCCGGGCAGGACGTCGATGTCGACACGGGGCCGAACCCCCGGCAGCCGCGTCAGGTGCAGGCGGTTCAGCTCTTCTGGGTCGCCCTCCACCGCCTCATCGGTGAAGTGCATGCGCACGTAGATGGCGTAGATGAGGAGCAGCGCGGCCGCGATCACCCAGCGCAGCCAGCCGATACCGGCCGGAAGGAAGGCGGTGCCGATGGCGATCGCGTAGCCGACCACGAAGAAGGCCACATCGCGGCCCAGGACGCTGGTGTTGACCTTCAGGTTGGTGCTGCGACGGCCCTTGCGCGCGAACAGGACGATGGCGGTTCCGGTCACGAACATCGCCAGTGTCGAGAGCATGAACGGCGCGCCCAGGATGGCGCCTACGCCGATCGCGTGCGACGCCTCGGGATCGCCGCCGAAGATCACCGGTCCCAGGATGGCGATGAGCGGGATCAGCGTCTCGGGCATGGCGGTGGCGACCGCGGCCAGCACGCTGCCGACCGCTCCTTCCGCGAGGTTCAGCTTGTGGCCAAACCACTCGATGCCGTTCGTGAAGAGCTCAGCCGCCACCAGGATGACGGCCAGCGCGGCGATCAGGAGGACGAAGTCCACCTCGTCAACCCTGCTTCAGCCGCGCGGTACGTCGAGCTTCGGCGCAGCGCGCGCCGATGCTCGTCAAGGACGCAGGTGCTGCGGTGCGTACGGCAGCAGCGCCACGTGCCGGGCTCGCTTGAGCGCGACGGTCAGCATGCGCTGGTGGCGGGCACAGGTGCCCGTCTTGCGGCGCGGTTCGATCTTGGCGCGCTCCGAAAGGTATCGGCGGAGGCGGTTGACCTCCTTGTAGTCGATCGACTCGGCCTTGTCGACGCAGAAGTTGCAGACCTTGCGCCGTCGCCGGTCCCGGTAGTAGTCCGCCGTCTCCCGGCGGGATCGTGGTGAAGCCATCTGTCAGCCGTCCTCAGAATGGAATGTCGTCGACGTCGAGCGCCTGGTTGGATCGGTCCGCGTCGCTTCCGCCAGCGCCCCGCGGACGAGCCACCGGCTCGCTGCCCCGTGGCGCGTTCGAGCCGCCGCTCTCGCCGTAGCTGCCGCCGCCCTCGGAAGGATCGCGGCGTTCCAGCGACTGCACGCGGGCGAAGCGGATCTCAAGCGACGTGCGCTTCTGGCCGTCCTTGCCCTCCCACTCGCGCGCGCGCAGCGCCCCTTCGGCGAAGACCTTGTGCCCCTTGCGCAGCCGCTCGGCTGCACGCTCAGCAGCCTGGTCCCAGAGCTCCACCCGGAACCACTGGGTCTCCTCCTGCCACTCGCCGTCGGGGCCGCGCGAGCGGTCGTTGACCGCGACGCGCAGCTCGGCCACGGCCTTCCCGCTGGGCGTGTAGCGGAGCTCGGGATCGGCACCCAGGTTGCCGATGATCATCATCTTGTTCAGCGTCATCGTCGGCTCTCCTCTCAGGCCTCGGCCTTCTCGTCCGCGGGCTCGTCATCGGCCACGGCGTCAGGCTCGGGGGCCTCGTCCGCTGCCGAAGGCTCGTCCTTCGTCGCCGCTGCAGGCTCGTCCTGGGCCGCATCGTCTGGCTTCACGGCTGCCTCGGGATCGGGCGCCTGCTTGGGGGCTTCGGCGCCGTCGTTGCCGTCGCTGCTGTCGCCGCTGCGGCCGGATTCCGTCGAATCGTTCGCCTGATCCTCGCTCCCCGCGTCGTCGTCGCGGCGTGCGGCCGGAGGCAGGTCCTCCTCGGACAGCTCGCCGCGGTCCTCGAGCACGACGACGAGGTGACGCAGGATCTCCTCGCTGATCAGCAGACCGCGCTCGATCTCGCGGATCTGGGATGGAGCGATGTCGAAGTGCAGCAGGAAGTAGCTGGCATCGCGGAAGTGCTGGATATCGTAGGCAAGGCGTCGCTTGCCCCAGGGTGAAACCTTGGTGAGCGCTCCGCCGGCGTTGACGATGGCGCGCGTGACCTTCTCGACCGCCGACTGGAGCTTGTCGTCCTCCAGGTCAGGACGGAAGAGCAGCATCAGCTCGTATCGGCGCATAAGCCGATCTCCTCCTCTCTATGGGCTTGCGGCACCTGAGCCGATGGCTCGACGGGGTGCGGCAGAAAGGAGCCCAATACATGCAGACAGCCTCCCGCTTGGGAGGCGTCGGTGGAGTATACGGTCGGAAGCCCCCGAATGGCAACGCGGGAACGCGCGACTATACTCAGCTCCACATTCAGCCTGCTCCCGGGACGCGATGCCAGCCAACCCAATTCTCATCTGTGCCCCCTCGGACGAGCTGCGCGAACAGCTCGAAGGGCAGCTCGCCAACGCGGGCCATGCGACCCGAAGCGTGCGCACGCCGGCCGAGGCGACCGGCGCGCTGCGCGACAGCGGCTACGACCTCGTCGTGGCGGAAGGCCTGGCCGTCTCCGGCGCCATCGGCCGGCTGCGCTCTGCTGCCACGACGCCCACGCCCGTCCTGGTGGTCGCCCCCGCCGGCGACGTCGAGGCACGTATCGCCTTCCTCGAGGCCGGCGCCGATGACGTGATCACCGCGGGCTTCGCCCCGAGCGAGCTGCATGCCCGGGTCGATGCGCTCCTCATCAGGGCCGGCCGCGTGCGCCCCACGGCCGCGCGCACCGAGTTGCCCTCTGCCGAGATCATCACCTTCTTCTCGCCGAAGGGCGGCGTGGGGACGACGACGCTGGCGGTCAACACCGGCCTGCTGCTGGCGGGCGGCGTGTCGGGACCGCAGGCAGCCAAGGCGCGAGTGCTGCTGGTCGACCTCGACCTGCAGTTCGGACAGGTGGCGACCCACCTCAACCTGACGCCGCGCTTCGACGTGGCCGGACTGTGCGGCGACGAACCGGCCCTGGGAGATGCCGAGGTGGCCGCCAGCTACCTCACGCCGCACGCGTCCGGGGTCCAGGTCCTCGCGGCGCCGTCGCACCCCGATGCCGAGTTCCGCGTCGAGGTGGAGCAGCTCGATCGGGCGATCTCGCTCCTGCGACCGCGCTTCGACTACGTCGTCGTCGACTGCGGCTCGCGGTTGGAGCCCCGCACCCTCTGGATGCTCGAGCAGGCCTCGACCCACGCCTTCGTCATCTTCCCGGAGATCGCTGCGCTGCGTGCCATGAGCCTGCTGCTCGGTTTCCTGGCCGAGACGACGACGCTGCGCGCCCGGACCCACTTCGTGGTGAACCACATCTTCCCCAAGGAGCTGCTGAAGACGCGCGACATCGAGAACCTGCTGCGTTCGCGGCCTTCGGCGGAGATCCCGTACACCGAGGTCGAGATGATCAGGGCGGTCAACGAGGGAGTGCCCGTCGTCAGCAGCCGTCCCGGCAGCCCCGTCGCACAGGCCATGCACCATCTCGCCCAGGCTCTGGTCGGCATTCAGAACGAGGCCGAGGGAGGGTCGGGCAGCCAGGCGTCGAAGCGGCGGAAGCTGTTCGGGCGGCGCTGATCCTGCCGGGAGGCAGGCTGGTGCCGGAGGAGGGATTCGAACCCCCACGCCCCTCTCGGGGCCGCCGGGTTTAAGCCGGCCGCGTCTGCCGTTCCGCCACTCCGGCCGGGAACCACGCTCGCCGCACGGTACCACGTGGCATGCCCCGTGCCCTGGCTGAAGCGTGGACTTCATGACGCTGCTGGTGATCCTGGGCGCGCTGCTGGTCGTCATCGGCCAGGTGGACCTCTTCTTCACCGTTCTGCAGTACCAGGGCTACGGCTTCGTGAGCCGATGGCTGTACCGGGCTGCCTGGGCCACGGGAAGGATCGTGACCGCACCCCTTCCGGGCCGACACCGAGCTCGCGCGCTGTCGGCGGTGGGACCGCTCATGGTGATCGCGAGCCTCGCCCTCTGGATCTCGCTCGCCATCGTTGGCTTCGCGCTGATCTACTACCCCGGCTTCGTGGACAACTTCTCGCTGAAACCAGGCGTGGAGGCGAGCATGCTCGACGCCGTCTACGCCAGCGGCGTCGCTCTCTCGACGGTCGGGTTCGGCGACGTCACGCCGACGACGCCCATCTTCCAGCTGCTCACCGTCTTCGAGAGCCTGCTCGGCTTCTCGATCCTGACCCTGGCGATCAGCTACGTGCTGGGCATCTACCAGGTGGTGAGCCTGCAGGGCGAGCTGGGCGCGGCGATCCGCGACCGTGTGGGATCGGGAGACAATCCGGTCGTGCTGGCGCGCAGCTACATCGGGCGTGGACCGGACAACCTCGAGACGAGCCTGGCGGCACTGCACCGGGACCTGCTGCGCTACCACGAGGGGATGCTGCGCTACCCCATCGTCTACTACTTCCACACCGGGCACGAGTTCCGCTCGATGCCCTACGTCTTCGGCATGGTGGGCGGCGCCGCTGCAGCCCTGCAGTGGGGCCTGCCCCGCTGCCATCCCATCAGCTCCAGCCCGTCGCTCAAGGCGCTGCTCGGTGGTGTCCGGCGCGTGATCGCGGAGGTCTCCGGCCGCTTCGGCGGCGCGGGAACCCTCGAGCAACCCTGGGTCGGCGCCGGTGAGCCCGAGCAGCCGACCGATGAACGCGACGAGCTCCTGCGACGTCGCTTCGACCGGCTGCAGCAGGAGCTCGAGGCGGCTGCGCCAAGCGACTGCACGGGCGACGACCCTCGCCGCCGCTACCTGGCCTGGCGCTCCTTCTCGGAGGAGATCCGTGGCTTCGTCCGCGTTGCGGTTCGCGACCTGGGGTACCGCGAGGAGCGGTTCGCGCGCGAATCGCCGCGTGGCGTGGACGACGACGACTGAGACCCGGCGCGGGGGATCGCCGCGTCAGCCCGAGAGCGACCCGCGCCGCTCCCGCAGCCGATCGCCGAGCCTGCGGAGCGCCTGGTCGGCATGTGTGCCCGAACCGCTCAGGTAGTCGTCCCAGGCCGGCCCCACCGAGAGCGCGACCCACTGCTCGTCGAACTGCCACAGCCCACGTAGCTGCCACCCGAGCGGCAGGGCGGCCTCCGCCTGGGTCCACGCCAGCGACAGCGATCCGAGTGGTGCCATGGACGCCGATTCTAGGCGCAGCCGGCGCACACAGCGGAGCCGGCGCGGCCTGCCCTTCTTGCCCTCGAGCTACGCGCGCCGGCTTCAGCTGTTCCCCCGCAACGATGCCGGCAAGGGCACTGCCGGATGACGGGTCTGCGACGAGCATGAGCAGCATCCGTGCCATCCATCGGCGTCGACCTGGCCCCCCGGAAGCTCGGCTTCAGCCCACCGCCTTCTTCAGGAGCGCGCCGATGGTTGCCTCGTCGGCCGGTGTCAGTTCCTTGAGCGCGTAGGAGGTCGGCCACATCGCACCATCGTCGAGATTCGCGGCTTCCTCGAAGCCGATGGTGGCGTACCGGGACTTGAACTTGTCGGCGCTCTTGAAGAAGAAGACGACCTTGCCGTCCTTGGCGTAGGCGGGCATGCCGTACCAGGTCTTCGGCGAGAGGCTCGGCGCGCTCTCCTTGACGACCGCGTGCAGGCGCTCGGCCATCACCCGATCGGTATCCGGCATCTCGGCGATCTTGGCGAGCACGTCCGCTTCGCCATCGGCCTTGCTCGCGCTCCCGCGGCGCCTGGCGCCCTTCAGCTCGCGACTGCGCTCCTTCATCGCGGCTCGCTCTTCGTCCGTCCATCCGTCGGACGAGGTGCGCGTGGTGGTCTTCTTGGCGCTTTTCGTGGTGTCACTCATGGCGATTCCTCTCTGCGAGCACTCGGCACAAACCGGCGGCCCACGATGGCCGAAGAGCCGATGGCGAGGCGATCGCGCGGCAGTTGCATGCACCGTGCGCCCCGAGCGCCGCCTGAGGTCTCGCCGGTGGCAACCGTCTCCTGCACGATGCCGGCTAGCTCGTCCGCGCGGTCCGTCGGCCCTGCCACATCTACTGTAGCGACACCGCGCAGGCCGGCAACCTAGGTCATCGGGGCGAGAGCAAGCCCCGCGCCCTACTCGCCGTTCGCCTTGGCCGTACCTTCGGTCCTTCGAGCAACGACATCGTCGACCGCCTTCTGAAGCCCAATGCCGCCGCGCTTGAACGCCCAGGCGTGGTTGTACGCGAACGCTCGCTGCGCGAGCGCCCTCAAGGGACGGGGCAAGCGGCGCTCGGAATTCATGACCTGGTCGTTGACTACCTCCACGCCGTTCGCCGTCTCGGTGAGCGTGTACGTTATCGGGCCGTGCAGGGGAAAGCGTCGGCTGAGGCGGACGATAGTGTCGAGCTGGAGGAAGCGCGGCCGGTCGATCGCGGCCAGCGTGACGTCCCAGTCCAGCTCGTATGGCAGTTGGGCTCGCGCCCGAAACCGACCCTTCCATCCCAACACCGCTTCGACGTCGTCTGAGGTGACGGACCTGAAGACCCTCCCCCACCACGTCGGAAACGCTGGTGCGTTGGTGAGGACGTCGAACACGTCGTCGATCGGGCCCTTGATGAGCCAACGATGACCGAGGCGATAGACGTCGCCTTCAATTGCGTCGGGGATGGATGCTGGGTCCGCAGGGACGGTGGTGGCCGAGCCGTGGGTGGTCATCGGAGCCTCGCTGGCGGGAACCATGCTCCTCTCGGTCGCACCGGGAGAACCGCCAGGACGTCCAGCGTTGCGGAAGTATGCGCTTCCGTCGGCAACGCGACTGCTGAAAGGCGCTGCCGCGTCCTCAGCGAGACGTGGAGTCAGCTGACATCGTTGATGCGAGCTGGACCTCGTCGGCGGCGGCGATCCTCCAGCACGTGAGTCGTCCACCCGTTCATGCTCGCCACACCTCACTCCTCGATCGGCTCCGGGCCTGGCCAGATTCAAGGCGAATTGAGAGCGGCCGCCCCAATTTCTCGTGGTCGGCGGCGGCGCCAACGTAGACTTCCCCCATGGCCGAGGAACTCCACCCCGAGACGCCGTTTGGCCTTCGGGGCGCCAACGAGAACATCTGGCACATCGCTGCGGCAGAGCGATGGAGCGGCGGCACACGCATTGGGCACCGCACCTTCTGCGGGCGGAACTACGCGGAGCCCGTCACCAAACACGATCCGGCCGGCCTCGACGAGGTCTGTTCCGACTGCACCGCACAAGTCGCCCGGCGCCACTGACTTCGCGGCGTGGTATCAGTGCTGCCAAGATTGAGCATCGGTCGCCCAATGTCATGCCGGCAACGTCGTCGGCCGCTCCGTAGGCCACCTTCCCCGCTCCGCTTACTGGGCCCTTAGTGGACCCACGCCCTTACGATTGGGGCGACCGCACTCGCCGTTGCGGCGAGCAGGAGGTGAAGGGAGCAGCGACATGACTCGATCACCGCTTGACCATGTGCCGGAGCACCTCGAGCATCGGGTGCAGACTCCCGACGGGCGAACCCTCGCGGTCGCCGAGTGGGGCGACCCCGACGGTGTGCCAGTCATATTGGTGCACGGCACCCCGGGCAGCCGGATCGGGTGGCCCCCCGACCTGACCCTCGACATCCGCCACGGCATCCGTCGGCTGACCTTCGATCGACCGGGCTTCGGCGAGTCAACCCGCCGGCCGGGGCGACGCATCGTTGACGTGGTCCCCGACGTGGTCGCGATCGCCGACGCCCTGGGTGTCGACAACTTCGTGATTGCCGGGGCCTCCGGTGGCGGGCCGCACGCCCTCGCTTGTGCGGCCCTCCTGCCCGATCGGGTCCTGCGCTGCGCGCCCAGGGTGTCCCTCGCACCCCGTGACGCAGATGGGCTCGACTGGTTGGCCGGGATGACCCAGGGCAACGTCACCGCCTACCGCACGGCGCAGGAAGGCGAGACTGCCATCCGTGCGCTCTGCGAGCGCTGGGCGAAGGAGACGCTCGCGCAGATCTCGGCCGAGCAGGTGAAGATCCTACCCGAGGAATTCGAGGTGCCGGAATCCGACCTGGCGCAGATGGAAAAGCACCAGCTCGCGCAAGCCGCCCACACGATCACCGCGCTGGCGCCCGGCGTTGACGGCTGGGTGGACGACATCCTGGCCCTCGCCGGGCCGTGGGGCTTCGAGCTGGGTGACATCCGGGTCCCAGTCCGCCTCGAATACGGGCGCGACGATGCCCTCGTGCCGGCGGCCCATGGTGACTGGCTGGCGGCCCACATCCCGGGAGTCGAGGTCCACATCGTCGACGCCGGGCACTTTGACGACTCGCTGCAGGAGAGGGCCTGGGCATGGTTCGCCGGCAAGGCCGACTAGGCGCGTCCGGCGGAGTCGGTCGGCCTAGCCTACGCCGCTCGCGCGTGGCCGCCCTGCGCGACATCATCATGCGTTGGCGGGTAGGGTTTCCGGACCTCCACTTCGAAGTTCGGGCCGTCGTCGCCACCGGCGACCGGGCCGCCCTGCACGCCACCCTTACCGGCACGCAGCGCGGAGCGTGGGGTGGCCTGGAGCCCACCGGTCGGTCGATCAACGTCGAGCACATGTACTTCTTCCGGTTCGCAGAGGGACGCATCGCTGAGGTCTGGGAGCTGCTTGATCGTCCGGCCTTGGAGCGGCAGCTCGCCGGAGAAGACTCGATTGGGAACGGATGAGCATGCCTTCACGCGCCACAGCCGGCTGGCCCACGAGGAAGACATGAATCCTCTCAGGGCGCTCGTGGATAAGTGCGAGACCATCGGCTTTGGCGCCTCCGACGTAGTGCATTCTCTTTGGTGATCGAGCTGCGGATGAGGGCAAGCTTCCAGCCCTCCTGGCCCGTCATCCTGTAGTCGCTCCCAGGCGCTCGCGCAGCCGGTCGCTCAGCCGGCGCAGCGCCTGCTCGGCGTACTGCCCGGAGCCGCTGTGGTACTCGTCGAACTCGGGGCCCTCGGCCAGCGCGATCCACTCATCGCCGAAGCGGTACAGGCCGCTGACGCTCCAGTCCAGCGGCTTTCCGGCTTCCGCCTGCGTTCAGGCCTTAGAGAGCGCGCCGAGGGTTGCCATGGGTGGGCAATTGTAGGGGGACATCCTCCGGGGGCCGGGCTTGTCCCCGGGCGTAACGTGGAGATCTGACCGGGGGGACGAAAGCCTAGGGAGGGACCACACCATGCGCGTCCAGATCGATGTCGAGCTGCCCAGCCTGCCCAAGCCCCGGAGGCGCATCGGGCTGGCGCTGGTCTTGGCGCTGGCCCTGGCCGTGCCCGGCTTCGCCCTGGCCAGCCACCAGTTCGGGGATGTGCCCGACTCCAACCCGTTCCACAACGACATCGCCGCCATCGCCGATGCCGGGGTGACCGGTGGCTGCGGGGGCGGCAACTACTGTCCCAAGGCCAACGTCACCCGTGAGCAGATGGCGGCCTTCATGAACCGCCTGGGAGCGCTCGGCCCCGGGAAGAGCCCGGTGGTCAACGCCGATCGGCTCGATGGCATGAATGGCCTGGACGTCCTGCTGGGCACCGCCCCCATCCCGTCGGGGGTGACCGTCATCGGCTGGCACATCTGGGACCGCAGCATCGTGGCCGACAACGAGGACGTCTTGGTCACGATAGAGCTGCCGGCCCGCGCGCCGCAGCCGCTGTCCAACGTCGACGTCAACTTCTCCCCGGGCGCCGTCGGGGGGGACGACGATGCGGCCTGCACCGGCACCGCGAATGCGCCGTCCGCGCCGCCCGGCAAGGTCTGCATCTACGTCGACATCAGCAATCGCGTCGATGGCGGCAGTGGCTACAACGCCCTGAATAGCAGGTTCAACGACCGGTTCTTCACGGTGAAGTGGAACACCGACGGGACTGCGGGCCAGGACGTGTACCTGCGCTTCAGCTGGGCCTACACCGCGCCGTAGGCAGCCACCAGAAGGGGCCAGCAGGAAGCGCGGGGACAAGCGGCGGAGCCCGGCACCAGGGGACACGCCGGCTCCGCCATGCTCCCCGCCGGCGGAGCGGTAAGAGCGGAGCGGACGGTCGCACATCCGCCCCGCCAATCAGCGGTGCGGCGTGTCCGGGAGAAGGTCCCACCGCATCCACTCAATCAGCCGCGAGGAAGGCGTCCAGGCCGTCCAGGAGGCTTTGCAGAGCCATCGGCAGCGCACCGCGCCTGCTGCGGTGACAGTGCGGTTACCGTTCGGCAGGCCGGGGCTAACCCCGGGTAATGGGGTAGCGGTACCGCGGTCAGAAACCGGCCGTCAACATCGGCCGCGGCCCTCTCCGATTGTCGCGGTGGTCGCTTACTGGCGGCTTACCGGCGCGCCCGGGTACGGCGGGGACGTGCTCCGCCTAGTGCTCTAGCAAGCTGGGGTCGATGGGCTCGTGGACATACGGCTGGATCAGTCCCTGGAAGTACACCACGGCGATCAGCGCGACCACGACCACAGCCAGGATCACGCCGACGAGCGCCAACCTTACTTGCACCGAAGCTTGCTCACGGCGCGATGACCACCGGTCGCCGCGTAGGTGAGCGGCGCCTTCTGCGTCCTGCCGAGTACGATGCCATCGCGGGTGTCCTCCAGACAGGACTTTGTCTCACGCTCTTCGCGGTCGAGTTGGCGCTCAGCATCTTCCGCGTGATCTAGCATCTCACGGTCCCTCCCTTCGCCGGGCATGGTATGGGCCGGGGTCGCCTGCACGCTGGCATCGGTCGCCCGATGTCGCGCCGTCACCGTCGCCCCGGCCCGGCCCGGCCCGGTCCGGTGGAGATTGTCGCGGCGGTTGCTTACAAACCGCTTACCGAGCGGCCGCGCCGGTGCGAAACGCGGGCGCGCTCCACAGCAGGACTGCAGCACCGATGATCGCCACGACTGACCCGGTCAGCGCCGCTCCGTCGATTGCCTCACCGCGCGCTGTCGAGGCCACGATGATCACGGCTTGGGCTAGGCCCGCAAGTGGGAATGTCCACATCGCCCACCACGCCCAACCCCGACCGTCGCGAAAGGCCGACCAGGCGATCGCCATCACGAGGATGCCGAAGGCCACGTACTGGAGCCCGGCCATCCGGACCTCTACCTCGACGAGGCGGTACGCGTCTGGAGCACCGGCCTGGAGCGCCTCGTTCGTCTGGCCAGCCACCGACTCGGCGAGGTACGTCGTCCCGCCGATGAGGCCAGCCAACCCGAAGACTGCGCTGCCTAGCCCGATGAGGGCGAAGAGCCACCATGCGTTGCGCCTTCCTGCCATTCGAGCCGCCTCCCATCAATCGTCTGTTGGCTTCAAGATCGAGTCGCGCACCCGCCTCGTCATCCCGTCGTCGGTCCCCGGCGTTCGCGCAGCCGGCGCAGCGCCTGGTCGGCGTACTGCCCGGAGCCGCTGAGGTACTCGTCGAACTCGGGGCCCTCGGCCAGCGCGATCCACTCATCGCCGACGCGGTACAGGCCGCTGACGCTCCAGTCCAGCGGCTTTCCGGCTTCCGCCTGCGTCCAGGCCTGCGAGAGCGCGCCGAGGGTTGCCATCTCTACTTTCCGGGTTGCGCAGCCTGGGCGGCGCACCCTACAACAGCGATGGCCACGACCACGACGACGACGACGACGACGGAGATTGCGCGAGCCTTCATGTCAGTACCCTCGGCGGAACAGGCTGTTCGCGGCCATCCAAAGACCCGCACTGACTGCTCCGTAGAAGACGACGTAGGTGCCTCCGGCACTCGAGGCGGCCTCATAGGTAGCCATCGAGATGCCACCCGCCACCGCTGCGATGACCAAGCCAAGGACAACTCCTGCCCAATTTGGCTGCATTGTTGGCACTCCAGCAAATCGATACGTGCGCACTCTCGAGCACAACTGAAGGTTGGGATATAGCCCCTTTCGGGTCGCGGAAGGGGGCCAATCGCCGAGGAGCGCGTCGCGGTCGGCCACCAGGCCGTCTACCTCGGACTCCTCATCGGGCTCGGACATGCCGGCCTCGCGGTGGGAGCACTCCACGCTGGAGACTTCGAGCGGCTGTACTACGGGGTTGGGGAAGACACCTACCCCTGGTTTCACTTTCGGTTCCAAGTCGAGGCGGCCGCGACCTACGAGCGAGCCGGCGAGCGAGCCGGCTCAGAGGTCATCGTCCGCCTGTTTCCAGCCTTCCACCTCGACGACGCGGCCCTCGCCAAGCGGTTGGAGGCGGTCGATCCCGGCCTCGCAGCGATTTCGCTCTCGTTCTGAGCGAGCAGCACACGCCACCAGCCTATCGGCCGGGGCGATCGGGAATGGGTGATATCGGACTAGACCGACTCCGTTCGCGCCGAGCCGGGGCGCGCCAGCAGCATCACCCCGGCGACACGACGCCGGGGGCCACCAGGGGCGAGCTCGCGGATCAGGACGGTGGTCCGCAATGACGCATCCACGACACGCAGCTGGCCCGAGGCGGCAAGAATGCCGATGGCGATGGGCAGGTCGAGAGCCATCCCACACGATATGTGCCGAATGTGCTGAACAGTGGCCTGGCTGCCGGCTTGGTCCGCAGCCAGTTTTCGCGCTAGGATCGCAATAGGATGCCTGCCGTATGTGACAGGAGCCCTGCCGTTCCCCAACCGCACAGGAGGCAGCCGTGTCTAAGGTCCGGGCCCACAACTTTTCAATCTCGCTCGACGGGTTCGCCACCGGCGAGGGGCAGACCTTCGATGCGCCGTTCGGCCACGCCGGGCATCGGCTCCACGAGTGGATGTTCGCCACTCGCTTCGGCCGCCGCGAAGTCCTCGGCGAGTCGGGCGGTACTGAGGGTCTCGATCACGCGATGGCGGACAGGCACGGACCCGGGATCGGCGCTGAGATCATGGGCGCGGGCAAGTTCGGCCCTCCGGGCTGGCAGGACGACCCGGAGTGGCGCGGGTGGTGGGGCGACAACCCGCCGTTCCACACACCGACGTACGTCTTGACCCACCATCCGCGCCCGTCGCTGGAGATGGAGGGTGGTACGACGTTCCACTTCGTCGACGCCGCTCCAGCCGATGCACTCGAGGTGGCGCGCGACGCGGCCGCCGGTCAGGACGTCCGCATCGGCGGCGGCCCGACCATGATGCGGGCGTTCATCGCCGCCGGTCTCGTCGACCACCTGCACGTCGTGCAGGTGCCGATCCTCCTCGGCCGCGGTGTTCGCTTATGGGATGGCCTCGAAGGCGTCGAAGAGCGCTACGAAATCGAAGCGGTCTCGTCACCGAGCGGCGTCACCCACCTCATCTTCTCGCGTCGATAAGGTCAACCCGTCCACGCATATCCGGCATTATCGGGCGGCTTCGACAGCGGCCACTGCACGACCAGGGCAGCAACGGGTTGTCGTAGGGCCGGCGACGCCAGCGGCTCGCCGCTCCCGCATCCGGCCACGCTGCGAAGGAGCCCGGTGCGTCATTCCACTCTCCGCCGTTATCGGCAGATCGTGACGCACCAGCTCGTCCCGTCCATCGGCAAGACTCCCCTATCCCGACTTGGACCGCGAGGCGGCAGACCGAATGGAACGGATGCTCACCAGCTAGGCTGTCGATTGGCTGTCTGACAGCACGACGCCCCTCCCGCCAGACGGCTCGGAGGGGCGTCTCCACGCTCAGATTTGGTGGAGGCGACGACGGGAATCGAACCCGTGTACGCGGTTTTGCAGACCGCTCCCTGGACCACTCGGGCACGTCGCCACTCGATCTACGGCTGGCTGCCCCGCGAGGATTCGAACCTCGGTTCACGGATCCAAAGTCGGCTGTCCTTCCGCTCGATCCGTGCTCAGATCGGCAACCTTTGCCGCTTCTGACAGCCAAACCTGACAGCCAAACCGCTCCCCGACATCCTATCCGAGGAGCCACCCGAGAGGATACCGCAGGCTCTTGCGCATCGCTCGCCGGCAGGAACCTAGTAGCGCCCCGCACTCTTCTAGGCGCCGGGGCCCAAGTCCGCATAGGTCCGAGGCGTTGTAGCGTTGCCTCTCGTTGCCTCCCGTTGCGCGACTTCGCCCACTGAGCTGGGACTACCAGTCGTGGGTCAAGCGGACGGCGACTAACGTCGCCTCACCTTCGCGATACTGCACGATCGCAAGGTCCGCCGAACCGGTCGGGTAGTCCTTGGTGCCAAGTGCGCCATCGGAGTATTGGGAAGTGATCTTCCACCCAGCGGCCCGTGCCGTCGCGAGAAGTTCTTCAACGACTGCTCCTGCATCGACGTTGGGGTCGACACGCAACGTCGTGATGATATGCGCCTCCACCGGCTTACCCAGCTTCATTGAGGCGTCACGCTCAAAACGGTCTCTGACTGAGGTCCCGCTGGGCTGAACGTTCGCCATTGGGTCCTCTCGAAGGGAGCTGAGCTGCTCCGGCTTCTGCTGTCCGCATCCGGCGAGAAGCCCAAGGACAGCCACGGCGACTAGCATCGAGGATTTCATTGCGGCTCGGCTTGGTTTCACGCGTCGGTTCACGGCCGCAGCGTCCCGATCGCGATCGTCGCGCCGTTGCAGTCCTGCTGATCCGGCGCTCCGCAGCGACCAAGGACGATGAACCGATCACCGAGCGCAACGACCGTGATGCCAACCAGCGGGAGCTGCGACTCCGTCGACTCGTTGGTGCCAACCGGCCAGAAGCGCAGGGCGGTGCTCGTCGGGAGCTCCGTACCGCTCGATAGTCGGGCGATGGCCAAGACGGCCCCGGCCCGGCTGAGCGCAGCGGTGTCGACCTGGGCGCCCGGAAGATCGGCAAAGGTGGCGTGGCTCCATTGGCGGCCATCGGGCGAGACGAACACGGTTGGCAGGCCGACCTGGCTCAAGGTCCGCTCGTCTGGACCGGTCTGTCCAGCCAGCAGGTACCCGGCTCCCGACGCGCGGGCGAGGCTGAAACCGCCGGCCTCCTCAATGCCCCACACGCTCGGTTGCCAGTCGATCCCGTCAGAGGACAGCCATGCCGCAGGGTGGCGCGGCGGACGATCTCCATCGCTGCCGGCCCCAACGAAGACACCTCCCGCGCCGGCGAGGTCGATGGCCTGGAGATTGTCGGGCAGACCGGTGGGCTGAATCGGCTCCCAAGCCTGCCCGTCCGACGACAGCCACCACGAAATGCCGCGCTCGCCAGCGAGATCGATTGCGATCGAGATGAAGTAGTCAGCGTTGGCCGCCAGGCGCAGGACGTCCTGCACGGTGTCGGCGCCCGGCAGAGGGCTGGCCGCCCAGCTGACGGCCTTGTCCACCGACCGGTACACGAACGGCTCGCCTCCCTCGCCCGAGGCGTTCACGTCGCGGCCGACGGCCAGGATTGCACCGTCAGTGGCGGCAACCGCCGTGATGACTGCCTGGGTATCCGGGTTGCGGTCGTCGGTTGGCAGCGCCCCCTGCCGCCAATCGGAGCCATCGTCCGAGTACCACGCCGCGGGCGCCCCGCGGGCAACGCCCACCGCCACCAGTCGTTGGTCGAAAACGATGATGGTGGCACGCTCGAAGTCAGGGTCCGGGAAGGGCGCGAGCGCCCAGTCGATCGACCGATAGGCACCCGGTGTGATCGATGGCGCCGGTGGCGGCGACGGCGCCGGCGTGAAGCGGTGAGCCGATGGCTCCTCGGTGCCGCTGGGAACCGGTGTCGGCGCCAGCATCGGCGGCACGAACACCAGGGCTCCGCCCGCGACCGCCAGGATGCCGATCAGGACCAGCGTCCGGCCCCAGCCCGATTCACGCGGCATTTCACCCCTCCGTACGCTCGACCGGCTTCGCTAACCGCCAACGACCTCGCCGGTGCAGGCAGCATCATGGTCGAAGCTGTCTGCCGGCACCGTCACTTCCTGCGGGTCCGTGACCGTCAGCACCACGCCCGAGTCGGGCCGCTGCACGCGATAGCGCTCGACGATGAGCAGATCAAGCCCATCGGGCCCTGGTCCGTGGTCGGGCCGCATCGCAAACAGGAACAGGCCGGCATGCCAGCCGCCGGAGGAGACGTCCCACCGACCGCGTACCTCGTCCAGGCCGGCCTTGGGCCGGACCGCGACCAGCTCATGGCCGTCCGCCACGCGGACGTAGCCGAAGACGAGGTCGGGCTGTGCCAATCCGGCGTCCGGAGCACAGGAGATCGGGAGGACGTAGGCATAGGAGGCCGCCACCGAATCGGTCCTGCCCTCCGTCACCGCCAGTTCGCGCCAGTTGTACTCCCCGTCCGAGCCGGTGATGAGGCCCAGCCGAATGCGAGCCGCATTGTCGACCTCGACCCGCAGCGCCAGCAGGCCGTCCTCCGTCTCCACGGCCAGCTCGGGATCGATGCCGAAGGCTGCCAGCGCGGCAGCGCGGTCATCGACGGGATTGCCGGAATGCGAAGCTGGAGCAAGGCGCGTCAGGACAAGCGCGACCAACAGCGTTGCGGTGGCGGCCGTCGCCATGAGTGCCAGGCCGCGACCGACCAGGCTCGGTGATCGGCGCGGGCGAACCCAGGCGCGGGGAACGCCGAACAGCTGGTCCGGCATCGGCGCCTGGCGTGCGCGCGGTTGCAGCGCGTGGCGCAGGGCACTGTCCAGGTCCCTCGGCTGCTGCTGTCGACTGGTCATGGTTCGCCCTCCTCGAGTTGCCGTCGCAGCCGGCGCCGGGCGCGGAATAGGATCGTGCGGGCGTTCAGTGCCGAGACGCCCAGCAACTCGCCGACCTCGGCCAGGCGGTAGCCGTACCCGTAGTGGAGGACGACGCAGGCTCGTTCTCGCGTCGGGAGATCGTCGACCAGCTGCTGGAGGTGGGTGTCGGGCGACGCAGGCGCTGGCTGCACCAGGTGCGGCAGCCGCTCGCGGAGACGTGCCTGCCGTCGGCGCAGGGTTCGCGACTCGTTGAGCGCGACGCGTACCAGCCACGCCTCCAGCAACGCCGGGTTCCGCAGCTGGTCGAGTCGCTCCGTCGCCCGCATGTACGTCTCCTGCACCAGGTCCTCGGCATCGTCGGGTCCCACTACCGCGGCACAAACCTGCAGCAGCCGTGGGCGCACCGCCTGGAAGCGCGCATCGAAGTCGCGCTCCAGCGTCATTCGCCCGTCGGCTGCCTCGTAGGTGATCTCCAACCGTCCCTCCGTCTTCTGTCAAACCGATGACCGGCGTTGGCGATAGGTTGCATCCTCTGCCCAGCGGGACCGACGTGACAGGCATCCGGACCCTGACCACCACGGCTCACCTACATGACGCACGCCGTGGTACGGCATCGCCAAGAGGCTGCTAGGTCCTCGCCGGCTCGTAGCTCGCGATCACCACGCCGCCAGAGATGACGCCTTGGACAAGTCGCAGCGGCACGTCCGCAGCGCCCTCCGGGAACAGGCGCCGGCCGGTTCCGAGCACCAGGGGGTGGATCATGAGCAGGTACTCGTCGATCAGCTCGGCAGCCATCAACGATGCGATCAGCACGCCGCTGCCCATGATCCCGAGTACGCCATCGGATCGCGCCTTGAGGTCGCCGACGACCTCCACGATGTCACCCCGGAGGAGCGTGGAGTTCGGCCACGGCAGCGGCTCGCGGAGCGTGGTCGACGCGACGTACTTGGGCGCGTTGTTGAGGGCGTCCTTGAACGGGCCGCCCCTCGCGTTCCAGGTCGTCAGCAGATCGTCGTAGGTGCGTCGCCCGAACAGCCACCCGGCCAATCCCCCGCCGGCGGTCATCCTCTCGCCCATGGCCTTGGCCGCGGCATCTCCTGGCATCGAGGACCGTTCACCCCAACCCCCGTGAGTGAAGCCGCCCCGCGTGTCCTCGTCAGGACGACCCGGTCCCTGCATCACCCCGTCCAGGGTCACGTGGTTCATGACGACGATTCGGCCCACTCAGTCTCCCTTGCCTCGTCGGCTAGGCCACCACACTCATCTGAACCGGCAGGCGACCCCCGACAAAGTATCCCGGCGATCGCGTTTGCGGCAACCCGAAGGAGCGTGTGATGGAGGGTGGGGACGCGCCCTCTTGACGCCCGGCACGGGGTCACCGACGCTGGGCGCATGAGGTGGGGGGCCAGATGAACCGAGACAAGATCGCTTTGGCAGCGGTCGTGGCATTCGTGCTCGTCCCGCTGCTGGCGACCGTTGCCATTCTTGGCTGGTTCCTGATCCCACAAGTCGATGAGCGAGCAGGCGACGCGTTGCTCCTGCTCGCGCCCGGCTTGGTCGTGTTCTTCGGGGGATTGGTGCTCGGACTCGTCAACTGGCGTGATCCGGCTAGGCGCCTTTTCGCCATTCGTGTTCGGGCCGTCGGGCGCATCCTGTTCTTCTTGGTTCCAGACCTTTGGTTCGCCTGGGCCCTGCTGACGGGACAAGTCAGCCCGGCCGCGTGGCCAGCGCTCATCATCCTCACCGGCTCGGCCGCGCTTCAGGTGGTCGTCTTGACTGGCATTCGCACGCCAGCTCCGCCGCGAGGCACGGCGTGAGTCCCCGTCACATAGCCGCCAGCACTGTGGTCACGAGGTCGACGCAGGATCTGAGAGTGATTCAGGAGATGAGCTGATGCGGATGTCTCGAGCACTGCTGACGGTCTCCGCCGTCGTACTCGTCACGGCGGTCGCTGGAGGACTCCTATTCGGTTCGCTGGCGCGGCCCGGCTGCGGGACTGTCGACATGGCCTCGGTGCGCGCCGCGGTGGCAGGTGTCGACGGCTACACCTACCAGATCAGCGGCTCACAGACGGTGGGGGTCTTCCGGCCTGCGGCGTCACCGGACTCCTACCCGGCGACGATCGAGGCGTCGGGCGCCTATCGGGCCCAGGGGGCGTGGTCGCTGCTGGTGACGGAGGGATACCGGCCGTCCCGGGCGGCACAGCCCGATCTCGGGGTGTACATCCAGCCAGAGTGGGACGCCTTCCTCGTCAGCGACGGCGCGCCCTTCGTTCGTCCGCGTGGTTCGGAGCAGTACGAGCCCGCCGAGCTGTCGTCGCAGCCCGGTGTGGGCGAACTCGGCGACATTATGCTTGGGACGAACCCCAATCGGCTTCTGGCCCTGCTCGACGGGCAGCCTTGGCACGTCTCGATCCCCGGCCAGAACGAGGTCGTCATCCTGCCACTCGAATGGGCGCCACAACCGGCAGAGGGTGGCTGCGGACTGACCGCCACCAGGCCCGACATCGTGGATCCCGCCGAGGGGTCGGAGTGGCAACTCGACATCGTGGTCGATCCGACTACGCAGCTCCCGGGCACGGTCCTCTACCACTACCGCATCCCGGTCGTCCCCATCAGGGAGCAGACGCTCACCTTCACCTTCAACTACGGTGGGGTTCCCGAGATCAGCGCCCCTGACCTGACCTGAGAGGGCGTCTCGACCCCGGTATCCGGCTACACCGCTTGTGGGGCCAACTTCTCCGGACACCGTCGACGGTGCCCTATGACGGTGCTGGCGGCTGACGGGAGGAGGCAACATGTGAGCCCTGCGTAACGTCTGAAGTCCCAAGTTGTTGCCAGGTTTCCGTGCACTGAGATTGCCGGCGTCGCCGATCATCCTCGCTCCCCTGGCGCTGATTGCGCTCGTCCTGTGGTCGCTCACGTTCCCGTCTGACAACGAGGCGGCCGCAGTCGCAACGGCCAATCAGTACCTGCAGGCTGCGTGCGCCGCGGACGGCGACCACGGATGGGACCTGCTCGTGGCCTCGCAGCGTCAGCAGGAGTTCAGCGACCGCGCGAACTACATCGCGCAGGCCGAGGCGAGCGGCCGTGGCTCCTTCACCTGGAGCATCCGAACGACCCACTGCGACAATGGAGCTTGCACCATCTGATTCAGCGTTCCCGATGAAGATGCGATCCCGGACTTCTTGTCCCGTGCCGGCATCGTCAACAACCGCACGGACAAGGTCCCCCCGAACACGAACGCTGGGATCGCCGTCGTCCAGCGCCGGATCTTCGGCCAGGGCGTGATCGTTCCCGAGAGCTGAGACCTGCCGGTCAACCCCGCGGGCTCGGACATGCTCGCAACACAATCGGCGCAACCGGTGTTGTACCTGCCACGGAGGGAGCGCTTGCAGGGTTCGTTCGAGGATGTCATGGCCGAGCTGTACCCGGCGCTCGAGCAGCGGCTGGCGGCCGTGCTGCGCGATCCGGAAGAGGCGCGCGACGTGGCCCAGGAGGCGTACCTGCGCGCGTACCGCGGCTGGACGACATTCGACGGGACCGATGCGCGGGGCTGGCTCTACACCATCGGCCTCCGGCTAGCCTTCAACGAGCTGCGCCGGCGGAAGCGCTGGCGCGCCTTCCTGCAACGCTCGCGGCCCGATGCCTGGACCCCGAGTGTCGAGCCGGACCTGTGGCAGGCGCTCGGCAAGCTGGAGCCAAGGCATCGGGCCGCGCTGGTGCTGCACGTCGTCGACGGCTACACCCAGGCCGAGCTCGGACAGATGCTGGACGTGCCGAGCGGAACCGTGGCCAGCTGGATCTCCCGAGCCAAGGCGCAGTTGCGAACTGAGCTGGAGGAGCGGTGATGACGAACAGACGTGACCTTGACGCGCGGCTGCAGCGATTGGTGGCGAGCCTGCCGGCGCACCCCGTGCCCGCGCTGCCGCGGCCACGTCGCCTTCCCGTTCGTGCGCCGTTCGCGATCGGGTTGGGGGCCATCGCCGTCGCGCTGCTGTTGGTCTCCGTGCTTGGGAGCGGCACCCGGCCGATGCTGGCCACCATGATCATCGCCGGCAACCGGATCACCTACGAGGAGGGTGCGACGTGGGCCGCATCGGTCTCGCAGGCGGAGGTTGAGCAGACGGCCACCGACTTCCTCGCCTCGCTGGCTCCATCGGTCAGCCATCTGCGGGTCACCGGGGTCACGCGCGTTGCCGGGGTGCGCAAGGTGATCGACGCTCGCGGCGACACCTACGAAGGGTCGGAGCCGGTCAATGCCTGGGTGGTGGAGGTCGAGGGTGATTCCGAGGAGTTCCCGTTCGCGCGCGGTTCTGTCCTGATCGATGCCAGTTCGGGCCGCGTGCTCGGCGCGGGCATGCTGGAGAACAACGAGCCTGGGTAGACGTCCGCCGCCAGGTTCGCGCCAAAGTACTGCCACACCGATCCGGACCAGATCCACTGCTCCCACGCCGGCCAGCCCAGCTGCATGCGGGCACCGGTTGGATCGCGGCCCACCAGCGCGATGTGATAGCCATCTGCATCCGGTCGGGCGAGGAAGGTTACCTGCCCGGAGAGGTGGCGATCCATCACTGTGAGTTCTCCGCTTGCCAGGTTACGGCCTACGGGAGGCGATGGGCCTTCCGCATCGGTGCTCGATGCCCAGACCTCGAGGTGCAGATCGGTCCAACCCTCAAGCGAAGCACCATCCACCACCTGACCGTCGATCGTCCATGTGACGGGACCTGCTCCGCGGTATGCGGAACCGGTGTCGATCGAGGCGTTCTCCACGAAGCGCTGCTCCGGCGAACGGGCAATGGGCGCGATGGGCGACAAGAAGTCACCTGGATCCCATGATTGCGGCTGGGCGCCACCCGAAGGGCCGGGCCCCCCGGCCGCGTAGAACAGGCCGAGCGACACGACGGCGACCGCCAGCATGGCCACGATGATGGCCCGACCCGTTCCCGGGAACCAGCGCGGCAGCAGCCCGGGACGGACGACGCCGAGCACGAACCAGGCGGGCAGCAGGGCCATGACCACAGCACCGGGCAGCGTCCAGCGGGCGTCGACGCCGAACCAGCCGATCCAGGCGGCCAGCGCGCCACCGATGCCGCCGATGACCCAGCGCACCTGCTCAACCGGGCGCCGCGCGGCGACCGAGACGGCCGCGGGCAGCAGGCGACCGATGGCGTAGGCGGTCAGGCCGCTGGCACCGGCCACCAGTGGCGCCTCCCATGCCGGCCCCCAGGTGATGCCGAGGTCGATGCCCGTCCATCGGCGCAGCAATGAGTACAGCAGGCCCAGAGCGAACAGGACGGTGAAGGCGATGGCATAGGTCGCCACCACGGTCTTGAACCCGGCGACCAATGTCACCCGCAGGGCGACGCCCGCGGCCTCCAGCAGGTTGGCTGGCGTGCGATGGGCCGCGGCCAAGTCCCTTGCCAGTCGGGCGGGCGGACCCAGTCGCTCGAGCGCCTGCCGTTCGGCAACATCGCCCGGGATGCCGCGCGCCGCGAGGTCCTCGGCCGCCGCGCTGACGTGGGCGGCGAGCTCCTCGAGTACCGCGGCGCGCTCCTCGGGCGGCAGCGGCAGCTGATCGGCCAGGCGTTCGAGGTAGGCCTCGCGCAGGCTGGTCGCGTCAGGCATTGCGCACCTCCCGCGTCCCGGCCACCGCGTGCACGTCCTGCGCGAAGCGCTCCCACTCGGCGCGCGTTGTGGCCAGCAGGCCGCGGCCGGCATCGGTGAGCTGGTAGTAGCGGCGGCGCGGTCCCCCCTCCCCCGCCCCCCAGGAGGCGGCCAGGGCGCCCCGCCGCTCGAGCCGATGCAGGGCCGGATACAGCGAGGCCTCGCTGACGGCGATGGAGCCACCCCGCTCGCGGATGCGCTGCAGGATGTCGTAGCCGTGACGCGGCTCGTCCTCGAGCACGGACAGGATGAGCAGCTCGGTCGTGCCCTTGAGCAGCTGGCTGCGCAGCGATCCCATCCTAGTACCTCGGCACGTTAGGTAGTAATCATCGCACCGCGCCTGCCGTTGTCAAGGGCTATTCAGTGATTTCACGGAGTGACATCAACGTATCGCGCGCTAGCATGCGGACTGACAGGAGGAGCGTCATGGAGGGAGTACCGCTCCAGACCGAGCACCCGAGCCTCACATTCAGCAACCTGGGCTTCGCCTACCCCCGATCCCCCACCTTCGGCGGCACCGGGACCCGCGTCTTCGACGGCTTCGACTGGACCACTCCCGGTGGAGCCACCGTCATCCTCGGCCCCAACGGGGCCGGCAAGACGACCCTGCTGTCGCTCGGTGCGACTGCGCTGCAGCCGAGCCGCGGGACCATCCAGCTCGGCGAGCACGATGCTGGCCGGAGGGGCGACCGGGTTGCGATCCGCCGTTCGGTGGGCTGGATGCCGCAGCACGTCCGCGCCATTCCCGGCCTAACCGCCCGCGAGCAGGTCGCCTACGCCGGCTGGCTGAAGGGGATGTCCCGAGCCGATGCCTGGCAGCAGGCACCGGCTGCCCTGGACAAGGTCGGCCTGGCCGATGAGGCCGATCGGCGGACGGCGCAGCTCTCCGGCGGGCAACAGCGGCGCGTCGGCCTCGCCCAACTGCTGGTGCACCAGGCGCGGCTGCTCCTGCTCGACGAGCCGACGGCGGGCCTCGATCCCGGCCAGCGGGCTCGCTTCCGCGAGACGGTGCGCGACCTCGTCCGCGACGTGCCGGTGGTGGTCTCCACCCACCAGGTCGACGACCTGACCGACCTGTTCGACACCGTCGTCGTGCTCGACCACGGCCAGATCCGCTTCCAGGGCAGTGTTGGCGCCTTCATGTCCCTGGCACCAGTCGCCAGCACCTACCCGGCCGAGGCCGCCTACGCCACCCTCGTTCGCGACGAGCGATGATCCGTCTCCGCACCGTCCTGCGCGCCTCGCCCGCCATCTGGCTGGCCATCCCCATCTGCATCCTTGCCGGGCTCTACATGAACTTCGTCTACCCATCGGACGGGTATGCCGTCGCAGCCTCGGCGGCGGGGACCGAGACCCTGCCCTTCCTCGCCGGGTTCGTGACCGCGACCGCGGCCTGGGAGGGATCACGACTGCGACGCGGACGGGTGTGGGCGGCGCCGTCGGTACGCTCGCGGCTGGCCATCGGCAGCTGGGCCATCCTGCCGGCGGTGCTGGTCGGGGTGCTGGCGGTGACGGTGGCCATCGTGGTCCAGCTGCTGCGCTCGAATGCCGGCCTGCCCGATGTCCGCTTCATCGCCATCTCGGCGCTCGACTTCGCCGCCTACGGCGCGCTCGGGCTGGCGCTGGGCCTCCTGCTGCCGTTCGCCGTGGCTGGTCCGCTGGGCATCGTGCTGCCGTTCCTGTGGCTCGCCTTCGTGCCGGCCATGGAGCCACTCTGGATGCGGCACCTGACCGGGATGTTCCGCGACTGCTGCAGCATCGACCAGGACCTCGACCTGCAGGCGGTGCTCGCTTCGGGCATCGTCGATGCCGGCATCATCGCCAGCGCCGCCCTGCTGCTCAGCGGTGGCGCCGGCGCGGTGCGACGCATCCTGGCCCCCGCAGCGCCTCTCGTGCTATCGCTGGTCGTGAGCGTGGTTCTGGTTAGCGGCATGTCCTACGACCCGGCAGTCGCCCGAGATGGCGCGCTGCTGGACTGCTCCACCAGCGATGATGTCACCGTCTGCACCTGGCCCGAGCACCGCGCGCGGGCCGATGAGGTAGCGACCATCACCCACGAGGTTCGATCTGCCTGGCTCGCGGCTGGGATTGCCGCGCCATCGGTCTACACCGTAGGCGCACCCGAGCGCGAAACCCGCCGGCGCGCTCGTTTTCGGCTTCAACGCCGCACTGTCCAACCGCGACGACATCATCAACAGCCTCGCCTATGGGATGACACCGGCGTTCCCCGACTGCTTCGGAGGGAGCACGGGTGCGATCGTGCTCGAGTACCTACAGGCTTGGTACGCGACTGCGGGCGGGATGAGCGAGGCGGAGGTGCAAGAGCAGTACGGCTACGAACAGGGGCCGCCGTACCCGGAGGTGCTCGACGTGGTCGCCGATCTGGAAGCTGCAACGCCAGCCGTGCGCCAGGAGTGGATGACGCGCGCTGAGCGCCTGTCGCAGATGTGCGACGGGCTACCTATCGACCAGATCGCCGTCGTGCCGTGAGCCTCTGGCTCCGCGTACGAGGTGCCCCCGTCATCGGCATCACCATGGCGCTCACGCTCGTCGCTCTGGCCCTCCCCGCCTCGGCTGCGACGGCGACCCCCAGCCCGGTGGGCGCGACCGTTGCGGCGGCCTGCTTCCTCGCGCTGGCTGTGCCGATCGCCGTGGGCTGGGGATGCGGGCGCGCTGACCAGCAGCTGGAGGCGGTGAGCAGTCGTCCGGTCCGCTCGCTGGATCTCCTGCTGGCGGTCCTGGCCGTCGGTATGACGGCCGGAGGCGCCTACCTCCTGCAGCAGTTTGAGATTGCACCGGCAGGCACGGTTGCTGCCCGGGACCTCCTGGCCTTCCTGGGCATGCTGCTGCTCGTCTACCCCTTCGTCGGCTGGCGCACGGCGGCAGTCATCCCGGCCGCCTACCTGCTGGCCGTGGCAGTCGCTGGGCAGGGCGCGGACATCTACCACCCCGCGGCGTGGGCTTGGGTAGCCGCCGATGCCGCCGATCGCGCGTCTTGGGTGCTGACTGCGCGGCATCCTCGGCCTCGGCCTACTCGCCTACTCCGTGCTGCCGCGGCGCCGGATGAGCGTCGCGTCGAGGCCAGCGAGGCATGATCCTGTGGCAATGCCGGTTCACGGTCCGAACACCTCGGCCCGGTTTGGTGTCTGGATAGGGTGATGGAGGGAGATCTGGCGCTCGAAGCGACGCGGCGTGCCCGTGCCGGCGACGGCCTGGCCTTCGAGGTACTGGCCGAGCGCCATGCCCCGGACCTGTACCGGCTGGCAGCGGCCATCGTGGGTGCGGCCGATGCCCGGGACCTGACCCAGGAGTCGCTGCTGGCCGCCTGGGCGCAGCTGCCCCGGCTTCGCGATCCCGAGCGGATCCTGCCCTGGCTGCGTCGCATCCTGGTCAACCGCTGCCGCAACCACCTGCGCGACCGCAGACGCCGGCCGGCATCCGAATCACTGGACGACGCCGAGGTCGGCGCCGATGGCGACTTCACCGATCCCGTCCACGCCCGCCTGGTCCTCGACGGCGCCTTCGACCGCCTGACCGATGACCAGCGTGCCGTGCTGGCCCTCCACTACGCCGCCGGGCTGTCGATCCGCGATGCCGCCGACGTGCTTGGCGTGCGGGTCGGCACCGCCAAGTCGCGCCTCAACGCCGCCCTGACCATCATGCGCCGTGCCATCGGGCCGGCAGGAGAAGGATCGTGAGCACCGACCGACACGAGCAGCTGATCGCCGAGTACGTGCGCGACCGCGCGCGCGTCGAGGTCCCACCCGACCTGCTGGTGCCGGTGCGTGCCGGAATCGCCGACACGCCGCAGGCAAACCGCTCGTGGTTCTGCCGCCCTGGCGCCGGCCGGGGTGGCGGTGCTGGCCGTGGCGGTGGTCATCGGCCTGGTCGCCATCATCGGCCTGCGACCGGCACCGGTCGGGCCATCCGCCAGTGCCAGCGCTGGTCCATCGGTCTCGCTGGGCCAGAAGCCGTCGCTGCGCGCCTTCCTGCGTGAGGTGAACGACCGACCCGAGTCCCTCACCTTCTACCTCGGTCTCCTCGACGGCACCGCCCTCTACCAGGAGACGCTGAGCGGCAGCCAGCTGGGTGAAGAGGCCTGGTTCGGGCCGTTCGGCCAGGCGTTCCTGCGGCTGGGCGTCGAGGGGGAGCAGTGGACGGTCGACCTGCTCACCACCGCCGACCCGACCCCGCGACGCATCCACGCCGATGACGCCCGCATCACCGCGCTCACGCTCAGCCCGGATGGCGCCTGGCTCTACCTGTCGCGGGCCGATGCGGCCAGCGGCGACGACCTGGGCATCTGGCGCCTGCCGGTGGCAGGGGGCGACCTCAGCCAGGTCCTGGAGCCCGATGCGCAGCGGCCCACACCGCCGCGGGCGTCGGCCAGCGTCCTCTTCTGGACGCCGGATGGCTCACAGCTGCTGGTCCAGCACTGCCGCGGCGACCGGGTCCCGGGCGATGACTGCACGTGGACCCGGGTGCGCGGCGGCACCGGCGAGGCGCTGGGCGAGATCACACCATCGGCTCCGGCGGGGATCATCGTGGGCATCGCCGACGATCGGCTGCTGGCGGGGGCGGACTGCGACGGCCTCTCCTGCACCGCGAGCCTCGTCGACTTCGCAACCGGGGAGGTGACCGACGTCGACGTCCCCGGCGCACGAGAAACGCTCATCGAGTCCTCGGCCGGGCCGATCTTGCTGCGCGACGAACGGTCGGACATCGACGGCTACACCATCACGGCCACCGAGCTGGACAGCGGCCGCACCTGGACCGCCTACCAGACCGGTGCGCCCATCTACGAGCTCGTCACCTTCGAAGGCGGAGCCGGTGCGGTTCAGCTCGATCCGGGGTGGTTCGCGGTGGCGATGGAAGGCCAGCTGGGGGCCGCGCACGCCGCGCCACCGGTGCTGGTCAACGCGCTTGACGGCACGCAGTTCGTGATGACGGACCTCGTGCCGGAGGTTTCAGCCACTCCTGCTGCCTCGCCGACACCCAGCCCCACCGCCCCCTCGTCGCCGCCACCGGGCTACGAGGTTCAGGACGACTTGCCGATCACCGTCCTCGCCAACGAAGAGGCCGATGCGCTGTTCGCCGAGGTCGACACCTGCGTCAGCGCTGCCGGCTACACCGTCGAGTTCCCGGCGAGCTGGTACACCAACTCGGCCGTCGGCGACACGCCCGCCTGCTCGTGGTTCGGGCCCGAGCCGTTCGAGGTGGCGATCAGGCCCGTCGCCACCAAGCCGCCGCCGCCGGACGGCGTCTGGATCACGCTCCAGGTCTTCGATGGAGGCGCCGGTTACACCTCGCTCACGCCGGTCTACTTCTCCGAGGACGTCACGATTGACGGATACACCGGCCATCGCGCCGAGTTCGGGCATAGCACGCTGGACGAGATCGAGAGCGATCCCGACTACCGTGCCTACTGGTACCTCATTCCGCTCGGGCGAGTCAGTCCGACCTTCATCGCCGAGACGGGCATGGGTCAGGCTGATGACTATCCCCTGGCCAAGGCCGTGCTGGACCGGATGGTGGCGTCCGCCACCTTCGAGTCGAGGTGACGCGACTGGGCGATCAACCACAGACCATTCCCATGGGTGCAACATCAGGGCCGCACGGCGTGTCAACGCGACAGGATGATTGCCATAGGGAGAGTGGTGGCCGACTCCGAGACGGTATCCAGCGCTCCGCGAGATCCCCGAGTTCGACCGACGCTTCGAATCGGTCCGGCCCCGCCTGCTTGCCATCTGTCGCGGCCTGGTCGGTGCCGATGCTGCCGAGGACGTGGTCCAGGACGCCTACCTCCGCGCGCGTGAACGCTATGTCCAGCTACGGGATCCGGCTCGTTTTGATGCCTGGGTGGCGCGCATGGCCATCAACCTCTGCTTCAACCGTCACCGGGGCCGCCGTGCGTTGCTCAACGTCCTGCCCAGGCTGCAGCGACCGTCCCACGCTACGCAGCCCGATCTCGCCCTCCGCGAACTGATCGAGGCCCTTCCGCCGCGCGAGCGGACGCTGATCGTCCTCCACTACGGACACGGGTACCGCACCGATGAGCTGGCTGCCCTGCTCAACCTGACCCCTACCAACGCCCGGACCATCCTGTTCCGCGCCCGCGCCCGCCTGGGCCGCACCATGCGGGAGGCAGAGCGGTGAGCGAGCGCCACGCTGATCGCCTCTACCAGCGCCTGCTCGACGGCGGCGAGCTGAGCGAGGCCGACCGGGTCCATCTGGGCGGCTGCGATGCGTGCCGCCAGGCGGTCGCCGAGGTCGATCGGCTCGACCAGCACCTCGAGGTAGCCGCCTCGACCCTGGTGACCGAGTCCCTCCCGCCCGGCGTCCTCGACGAGCCTCGGCCGGTCCCAGTGGCCCGCCGCTGGCAGCTGGCCGCCGGCGTCGCGGCGGTCGCCGTCTTCGCGGCCCTGACCATCGGCCCCGTGGCCAACCTGCTGGTGGCCGACGCGTCACCGACCCCATCGGCCTCCGAAACTGCAACGGCGCTTCCGACCACCGCGCCAAGCGCGCTCCCCTCCGGAACTCCGGAGCCGCTTCCGCCCGGCCTGATCGCCGGCCCGGACCTGTGCGGCAATGGCGCGGGAGGGTTCGAGATCCGGGTCCCCGACGGCTGGTACGCCAACGCCGGTGGCGGGCTCGATCCAGCTTGCACGAACCTGGCGCCCGAGCGGTTCGACTTCACGGTATTGGTGGACGCACCGGTGCAGGTGGTGGCGGTGACCGGCACCTTCGAGGATGCTATGGCGGTGGTAAACCGCAAGGAGGCGCCCGCCCCCGAGTCCGTAGCGCTTGCCGGCTACCCGGCACTGCGCCTCGAGTACGCGGCGGTGGCGGGAGGAGCCGACCAGCAGCGTGCCTACGTCGTCAGCGCGGACGGCGCACTCCTGGCATCGGGTGGGCAGGGGCGTTACCTGGTCGCGATGACGACCCAGGGCGCCACCTACGACCGGGATGCTGCTGCGCTGGACGAGGTGCTGAGCAGCCTCTTCTTCTTCGCGCCGATGGTGGAGGACCCGGCTATCGCCGCTGCGGCTGATGCGCTCATGGCCGACACCGATTCCTGCGCGTCGCCAGATGGCGCATACAGCATCAGCTTCCCGGCCAGTTGGCACGCCGCCGAGGATGGACGCTGCGCGGCCTTCGCCTCCGGCCCGCTCCCCGGTCCGATTCGGTGACTACGCCGAGGATGAGATGTACCCCAATGCCCAGATCATCCTTGGCATCTCGGAAGGCGAGCCTTCGGCAGCATCGAGCCTGCAATCAGCCTCGACAGCCTCTGGCTCGTCGGACATCTCGCCGTTCGCCTGGAACTGCACGGCGGGGTCGTGCCTTCCAGTGGCGAGGTACGCTCGTACAGTTACGTCATCGGCCTGGGGCCTCCAGACGATGCCGGGCCAACCTTCGTCGCATCCACGGCCAGCAGCAGCTCCGGCGAATACGCGCTCAACAAGGCGGTCCTGGATCGCATGATGGCCACCCTCATCTTCGCCGATGAGGAGCCTCAGACAGACACGCTGGGCGGCACCTGGCGCCAGACGGCCGAGCCTCCCATCGGCGGTCGCAAGGGGCACCGGATGGTGTGGACCGGCTCGACAGTGATCGTGTGGGGCGGGATCGAGTCGTCGGAGGAACTGGCTGAGTCGGACCTGTTCATGCCTGCCTACGGCGCAGTCTACGACCCGGCGACCGATACCTGGCGCCAGACGTCAGACGCACCGATCGAGGGTCGTTATCGGCCCGTCATGGCCTGGACGGGCAGTCGCATGCTGGTCTGGGGCGGCGAGATCGCGCTGCCAGGCGGATATGCGGATGACGGAGCGATCTACAACCCCGCCACCGACCAGTGGCGATCCCTCCCTTCGGCACCGCTCAAGGCAAGCGATCCCGTCGGCGGATGGGTCGCCGGTCGGTTCGTGGTCGTGACCGATACGCACGCGGCCGCATACCTTCCAGAGACTGACAGCTGGGAGCCCCTGCCAAGCGCGCCGATACGGCCTGGCATCCGTTCGGCGGTCGTCATCGGCGACCGGCTGGTCGTGGTCGCGTTCGGCGACGGATCCACGGGACGGCCGGAAGGAGCCATCCTCGAAGGCGACACCTGGACGATCATCCCCGTGCCCCTGGACCCGCTCGACGCCGGGGTCGAGTTCGTCGCAGGCGGCGACCTGGTGCTGGTGCCGTCCGTCGGCTGGGCGCTCGACCCGTCGGCCGGCAGCTGGCATCCCATCGTCCGTTGCCCGGGAGCCGCCAACGGTGGCGCATGGACCGGGATGTACCTGATCGGCGTCACATCCACGTACGACCCGGGCCGCGACCGTTGCCTGGAGTTGCCGCCCTCACCGCCACGGTCCATGCCATTCGACGCGATCAATGGTCGGGAGTTCGCGGTCGGTGTCTGGACCGGCACCGAGTACGTCACCTGGAGCGGTGGGACCTATCTCGATACGGTGTGGACGCCGAACGACGGCGCCGTCTTCCGGCCGGCGGACTGACCAGCGTGGTCATGGCCCCGTCTGAACGTGAATGCTGGCTGCCCCGCGAGGATTCGAACCTCGGTTCACGGATCCAAAGTCCGCTGTCCTACCACTAGACGACGGGGCATCCGAAGCGCCACGAGGCTAGCAGGTCAAGGTCGATGGGGCACTCAGCCGAGCACAAAAATGGAGCGGAAGACGGGACTCGAACCCGCGACCCTCACCTTGGCAAGGTGATGCTCTACCAACTGAGCCACTTCCGCCCGACTCTCTCCGATGCGCGCGCCCGAGCGTGGTGCCGAGGGTCAGAATCGAACTGACGACACCCGCCTCTTCAGGGCGGTGCTCTACCAACTGAGCTACCTCGGCCTGCCGTCCGAACCCTCGGTCTTGCGGCCTCGCTCACGGTTCGCGTATCGGCCGCGACGATAGCACAGGGCCCGATACAGCGGCAACACGGTCAGATGACGCCGATGGGCCGCTCGATGGCAGCATCGGCGCGGAAACGGCGGTCGACCAGGATGCGAAGGACGTATCGGTTCTCCAGCCCGGCGCCGTCGAAGGACGGCGGCGCCCACGGTGGCACCTGCAGGCGCATCTCCGAACCACTGCGCAGGGCCGATACCTCCATCGGCTCGGAAACCAGGATGCCGGTCTCCGCGTTCGGCGCGTTGCTGTGCCGATGGAGCTCCGCGCGCGCAGCCCGCCCGTCGGGCGCACCCGGCCAGGCGACCTGGAAGGCGAGCTCGCTCCCGGCCGCCACCGGCAGGTCGGACGTGACGATCAGCGTCGCCCCGTCAGTCGCCACCTCCCGCATGAGGGCCTGCCCACCCTGCAGACCGACCCCGGCGCGCATCAGGTCCTGGTTCTGGGCCAGCGGCAGCAGCACGGCCAGGCGGACGTCGCTCCCCCAAGGCACGTCCCAGCGCACCTCGAGCGCCCAGGCGATGATCGACTCGCCGACGTGCGCCGACGGTGGCCCCAGCTCCGGCGCCGGGACGAGGAAGCGCCCCTCCCAGGTCGCGCCCTCGGCAAGCGTCGCCGGGATGACCGGCTCCACGAAGGTCAGGTCGTCGAAGATCTTGCCGTTCGCCTCGACCCAGTCCTCGCGGTGCGTCACCCGGCCCTGCGAATCGTGGTCCTCGCGGTGCCGGCGCTGCTCGTCGAGCCGCAGGCCCACCAGGCGCAGGCCCGCCTCGCGCCCCTTGATCTCGCGCAGGGCGGTGACTCGAGCCGTCCCGGTCATTCCCACCCCCACCACGGGAGGCTTGTCGAGCACGATCTCCCCGCGCAACGCATCTTCCGACGATCGCACCAGCTCCTCGGCTCGAACGTCATGGAGCGGATGCGACCCGCTCGGTCCGGCCAGGCGCGGCCCGTTCAGCGCGTCGAACGGCGCTGGCGCCGATCCGGAATGGCCGAACCCGAACATCGCGATTCGTTCAGGCCGGCGGAGGCTGGACGGCGGACGAGGCGGGGATGGCCGCAGGATCCTGCCCGAACTGGCCCGCCAGGTTGCGCAGCACGGCGATCCGCTCGGCGAGCGGGGGGTGCGTGTCCCACATCGACGAGGCCCGCTTCTCGAAGCTCTTGACCGGGTTGACGATGTAGAGGTGCTGCGTCGCCCGGTTGGCGACCTCGAGCACCTCCGGATCGTCGGCGATCGTGCGCAGGGCGCGCGCCAGGCCCACCGGGTTGCGGGTCAGCTCGACGGCGCTCACATCGGCCAGCGACTCGCGGCTGCGGCTGACCGCCAGCTGGACCATGCGGCCGATGATCGGCGCCAGGATGGCGAGCACGATGGCCACCACGAAGAGGACCACCTGCAGTCCCCCACCACCGCCACCTCGATCCCGGTTGCCGCCACCGCGCCGCCCGCCGCCGAACCAGAACGTGTAGCGCAGGAACCAGTCCGAGAGCAACGCGATGCTGCCCACCAGCACGCCGACCAGCAGCGTGAAGCGGATGTCGTAGTTGCCGATGTGGCTCATCTCGTGGGCGATGACGCCCTGGAGCTCCTCGCGGTCCATCTTCTCGAGGAGCCCCCTGGTGACGGCCACCGAGGCGTGCTGCGGGTCGCGGCCGGTGGCGAAGGCGTTCGGCGCGGTGTCGTCGATGATGTAGAGCCGAGGCATCGGCGTCCCACCCGCCAGGCTCATCTCGGTCACCACGTTGACGAGCTGCTTCTGCTCGTCCGACGGGTTCGCGACCGCGACCTCCTTCGCGCCCGAGGAGACGAGCACCAGCTTGTCACCCCCGAAGTACGAGCCGATGCTGAGCAGGGTGGCCAACACCAGCGCAACCACGATCCCCCACGCTCCGTAGCCGGTGGCGTAGCCGATGGCTGCCCCCAGGGCGGCCAGCACCAGCGCGACCACGAAGACGAGGATCCACGAGTTGCGCCGGTTCCGGCCGATCTCCGAGTAGAAGGTCGTGGGCGCGGGCTGGGCGCTCATGCGATCACCGCGTCAACCGTCAGCCGAGGTTGAGGTTGACCTCCGGCACGGCGGTATCGGCCTCCTCGATCTGGAAGTACTCGCGCTCGTTGAATCCGAACATGCCGGCCACGAGCACGTTGGGGAACGTCTGGATGGAGGTGTTCATCTGCCGCACGGTGGCGTTGTAGTGCTGCCGGCTGAAGGCGATCTGGTTCTCCGTCGTGGTCAGCTCCTCCTGGAGCTGCATGACGTTCTGGTTCGCCTTGAGGTCGGGGTAGTTCTCCATCAGGGCGAACAGCTGGCGCAGGGCTCCGCTCAGGGCGTTCTCCGCCTGGCCAGCCTGTCCAGCGGCCTGGGGGCCTGCCTGGGTTGCCGTGACGGCGCTGTTGCGAGCCTCGATGACCCGGGTCAGGGTCTCCTGCTCGAACTTCATGTAGCCCTTCACGGCGTTGACGAGGTTCGGGATCAGGTCGTGTCGTCGCTTCAGCTGGACGCTGATCTGGTTCCACGCCTCGTCGACCATGTTCCGAAGCCGGACAAGGCCGTTGTAGATGGCGATCAGCGCGATGACGATCAGCGCGATGACGCCCAGGATGATCCAGACGATGGGATCCATGGGACTCCCGCTCCGTTTAGCTCGGTTGAACAGGCATCATCCTAGCGCCTGGGGACGAGACTGGTGGGCGGTGAGGGACTCGAACCCCCGACCCCCTCGGTGTAAACGAGGTGCTCTGACCAGCTGAGCTAACCGCCCACTCGGCCGCGTCAGGCTAGCACGCGCCGTCCCGGCGGCCTCCGCCACGCGTGGGCGTCGGGCGCGGCGCGTGCCGGGCGTTGCACCCAGCGCAACTAATCACGCCAGAACCGCCTGCTGACGACCTCTCCGGCGCCGAACGTTGCAGCCAGCGCAACAGATCACTCCGGAGGCAGCCTTCCCGCGCTGGGCGTTGCAGACAGCGCAACGAA
>CAVZPD010000027.1:0-123531 GCA_963777045.1 uncultured Chloroflexia bacterium
TCACGCGTGAGCGGTGCTTCCCGCGCCGGGCGTTGCACCCAGCGCAACAGATCACGCCACAACGGCCGCCTGACGCACTCTCGCGCGCAAATCGTTGCACCCGGCGCAACGATTCCAAGCACAGCTCGCCGGGCCGCGGCCAGAGGCGCCCGCGCGCGGACGCATCGGTCCGGATCAGGAGGAAGGTGGTGCCCAGGCCGGGACTTGAACCCGGATGAGTTGCCTCATACGCCCCTCAAACGTACGCGTATACCAATTCCGCCACCTGGGCCCGAACTGAGGGTATGGTACCGAGGGAGGGACTTGAACCCACACGACCGTAATGGTCACTAGGTCCTGAACCTAGCGCGTCTGCCTATTCCGCCACCTCGGCACGCGTTCACCGGACGCGAACGCCCGGCGAGGCCGCCAGATTCTAGCATGCTCCCGGACCGATGCAGCCCGAGCCGCGATTGCGCCTGCGGTCAGCCGCCCGGGAGCAGGTTGAGCAGGCTGAACAGCACGAACAGCACCGCCAGCACGATCGTCAGTCGGAAGAGCGTGCGCTCGATTCCGCGCCGGCTGCGGTAGGCGGTGACCTCGCCACCGAACGCGCCGCCAAGCCCCGTCCCGCGCTGCTGCAGCAGGATCGAGGCGACGAGCGCCACGGCAAGGATCATCTGGGCTACGACAAGGGGACTCATCGAGGGCGCAGTCTACTCGATGAGGCTTCGACCCGTCATCTCGGGCCCGGGCGCGATGTCCATGAGCGTGCAGAGCGTCGGCGCCACATCGGCCAGGCGGCCGTCGCGCAGCCGCGCCCCGCGCCACGACTCCCCCACCAGGACCATGGGCACCGGCGACGTGGTGTGCTTGGTCTGCGGCATCCCCGCCTCGTCGCGCATCTCCTCGATGTTGCCGTGATCGGCGGTGATCGCCAGCGCCCCGCCGGCAGCGAGCACGGCGTCCGCGACCCGTCGCAGGCACCCGTCGACGATCTCTGCGGCCTCGACCGCGGCGTCCCACACGCCCGTGTGGCCGACCATGTCGGGGTTGGCGTAGTTCACCACGATGAAGTCGTACGTTGCCGGAGCCGATGCCCTCCAGGAGCCGCTCCGTGATCTCCAGCGCCCCCATCTCCGGGGCGAGGTCGTAGGTGGCCACGTCGCGCCGGGACGGAACGAGGACGCGCTCCTCGCCGGGAAGCTCCTCCTCGCGGCCCCCGTTGAAGAAGTAGGTCACGTGCGCATACTTCTCGGTCTCCGCCACGTGCAGCTGCCGCTTGCCGAGGCGTGAGAGGTAGGCCGCCAGCGAGTCGATCTGCAGCGGCGGGAAGGCCACCGGCACGGGCAGATCGTCCGACGCCTGGTACTCGGTCAGGGTGGCCACGTGCAGGCGCGCCGGGCGGCGGCCGCGATCGAAGTCATCGAATGCGTCGAGCGCCAGCGCCCGCGTCAGCTGCCGGGCCCGATCGGCGCGGAAGTTGAGGTGGACGACCGCGTCGCCGTCGGCCATGCCACGGTAGCCGTCGACCACGCTGGGGCGGATGAACTCGTCGCTCTCCCCCGCTTCGTAGGCGGCTTCGATGGCCGCTGCGCCGCTCGGGACGTCGCGGCCGTCACCGTGCACGATCGCCTCCCAGGCGAGCTGCGTCCGGTCCCAGCGCCGATCGCGATCCATGGCGAAGTAGCGGCCGCTGACGGTCGCCACGTGCGCACTGCCCCGGATGCGCGCCTCGAGCGCGGGCAGGAACTCGATGGCGGAGCGCGGCGGCGTGTCCCGTCCATCGGTGAAGGCGTGGAGCGCCACGCGCTCGGGCGGCAGCCCGACGTCCTGCGCCAGCTGCACCATGGCGACGATGTGCTCGTCGACGGCGTGAATCCCGCCCGGGCCGATGAGCCCCATCAGGTGCAGCGTGCTGCCGTGCTCGACGGCGTGGTCGGCGGCCACGCGCAGGACGGCATTGCGGACGAATTCGCCGTCGTCGATGGCCTTGCTGATTCGCGGCAGGTCCTGCAGCACCGGGAAGCCCGCCCCCAGGTTGAGATGGCCGACCTCCGAGTTGCCCATCTGGCCCTTCGGAAGGCCAACGTCCTCCCCGGAAGCCGCGAGCCGACAGGTCGGCCAGGAGGCCGTCAAGTCATGCCAGGCGGGCATCTGCGCGGCGAGCAGCGCGTTGCGCTCCGGGTCGTCGTTCAGGCCGAAGCCGTCGAGCACGCACAGGACCACCGGTCGCGGCGCCATCAGGTACGGACCTCTGCCGCCGCCCGCACGATCGCCGCGAAGCGCGACGCATCGAGCGAAGCGCCGCCCACCAGCGCGCCGTCGACGTCGGGCATGGCGAAGAGGTCGCCCGAGTTGTCCGGCGTGCAGCTGCCGCCGTAGAGGATCGGCACCTCGTGGGCCGCGTCCGGATCCGCCTCGTGCAGTATGGCCCGGATCTGCGCAGCGGCCGCCTGGGCGTCGTCCGGCGAGGCGGCGTCGCCGGTGCCGATGGCCCAGACCGGCTCGTAGGCGATCACGAGCCTGCTCCCCGTCAGCCGCTCGAGGCCCGAGATCGCGGCCCGCAGCTGGCGGTCGATGACCGCCTCGGTCTGCCCCGCTCGTCGCTCGTCGGCCCGCTCCCCGATGGCGGCGATCGGGACGAGCTCGTGGTCGACCGCCGAGCGGACCTTGGCCGCCACGCCGGTATCGGTCTCGTTGTCGTACTGCCTGCGCTCGGAGTGGCCGATGATCACGTAGTCGGCCAGTCCGGCCAGCATCAGCGGCGAGATCTCGCCGGTGTAGGCCCCCGACTCCTCGCCGCGCATCGTCTGCGCGCCCACGGCCACCTCGCTGCCGCGAACCGCCTCCGCCACTGCCTCCAGGTAGACCGATGGCGGGCAGATGACCGTGCGCGCGGAGAGCCCCCGCGTCGCAGCCGCCACGGCCCGCGCCAGCTCGACGGCAGCGGAGCGGCTGGTGGGATTCATCTTCCAGTTCCCCGCCACGAATGGCAGCCGGGTCTCGATCACGCGGTCCTCCTGGCTCGGTCGGGTTTCGTTGGCTCCTCTGCGCTCTTCGCCAGGGCGACGAGTCGTCGGAGCCGATGGTTGACCGCCGAACGGCTGATGCCCAGCGATGCGGCAAGGGCGTCCAGGTCGGCATCGGGCTGACGGCGGCGTTGTTGTGCGGTCTCGCGCAGTGCCTCGGGCAGCTGCGTCAGCTCTCCCGTCGCCTCCAGCCGGCTGATCGCCTGCAGCTGCCGATCCGCGGCGCGAACGGTCCGGTCGAGGTTCGCCTCCTCCGCGTTCAGCAGGCGGTTGAGACGGTTGCGGACGTCGCGCGCGACGCGATCCGACTCGAGGTCCAGCAGGGCGCGGTTGGCGCCGGTCAGGCGCAGCAGCGCCCCAAGCTGTTCGCGTCCCTTCAGGTAGACCACGTGCCGGCCCCGGCGGCGCTGCAGGCCGGGCGTCAGGTCCAGCTCGCGGAGGTGGGCAACCAGCTGGGCTGCGCGGCGCCCATCGTCGAAGACAAACTCGACGTGCGGGCCGCTGTGCGTCAGGGAGATCGACCCGGAGAGCAGCACGCCACGCAGGAACGCGCGCCGGTCGCACGGCTTGGCGCTGGCCCAGTGCCACGGACGCTCATCATCCGGCGAGAGGGCGATCGCGAGGTGGTGCCGTCCCGAACGCGCCCGTCCCGGTCCGGAGCGCAGGCCGGCGGCCGGGCCGGCGGTCGCCGGGATGCCCAGCGACGCCGCCAGCTGGACGGCGACGCGTGCCGTGGAGTGCTCGAGGGTGCTGACGCCGCCCGCGGCGCTGCGGACGAAGAGGAGCCCGGCCAGCTCCGCGCGGCGGCAGCAGCTGCGCGCGGGTTGAATCCTTGCGAGCTCGCCCTTCAGCTCGCTGGCGACCAGCATCGGCTCGTCAGCCCGCCGACGCGGCCGGGCGACGGAGGCGACGCTGCCGGACCCGTTCCCCGCGCTCCTCCTGCTGGAGGCGGAGCAGCGCGCTGGCCAGCTTGGCTGGATCGTGGCGATGCGCGTTCGAGACGTCCACCAGGTCCTGCTCGATCACGGCCACCGGCAGCTCCTCCAGGCGACGCTCGTCGACGATCACCGGCTGCCCCAGCCATCCCTGCGGCCGTCGCGCGGAGTGGTTGCCGTTGATGAGCGCGAAGTCGATCAGGTCATCGCCCACGTGCTCGAAGAGTGCCTCCAGGTGTGCCGCCGCGGAGAAGGTGGCGGTCTCGCCCGGCTGGGTCGCCACGTTGCACACGTAGACGCGCAGACCGCTGGCTGCCGCGAGGGCATCACGGATATCGCTGATGAGCAGGTTGGGAAGGACGCTCGAGTAGAGGCTGCCCGGGCCGATCACGATCATGTCCGCCTCGAGCATGCGTTCCAGCGCCTCGGGATTGGCGCGGACGTCGCCTGGCTCGATCGTCACGCGATCGATGGGCTCCTCCGCATGGGTGATCGCCGCCTGGCCCTGGAGCCGCCGACCCGAGGCCAGCACCGCGGCCAGGTTCAGCGGCACGCTGGTGGCCGGCAGCACCTGGCCGCGCACCGCGAGGACGCGGTTCGACTCGCGCACCGCCTCCTCGAAGTCACCGGTCACGGCCGTCATGGCGGCGATGAAGAGGTTGCCGAAGGCGTGGTCGTCCAGGCCCGAGCCCGGCGGGAACCGATACTGCATCAGCTGGGTCATCAGGGGCTCGGCATCGGCCAGGGCGGCGATGCAGTTGCGAATGTCGCCCGGCGGCGCAATCCCCAGCTGCTGGCGCAGCCGGCCCGATGAGCCGCCGTCGTCCGCGACGGCAACGATGGCGGTGATGTTCGCCGAATAGCCCTTGAGCCCGCGCAGGAGCGTCGAGAGCCCGGTGCCGCCGCCGATCGCCACGATGCGCGGTCCGCGGGCCAGGTAGCGCTTGGTGTAGAGCACCTCCATGACGCTGTCGCCGCGCTGCACGAATGGCGAAACGACGCTCCGCATCAACCCCCAGACCCCGATTGCGGTGAGGAAGATCCCGCCGGCCACGGCGATGGCGGCCCGGATCGGCCGATCCAGGCCGGCGCCGGTGATGAAGAGCACGATGGAGTCGTCC
Organism: uncultured Chloroflexia bacterium; assembly: GCA_963777045.1. Classification (GTDB taxonomy): domain Bacteria; phylum Chloroflexota; class Limnocylindria; order QHBO01; family QHBO01; genus JAPSGM01. The sequence goes on from CAVZPD010000027.1 coordinate 5,068, forward strand.
GGCAGGCCCCGATACAGCTCGATGAGGAGAATGGCGGAAGCGAGGCCGAGCACGGTGATCCCAGCGAAGAGCAGCAGCAGCCAGCGCTTGAGGTGCATGCCGGGATACATCCAGCGCGGCAGGCGCGGCAGCTTCATCGCTCGAGCTCCCGGTGGAAGACGGCGACCGAGGCGCCCTCGACGTCCTGCAGCCGCTCCGCCAGCTCCTCTGCCAACGCGATCGAGCGGTGGTAGCCCCCGGTGCAGCCGAGCGCCACCGTCAGGCGCTCCTTGCCCTCGGCGCGGTAGGCGGGAATGGTCAGCTGGAGCATCTCGGCGACGAGGTCGAGGAAGCGGCCGGCCGCGGGCTGCTGGAGGACGTAGTCGCGAACCGGCGGGTGCAGCCCCGACAGCTTCTTCAGGTCGGGAACGTAGTACGGGTTCGTCAGGAAGCGCACGTCGAAGACGAGGTCGGCCTCGAGGGGCAGGCCGTACTTGAAGCCGAAGGTCACGATGTCGACCGTCACCGTATCGCTCGCTCCATCGCGCGGAACGAAGCCGATGAGCCGTTCCTTCAGCTGCCCCACCGAGAGGCCGCTGGTGTCGATGACGTGGTCGGCCAGCGCACGGGTCGCCTCGAGGCGCCGCCGCTCCTCGGCGATCCCCGCCTGGATGCCGCTGCGCGCCTGCAGCGGGTGCCGGTGCCGCGTCTCGCTGAATCGGCTCACCAGGTTCGCGTCGTTGGCCTCGAGGTAGATGATGTCGAGGTTCGCGCCCCGGGCACGCAGCTTGTCGCGCGCCTCGCCGATGGCGACCGACGGGTCCCCGGCGCGGATGTCGAGCACGAGGGCAATGCGCGCGTAGCGCACCGGATCGGCCCGGCGGAGGTCGAGGAAGCTGTCGAGCAGCTCAGGCGGCAGGTTGTCGACGCAGTAGTAGCCGAGGTCCTCGAACTGCTTGGAAGCCTGGCTCTTCCCGGCCCCGGAGAGGCCGCTGATGATGACCACCTGGCCACCGGCAGGCTGCCCGTCCTGATCGGGGCTCCCCCGCCGGCCGGGCAGCGTCGCGCGGGATGCTGCAGTGGCGGTCTGTGCGGCTCGCGGCATGGCCCTGTGCGTGGTGCTCAGTGGCCCGAGTATAGCCCTACCGACCGCCGCCGCCGTCCGCTGCAAACCCGGAGAGGAGGCCTTCGACCGCGGCAGCCGCGCTCGCACGCAAGGCGGGCAGGTCGTACCCGCCCTCGAGCGTGAGGGCCACCCCGTGGATGCCGAGCCGCGTGGCGAGCCGAGCCATCTCGGCGGCGACCCGCCGGTACCCGGCCTCGGTCACAGCCAGGTGCGCGAGCGGATCGTCGCGGTGCGCGTCAAACCCGGCCGAGACGAGGATCGCCTGCGGGGAGAAGGCCTCCACCGCTGGCAGCAGCTGCGTGAGCCAGGCATCGGTGAACGCATCATCGCCGCTGCCCGGCGGCAGGGGGGCGTTGTGCTTCGTGCCGGCGGCGGGCCCGCTTCCGTCCTCCGTCGCGCCGCCGGTGCCGGGATAGAGCGGCGACTGGTGGGTGGAGGCGTAGCAGAGGTCGGCATCGGCGTCGAAGATCGCCTGCGTCCCGTCGCCGTGGTGCACGTCCCAATCGAGGACCGCGATCCGCCGGGCAGCGCCCGTGGCGCGCAGGTCGGCCACGGCGAGCGCGACGTTGTTGATGAGGCAGAAGCCGGCCGCTCGCTCTGCCGATGCGTGGTGCCCCGGCGGCCGGACGACGGCGAACGCCACGCGCGCTCGCCCGCGCGCCGCCACCTGCGCCGCCTGGATCGTGGCGCCGGCCGCCACGCGGGCAGCGTCAACGGAACGTGGCCCCACGTAGGTGTCCGCGTCGAGCCAGCCGCCGCCGGCGTGCGCGATCTGCTCCAGCCGATCGACGTGCCAGGCCGGGTGGATGCGCTGCAGCTGCTCGTCGGTTGCTGGGACCGGCGCCTCATGAATGAGGTCGGCGCCCGCCCGAGCGGCCCCATCGGTCACCCCCGCGGCGACGGCGGCGAGCCGCTCCGGTCGCTCGGGGTGCCCCGGGGCGGAGTGCTCGTCCATGGCCGCGTGGGTCAGCAGGAGCACGCGCCCAGCTGACGTGGAGCCACCCATCGGTCAGCGCCGGATCAGCCGTATGACGAGCAGCGAGCCCTCGAAGAGCAGGAACATCACGCCGGACAGGATGAGCGGCGAGATGGGATCCCCGCCGGGGGTCAGCACGATCGCGAACAGGACGATCGCCAGGATCGCCCATCGGCGCTGCGACGCGACGCGCCTGTAGTTGAGGATTCCCACCCGGGTCAGGCCGATCAGCACGATCGGGAACTCGAGCACGAGGCCGAAGGCCAGCATCATGGTCGTCACGAAGCCGATGTAGCCGTCCACCGTCAGCGCCGGCTCCAGGCCCTCCCCGGCGAAGCCGAGCAGGAAGTTGAGCGCATACGGGATCACGATGAAGCCGATGACGACGCCCAGGGCGAAGAGGGCGAGGGCGGCGATGATCACCGGCCAGACGAAGCGCCGCTCGCGGGCGGTCAGGCCGGGCGTCACGAAGCGCCAGACGTGGAACAGGATGACCGGCATCGCCAGCGCGATCCCGATGAAGCCGGCGATCTTGAGTCGGGCCGAGAACGCGTCGGCCGGGTTCAGGAAGATGAGGGTCCGGTACTCCTCGGGCAGCCGGGAGCGGAGGAGGTCGAGAACCGAGCCGGAGACGATGTAGCCGAGGACGGCCGCGGCCAGGACCGAGATGACGATGATGATCAGGCGCCGGCGGAGCTCCTCGAGGTGCTCGATGAGGCTCATGGTGGCCAGCTCGCGGGTCACGTTTCGGTCACTCGCTCATGTGCGTGGCGCGGCGACAGTCCGGCGGCCGCACAGGTCGCCGGGGAGGGTGTCGTGGTGGGGGGAGGGCCGGGGTGCCTACTTGTTGTCGGACTGCTCGTTGCTCGCGCCCGGCTTCTTCGTCTCGCCGCGGATCGATTCCTCGAGGTCGTTCGAGGCCTTTCGGAACTCCCGGACGCCCTTGCCGATGGCGTTGCCGATATCGGGCAGCTTGCCGGGTCCGAAGACGATCAGGACCACCACCAGGAGGATGATGAGCTCAGGCCAGCCAATTGGTCCCATGGGATATGCCGATCCTTCTTGTGGCGCCTCGGGCGCCGGCTTGTGAGGACTAGGAAGCCAGTGTAGCACCGGCATCGGCCATCCTGGCTCGCCAGCTCTCCGCTGCGGCGGCCGCGGCCTGGCGCCAGTCACCACCCGACGACGCGGAGGCGATTCCGCGCGAGATGTTGACGAGGCCCGGCGCACGCCGCCCGTGACAGGAGCGAACGGCCCCCGCCAGGTCACCGCCCTGCGCACCGACGCCGGGCACCAGGAAGGCTGGCTCCGGATGAGCGGCGCGCAGGGCCTCGAGCTCGCCCGGAGCGGTCGCCCCCACCACCAGGCCAACCTCGGGTCGTGGCCATCGGCCGTCCACCCAGGCAGCCACGTGCTCGGCGAGGGTCTGCCCCCGTGGTGCGATGTGCAGGTGCTGGAGCGTCGCCGCACTCGGGTTCGAGGTGCGAGCCAGGATGTAGATGATCCTGTCGGGGTACGCCAGGAACGGCTCGATGGCGTCCTCGCCCAGGTACGGGGAGAGGGTGACGCCGTCCGCGCCGAGGTGGCCGAGCAGGGCGGCTGCGTATCGCTCGGCGGTGCTGCCAACGTCGCCACGCTTCGCATCCAGGATCAGGACGTGGTCGTCCGGCACGTCGGCGCGCACCCGCTCGAGCGCCGCACTGCCGGCACTGCCGAACGCCTCGAAGAAGGCGACGTTGACCTTCACGGCCGCGGCCACCGGCGCAACTGCCTCAACCAGCCCGCGGGCGAAGGTCTCGAGACCTTGCGCGTCGCGCGGGAGACCTTCCGGCAGTGCGTCGGGATGCGGATCGATCCCCAGGCAGAGCGGCGCCCCCAGCGCATCGATCCGGCGACGGAGCCGATCCAGCGGCGTCATCGGGCTACGGCGGCCGCTTCGCCGATCGGGATCGCGACGGCCTGGCGGCGCCGTTCGGCCAGTGGGCTCGCCTCGTCGTGCGCGTAGTCGATGACGCGGAGCCGCAGGCGGGCGTTCCCCTGGAACGTGTCCTGCTCCAGCGTGCCGACCAGGTCGACCATGCTGCCGGGCTCCGGCAGCTCGCGCTCCGCCGGCGTGCCGAAGGCGATGGCGTCGATCGTCTCGGCGCCACGACGCATGCGGAACGCGACGTGGTCTCCGCCGCTACCGACGCGCCGCGCTTCCCGGACCGCGAGCCCGGTCACCGCCAGTACCGGCTCCACGTGACCGGGACCGAACGGCGTGAGGCGCCCGATCTCCCCGGCCAGCGTCCAGCCGAGGTGCGCAGCGGGCAGCACCAGGTCGACCGTGACGCGGCCTGCTCGCTCGAGTGCCAGGCCGGAATCGGCGGGGTAGGGTCGCGGCAAGGTACCGAAGGCCTCGGCGAAGGCGGCCCAGCTATCCGGGAGGAGGCTGAAACCTCCCGCCCCCGCGTGGCCGCCGCGCTTGGTGAGGTGCATTGCGCAGGCGGACAGCGCCTGCCCGACATGGAAGTCGACGGGTGCCCGAACCGATCCGCGCAGCTCATCCCCCACCAGGCAGGCCACGGCCACGGGCCGCGCCAGCGACTCCGCCAGCCGCCCTGCCACGAGGCCGATGACACCGGGTGCCCAGCCGTCGCCGCGCAGCGCGAGGGGCGCCTCGCCGGCGAATCGACCAGGAGTGCACGCGCCTCGTCGATGGCATGCGCCGTCAGCCGCCGCCGCTCGCGGAAGCGCGGCGCCCAGCTCCTCGGCGAGGCGCTCCGCGTCGTCGCGGTCCTCCTCCAGCAGCAGGCGGATGGCGAGATCGGCCTGGTCGATGCGTCCGGCGGCGTTGATCCAGGGAGCGACACCGAAGGCGAGGTCGCGCGCCGTGGGCGCCTCGGGGTGCTCCGCCGTCCGCGCGAGGAGGGAGCGGAGCCCGGCATGCTCGGTTGCACCGAGCTGCGCCAGCCCCAGCCGCACGATCGCGCGGCTCTCGCCGGTCATGGGCGCCATGTCGGCAACGGTGCCGATGGCCGCCAGCCCGGCGAGATCCGGCACCTGCCGGCCGCGGCGCGCCAGCAGGGCGTCCGCCAGCTTGTACGAGAGCCCGGCGCCGGTCAGGTCGACGTCCGGATAGCCGCAGTCCGGACGGTGCGGATCGACGACCGCGACGGCCGGCGGCAGGGTGCCGCCCGGCAGATGGTGATCGGTCACGATCACGTCCAGGCCGATGCGCCGCGCGTGCTCGACCTCGGCCACGTTGACGACGCCGCAGTCGCAGGTGACGACCAGGCCGATCCCCGCCGAGGCGAGCCGCTCCAGCCCCGGCACGGAGAGGCCGTAGCCCTCGGCCAGGCGTGACGGGATGTGGCGCACCACCTCGGCCCCGCAGGCGCGCAGCGCGGTGGACCAGATGGCGACGGCGGTCATCCCATCGGCGTCGTAGTCGCCCCAGATGGCGATCCGCTCGCCCTGGTCGATCGCTCGCTCCAGCCGCTCGAGGGCAACATCGGCATCGGCCATCAGCGAGACGTCGTGGAGGGATGCCTCACCGCCATGCAGGAAGGCGTGCAGCTGCTGGTCCGTCTGGAACCCGCGGCGCGCCAGGAGGGTCGCCACCGGCCGCCCGAACCCCGCGAAGGTCGGAGGGTCGAGCAGCGGCTCCGGGAGGAGCCACTCGAGGCGCGGAGGAATCACGCCGGCATGGTAGCCGGGGGCGCTTACTCGCCGCTTACCTTTCGGTTACCGGGGCCCGACTAGCGGGCGGCGGCCTTCGCCTTGGCCGGCCGCGACTTGCGGTTTGCGTCCCATTCGTACCAGGCCACCAGCAGCTGGCTGGCGTTGAAGATCGACGAGTAGGTCCCGCTCACGACGCCGATGAGCAGCGCCAACGTGAAGGTCTTGATCGTGGCCGGTCCCAGCAGGAAGAGCGCGGCCAGCGTCACCACCACCGTTACCGACGTGTTGATGGAGCGGCCGAGCGTCTGCAGGATCGAGTGGTTGACGATCGCGCCGAACGGCTCGCCGGCATGGCGAATCCGGTTCTCTCGGATCCGGTCGAAGACGACGATCGTGTCGTGCACGCTGAATCCGATGACGGTCAGCAGCGCCGTGACGAAGAGGGCGTCGAACTCCAGGTTGAAGAAGAAGCCGAGGATCGCGAAGATCCCGACCACCACGATCACGTCGTGCAGCAGCGCCACGATGGCGGCCGTGCCGAACCGGAAGCCGAAGCGGACCCACAGGTAGAGCAGGATGAAGAGCTCGCCGACCACGATCAGGATCACCGACGACCGGATCAGCTCCGAGCCGATGAGGGGGCCGACGGTTGTGAGGCTGCGCGGCTCGCCCGGCCCGAACCGAGCGACCAGCTCCTTCTGCAGCTTGTCGAAATCGGTACCGGCAGCGACCTGGATCGGCGTCGGGCTGGGGCTGGGCGCGGCCGATCCGGACGGCCCCGCCGACCCCGATGTTCCCGCCGTGGCACTCGGCACCGGCGTGGTGATCTCGTTGCTCTGGTTCGGCGTCGCTGAGGGCGATGGCTGGCTGGATGCCGAAGCGATTGCGGAGCCGGATGCGGCGGGCGAACCCGATGCCGCGGCTGAACCGCTGGCGCCGGGCGAGGGCGTCGGGATCGCGGTCTGCTGCGGGAGCAGGTCGATCGGCTCGGTCCGGATCTCCAGGAAGCCGTCGGACAGCTCGCGCACGCTGGCATCGGTGTAGCCGAGCTCGGCCAGCGCGGTGTCGACCTCGGCCGCGGCGGGCCGGCTCTCGTAGCGAACCTGCCAGACGGTGCCGCCGGTGAAGTCGACCGACGGTCGCAGCCCGCCGAGGATGATGAAGATCACGCCGGGAACCGTGATCAGCGCGCTGAAGAGGAAGTACCAGCGGCGCTTGCCGACGATGTCGAACATGGCTCAGCGCTCCACGTGGTAGAGCTCGAGGCGCCGGCCCCAGTCGGTGCGCACCACGTAGCGCAGCACCGTCCGCGTGACCGTCACGGCCGAGAACATCGAGACCAGGACGCCGATGATCAGCACCAGCGCGAAGCCTCGCACGACGGTCGTCCCCTGCCAGTAGAGCCAGGCAGCCACCAGGATCGAGCTGACGTTCGAGTCGAGGATGCTCGACCAGGCGCGATTGAAGCCGGCCTCGATGGCCGGCACCAGCGATTTGCCGGCGCGTATCTCCTCCTTCATCCGCTCGAAGATGAGGATGTTGGCGTCGACCGCCATGCCGATGGAGAGGATGAACGCCGCCACGCCGGCCAGGGTCAGCGTCACCCCGATCAGCCGGAAGATGGCGTAGACCACCAGCGTGTAGAAGATCAGCGCCCCGGCGGCCAGCACGCCCGGCATGCGGTAGAAGGCGATCATGAAGATGAGGACCAGCAGGAGGCCGATGCCGCCCGCGGCCAGGGCCTGGGCCAGGAAGTCGGCGCCCAGCGTCGGCGCCACCTTCTCCACGCCCTGCTCCAGCAGGGAGACCGGCAGTGCGCCGAAGCGCAGCGTGTTGTACAGGTTCTCCTGCTCGGTCCGGGCACCGGCGCCGGACCCCACAGTGATGACGGTGTTGCCGCCGCAGATCGCGCCGCGGATGGTCGGGACGGTGTAGACGATGCCGTCCAGCGCGATCGGGCCCTGGCGACCGACGTTGTTGGTGGTGAACGTGCACCACTGCTCGGAGGCGGGGCTGCGCAGCGTGAACTGGACGCCGACCTCGCCGGTCTGCGACGAGGGCGCGACGCTGTTCGGGTCGATGAAGCCGCCGTCGAAGAGGACCTCTACCCCGCCGTTCGCGATCTGGTCGCGGACGTCCTGGTTGTCCGCCAGCGTCTGGCCCTTCGGGTCGATGAACTGCAGCTGTCCGGTTGACCCCACCAGCGAGCGGATCTGGTCCTCGTTCGAGAGGCCGGGCACCTCGACCACGATGCGCCGCTGGTCGGCGCTGACCTCGGTCCGCACCTGCGGCTCGGAGACGCCGATGCCGCCGACGCGCCGCTCGATGATGTCGCGCGCGGTACTCAACTGCTCGTCGGTAACCGTCTCGCCGGGCTGCGGCTGCACGGCCAGCGTGACCCGGATCCCGCCCTGCAGGTCGAGCCCCAGCGTCGTGTGCAGGTCGCTGCCGGGCACGCCGGAGGGCATCCACGAGCGCGGAATGTCGATGTAGATCGCCAGCAGGAGGGTCACGAGGATCACCCACGGGGCGATGCGGCGCCAGGTCATGCTAAAGCCAGTTCGGTCCTTTCACTCGGGCGTGCGCACCGGCATCGGCCGGACACGAAACGCGCCGCTCGTCGGCGGCGGGCCGCGCGATTATAGGGGCCGATCGGCGACGCTCGCAATCGGCGCTCAGGCGAGCATCCCCTCGCGCGCCAGGCGCGCCTTCAGTCGCTCGGCCACCTCGCGTCCCACGCCCGGCGTGGCGGCCACCTCCTCGACCGATGCCTCGCGGATGCGGCGCACGCTGCCGAAGCGCTTGAGCAGGGCGCGCTTGCGCGCCGGACCGATGCCCGCCACCTCGTCGAAGACGCTGGCCAGCGCGCGCTTGCCGCGAACGTTGCGGTGGTAGGTGATGGCGAACCGATGCGCCTCGTCGCGGATGCGCTGCACCAGGTAGAGCGCCTGCGACCGCCGCGGCAGGACGATGGGTTCGGAGCGGCCTGGCACGTACAACTCCTCGAAGCGCTTCGCCAAACCGGCCAGCGGGAGGTCGGTCATGGCGAGCTCCTGCAGCACGCCCACCGCCGCCGACAGCTGACCCTTGCCGCCGTCGACGATGACCAGGTCCGGCAGCGCCCAGCCCTCGCCGCCCCGGCGCCGCCCCTCCCCGTCCTCCTCGATCGATTCGGGCACCTCGTCGGCGCCGACCGCCGCCAGGGAGAGGGCGCCCGTCTCGGCACGAAGGCGCGAGGCGCGCGAGAACCGACGTCGGAGCACCTCGGCCATCATCCGGAAGTCGTCGGGCGTCTCCCCGGAGCGGATGCGGAAGCGGCGGTACTCGCGCGGCTCCGGGCGGCCGTTGACGAAGACGACCATGCTCCCCACCGCCGAGGTGCCCTGGATGTTGCTCATGTCGTAGCACTCGATCCGCTCCGGCGGGCGCGGCAGGCCCAGCGCCGCGGCCAGGCCGCCGAGCGCCTCGTCGCGCTTCTCGGTGTCCGCCAGCCACTCGGCCCGCTCCTTGGCGAGCGCCTCGACCGCGTTCTGCGTCGCGAGCGCCAGCAGTCGCCGCTTCTCCCCGCGCTCGGGGACGTGCAGGGCGACCCGCGAGCCACGCCGCTCGCCGAGGAAGGCGGTCAGCTCATCGGCCTGCGCCGGCAGCGCCGGCAGGAGCACCTCGCGCGGCGGCCGCTCCGTCACCGAGTAGTACTGCTGCAGGAACGAGCCGAGCACCTCGCCGTCGGTCGCGTCGCGCGCGTTCTCCACGATGAAGTGCTCGCGGCCGATCATCTTGCCGTTGCGGATGACGAACAGCTGCAGGCAGGCCTCCCCCTCCTCGCGCGCCATCCCCACCACGTCCTGCTCCGCGCGGCTGTAGGCGGCCACCTTCTGCTGCTCGATCGTCCGCTCCACGGCCCGCAGCTTGTCGCGGGCCGCAGCCGCCTGCTCGAAGCGCAGCGCCTCGGCATGGAGCTCCATCTCATTCCGCAGCTCGTCGGCGATCCCCTCCTGCTTGCCGTCCAGGAAGTCGACGATCCGCCCGATGGTGGCCCGGTACGGCGCCTTCTCGACGGCCTGGATGCACGGCCCCTGGCATCGGTTGATGTAGTAGAGCAGGCAGGGCCGCTCGAGCACCCGCTTCCCCTCCGGGATCTCCAGGTTGCAGGTGCGGAACGGGAAGATCTTGCGCAGCAGCTTGAGCGTGTCGTCGACGCTGGAGGCCGATGCGTACGGCCCGAAGTAGCGGCTCCCGTCGCGAGCCAGCTTCCGCGTCCGCACGATGCGCGGGAAGTCCTCGCCCAGCGTCACCTTCACGAACGGGTAGCTCTTGTCGTCGCGCAGCCGGATGTTGAAGCGCGGCCGGTGCTCCTTGATGAGGTTGCCCTCGAGCAGGAATGCCTCGCTGACGGTGTCGGTGACGATGTAGTCGACGTCGGCCACCTCCTGCGTCATGCGCAGGATGCGGGCGTCGAGCGCGCCCTTGCTGCCGAAGTAGGAGCGCACCCGGTTGCGCAGGAGATCGGCCTTGCCGACGTAGAGGACCCGCCCATCGGCGTCCTTCATCAGGTACACGCCGGGCGAGGCCGGCAGCTGGCGCAGGATGGCGCGGAGGTGGGGGGTCACGCTTCGATTCTAGGCCGGCATCGGTCTGGGGCTCGCGCGACCGCACCTCCCGACTCCGCGTTTGCGCCCTGGATCGCCCAAACCGCGCCTGAGCCGCATGCTGCGCTGCATCTGCCCGATATGCCGCCCGGCGGTGAGCACGAGCCGCGCGCAGCCGCGCAGCTCACGCTTCCCGAGAGAGCGATGTGACGCCCAAAACGCACGCGAGCTGAGGACTGCGCTGCATTCGCGCGCGAGATCGCCCGCCGTTCAGCTGTTCGAGGGGGTGGGCGTCGGGATCGGCCTGGCCAGCTCATCGGCGATGTAGTCCTCGAGCGGCTGGTAGTCGGTCGGGCCCTCGCGCCCGATGACGACGAGGATGTACTGGCCGATGGTGTTCGTCGTGGCCTGCAGGATCACGTCCTCGGCCAGCTCGATGCGGCGGTCGGGACTGAGGTGGCCGCTCAGCAGGAAGAGGTCGATCGCCGACAGGTTGGTCGTCATCTCGCCCTTCAGCGCGTCCATCATTGCCAGCCCCGGACCGATGGAGCCGATGCCGCCGGAGCCGACCTCCCGGCGCAGCGCGCCGAGCACCCGCTGCTGGCGCACGGAGCGGGCGAAGTCGCTCGACTCGTCCGTGACCGAGGTGTACCGGGCGCGGGTGTAGGCCAGCGCCTCCTCACCATCCAGGTGCAGCTCGCCAACCGGGAACGTCCCGCCGTTGAAGATGCCGTCGCGGAAGAAGGCCTCGTTGGTCGTGTACGAGAAGGCGGTCGGGTTCTGAATCGTCACCCCGCCGACCGCGTCGATCACCTCCCGGAACCCGGTGAAGTCCATGGCCAGCCAGTAGTCGATCTGCAGGCCCGTCACCTCGCCGAGCACCTTGGTCGCCAGGCGCGCACCCTCCGGGATACCGTCACGCGCGTAGCCGATGGCGAAGGCCTCGTTGATCTTGGCGTTGTCCGGGATCTCGGGATCGCCCTCGACCCAGAGGTCGCGCGGGATCGGGATCATCGTCGTCGTGTCGGTGGCCGGGTCGATGCTCAGGATCTGGATCGAGTCGGCCAGGTAGTTGCCGCCGGTGTGCTCCGGGCCGCCGTACCCGAAGAGCACGACGTTGACCCGTTCGTCGCCCCCCAGCGGTCCCCACAGGGCCGATGAGGCCGCCGGCGCCGTGGAGACCGTGTCGTTGAACGCGCTGACGCGCTGCCACACCACGATCGCGCCGATCACCGCGACCACCAGGATGAGCAGCAGCCCGATCAGGAGGATCGCCCGCAGCGGCGGCCCCTTGCGGCGCGGCCGGCCGGCGCCCGCCATCCCGTCCGTGGGATACGCGAGCTGCGCATCGGGATCGATGCCCTGCGCGCGCAGCTCCGCGTCGCGGCGGGCTGTTTCCTGGACCCGCCTGGCGCGGGCGGTGGCGGTGGCGTGTGGTCGTCTGCGGTCGCGAGAGGTCATGGGGCGGCGACAGGATAGCCGTCGGTGCAATGCGCTGCCGCTGAGCGGCGGTAATGCCGTGGTGATCCGCCGGTAAGGCGCCTGGCGGATCCTTCCGGCATGGTGCTCGAAGATCGTCCCTGGTCGGCGGAACGCGAGTCCCGGATCGTCGCGCGCCTCGACGCGGAGCAGGCGGCCGCGGCCACGCTGCCCGACGGGCCATCGCTCATCATCGCGCCGGCCGGCAGCGGCAAGACGACCACGCTCATCGCCCGACTTGGCGTCCTGCTCGCCCGCGGCGTGCCGGCGGAGCGGATCGCGGTGGCGACCTTCAACCGCGACGCCGCGCTCGAGCTGTCGGCACGGATCGCGGGCCGGCTGGTCCCTGACGAGCCGGCTGCCGGGCGCATCGAGGTCAGGACGCTGCACGCGCTCGCGCGCCAGGTGGTCATCGACGCGGGCGTCCGCCGCGAGCTGGTCGCGGACCGGCTCCCGCTCCTGCGCGCCCTGCTGCGGCGGAGGGCCGCGGAGCTCGCGGCGACCCCCGGAGAGGCGCCTGCCCCGGCGCTGCCGGACGCGGCCGAGCTCGACACGCAGATCTCGGCCTGGAAGGTCGAGGGGCGCGCGCCACCGCTGCCGTCGCTGGTCGAGGAGTATCGGTCCATGCTGGTCGCCCGCGACGCGCTCGACTTCGACGACCTGGTGGCGGAGGCGGTCCGTCTGCTGGAGACCGACACGGGCGTGCGCGCTCGCTGGCAACGACGCTTCAGCCACCTCTGCGTGGACGAGTTCCAGGATGTCGACGCAGGCCAGCTGCGACTGGTACGGCTGCTGGCGGCGCCGCAGGACAACCTCTTCGTGGTCGGCGACGATGACCAGACCATCTACGCCTGGCGGCTCGCCGATGTCCGTCGCATTCTCGGCTTCGAGTCGCTCTACCCCGCCGCACGGCGCGTGCAGCTCGCCACCAACTATCGCTGCCCGCCCGAGGTTGTCGAGGCTTCGCGACGGCTGATCGGAAAGAACCTGGAGCGCTTTCCCAAGCGCATCCGCGCCGGCCCCAGCCTGTCCGAGCCGCTCGACCGTGCCCCACCGCTTGCGGCGTTCGACAGCTCGGCCGCCGGGTGGACCGATCAGCTGACCGCGCTTGCCGCCGCCGAGAGCACTGCCGGGCGCACGACCTGCTTCCTGGCACGGACCCGGGCGGAGCTGACACCCCTGCTCGGCGCCGTGGTGCGCGCGGACCTGGCGCACACCACCAGCGTCCCGGCGCCGGTCCAGGCGGAGCCGGTTCGAGCTCTCGTTGCCGATGCGCGGCGCAGGCCCGGCGACGGTCCGCCGTTCACGACCCTGCTGGGACTGCGCGTTGGCCGGGGGTGGCGGCGTGCAGACGGTGCGGAGGCGCTCGGCGAGGACGACCACGCCGCCCTGGATGCGCTGCTCGGCTGGAGCGTCGGGTTCGCCAGGCTCGATGCGTTCCTCGCCGCCCACGACGCTGCCCTGCTGCGCCTGGAGTCCCTCCGTCGTCCCGACGCCCTCGTCGAGCTCGTCACGGTGCACGCGGCCAAGGGCCGCGAGTGGCAGACGGTGGTGATCGTCGGCATGGAGGAGGACCGTTTCCCGAACCGTCGGTCGCTGGCGGATGCACCGGAGCCGCAGAGGGCTCTCGAGGAGGAGCGCCGCCTCGCCTACGTGGCGATGACGCGGGCGACGCGCACGCTCGTCCTGGCGAACGATCCGCGAAAGCCTTCGCGGTTCCTGCCCGAGGCGGGGCTGGGCTAGAGGCCGACCTTCGCGGCGATGGTGGAGAGGTGGCGGACCATGTTCTCGACGTGGTCGTCGAACGCGATGCCCAGCTCGTCGGCCCCGGCCAGCAGCATCTCGCGCGGAACGGCGCGCGCGAAGGCCCTGTCCTTCATCCGCTTGCGCACGTGTCGTGGCTCGACGTCGGCGAGCCGCTTGCTCGGCCGCATCAGCGCGACGGCGACCAGGAAGCCGGCGAGCTCGTCGCAGGCGTAGACCAGGTGGTCGAGCCGCGTCGAGCGCGGCAGGTCGAGCGCGTCGTTGTGTGCCCGGACGGCGTGCACCACGTCGTCGGGATAGCCGCGGCGCGCCAGCTCATCGGCGCCGATGGATCCATGGGTGGCGGGATCCGGGTGCCGTTCGTAGTCGAGGTCGTGCAGGAGGCCGGCGATCCCCCACCGCTCGACGGTGGCTGCGTCGTGGCCCTCGTCGGCCGCGTAGCCACGCACGCCCGCCTCGACCAGCAGGCCATGCTTGCGCAGCGATGGGCTTTCGTTCCACTCGTGGAGCAGGGCGAGGGCCTCGTCGCGGGTGGGACCTGGCATCGGCAGGCTGCTTACGTGCGCCGCGCCATCGCAACCTGCAGGACGCCGCCGCCCAGGATGGCGAGCAGGCCGACGACGATCAGCCAGAAGGCGGGACTCAAGAGCCCCAGGACGACCAGGATGATGCCCAGGATGACGAGCGCACCACTTGCCACGATCGAAGCCTCCGTCTCACTGCCCCCAATGCGGCCGGATCATACTCCGAGCGCTGGCCGTCAGCGCACGGCAGCCCACTCGACGACGCCGACCCACGCCGGCGCGGTGGGGAGCCGGACCCCTTCCGGGTCGCGCACGACGGTGCGGTCGACGGCAGCCACCAGCTGGTCGTTCGCCGGGCCCTCCTCCGGGATCCAGAGCTGGTGCCGGAGCTGCGCCAGGAGGACCGGCACGTCCGGCCAGCGACGTGGCGGCTGGGGTACGCGCCGCAGCCGCGGCCGGCTGCCGCGCGCCTCGAGGATGGCCACCAGCTCGGGACACGCGGGCAGGGACACCCGCTCGACGCCGTGGACCGCCGCCCAGAAGGGCGCCGCGTAGCTCGCCGGCGAGCGCTCCAGCATCACGGCCACGCAACGGTGCTGCGCGGCTTCCTGCATGGCGTCGAGGAATGGACCGATGGGGGCCTGGTCGTAGCCCACGTGTGCGATGAACGCCACGTCCGCGTGCAGCGGCGCCTCCCCGGCGGCCTGCGGCCAGCGTCCCTCGCGCACGTCGATGTTCGCGACGCCGTGGCGCGTCATCCCCTCGCGCAGGGCCGCGAGCATGGCCGCCGATGGGTCGAGCGCGATCACCCTGCCGGCATGCAGCGCGAGAGGGAGGGCGTAGCGACCGGCGCCGGCACCGATGTCGAGCCAGGTCTCCCCCGGCTCCACGAGCGCGAGGAGCGCCTCCAGCACCTCGTCTCCCACGCGGCGCGGGTCCTCGATGAAGCGGGACGTGACCGGCGCGTAGAAGTCGGATGCCTCGGCCACCTGACGGTGCCGCTCGACCTGCTCCCGGTCGGCCCGGACGCGGGCGTCCCACGCCTCCTGCAGCTCCCCGGTCCGCTCCGTGTCGGCCATCCTCAGCCGGCGGCGGCGACACGCCGACGGCGTGACCGGGCGGCGGGGCGAGGCGCGTCCAGCACCCTGCGCAGGTAGCGCCCCGTGTACGAGGCATCGTTCGCGGCCACCTGCTCCGGCGTCCCAAACGCGACGAGGTCGCCGCCCGCGTCTCCGCCCTCCGGCCCCAGGTCGATCACCCAGTCGGCGCTCTTGATGACGTCCAGGTTGTGCTCGATCACGACCACCGTGTTGCCGTTGTCGGCCAGCCGGCCGAGGACGTCGAGCAGCCGCGCGACGTCGGCGAAGTGGAGGCCGGTGGTCGGCTCGTCGAGGATGTAGAAGGTGCGGCCGGTCGCCCGCTTCGACAGCTCCGTCGCCAGCTTCACGCGCTGTGCCTCGCCGCCCGAGAGCGTGGTGGCTGGCTGGCCGAGGTGGATGTAACCCATCCCGACGTCGTGGAGCGTCTGCAGGCGGTTGCGGATGGAGGGCACGACGCTGAAGAATTCGAGCGCCTCGTCGACGGTCATCTCCAGGATCTCCGCCACGTTCTTGCCCTTGTAGTGGATCTCGAGCGTCTCGCGGTTGTAGCGCTTGCCCTTGCAGACCTCGCACTGGACGTACACGTCGGGCAGGAAGTGCATCTCAATCTGCACGATCCCGGCGCCCTCGCACGCCTCGCAGCGACCGCCCTTGACGTTGAAGCTGAAGCGTCCCGGCTTGTAGCCGCGCAGGCGGGCCTCGGGGACGGCGGCGAGAAGCTCTCGCAGCGGAGCCCAGAGCCCGGTGTAGGTGGCGGGGTTCGAGCGCGGGGTGCGGCCGATCGGCGACTGGTCGATCTCGATGACCTTGTCGATCTCCTCGATCCCCTCGATGGACCGATGCTTCCCGGGGCGCTCCCGCGCACCCCAGATGCGCGCCGCCAGCGCCGGGTAGAGGATCTGCGTGACGAGGCTCGACTTGCCCGAGCCGCTCACGCCGGTCACCGCCACGAAGCGCCCCAGCGGGAAGCTGACGTCGATCTCGCGCAGGTTGTTCTCCGCGGCGCCGCGAATGGTCAGGCTGCGCCCGCTCCCCCTGCGACGACCCTCCGGGATGGGCACGCTGCGATCGCCCCGCAGGTAGGCCGCGGTGACCGACTCCTCGCTGGCCAGCAGCTCTGCCAGCGGCCCGGAGTGGATGAGGCGACCGCCGTGCTCGCCCGCCCCCGGCCCGACATCGATCACCCAGTCCGCCGAGCGGATCGTCTCCTCGTCGTGCTCGACCACGATGAGCGTATTGCCGAGGTTGCGAAGGCGCTCCAGCGTGGCGATGAGGCGGTCGTTGTCACGCTGGTGCAGGCCGATCGACGGCTCGTCCAGGATGTAGAGCACGCCCATCAGGCTCGAGCCGATCTGCGTCGCCAGCCGGATGCGCTGGGCCTCGCCGCCCGAGAGCGTCCCCGAGGCGCGATCGAGCGTCAGGTAGTCGAGGCCGACGTCGACGAGGAAGCCGAGGCGTCCACGGATCTCCTTGAGCACCTGCCGGGCGATCTGGTTCTCGCGCTCGCTCAGGCGCTTGGACAGCGCCGCGTACCAGGCGGAAGCATCGGTCACCGACAGGCGCGTCGTCTCGATGATGTTCCTGCCCGCCACCGTGACCGAAACGGATTCCGGCTTCAGCCGCATGCCGCCGCAGGTGGGGCATGGCTTGGTCGTCATGTAGCGCTCGATCTCGGACTTGATCATCTCGGAGCCGGTCTCGCGGTAGCGCCGCTGGAGATTCGGGACAACGCCCTCGAAGGTGGTCCGGAAGGTGTGCATGTTGCCGTTGCGCGCCCGGTAGCGGACCTCGACCCGTTCGCCCCCGTTGCCGCGCAGCACGATCTGCGTGGCCTCGTCGCTCAGCTCCTCGAACGGGACGTCCATGCGGAAGCCGTAGCGCTCGGCAACAGCCTCGAGGATCTTCGCGCCCCAGGACTCGGTGATCACCATCCGCCGCCACGGCAGGACGGCTCCGTCCGAGAGCGCGCGGGATCGATCCGGGATGACGAGGTCGGGGTCGATCTCCAGGCGCGAGCCGAGGCCGGTGCAGTCGGGGCAGGCGCCGTGCGGGGAGTTGAAGCTGAAGTTGCGGGGCGCGGGCTCCTCGAACGATCCGCCGTGCTCCGGGCACGCGTACCGCTCGCTGTAGAGCCGGTCCTGCTCCTTCTTCGGCGCGTCGGGCAGGTTGACGAGCAGCAGGCCGTCGGAGAGCCGAAGGGCGGTCTCGATCGAATCGGCCATGCGGGAGGCATCGGGCCGGGGCGCGCCGTCGTCGTCGGTCGGGCGGACGACCAGGCGGTCGACCACCACCTCGATGCTGTGCTTGTACTTCTTGTCGAGGCTGATCTCCTCGTCGAGGTCACGCAGCTCGCCATCCACCCGGACTCGTACGAAGCCGGCCTGCTTCGCCCCGGCCAGCAGCTTCTCGTGCTCGCCCTTGCGGTCGCGGACGAGCGGGGCGAGCAGCATGAGGCGCGTCCCCGCCGGCAGCTCGTAGAGCTGGTCGACGATCTGCTCCACCGTCTGGCGAGCGATCTCGCGACCACAGATGGGGCAGTGCATGCGGCCGATGCGGGCGAAGAGCAGCCGCAGGTAGTCGTAGATCTCGGTGACCGTGCCGACGGTCGAGCGCGGGTTCCGGCTGGCGCCCTTCTGGTCGATCGAGATGGCCGGCGAGAGCCCGTCGATCTGGTCGACGTCCGGCTTCTCCATCTGCCCCAGGAACTGCCGTGCATACGCGCTCAGCGACTCGACGTAGCGCCGCTGCCCCTCCGCGTAGATCGTGTCGAAGGCGAGGCTCGACTTGCCGCTGCCCGACAGCCCGGTGATCACGATCAGGCGGTCGCGCGGCATCTCCACGGTGAGGTTCTTGAGGTTGTGCTCGCGCGCGCCACGCACGACGATCTTGTCCGAGGGCATCGGTCCCATTTTAGCAGACCGATGTGAACGCCCGTTCGATTTGGCCATCAGCGCAGGAACCCGTCGTAGTCGCTCACGACGAAGGTGCTTCGGCACGCGCTGCGCAGCGCCGCCGGGCACTCGGCCGCCGCCGGATCGTCGAAATGCCCGACGAAGACGAGCTGCTGCAGGCGCAGGTTCGGGCCACCCGGCTCCGCCCGCGACGGGAACGGCGCGCCGATCGGCGCGGCAAGCCGCAGCCCGTACAGTTCCAGCTCGTCCTGCGTCACGGTCTCGACCGGCTGGTACGGCATCAGGACGCGCAGGGGGCAGCTGCGCGCCAACCAGCCACTCGAGGCGGGCGCCGCCGGGCGCTCCACGCAATTCGCGTCGAGTGACGCGTACCAGCCGGAGATCCTCAGCTCGCCGTCGCCGTAGCGATCGGCCGGCGCCTCCTGGCCGTCGAGCACCTGCACCACCGAGATCCGCTGCACGTCCGCCTGCGGCGCTCCCAGTGACCCGACCGTCAGCAGGAAGAAGATGAAGGCACCCAGCAGCGCAACCAGCGCCAGGCCGATGCGATTCTCGCGCGTCACACCGGCGCCTCGAGTGACGCCCAGGCATCGCCCAGGAGCTCGATCCCCCGCCGCCAGCGCTCCGACCGCGCCGGGTCGTTGAGCCAGGTGGAGGCGCCCGAGGGGTGCGGCATGGCGAGGACCGATGCCCCCGGCGCCGCCTCCCAGGCGAGCTGACGACCCACCAGGCCGTCGAGGCGCGCGGCCTCGCCGAAGGCGAAGCGATGCGAGAGACCACCGACCAGGAGGAGCAGGCTCGGCGACACGAGCCGCACCTCCTCTCGCAGCACGGGTCCCCAGCGGGCGACCTCGGCCCGGGACGGGGGCGAATCGACGGAGGCGCCGGGGCGGCGGCCGGGATAGCACTTGCCGACCGAGGTCACGTACCACCGCTCGCGCAGGTCGTTCACGTCGATGCCTGCCAGCGAGAGCCAACCCGCCAGCCGCCGGCCGGCGTCGTGCGCGAAGGGCAGGCCGGTCTCGATCTCGCGCCAGCCGGGCGCCTGCCCGATGAGCATGGCGCGCTCCGACCCATCGCCGGAGAGCACCGGGGAGCTGCCGTCGTCGCAGGTCCCCATCGCTTCCTGCAGCGTACCCAGCTCCGATCCGGTTGGCGCACGGCGCGGCGGCGGCAGCGGCCACTCACCGACGTGCCGCACGCGCTTCGGGGAGGTGCGCTGCAGCTCCTCCTTGGTCGCCCGAGCCACGACCGTCAGCCCGTGGCCGACCGCAGCTGCTCGGCGGCCCGCAGGTCATCGGCGATCGCCAGGCGCAGGGCGCGGCGCACGCCTTCGGTGGTCGGGCCAGCGGCTGCGAGGGCATCGGTCAGGCGGTCGCGTGCCGCGTAGAGCCGGTCCAGGGCATCGCCATCGACTCCAGGCGCGTCGCCTCCGACCGACCGGACCAGCCGCAGGTCCTGCTCCGCCACGCGTTCGAGGAGGTGTGGATCGGGCCCGTCCGCATCGTCGATCGCAGCCGCCAGCTCCTCGCGGGCGAGCTCGAGCCAGCGCAGCCAGGCCCCGAACTCCTCGTCGCCCGGCGGCAGCTCGTCCAGGCTGAAGGCTGCCCGTTCGAGGCCACCCTCGGCGGCAGTGGCGGCGGCTCGCTCGACCTCGTACCAGTTGTCGCCCAGGTATCCCGGCGCATCTTCCCCCGCCGCTCGCAGCCAGGCGCAGAACGCTTCGGCCCGACGCGGCATGGCGTTGGCGGCCTCGTCGTCCGACGCACCGAACACGGCGCAGCCCGGCAGCTCGGCGGCGTAGGCCGCCACTCCGCCGGCGCCGTCGGCGTTCGTCTCGATGAAGATGGCGTGCGGCATCGTCCCAGCCATGGCTCAGGGCCTCCTTCGGCGCGGCGGACGTCGCCGCGTGCCGGCGGGGATCACGTTGGGGCGGGCCGCGACGCTGAATACCTCGCGCCGCTCGCGTGGGGCGGGGCCGTCGGCCTGGCCATCGCCGGCGTCGGCGGCTGCCGCGTAGACGTCGGCGGGCACGGAGCCCGGGGCGGCGGCAAGCTCCTCGCGCAGCCGGCGCAGCTGGAGGATCTCGTCGCGGAGCGATGCCGCACGCTCGAACTCCAGGTTGCGAGCGGCGTCCTTCATCTGCGCCTCCATGCGTCCCATCATCTCGGCCAGCTCCTCCGGCTCCTTGCCGGCCACCTGCAGCTCCGCCCGCTCCTCCGCCACGCGGCGCAGGCCCTGCTGGATGTCGCGGATCTCCTTGATGATCGTCTCGGGCACGATGCCGTGCTCGGCGTTGTAGGCGACCTGCTTCTCGCGACGCCGATCCGTCTCGTCGATTGCCGCCTGCATAGAGTCGGTGACCCGATCGGCGTACATGATCACGCGGCCGCCGATGTTGCGCGCCGCGCGCCCGATCACCTGGATCAGCGAGCCGCCCGACCGCAGGAAGCCCTCCTTGTCCGCGTCGAGGATGGCGACCAGCGTCACCTCCGGCAGGTCGAGCCCCTCGCGCAACAGGTTGATGCCGACCAGCACGTCGTACACGCCGAGGCGCAGGTCGCGCAGGATCTCGATGCGCTCGAGCGTATCGACCTCCGAGTGCAGCCACTGGACCTTGATGCCGAGCTCGGCGAGGTAGTCGGCCAGGTCCTCGGCCATCTTCTTGGTCAGCGTGGTGACCAGGACCCGCTCGCCGCGGCCGACTGTGTCGCGGATCTCGGCCAGCAGGTCGTCGATCTGGCCGCTCGTCGGCCGCACCGTGATCGTCGGATCCACGACGCCGGTGGGCCGGATGAACTGCTCGGCCACGCGCTGCGCGCGCTCGGTCTCGTACGGGCCGGGCGTCGCCGACATGTAGACGACCTGGTTCATGTGGTCCTCGAACTCCTCGAACGTCAGCGGTCGGTTGTCGAGGGCCGATGGCAGCCGGAAGCCGAAGTCGACCAGGATCTCCTTGCGGGTCCGGTCGTTCTTGTACATGCCGTGCACCTGCGGGACGGAGATGTGGCTCTCGTCCATGATCAGCAGGTAGTCGGTCGGGAAGTAGTCGATCAGCGTCCACGGACGCGAGCCCGCCTCCCGGCCGGCGAGGTGGCGCGAGTAGTTCTCGATGCCTGAGCAGAACCCGACCTCGCGCATCATCTCGAGGTCGAACTGCGTCCGCTGCCGCAGCCGCGCGGCCTCGAGCTCGCGTCCCTGGGCGCCGAGCCAGCCGACGCGCTCCTCCATCTCCGCCTCGATCTGGTCCATCGCCGCGAGCAGCTTGTCGCGCGGCGTGACGTAGTGGCTGGCCGGGTAGATGTTCACCTCGCGCCGCTCCGCCAGCACCTCCCCGGTGAGCTCGTCGATCTCGACGATGCGCTCAACCTCGTCGCCGAAGAAGTCGACCCGCACCACGTAGTCACCGGAGACGGGCGCGAACTCGAGCACGTCGCCCCGGACCCGGAACTTCGAACGCGAGAGCGCGGCATCGTTGCGCTGGTACTGGAGGTCGACCAGGTGGCGCAGGACGCCGTCGCGCCGGTATCGGCCTCCCACCTTGAGGTTCAGCACGGTCGACCCGTAGTCGATCGGCGCGCCGATGCCGTAGATGCACGAGACGGAGGCGACGATGATGACGTCGCGCCGCTCGAAGAGCGCTCGCGTGGCGTTGTGCCGGAGCCGGTCGATCTCGTCGTTCCGCGACGAGTCCTTCTCGATGTACGTATCGGAGCGCGGGAGGTACGCCTCCGGTTGGAAGTAGTCGTAGTAGCTGACGAAGTACTCCACCGCGTTCTCCGGGAAGAACTCCTTGAACTCCTGGTAGAGCTGCGCCGCCAGCGTCTTGTTGTGCGCCATCACCAGGGTCGGCTTCTGCACCGACTCGATCAGCTTCGCGGCGGTGTAGGTCTTGCCCGTCCCCGTGGCTCCCAGGAGGACCTGGTGGCGCAGCCCCGCCTCGACGCCCTCGACCAGGGAAGCGATCGCCTGCGGCTGGTCGCCGGTCGGCTGGTACGGCGCGTGGACCTTGAGATCGGGCATGGAGACGGAGGACCTCGACATGGCTGGGGCGGGGCATGCCGATGATACCGAACGTCCATCCGTACCGATGCGCCACTAACCGAGCGGCCTATAGGAGCTCCCTCGACCCCAACCTACGCTTCAGGCACCGATGTCCCCGCGCAAACCCGTCCACCGGCGATCGGCGGCGGGCCTCTTCAGGCCGGCCGGGGCTATGCTGCGTCGCGCGCGACGCTCCCAATCGCGAGGCCAGGCACTGGTGGAATTCGCGCTCGTCCTGCTGCCGGTCCTGCTGCTGATCGTCGGCATCGTCCAGTTCGGGCTCCTCTTCGGGGCCAGCGTGACGCTCACCAACGCCGCCCGCGAGGGTGCCAGGGCTGGTTCCATCTACGTGTACGACTATTCGCTACCCACGACCACGCGCTACCGCAACGACGCGGCGCGCTGCGGTGACGTGGTCGAGGCGGCAACCGGCGCCTTCGGGATGCTCTCGACCAACTCGCCGCACTTCAGCGCCCCGCTGACCGCCGGCACCTGCACGACGCCGGCGAGCGACGTCATCGTCAACGGCGACGTCACGGTCTCCTACTGCGACCACGTCACGACGCCCGACGGCGCCTGCCCCGATACGACGGACTCGGATACCGCCTGCACCGGGGACACCCACGAAGGCTGCCTGATCCGGGTCACGATCACCTACCGCTCCGACATCATCGTGCCGTTCATCGGCGCACTCCTCAGCACCGATGCCAGCGGACGCTTCGTGCAGCGCGCGACGGCCACCATGGTGGTCAACTGATGCGCGGGCAGGTGCTCGTCATCTTCGCCATCCTGCTGGTTGTCCTGCTCGGGTTCACCGGCTTCGCCGTGGACATCGGACGCCAGAACGCCCAGCAACGCCATCTGCAGAACGCCGCCGACGCTGCCGCGCTCGCGGGCTGCAAAGCGCTGATCGACGGTGCATCGGACAGCGCGGCCACGATCCAGGCGCGAAGCGTCGCGCGCATCAACCTCGAACGCTCGCCCATCGGCGTGGCGGGCACGCTCGCCGCCGACGCCGCCCGCGTCTACGACGATGGCCACGCCGGCGACCCGGCCCACCTGCAGAGCGGCATCCTGGTCGCTGGAACGACCGTCCGCGTGGCGATCTCCTCGGACGTCCCGACCACGCTGGCGCGGGTGGTGGGCGTTGGTTCGCTGGGAACCATCGGGCGAGCGAAGTGCGCGCTGCAGGGCGGCCCGGCGATCCCCATCGTCGCCCGTCGCTACGCCAGTGCGCCCGGGCCGGCCAACGGGTTCGTCGACTTCCTGGCGACCGAGCTCACGAGCCAGAACGGGGCGGTCGACGCGTACAGCGTGACGGGCTACGACGGCCGCACACCCGCCAGCGAGCTGGAGCCGGGGCCGATCTTCGAGCTCTACGGACCTGGCGCGAAGGCCGCGAACGACAGCGCCTTCCGCGGCTTCGTCGCCCTGGACGTCCGCAACTTCGAATCGCTGACATCGCGCGTCTACTACAACGGTGTGACGTCCGGCGTGAGCGAATCCACGCTCAAGGACAAGGAGGGCGTCTACCTGCAGACCGGCTATCCCGGACCGGCGCTGCCGCCCGTCCAGACGCCCGCGAGCGCGAACAGCCAGCTCGCGGCAATGGAGGGCAACGATTCGCCGATGGTGGTTGGCAACTTCGACGACGTCTTCGTCACCGGCGACCGCGTCCTGCTGGCGGTCTACAACGGCACCGTTATGCAGATCCCGGACTTCGCGATATCGCCGCCGTCGGCGATCACCATCCCGGCGACGACGACCTCGCCGGTCGCCGGTCCCAACTTCACCGTGTCACGCAACAACGCGTTCAGCAGCACGGTCACCCTGCACCTGCACGGGGACGCCGCAGCCAGCGACGTCGGGCATCCGGAGTGGGACATCGTTCCCGACCCCTCGGTCACGCCGCCCGCGGCGGGCGACATGAACGAGCCGACATGGTCGAGCAACGTATTCATCCCGGCCAAGAACGGCACGAACGTCGCCATGAGCGGGATCGAATCGAACGCGATCCCGGCAGGCATCTACACCGCCTGGCTGGAGGGCCACTCAGGAAATCCCTACTTCCAGACCCGACGCACGCCGGTCCCCATCAAGGTCGGAGGCGCCCTGCGCGACTTCAGTCTCGGCAACTCGACCACGTCGGCGACGATTCCGGCAATGGGCGGGTCGGAGAGCATTCCCATCTACGTCTCGACCACGAACGCGAGCGCCACGAAATGGGATTCGGGCGGCAGCCCGGTGCAGCTCAACGTGGACGCCGGCTCGTTCACCGACTGTTCCTTCAACGCTACGACGATCGGTCCCGGGCAGCTGACGCTGAGCCCCACCTCGGTCACGCCGACGTCGTCCGGCAGCGGCGCCCTCTCGACCCTGACCATCAATAGCGTCGGCCTGGCATCCGGCTGCTACCGCTTCAACCTCCGCGCCTACGGCACGAACGGCGACGGCCAGCCGGTCGTCCACCTCCTCCCGGTGACCTTCTACGTGGGCACCACGTCGAGCAACGGCAACTACGTCGACGTCACCGGCTTCGCCGTCTTCCAGATCACGGGAACCGACTCGAACTCCATCTTCGGCCGCGCCGTCACCGGCGTCTACGCCGACCCGAATGACCTGAACCTGCGGCGCGCGCAGCGCGCCCGCCTCGCCCCCTGGTAAGCCCCAAGGAGACACGCCTCGTGGAACTCGAGTACAGCGATAGGAACAGCAAGCGGTCGAAGGTCTACATCGCCGTTGGCCTCGTCATCGCGGTCGTGGTCGGAGCGACCGTCTTCCTCGCCCTGCAGGCCAGCGGCCTGACGCGCAGCGAGGAGGCGGCCACCCGGCAGGTTGTGGTCGCTGTCCGCGACGTCCCGAGCCGCAAGCCGATCGAGGAGGGCGACGTCGCCATGCGCGACGTGGTGCTCGATGCGACGAACGAGAGCGCCTACACGCGAATCGACGAGGTCCTGGGCCGGGTCTCGGGCGTGTCGATCCTGACGGGGCAGTTCATCACCAGCAACATGCTGGCATCGTCGACCCAGGGCCAGGCGTACTCGATCCTGGAGCCGGGCGAGGAGTACGACGCCTCCGGCCCTGACCTGCGCGCCGTGAGCATCTCGGTCCCCGATGACCGGGCGGTGGCCGGCACCCTGATGCCGGGCCAGCTGGTCGACCTCATCGTGACGATGGCCATCAACCCCGAGATCGGGCAGACGGCAGAGCAGGCCGAGCAGACGCAGGCAACCTTCATCCCCGGCCCGTCCACCAAGGCCACGCTCCAGTCGCTCACGATCCTGGCCCGCAACGGCGCGCTCTACATCCTGCGCTCCGATCTCGCAACGGCGGAGAAGATCACCGAGCTGCAGGCCGCCGGCGGACAGTTCACCCTCGTCCTCCGGCCCGACGTCGACGACCGGACCGCCAGGACCCAGGGGTCCACGATCGATCGGCTGATCGACGAGTACGGCTTCCCGGTGCCGCTGCCGCCCGACTTCGGTGGCAGTGCCGCCAGCCGGTAGGGCGGCTCAGGCGGTCATCAGGGCGGCGTAGGCGGACGCGACCTGGGCGCGCGTCTCCTCCAGGTCTGCCGAACCGTCGATGACCACGTCGGCGGCCGACACCTTCTCCTCCTGAGGCGACTGGTTCGCGAGCCGGCGGCGAGCCTCCTCCGCGCTCATGCTGCGCGACGAGACGAGGCGGTCCACGGCATCGGCCTCGTCGCAACGGACGACCCAGGTCTCGTCGCACGCATCGTGGAGGGGCGACTCGAGCAGCTTGATCGCCTCGATGCAGGCCGCCTCGACGCCCGCCGCCTCCAGCTCTGCCAGCCGGGCGCGCGTCTCGTTGCGGACGAGCGGATGCAGGATCGCCTCGAGCTCGCGCAGCGCGGCCGGGTCACTGAAGACCACGCGCGCCAGCGCGCCGGCCTCGATCGTCCCGAAGCGCGCCTCGATTCGGCGACGCGCCTCCGCATCGTTGTTCCGGATCTGGCGCGCCACCGCATCGAGGTCCACCACCGCCACGCCCAGACCGCGCAGCATCCCCGCCACCGTCGTCTTGCCGCAGCCGATGTTGCCGGTCAGCCCGATGACTTTCATCCGGCCTCCGATGCTACCGGCTCGCGCTGGCAACGCGGACAGAAGTGGGTGGAACGCTGGCCGACCACGACGCGCTGGATCGGTCGCCCGCAGCGATCGCACGGCTCACCCGTCCTGCGGTAGACCATGAGCCGCTCCGCGTTCGCGCCCTCCTCGCCCCGGGCATCGACGTAGTCGCTGAAGCTGGCACCGCGGTTGGCGATCCCCTCGCGGAGGACCGACCGCACGGCCCGATGCAGCCGCCGCACCTCGTCCGGTGCCAGGCTGTCGGCGCTCCGAAGCGGGTGCAGGCGCGCGCGCCACAGGGCCTCGTCGGCGTAGATGTTGCCCACCCCGGCCACGAACGACTGGTCGAGCAGCAGCGTCTTGAGCCGCGCCGA
Organism: uncultured Chloroflexia bacterium; assembly: GCA_963777045.1. Taxonomy (GTDB): domain Bacteria; phylum Chloroflexota; class Limnocylindria; order QHBO01; family QHBO01; genus JAPSGM01. Next base: position 31,689 of record CAVZPD010000027.1, read on the forward strand.
CCGTCCGCGGAGCCGCTCCGCGAACCGGGCCGCGCTGAACGTGCTCGACAGCGGCTCCGGGCCGTGCCGTCCGAAGACGTCGCCCACGCAGTAGGGCATTCGCAGCTCACCGACGCGTGCCGGCCTTCGTCGCCGCAGCCCGCCGCCCTCCCACAGCCCGATCCGCCCGAACTTTCGCACGTCGCGGTAGCGAAGCTGCCGCCCGTCGGCGAGCTGGAAGACGACGCGCGCGTACGGATCGTCCGGCGTCCCGGCCGGCGCGACGATCAGTGCGCCCGTCATCCGCAGCGCAACGGTCATCACCCGGCCGTCGTCCAGGTGGATCAGGACCGCCTTCGCGCGACGGGAGACGCGCGCGATCCGCACGCCGCGCAGCTGGTCGACGAAGAGCGACGCCGGCTGCGGATGCCGGATCGTCCGCTCCCAGCGCACTTCCGTATCGGTGATCTGCGCGCCTGCCACCCAGCGCTGCAGGTCGCGGGCGACCGTCTCGACCTCGGGGAGCTCCGGCATCGTTCGACCAGCCTACGCGCCCAGCGGCTCGGCGATCTCCTCCTCCGCCTCCTCGCGCGCCACCTCGACGGCGCTCTTCGGGACACGGCGCCAGGCGCCGTCCGCGCGGAGGTATCGGTCCATGTTCTCCCAGTCGGTGCCGACCTTGAGATCCACCTCGAGCGCCGGGTCGAGCGGCAGGGCCCCCTCCATGACCTCGCGGGCCAGCTCGGCGAGGACCGGCAGCTCGTCCTCATCGGTCTCGAAGACGAGTTCGTCGTGCACCTGCAGCAGCATGCGGGACCGGAGGCCGCGAACCGCCATTGCCGCCGCCAGCCGAACCATGGCGATCTTCATGCCGTCGGCGGCCGTCCCCTGGATCGGCATGTTGATCGCCATCCGCTCCCCCGCCGAACGCAGCGACTGGTTGCGCGCCGTCAGCTCGGGGAGGTAGCGGCGGCGGCCGAGCAGGGTCGTCACGAAGCCCTGGTCGCGGGCCAGGATGCGGATCTCGGTGGTGTAGCGGCGGATCCCGGGGTAGGCCGCGAAGTAGTCCGCGATGAACCGCTGGGCGTCCTCGCGCGGGATCTTGAGCCGATCCGCCAGCCCGAAATCGCTCAGGCCGTAGGCGATTCCGTAGTTGATCATCTTGGCCACGCTGCGTTCGCGCGGCCCCACCTGCTCAGGCGCCAGCCCGAGGACGCGTGCTGCGGCGGCGAGGTGGATGTCCTCGTGCGCGGCGAAGTCCGCCTTGAGCCCGGGGTCGCCCGACACGTGGGCCAGGATGCGCAGCTCCTGCTGGGAGTAGTCGGCGCCCAGCAGCAGCTTGCCCGGCGGCGCGACGAAGGCGCGCCGGATGCGCCGTCCCAGGGCCGAGCGGATCGGGATGTTCTGCAGGTTCGGATCGGCGCTCGAGAGGCGGCCGGTTGCGGCGACCGCCTGCTGGTAGGTGGTGTGGACCCGCCCGTCGCTGCCGGTCAGCAGCGGAAGCGCATCCACGTAGGTCCCCTTCAGCTTGGAGATCTGCCTGTGCTCCAGGATCAGCCCGGCGATTTCGTGCTGCCCGCGCAGCTCCTCGAGGACCGATGCATCTGTCGAGAACCCGGTCCGCGTCCGCTTCGTGGCGGGGAGCTGCAGCTCGTGGAAGAGCACCTGCTCCAGCTGCTTCGGCGAGCCGATGTTGAAGTCGTGTCCGACGACCGAGTAGATCCGGCCCTCGAGGTCGGCGAGCTGCTGCCCGAACTCGACGCTCATCGCGGCCAGCGCATCGCGGTCGATGGCGATCCCGGCCAGCTCCATCCGGGCCAGGACGGGGAGGAGCGGCATCTCCACCTGGGCGAAGAGGTCCATCAGGCCCGCCTCGACGAGGTCGGCCTCCAGGCGCGGGCGTACCAGCAGGGAGGTCAGCGCCTCGGCCGCTGCGCGACGCGCGGTCCCGGTCTCCTCGGCCCCGGTCTCCGCCTGCACCGCCCGCTCCGGCAGCGTCGCCGCGAACTGTGCCGCGGCGAGGTCGTCGAGCGTCTGCGCGCGGAGGGACGGATTCACCATCCAGCTGGCGACGAGCGTGTCGACCGGTCTCCCGGCCAGCGATGCGCCACGGGCCACCAGGATGGTCATCAGCTGCTTGAGGTCGTGGCCTGTCACGTCGCGGTCGCCACGCTCGAACCAGGCCGGCAGCGGCCGGTCGTCGTGCCACGGCAGGTACCAGGTGGTGCCGTCGGCGCCGGCCAGCCCGATGCCCAGCAGGGGCCGCTCGAGGGTTCGCCCGGCGCCCGCCGCCCAACCAACGCCGACCGCGTCGCCCTGTGCGTCCAGCCAGGTCTGCAGCTCTGCGGCGTCCTGCTTGCCGCGCGCGATGCGCGGATCAGCCTGCTCGATGGCCCCGCCCGGATCGGTCAGCGCGCTCGGCTGGCTCCGCACCGTCTCCGCCTGGCGCGTCCCTTCCCCACTCGTCGGCTGCCCGGTGAGCAGGTCCAGCGACAGCTGCAGCCCGCCGCCGGTCTCCTGCTCCGCGGGGGCGTACCCGGTCGGGGCGATGCTCGACGGCGGCAGCCGGTCGATCAGGCTGCGGAACTCGAGCTCGCGGAAGCGCTGGGCAACGGCTCGACGGTCGTAACGGCCGGTGCGCGCCTCATCCAGCTTCAGCTTGACCGGCAGGTCGGTGACGATCCGGCCGACCTGTCGCGAGAGGAAGGCGGATTCCCGGTGCTCGGCCAACCGTGCCTGGAGCTTGCCCTTCACCTCGTCGAGCCGCTCGTAGATCGCGTCGAGGGAGCCGAACTCCTGCAGCAGCGAGCTGGCCGTCTTCTCCCCCACGCCGGGCACCCCCGGGATGTTGTCCGAGCTGTCGCCCTTGAGCGCCTTGTAGTCGAGCATCTGGTCCGGGCGCAGTCCGTAGCGCTCCATCACCCGCTCGTCGTCGTAGATCACGGTGGAGGCAACGCCCATCCGGGTGGTGAGCAGCTTCACGTGGTCGTTGACGAGCTGCAGCCCGTCCAGGTCGCCCGAGACGATGTAGGTCTCGACGTCCTCGGCCCTTGCCTGCTGGACCAGCGAGCCGATGACGTCATCGGCCTCGTACCCCTCCAGCTCGCGGATCGGGATGCCCATCATCTGGCAGAGCTCGCGGACGATCGGGAACTGCGAGCGCAGGTCGTCTGGCATCGACGGGCGCCCCGCCTTGTACTCCGGGTAGGCGTCGAAGCGGAACTGCGGCTTGCCCAGGTCGAAGCTGACGATCGCGTAGTCCGGCTTGAGGTCCTGCATGCCGCGCAGCACGATCTGCAGGAAGCCGAACGCGGCATTGGTGAGCGTCCCGTCCGAGGTCGTCAGCGGCGGCAGGGCGAAGTAGCCGCGGTAGACCAGGCTCGGGCCGTCGATGAGCATCAGGATCGGTCGTCGGTCGGCCATACGCGGTCCCAGTCTAGACTCCGCGTATGGTGGATCGCCGGGCCTCCGACCCCTACGCCGTCCTTGGCGTACGACGCGACGCGACCGCGCTCCAGGTCGCGCGGGCGCACCGCCACCTCGCCAAGCGGTTCCACCCCGACCTCCACCCCGGCGAGGACATGACGGAGCCGATGCGCCGCATCAACGCCGCCTACCGCCTGCTCTCGTCGCCGGAGCGTCGTGCCGAGTACGACCGCGCGCACCCTGCCAGCGCGGTGCCGGGCGGTCATTGGGCCGCGAACCGCCGCGCGATCCGCCCGGCCCAGCCAACCAGCACCCGAACGTGGGCGACCTGGCGTACCACGGCCGACGAGGTGCGGGCCGTGCCCGGCACTCGGCGTGAACCCGGCGAGGTGACGGTCCGCGTCACGCGCCGCCCGCCACGCCGCGATCCCGTCCCGGCCGGTTTCCGCGACACCCCGTGGGCCGCGCTGCTCGCCGGCGCGATCTTCCTCGCGATCCTGCTGGCGGCCATCGTTATCGGCCGCCTGGGCTGATCCTGGAGCTAGCCGGCCCGGGGGGTGATGCTGAACCGGAGCGCGAGTCCGACGCCGAGCAGCCCGGCACCTGCGACCACCAGGACGAGCCACGGGAGCGGCGTCGAGGTGTCGATCAGCGAGGCGATCGGCGGCTGGCGCGACGCGTCGGCGGGCGGCGGCGAAGCAGCCTCGGAGGCAGCCGGCTGCGGACCGTAGTCGTTCGGCTGCATCGACGCACCCTCGGTGAACCCGCGGTCGTCGTTCCCATCCTCGGACAGCGCCGGAGCAGCAGCGCCGCCGGCACCGGCGCTGGCACCGATGCCACCCAGGCCGACGGCACCCACGATCGCCAGCCCGGCACCGAGCGCCATGGCGGGTCCGGCGAGCCGGCGGAACGTGGCCCGCCACCCGCCTGCGGCATCCGGCGTCGTGACCGGTGGCACCAGCTGCAACTGGCGCGACGGCACGAGGTCCGGCAGCTCTGCCATGGCGGCATGCAGGTTGGACAGCTGGCGCAGCAGGCCGGTGCAGTGCGCGCAGGCCCCCACGTGCATTTGCAGCGCGCGGTCGTCCGTCGCCTCCGGGTCGCCACCCGCCAGCGCCGCCAGGCGCTCCTCGGGTGGATGGTCGTGGTTCTGCATCGTCATCGGTCCAGACGGCCTCAGTGCTCGAACAGTTCCCGGTGTGCCGCCATCAGCTCGCGCAGCCGGATGCGTCCGCGGTGGATGCGCGACTTGACGGTTCCGAGGGCCGACCCGGTCGCATCCGCCACCTCGTTGTAGTCCATCCCGTAGACGTCGCACAGGACGACGGCCGTGCGCTGGTCGTCCGGGAGCTGTCGGAGCGCGACGTCGAGGAGGCGGTAGAGCTCGCTGCGAACGGCCTCGCTCACGGGGTTCGGCGCGTCCGTGTCGGGGAGCTCTGCCTGGCCCTCGTCCGCGTCGGGAAGAGGAGTCGTCGGGCGGCGCTGTGCCCGGCGCAGGATGTCGTAGCTGGCGTTGGCGGTGATCCGCAGCAGCCACGAACGGAAGATGCCACCCCGGAAGTGGCCGATGGCGTCGTAGGCCTTCACGAAGGCGTCCTGCGTGGCGTCGGCCGCATGGTCCGGATCGCCGAGCAGGCGCCACGCGAGACCGTAGCAGGCAGACTGGTAGTGCTCCATCAGCTGGGTGAAGGCCGTGCGGTCGCCGTCGCGCGCCCGCGCCACCACGACCTCCTCGTCGACGAGGGGCTGCGTGCGGTTGCCGGGTCGGCTGGGGTCTGGGCTCGGCATCGGCCTCCTATAATCACACCGCCCGAGAGGCCGATGCCGCGTCGCGCTTCTCGATCCGGGCCGGAGTGGCGGAATCGGCAGACGCGTCGGTCTCAAACACCGATGAGCGCAAGCTCGTGTGGGTTCAAGTCCCACCTCCGGCACCATTCCTTTCGTGCACCGATTCGGGCTGCCGGAGGGCAACGGGCGAGCCGCGCCTCGGTGCCCGCGCCATCCCTGGCATGCCCGGTGCTGTCCCGGGCACCCCACCAACCACGACCCAAGGGGAACGACATGGCCGACATCCGGACCTATCGCGACCATCACACCTGGCGCGGCGACGAGGACGCGCATCGTGCGGAGACGTGCCCCGGGGACATGGGCGACGACGACCGCGAGGGTCGCGGCTTCCGGGAGTTGTGAGCGGTGCACCACGCGAAGCGCATCATCCTCGACAGTCAGCCCTACCTGGTTGAGCTCCTGCCCGGCGGCGGGGTGGCTCGGGCCTTTGGTCCACTCGCCCCGGGGACGGAGCCGCCGCTCCGCCTGGCCAATGAGGCACCGGTAGTGCAGGACCCCCGCAAGCTCACCGCACTGGCGGCCCTGGCGGCGGAAAGCCCATGGCTCCCCGACGACCCCGAGGTCATCGTCTCGGAGCAGGGGCAGCATCCGCGGACCGAAGCGAATGGCCGTAGCGACCAGGAAACGTCCGCGCCGCAGTAGTCGCCCACGTGCCTGCGGGATTCCGGTCGATTACGTGCCCTCTGGCGCGGCCCATGTCAGACTCTTCCGCATGATGCACAGGGTCTTCGTCGTCCGCGGGGTGGTGGCCATCGTCCTGCTCGGCGGCCTGCTGATCTGGCTCTTCGCCAGCGGCCAGCTCGGCTGAGCGCCAGCCGTCGGTCAGATCTCTCGGTCGGCGTCCCGTTCCGGCGCGGTGTGAAGGTCGTCGGACGTTCGTGGCGGCTGCTGCCAGCCCATGGCGTCCACCTCGCCGCTCGCCACGTTGAGGTGCACCGCCTGGTCCTCGACGTTGGCGATGGCGGAAGCGGGCACGAAGAGCGCCGCGGAAAACCGGTTCCCGGATACCTCGAGGAAGTGTTGACCGACCTCGCGAATGCGGCCAAGCCGATGGCCGTCGTTGGTCAGCACGTCCCACCCGGGCTTCAGGTCCGCGACTCGCATGGTTCAACCGCCTCGTTCGGGGAGTGGCCAGCGTAGCACCGCGAGGGCGGCGGCCGTGCCGCGGTGGGCGTTGTAGAACGAGCCGGGTGCGCCGTGCGGCGCACCCGGCATGGGTGAGGGCTGCCGGCGGTTGGCTACGTCAGTGCTCGGTGGAGGAAGGCAGCCATCTGCTCTCTCGTGACGAGGAGCCCGGGACAGTACCAGCTCAGATCTGCGCGGCAACCGCCGGTGATCCCCGACTGCGCCAACGCATTGATCGGCCCCTGGTGGATGTTCGCGTTATCGTCCGTGAAGTAATCGGTGGCACTCGGCGGGAGCGAGAAGGCCCGCGTCAGGAAGCTGGCCATGTGGTCGCGCCGGACCGGGTCGCCCGGGCAATACTCGGTCAGCGTGCAGCCCGCGGTGATGCCAGCCGCCGCCAGCCGATTGATCGCGCCTTCGTGGATGTTGCCGTTGTCGTCATCGAAGAAGTCCATCGCAGTCGGCGGCAGGTCGAGGACGCGATCGAGGAAGCTCGCCATCTGGTCGCGCTTCACCGGGTCCAGTGGGCAGTACAGGGTTGCCGTGCAGCCGGCGGTGATGCCCGCCTGGTAGATCCAGATGATGTCCCCACGGAACGGGCTTGCGTCGATGTCGGTGAACGGTGTCGACGGATGGACTGAGATATTCAGAGTGTCCGTGCACGAACCCGCGTCCGCCGGGTCGTAGACGGTCAGCAGCCAGGATTCCACGCCGGATGGCTCACCGCCGAAGGCGAACGGCTCCACGAACGTGCCGTCGCCGGCCGTGGTGGCGTCGAAGGTTTCGGTCGGGAAGCTCGCCGATGAGAACTCGATAATCACGTCGGTGGCGGCAGGAAATCCCGAACCGTGGATCGCAAACGTCTCCTCGGCGCGGATGTCGACGTTGTCGTCCTGCAACGGGCCGCCGTTGACAGAGATCTTGATGTCGCAGGCAAATACGCCGGCAAGTGACACGACCGGCGCCCCCAGGCCGATGCTCCCGGCAATCATCACCGCCGTGACGACCGCTAGCGCTCTCTGCTTCACGTCGCGGGTCCTCCTCCCTTCGGGCATGCCGGCCAGTCTGGCTGACGGGCCGCGCCTGACCCGCGCACATCCTACGCCCGGCATTCATGCGGGAGGGCGTTGTCCTTCGCACGCACACCAAGAGAGGCAGCCGCGAACCATCGTCCCGAGGGTTGTGGCGGCTGCCTCCTATTCGTCGCTGGACGCCCAGGGGCGAACAGCAACAGGCCGGGGACCGGAGGAACCCCCGCGCCAGCTCCGGTGGAACGGTCCGGTGGGCCAGTCCCGCGCGCGATCCCGTGCCGCCTCCCGTGTCCGCGCCGTTACCGACGACGTATCGGGTGAGTGGTCGAGTGTCGCGTCGAGTGCTGTCTCCGGTGTCATCTCCGGTGGCTGATCGGGTCGCACCTCCGACGCCCGGCCTGCACACAGGCTAGGCCGATGCGCCCGCCCACACCAGCCCCTTTGTCCACGACTTTCTGCCTTCGCCGGGCGCCTTTCCCCATGGTTTCCACAGGGAGGACGGCGGCGCCGTGCGGCGACTCGGCTAGAAGATGTTCGAGACGCAGGCGACCAGGAGCCAGACAACCAGGATGACCCCGATGACCACGCCGATGAGAATCTTCCCCATCCGTTCCTTCCTTCCGGTTCGGTGCTGGTCAACATGGCGAACGCAAGAGCCGTGCCGCGTCCGTCCGTCGCCGGCGAAGCCGTCGGTGGCGTGGCGGCCGTGCTAGGCTGCAGCGCGCCGGGCACTGGAACCCGGGCGGTGCACCGCTCCCTGTCGCGTAGAGGAAGCGTCCTTCGTAATGACCGGCGAAACCGTCGACTGCTACAACTGCGGCCGCCCGAACCCCCCTTGGGCCCAGGTCTGCAGATCCTGCGGCGTTCCCATCCAGGCGGCGCGCAATGCCTCGACGGCAGCCGGCCGCTTCCCGACCGACCAGAACTCGCTCATCTCCATGGGAGCGGGCGTGGCCGCGATCGTGGGTGCCATCGTCCTGGGGCTGCTCTTCAGCGGGATGTTGCCGGAGGCGGCGCCGGTGGCCGAGGCGACGCCCTCGCCCACGCCGAGCCCCAGCGCCCGGGCATCGGTCGAGCTGCCGTCGGAGGAGCCCTCGGTCGAGCCGACGCCCGCGCCCACGCCGGTCCTCATCGGCACCGTGACGTTCGGCACCGGCATCAACGCCACCACGCGCGAGGCGACCGGCGTCACCGACTCCTTCGGCCCCGGCACGCCCTTCTGCCACTCGGTCCAGCTCACCGAGCCATTCGGCGTCGACTCGATCCAGGAAGAGGTCCTGCGCGTCGAGGAGGACGGGTCGTTCACCGTGGTGCAGGAGCGAGCCGACAGCAACCTGAAGGTCAACGCTGCGTCGCAGATCTCCGGCTTCTGCGCGCCCGCCACCGGTCCCCTCATCGCCGGGTGGGGCACCGGTGATTTCGTCCTGCGCGACTACCGCAACCCGGACACCCCGGAGCTCATCGCCGAGGCAACCTTCTCCCTGACGAACTAGCGTCCCGGCTCGCCGCCATCGGCGATCTCGTTCCAGGCATCGGCATAGAGGCGCGCGCGGATGGGGAGGTAGCCCGGGTAGTCGGCGCGGGCGCGCTGCACCTCATCGGCGCGAAGGGTGACGACCGCCAGCCGGTCCGTCGTCTCGACCATCACCTCACCGTTCGGGTCCACCGCGATGGACGGTCCGCCGATCAGGACGCCCTCCTCCGGATCCGGGCGGGTGACGCTCACGACGTAGACGGCGCTGGTGAGCGCGTTGGCGCGGAAGACGAGCTTCCAGCGCTGGTAGGTCGCCTCCTCCGTGGCGCGCGGGATGAGGACCGCCATGGCGCCCCTGGCCCCGAGCAGTCGCGACCCCTCGGGCCGGTTGCTGTCGCTGCAGATCTGGACGCCGATGGGCAGGCCGAAGGCATCGATCCGCTCGGGTGCCTCGGTGCCAGCCTCGTAGTGGCTCGTCTCCCAGAAGCCGGGCTCCTCCGGCAGGTGCAGCTTGTCGTAGCTGGCGCGCAGCGTGCCGCTGCGATCGAAGACGAGCGACCGGTTCGTCCGCCGCCCAGCACCATCGCGATGGATGATGCCTCCCACCAGGCCGATGCCGGCCTCGGCCGCCGCCTCGGCCTGGGCGCGGCTGCGAGGCCCGTCGATCGGCTCCGCGTCCTCGTCGACCACCTCCCTGGTCGCCGGCCGCCACGGGTTGAGCGGGATCTCGGGCAGGAGCGCGACGTCAGCGCCGCGGTCGGCGGCTTCGGCCAGGCGCTCGCGGAGACGGGCGACGCCGTCCGGCTGCCAGAAGACCTCGGAGACGAGGGCGACGGTGAGGCGGCCGTCGGCGCGAGGGGGAGCACTCTCGTTCATCGGGCGCAGGGTACCCCGAATTCGCCCAGAACAGACGAGCGCCGCACGAGACTTCCCCTTGGCACAATTCTCCGCCTCGGTGCAGGTCTCAGGCAGCGCCAGGCGATGTCTGGCGGGCCAACGCGGCACTGGTGCGGCTGCCGTCCGCACGGGGCGATAAGCGCCGGGTGATCCGTCGGTAAGCGCGCGTCGTGATCATCGGCGCATGCGGACGAACGCTCCCAGGGCAGTTCGCGCGCTGCGCCTTCGACGTGCGTGGCGACAGCAGGATCTGGGGAGCCGGGCTGGCCTTTCGCGGGACGTCGTCCAGCGGATCGAGGCCGCTGAGCTTGCCGGCGTAAGGATCGGTTCCCTGAACCGCATCGTCGCCGCGCTCGATGCGGAGCTCGCGGTGGAGGTTCGGTGGCACGGCGCGGAGATCGACAGCCTCGTCGATCGCGATCACGCGGGAATCGTCACGAAGACGGCCGGCCGCCTGCAGCCCAGGGGCTGGATCACGCACGCCGAGGTGAGCTTCAACCACTTCGGCGACCGCGGCCGCTGCGACCTCGTGGGCTGGCACCCGGCGAAGCGAATCCTGCTGATCATCGAGGTGAAGTCGCGGCTGGGGAATCTGCAGGAGGCGCTTGGCCGCCAGGACGTGAGGACGCGCCTGGGGCCAGTCATCGCCCAGCAGCTCGGCTGCGGTCAGCCCCGACTCGTCGTTCCGGCTTTCGTGCTCGCCGAGGACGGCGCAAATCGGCGCCTCGTCACCCGGCACGAGGCGGTATTCCGCCGCTACTCGCTTCGCGGACGGGCAGCGCTGGCGTGGATCCGCCAGCCAACCTGCCTCGTCGCCGGACTGCTCTGGTTCGAACCGCCGCCCACCGCAGATCAGCGCCGCACGAATGGTCGCCCTGGCCGGCCTCGCCGCCCGCCCGCAGGTTGAGGGCCGCAGGAGGCGACAGCTGGGGCCGCCTGTGTCGACTCGTGCCGCTGCCATCTGCAGGAGGCGACAAGTGCCGCTCCGCTGCCTACGCGGCTACTCGGCCAGGAATTCGCGGTACAGGTTCTGGAAGTGGTAGACGCCGTTCTCGCGCTTGGCGCTGAAGCGGCCCGTGTCGTAGGCCCGCGACCGCAGGCCCCGCTGCACCTGCTCGCAGATCACGATGTCCTCCTGCTGGATCTCGTCCGAGAAGGCGATCGTCTGCTGCATCGACTCCCAGCCGGCCCCGGAACCCGGCTCGGCGAAGTACCACTCGAAAATGGTGAGCGTGCGGTCCGGCCCCAGCGGCAGGATGACGTTCGAGGACATGTTGTCCTGGTAGATGTTGAACATCGTGTTCGGGAAGAGCCAGTAGTAGAGCGCGTCCTCTTCGCCGTCGGGCGTGCGCAGGTAGCGGCGGTCGCGTCCCAGCTCCTCCCCCTCGCGCAGCTCGCGGATCGGTGCGTGCTGCTTGGAGTAGTAGCGGAACTCCTCGACCCGGTAGCTGTCGTAATCGAGCTCCCGGTAGAGCTGCGGGTGCGCGATCGGGAGGTGGTATCCCTCCAGGTAGTTGTCGACGTAGACCTTCCAGTTGCAGTCGATCACGTAGTCGCGCCGCTCCACCAGCCGCATACGGTCCACGTCGTAACCCGCCCGCGCCACCTCCGCCGGAATCTCCCCCATCACCTCCGCCAGCGCAGGAGCCGATGGATCCAGGTTCACGAAGACGAACGGCCCCCATGACTCCACGCGGACCGGGTGCAGGCCGAAGTCCTCCTTGGCGAAGCCCTCGGTCTCCTCCATCTCGGGGCAGGCGCGCAGGGCGCCGTCGAGGCCGTAGGTCCAACCGTGGTACTTGCACTGCAGGCTGCGGCGATTCCCCTTCGTCAGCGCCACCTGTCCGGCGCGGTGCCGGCAGACGTTGTAGAAGGCCTTCAGCGTGTCGTCGAGCGCGTGGGTGACCACGATCGGCTCATCCAGGACGGTAACCGGGACGAAGTCACCGATGCGGGCGAGCTCCTCGGTCCGCGCCACCAGCTGCCAGGTGCCGCCGAAGATGCGCTCCCTTTCGAGCTCCAGGTACGACGAATCGAGGTAGTAGCGTGCCGGCAGCGTCGCCGCCCGCGACAAAGGAACCTTCGTCATGACCGGAGTGTACCGATGCGGCCGCCAACCGGCGGCCGAGGGTCAGCGGTAGCCGCCCTTGCCCCGCTTCTCGAGCATCAGGAGCTTCAACCGCTGCTTGCGCCGAGCGGACTCGGCGTCGCCGGTCTCGTTCGTCCAATCGCGCTCGGCTCGATCACCCGGGCTCATCGGCAGGGCCTCGTCGAGCAACGACCAGAGGCGCCGCAGGAACCGCATCGGCCAGGACATGAGAGCCCCAGCGTGGGTTGGCGCGACCGCGGCGTCAAGGGGTCGCTGTCAGTTCTCCTTGTCGCTGACCCTCCGAGCGTGCTAAAACCCTGCAATCCATTGAAGGGGAGATCAGGCGCGCTTGCGTCTGTCGCTGGAGGAATGCCGAGATGACCAAGCGTGCACTGCCACTTCTGCTCATCGGCCTCATGGTCCTCGTCGCCGGCTGCCAGGGCACCGGCAACGCGGACGATCTGCTGGCCACCATCAAGTCCAGGGGCGAGATCGTCGTGTCCACGGACCCCAACTACGCGCCGCAGTCGTTCCTCAACCCGGACGGCAGCTTCGAAGGCTTCGACGTCGACGTCGCGAACGAGATTGGCAAGCGCCTTGGCGTGGACGTGAAGTTCGAGACGCCGGAATGGGAGGCGATCACCGCCGGCAACTGGTCGGAGCGCTGGGATATCAGCGTCGGCTCCATGACGGTGACCGAGGATCGCAAGGGCGTCCTCGACTTCACGACGCCGTACTACTACACCCCGGCGCAGATGGCCGCGAGCGATGCGTCGGGCATCAACAGCGTCGAGGACTTCTCCGGCGAGACCGTGTGCGCCGGTGAATCGACCACCTACGTTGACTGGATGGAGGGCACGCTCTCCCTGGTGGATGCGCCCGAGCCCGCCGATCCGCCGGCCGACATCACCGCGACGACGCTGCCGACCGACGCCAACTGCGCCGAGTCGATCCAGGCCGGCCGCGAGGACTTCGTCGGCTGGATCAGCTCCTCGACCACGGTCCAGGGCGCCATCGATGAGGGGATCGCACTCCACGCCGTTGGCGAGCCCGTCTTCTACGAGCCGCTCGCGGTCGCCATCGACAAGGGCGGCCCCGCCCACCAGGAGCTACTGGACGAGCTGAACAAGATCGTCCAGGAGATGCACGACGACGGGACGCTGACCGAGCTGAGCAACAAGTGGTTCGGCCTCGACCTGACCACGTCGCAGTGACGCTCATCCTGTTGCGATAGACCGAACGGGGACGCCGCGGAGGCGTCCCCGTTCGCGTATAGGAGGATCGCGTGACTGCCACGCAGATGCCCGCGACGGGCGCAATCGTCCTCAAGGTCGAGGAGGCTCACCGCCGAGCGAGGCTCGCCTTCCGGGTGAAGTTCGCAGCGGTCTGGATCGCCGTCATCGGCGTGCTCCTGCTCGGGCTCTGGTTCACCGACAACATCGACACGGAGTGGATGGGGACGTGGTGGTGGTTCATCCTGGCCGGCGCCCCGGTCACGATCCTGCTCTCGGTCGTATCGATCCTCTTCGCCACGATCCTGGCCATCTTCGGAGCGCTCGGCCGACTCTCGCACAACCCCTACCTCAACAGCCTCGCGTCCCTCTACGTGTCGTTCGTGCGCGGCACGCCGCTGCTCGTCCAGATCTTCCTCATCTACTTCGCGCTGCCGCAGGTGGGTCTCACCATCCCCTCGATTCCGGCCGGGATCATGGCCCTCAGCTTCAACTACGGCGCCTACATGACCGAGATCTTCCGTGCCGGCATCCAGGCCGTGCCGCCCGGCCAGGCGGAGGCTGCACAGGCGCTCGGCATGCCGGAGCGGATGGTCTTCCGGCGCATCGTGCTGCCACAGGCCTTCCGGATCGTCATCCCGGCGATCGGGAACGACTTCATCGCCATGATCAAGGACTCGGCGCTCGTCTCGACCATCGCGGTCCAGGAGCTGCTCTGGCACGCGCAGCGGGCCGGCACGCGAACCTTCCACACCCTCCAGGCCTACCTCATCGCGGCGCTCGTCTACTGGGCGCTGACGATCGTCTTCAGCTTCTTCCAGGAGCGCCTCGAGCGCCGCATGGCGCGGGGCGACCGATGACCGCGGCGGCGCCCGCCAGCAGCGGCTACCCGACCGGGCAGCCGCTCCCCCATCACCTGGGCGAGGTGATCGTAGAGGCACGAGGGATCGAGAAGTACTTCGGGCGCCACCATGTCCTGCGCGGCATGGACCTCGAGGTCCGTCGGCGGGAGGCGGTCATGCTCATCGGCCGCTCCGGGAGCGGCAAGACGACCTTCCTGCGCTGCCTGAACTTCCTGGAGGAGCCGACCGTCGGGTCCGTCGAGATCGACGGCCTGCGGGTGGAGGCCGACCCGCTCCGCGAGCGCTCGCGCCGGCACCAGGAGCAGATCCGCCAGGTGCGGCTCCGCGCCGGGATGCTCTTCCAGGAGTTCAACCTCTTCCCGCACATGACGGCGCTCCAGAACTGCATCGAGACGCCCACCCGCGTCCGCGGCATCGGACGAGACGAGGCGGTGGCGACCGCCGAGCGCTTCCTGGACAAGGTGGGGCTGCTCGACAAGCGCGACGAGTATCCCGACCGCCTCTCCGGCGGCCAGAAGCAGCGCGTGGCGATCGCGCGGGCGCTCTGCATGGAGCCGAAGGTGCTCCTCTTCGACGAGCCGACATCTGCGCTCGACCCGGAGCTCATCGGCGAGGTGCTGACGGTCATGGAGGAGCTCGCGCACGAGGGCGCAACGATGCTCGTGGTGACCCACGAGATGCACTTCGCGCGCGAGGCGGCCGACCGCGTCGTCTTCATGGAGGACGGGCAGATCGTGGAGCAGGGACCGCCGGAGCGCGTGCTCGACGCGCCGCAAGACGACCGGACGCGCAACTTCCTGCGGCGATTCCTGGAGGAGTGATGCAACCGATCCGCTGACCGATGCGTCTGAGACCCAACAGGCACGCGGCTTGCTCTTGTAGACCCAGCCGGGCGGACCGTCCGGCGCAGCAGGAGGGGAACGATGGTTACGCGACGATGCATCCACTGCGAGTCCGAAATCGAGGTTCCGGCTGAGTCAAAGGTCACGTGCCCGGTCTGCGGACTGGACCCCGACCTGCCGCCGCTCTCCTACCGATTCGACGACGCGCCAGCCTTCTTCATGGGCGGCGATCCGCGCCTCGAGCCGGTCCCGGTACCGATCCACCGCTGACGCTCGGCAGGACCCGCTAGCGGCGAATCCCGTAGACCTGCGCACGCGGCAAGCGCGCGGCCTCATCGCCGGCCCGCACGCGCTCGCGCGCCGGCTTGAACGCTGCCGGCGTGTCGGCTGGCTTACCGCCCTCGCGCTGGATCAGCCAGCGCAGCCCCTTCTCCGTCAACGTGGCGCCTCCGGCTGTGCCGGGCTCGATGAACGGCACGACCACCATTCCCCGGCGGCCCAGCCGCTCGATGATGAGCTGCATGCGGAACGGATCGACTTTCAGTTCGTCGGCCAGCGGCGCGAGGTCGACGCTCCGGTTCGGGTGGCGACGCAGCGTGCGCAGGACGGCGGCGATCAGCTGGTCGTCGGAGATCGGCGCCTCGGAGGCCGGCGGAACGGTCGAACCGGCCGCGACCTCGGCCCGTGGCGGCGTGACGGCGGTCGAGGCATCCGATAGGTCCGAGCTGCGGCGCCGGCTGCGGGGCTTGGCTGGTCGTGGGCTGGCCATCGCTCCGAGGATAGCAGCAGATGGCGTCAGGCTTCGGCGGGGACGGGCCGCAGTTCCACCTCGACCGGCAGGCCGGCGGCGCTGCGGACGGCCTCGGCCAGACGATCGTCCCACTCGGCGTGGTCGCGCAGCCGGACCTGCCGGGTGGCGCCGGCCACCGGGATGCTGATCACCACCGGAAGCGGCCCCGGTCGACCACGGATGGCTGCGGTGACCGACTCGATGGCCGGCAGCAGCCGGTCCATGGCGATCCCCGACTCGAAGCCGATCTGAATCATCCCGGCGCCCGTTGGCGAGGCACGCAGCGGGCGCG
This sequence comes from uncultured Chloroflexia bacterium, assembly GCA_963777045.1. Classification (GTDB taxonomy): domain Bacteria; phylum Chloroflexota; class Limnocylindria; order QHBO01; family QHBO01; genus JAPSGM01. The sequence continues at coordinate 47,577 of CAVZPD010000027.1, forward strand.
CATCGGCCGGCGCGGGCGACTCGTCCGACCGCTCGGCTTCCACGCCGACGGGGATCGCCGCGACGGCAGGCTGCTCGGCCGGCTGCGGCTGCGCACGACCACTCCCGTTGCCATTCCCGTCGCGGTACCCGTTGCCGCCGGGGCCACGCCCACCGCGCGCGCGGAGGAGCCGGTCGCGCTCGGCGCCGAAGGCCGCCGGCCCCATCCGCACGGCGTCATCCCAGGCGTGCACCGCCTCACACAGGATCTGCGACCCCTCATCGCGGTGGTCGACGCGGCCGGTCACGAGCACCACGGCGTCATTGGCCCAGGCCATGGCGGTATCGGCGTAGACCTTGGGGAAGACCACGACCTCGGTGGATCCGGTCAGGTCCTCCAGGGTCGCCACCAGCATGGTGGATCCGGCCCGGGTGATGATGCGGCGCGACGTCTGGATGATTCCGCCCAAGGTGACCTTCGACTGGTCGGATTCCTCCGCCAGGTCGCCGGTATAGGCCGTCACGTACTCCGGCAGGACCGATTCGATCTCGCCCAGCGGGTGCTCGGAGAGGTACAGCCCCAGCAGCTCCTTCTCCCAGCGGAGTCGCTCGCGACGGGGCACCTCGTCCTCGGCAGGCTCGCCGTCGACCGGCGGCGGACCGATGACGGGCGGCGCCTCCATCGGCATGGCGAAGAGGTCGAACAGCGTCCCCTGCCCGGCCGCCACGTCGCGCTGGTGGCGCAGGCCGGCTTCGAGGGCGTTGTCCAGTCGCGCGAGCAGCGAGCCGAGCGAGCCGAGATCACGCATCGCGCCGCCCTTGACCAGGGACTCCAGCACGCGCTTGTTGACGGTGTGCAGGTCGACCCGGCGGCAGAGGTCGTCGAGCGAGGCGAAGGGGCCAGCGTCGTCCGAGACCTCGGAACGGCCCTCGCGCGCGGCGACGATCGCGTCGATCGCCCCCTCGCCGACGTTCTTGATGGCGACGAGGCCGAAGCGGATGGCGGAGGTGCCATCGGCATCGGTCTCCACCGTGAAGAGTGCGTGCGACTTCTGGACGTCCGGCGGGCGGACCTCGATCCCCAGGCGCCGGCACTCGGCGACCACGGCGGCCACCTTTTCAGCCCGCTCCCGGAAGCCGTTCAGGACCGCGGTCATGAACTCGACGGGGTAGTTCGCCTTGAGGTAGGCGGTCTGGTACGCGATCAGCCCGTAGCAGGTGGCGTGCGCCTTGTTGAAGCCGTAGCGGGCGAAGGGCTCGAAGGCGGCGAAGACCTGGTCGACGATGGCCGCCGAGACGCCCTTCTGCTTGGCGCCCGCCTTGAACTTCGCCTCGTGCTCGCGGAGGACCGCTTCCTTCTTCTTGCGAATCGCGTAGCAGAGGTTGTCCGCCTCCGGGCCGGTGTAGTTGGCCATGGCGATGGCGGCGGTCATGATGTCTTCCTGGTAGACGAAGATCCCGTAGGTGTCGCGCAGCGCCGGCTCGAGCGACGGGTGCAGGTAGGTCACCGGCTCCTCGCCGTGCTTGCGCCGGATGTAGGACGGGATGTTGGCCATCGGCCCCGGGCGGAAGAGCGCGACCATGGCCGCCAGGTCGCGGACCTCGGTCGGCTTCAGCTCCTTGACGTAGCGGCGCATCCCCGACGACTCCAGCTGGAAGACGCCGGTCGTCTCCCCGGTGGAGAGCAGCTCGAACGTCTTCGCATCGTCGAGCGGCAGCTTGTCCACGTCAATCGCCACGCCGCGGTGGGTCTGGATCAGGTCGACGGCATCGGCCAGGATGGTCAGGTTGATGAGGCCCAGGAAGTCGAACTTCAGGAGGCCCAGCGCCTCGCAGGCGTGCATCTCGTACTGGGTCATCGTCGTGCGGCCGTCGGTCGCACGCTGCAGCGGCATGATCTCGGTCAGCGGCTCGCGGCTGATGACGATGCCGGCGGCGTGCGTGGAGGCGTGGCGCGCCACCCCCTCCAGCTGCTTGGCGATGCCGATGAGCTTGTCCACGCGGTCGTCCCCCGCCATCAGCTCACGCAGCTGCGGGCTCGTCTCCACCGCCCGGTCCAGGGAGATGTTCAGCTCGTTCGGCACCGCCTTGGCCACCCGGTCGGCCTCCGCGTAGGTGAGGCTCATGGCACGGCCGGAGTCGCGGATGGCGGCCTTGGCGCCGAGCGTCCCGAAGGTGATGATCTGCGCCACCCGGTCGTCGCCGTACTTCCGCGTGACGTACTCGATCACCTCGTCTCGCCGGGAGTCCTGGAAGTCGATATCGATGTCCGGCATCGTCACCCGGTCGGGGTTGAGGAAGCGCTCGAAGGGCAGCCCGTACTGCAGCGGATCGACCGGCGTGATGCCCAGCGAGTAGGTGACCAGCGAACCCGGCGCGCTCCCCCGGCAGGTGGTCATGATCCCCTGCTCCTTCGCGAACCGCGTGAAGTCGGCCACGATCAGGAAGTAGGCCGAGTACCCCATCCGGTCGATGATCCCGAGCTCGTAGTCGAGCCGGTGCTGGATCTCGTCGGTGACGCGGGGGTATCGGTCCTGGAGGCCCCGTTCGCACTCCTTGCGCAGCCAGGAGCCGGCGGTCTCGCCATCGGGCACCGGGAAGTGCGGGAGGCGGAGCTCGTCGAACGACAGCTTGAGGTCGACCATGTCGGCCACGCGCAGGGTGTTGTCCATCGCCTCCGGGAGCTCGCCGCCGAAGAGGGCGCGCATCTGCTGCGGGGACTTGAGGTAGAACTCGTTCGTCTCGAACCGCATGCGCCCGGGCGTGTCGAGGTTGCTGCCGGTGCCGATGCAGAGCAGCAGGTCGTGCGCCTCGTGCTGCTCCGGGACGGTGTAGTGGCTGTCGTTGGCCGCGAGGAGGGGCAGCTTCAGGTCCCGGGCCAGCTCCACCAGCTGCGGGTGCAGGCGCTGCTGCTCCGGCAGCCCGTGATCCTGCACCTCGATGAAGAAGTTGCCGTCGCCCAGGATGGACCGATACTCGTCGGCCGCCTGCCGCGCCCGTTTCTCCTCTCCCTTCGCCAGCCACTGCAGGACCTCACCGCCGAGGCAGGCGCTGGTGCCGATGAGGCCCTCCGCGTGCCGGCTGAGCAGCTCCTTGTCGATGCGCGGCTTGTAGTAGTAGCCGTCGAGGTGCGCCGCGGTGGTCAGGGCCAGCAGGTTGCGGTAGCCGACCTCGTTCTTGGCCAGGAGGAGCATGTGGAAGTACTCGGCGTCGACCTTTCCCTCCTTGTCGGTCATGCGCCGCGGGGCGACGTACTGCTCGATGCCGATGATCGGCTTGATGCCGACAGCCGTCGCCGCCTGGTAGAACTCGATCGCCCCGTACATCGCGCCGTGGTCGGTCACGGCCAGGGCGGACATGCCCAGCTCGGCGGCGCGTTGGGTCAGCGCCCGGCTGCGGGAGAGGCCGTCCAGCAGGCTGAACTCGGAGTGGACGTGGAGGTGGACGAAGTCGTCCGCCCGGGCAATCTCGGGGCGCTGGGTCACCCGGTGGAGTCTGCCAGATCCCCCGGTCGCGATTGCCAAAATCCGGCCCGCTGCCGTTGGCTGGCAGGTCGCCGCCACACGAAACGCCCGATTTCACGCGGGTGCGGCGCGTGATTCGCTGGGTCGGTGGTCATCAGGTCGACCAACAGGGGTTCAGGCCGAGGCCGTCAGCGCGTCATCGCGGTGTCAGGGAGGCCTGGCTGGCCCCCGGCAGGCTGTCCGGGGCCGGCCGGTGGTGCCGACGTGCCGGGCGTCGGCCCGGTGGGGCCGGCAGATGAATCGGCTGGCCGCGGGGGTTGGGTCGCCGTGGAGCTGGGTGGTCGGATGATGAAGCACGCTGGGCCAGCCTTCCGCTGGCTCGCCTGGGCGGCAGTCGGGCTGCGCGTGGTCTTCGCGTAGATGCAGTATTCGCCGCCGACCGGGGCATCGAACGGGACGGCGAAGGTCATGCGGAGCACGAAGGACTGGTTGCTGGGCACGAACGAGACGAGGTACTTCAGGGTCGCGACGTCATCGATGTAGGCGCAGGCCGTGATCGTGAACGACTTCCCGATGCTTGATGCGTCCAGCGGGTAGGTGATCTCGAAGATCGCCGTGCCGCCCGGCGTCTGCGTCCCGCCGACAAGGCGCATGTCGGTATTGCCATCGGTCGACGGGAGCACGCCGGTGCACCCCTTCGTGTCGCCCTGGAGCGTGACCTCGACCGCCACCACAGGCGCGGCAGTAAGCACCACCGCAGCGAGCGCGACGGCCAGGGACCGCATGATGCGCGACACGTTCCGCCCCATGCGCACGAGCATTGCCCGGCGCAGGGCCAGCGGCCAGTACGACATTCGTACCCACGCGGGCGTACTTGCTTCGGCCCCTCCACCATGCGACCGGCGAGCGTGCGGCGCCCCACGCGGGCGGACGCCATCTCTCCTTCGACCCGGGCAGGCGTTCCGGAGTGATCAGGGGTCCGCCTGGAACACCCCGAACCAGTAACCGCGAACGACCTCGTGGGTGGTAACGAGCCGGTACCCCGCGGATGTCAACTCGCGCTGCACGCGACGCGGTGATGTCGCGTGCCGCCCGAGCCACGGGGACAGCATGCCCTCTCGCCGTGCCTCAAGCACCACCACTTTGGCGCCGGGCCGAAGCTGGCTACGGGCCGCCGCGAAGTAGCGCGATGGGTCTGGCAGGTGGTGATACGTGGCCGAGACGAAAAGCAGCTCGACAGGCTCCGGAATCTCAAGCCGTTCGCGACGGACGAGAACCGGCCGGAGGGTCACGATCCCACGCTCGCCGGCCTCGTGACGAAGGTCGTCGACGGTGCGCTCGCTGGTGTCGAGCGCGTAGACGATGCCGTCTGGTTCCACGGCACGCGCGAGGCGCAGGGTGAAGTGTCCGGCGCCAGGCCCCAGGTCGCCGACGATCATGCCCGGCCGCGGATTGACTGCCGCGATGACGGCGTCGGGATCGCGCAGCCGATCCTGGCGGGACCCGCCGGCGTACACCCATCGACGCAGCGGACCGGGAAGGCAATCGAGCGTCATATCCCTGCTGCGACGACGATCAGTCGAAGTCCCAGATGCCGCGTCCGGCCGAGAACTGCAGGACGTACCCGCAGCGCCGGCAGATCTGAAGCACGAGCTTGTGGCTGGTGAGGCCCCACCGCGAGTCCAGCCGTCCCTGCTGGCGGTCGAACTCGCGTCCGTCGCAGAGCGGGCACTTCAGGATCGGCTTCGCCGTTTCCTCGGCGCGTTCCCAGGTCATCGTCTTCCCTCCCGCGGCTGTTCGGAGACCACCGGCCCGTATCATCCGCGAATGATCAGCATCGGGTCGGTCGTCATCCGCGTCGACGAGCGCCTCGTCGCGATTGACGCGATCGCGGCGGTCGCCCCGTGAAGATCACGGTCGCCGGCGCGAGCGGGCTCATCGGAACCAGGGTCGTCAAGCTGCTCGAGCACCAGGGGCACGATGTCGTCGCCGCCTCGCGCTCGTCGGGCGTCGACGTCCTGGCCAGCGGCGGTCTCGGGGACGTGCTGGCCGGCGCGGACGTGCTCATCGACGTCACGAATTCGCACGCCTTCGAGGCCGATGCGGTGATGGAGTTCTTCACCACCGCGGCCACCAACCTCGTCGAGGCTGCCCGGCAGGCGGGCGTCGGCCACTACGTCGCACTGTCGATCGTCGGCGTCGATGGCCTGCCGGAGAGCGGCTACTTCCGCGCCAAGGTCGCCCAGGAGAAGATCATCAGCAAGTCGGGCATCCCCTACTCGATCGTGCGCGCCACGCAGTTCGCGGAGTTCACCGATGCGATCGTCGAGTCCCTGACCATCGCCGACGAAGTGCGGGTGCCCGCTGCCCTGATCCAGCCGATCCCCGCCGATGACGTGGCTGCCGCGGTCGCGCGCGCGGCGGTGGCCGAACCGCTGAACGGCATCGTGAACGTCGGTGGACCGGAGAAGATCACCTTTGAGCAGATGGCGCGCCACGTCGTGGTTCCGAACGGCGACGCGGCGAAGGCCATCGTGGTCGACCCGGCGGCCCGCTACTTCGGTGCGGTGCTGGACAGAGCAAGCCTCGTCACGCCCGATTGATCGCGGCGCGCGAGTCTGCGCTATTGCGCCGTCTCCCAGTGGGTCGTGGACCGCTGTCCGTCCGGAAGCGGCAGGCTCGCGGCTTCCGCCTCCACGGCCTCGATCTCGTCGCGCGAGAGGCGGCGCCACGGCGCTATCAGGACCCTCCCCTTTGCCCGCCGCCAGGTGCCCGCGATCTCGCCGCCGGCCAGTACCGCCCCCGGCCAGACGCGCGACGTCCAGAGCTCCGCGCGCCGTGCGGCGTCAGGTACGAGCAGCTCGCGGTCGTCGCCCCAGAGCAGGTAGTAGGGGTCGCCGCTCGGAAGGAGCCGGGCAATCGCAGGTGACGAGGTCTCACGGAACAGCGGCTCGTCCTCGGCGAGAATCTGCGCCTCGCCCTGTGGCGTTCGCACGGTGACGAGCGACGGCCGCAGGGCCTCGAACGCGGCAATCGCCGCCTGCGCCTCGAGCCCGCCCCACCGCACGAATGAGTCGACCGTGGACGGTCCGAGCGAGTGCAGGTAGCGTCGCACGAGCTCGCGCAGCGCCTTGCCGGGCGTGAGATCGGAGCGAGGAACGGTCCAGACGACTGGCTGGCGGGCACCGGCCCATCGGATCAGGACGCTTCCTGTCAGTGCCGCGTAGCGGAGGCTGTTCCGATGCACGCCCAGCGCCTCACCGATCGGATCGATGGGGAGGCGCCGCCCTCCGAGATGCTCGTGCAGGCGCGCTGCGAGGACTTCGGCGCGCTGCCGAAGTCGGCCCTGCTCGGGGAGCCGGCCGAGCGTGAACGGCAGGTGATCCCCCGCCGGGACGACGTAGACGACGTAGCGCGGGCCCCAGACCTGGACGAGCGCCGGATCCTCCCAGGCGTCGGGTACAACGCCTTCAACACGGGCGTGGAGGGCATGCAGCGCCGAACGCGGGACACTGTCCTGGAGGCCTGGCGCTGCCGCGCGGCGAAGCGAGTCCGGCCCCGCAGGCAGACGCCGGTCCAGGTACTGGGCCCGCTGCCGATGGGCCAGGATCTGCTCCCGCGTCAGCTCGAGCCTGGGCTGCGCCATCGGCCTCAATCGCCCTCGTGCGCATCCTTCGGGGCCGCCCCATCGGGCCAGGAGGCGATGTCCACCTTGTTCCCGGCACGGTCCGACAGCGTCCACCACGCCGGCGCCTCGGAGTCGTCGACGATCCGCCCACCCGCGGCCAACGCCGCCGCCAGCCGTGCCTCCGCGTGCTCGCGGGCGACCGACACGTCGACGTGCATCGCGTGCCGCAGCGGCTTCTCCGGGTTGAGGTCCTGCATCCAGACCGTCGACCCCTGGCCCAGGGGGTCGATGCCGTTGTCGTCGGCGATCGGGTCGTAACCAAGTACCGCACGCCAGAAGCCGATGTCGAGCTCGTCGGGCTTTGCCGCGATCGCCAGCTGGACCTCCTGCGCGGCGGCCCGGTCGGCAGGTGCGCCGTGCTTGCGCACCACCGCAGACACCGCCCGCGCCAGCTCGACGTGCTCCGGCTCGATGGCCCACATCTCGCGCGTCAGACGGACGGTGAGGCGGTCGGCAGCTACTGTGAAGGTCGTGCGCGGCAGCAGGCCCGGAAGGGCCGCGACGGCCGCGACCAGTCGGGCCGCCTCGAGGTGTGACCCAACGCGAAACACGGCAGTCGGGCCGCCGTGCAATACCACCCAGTCATCTACCCCTTCTGCGGAGAGGAACTCCCGCCAACCCTGTTCGCTCATGACCGATCGAGTTCCTCGGGCTCGCCCATCGGCGACATCAGCTGGAAGTAGTTGTCGTCCGGGTCGGCGAGGGTCGCGATCCAGGCGTCTGGATACTCCTCGAAGTTGTACGGCTCACGGATCACGATCGCGCCGGCCGCCTTCATCCGCTCGAACTCGCCCCGTACATCGGCGGTCTCCAGGTTCCAGATGAGCCGGCCCGGGGCCGAGTTCTCACCGTGCACCTCGCTGTGCGCGCCGACGCTCACCCACCCGGAGCCGATCTGCCAGGTGGTGTAGCCGCCATCGGCCATGGCCGGCTCGCCGAACAGGCGCCCGTAGTACTCGACCAGGCGTTCGGGCTGCTCCGAGCCGATGAGGATGCTGTTGAAGTCCATCTCGTCCTCCTAGGCGGCGTCGGCCGCGCGCTCCAGTTCGGCGATGTCGATCTTGCCCATCTTCAGCATGGCCTCCATGGTCCGGCGGGCACGCTCTGGGTCAGGATCGCCCATCAGCTCATTGAGGCGCTGCGGGGTGATCTGCCAGGAGAGGCCGTAGCGATCCTTGAGCCAGCCGCAGGGACCCGGTTCGCCGCCATCCGCGGTGAGGGCGTCCCAGAGACGGTCCGTCTCGGCCTGGTCCTCGGTCTCGATCACGAACGAGACGGACTCGTCGAACTTGAAGCCCTGCGGGCCGCCGGCGAGGAGCATGAAGCGCTGGCCACCCAGCGTCAGGTCGACCGTCAGCACGCTTCCCGCCGGGCCGCTGGGCGAGTCCGCCGCCGAGCGCGACACGTTCTCGATGCGACTGTCTGGCAGCAGGCTCGCGTAGAACTCGGCCGCTTCCTCCGCGTCCTTATCGAACCAGAGGCATGGATAGGGCTTTGCCGTGGCCATCTCTCGCGTTCTCCCGTTGGCTGTTCTTGACAGGACGCATCATACAACCCTATGGTTGTACCAATGCAAGCCCTCCCCGACCATGACCGCATCTTCGGCGCGCTGGCCGACGCCACCCGGCGTGACATCGTGCGCCGCGCCATCGACGCGCGGGAGGGCGTCGCCGAGCTGGCCGGCCACTATGCCATGAGCTTCGCGGCGGTGCAGAAGCACGTCGCGATCCTCGAGCGGGCCGGCCTGGTCACGAAGCAACGGATCGGCCGCCGCAAGGTCGTCCGCACAAACCTCGAGGGGCTCCGCACGGCGCGGCGGCTGCTCGACCAGTACGAGGAGCTCTGGCGCGGGCGGATCGACCGCATGACCGGGCTCATCACCGAGACGCAGGAGACAGACCGATGACCGTTACCGCCGTCCGCAAGGATCCGGCATCCCGCACCATGGTCCTGGAGGCCGAGTTCGCTGCGTCGGCGCAGCGCGTCTGGCAGCTCTGGGCCGATCCGCGCCAGCTGGAGCGCTGGTGGGGTCCGCCGACCTACCCCGCCACGTTCACCGCGCACGACCTGCGCGTCGGCGGGCGGACCGCCTACCACATGACCGGGCCGGAGGGCGACCAGCCACGGGGCTACTGGGAGATCGATGAGGTCGAGCCACCCAATCGGCTCGTCTTTCGCGACGGGTTTGCCAACGAGGACGGATCGCCGAACACCGAGTTCCCGGAGAGCATCGCTCGGGTGAGCATCCAGGAGGTCGGCGAGGGGAAGACCCGGATGTCGATCGAGAGCATCTTTCCGAGCACCGAGGCGATGGAACAGCTCCTGGCCATGGGCATGGAAGAGGGCCTGCAGCAGGCCGTCGGCCAGATCGACGCGATCCTGGCGGAGGACGCAGGATGAGCACGGCGATCGTGCCGGCGACGCGGACGCTCGAGGTTTCCGGGGCGACGCTCACCTACGACGTCAGGAGCAATGGGCAGCACAGCGAGCCGCCCCTGCTGCTCATCGGTTCGCCGATGGGCGCGGCCGGGTTCACCACCCTGGCCGGTCACTTCCCGGATCGGACCGTCGTCACCTACGACCCGCGAGGCGTGGAGCGGAGCACGAAGGCCGATCCATCGGCGCCGTCCACGCCCGACGAGCACGCCGACGACCTGCATCGGCTCATCCGGGCCGTTGGCGCCCCGGTGGACCTGTTCGCCAGCAGCGGTGGCGCGGTGAATGCCCTCGTGCTGGTTGCCCGGCATCCCGGGGACGTTCGGATCCTGGTGGCCCACGAACCGCCGGCGGTGAGCTACCTGCCCGATGCGGATGCTGCAGCGAAGGCATCGCATTCCGTGCACGAGACCTACATGCGCGAGGGCTTCGGCGCGGGTATGGCGCGCTTCATCGCCCTGGTCAGCCACGATGGCGAGATCCCCGGCGACTGGCCCGATGGGCCGGCGCCGGATCCGGCCATGTTCGGCCTGCCCATCGCGGACGACGGCTCGCGCGACGACCCGCTGCTGGGTCAGAACATGGGGTCGAGCCCGGTCCAGGCCTTCGATTTCGACGCCCTCCGCGCGGCGCCAACGAGCGTCATCGTCGCGGTGGGTGCGGAGTCAGGACAGACGCTCTCGGCACGGACCGCGTTCGCGGTTGCCGAGCGGCTTGGCACGGCGGCGGTGGTCTTCCCGTCCAACCATGGCGGCTTCCTGGGCGGCGAGTACGGCCAGGCGGGCAAGCCGGACGCCTTCGCCGCGAAGCTGCGCCAGGTCCTCGAATCGGGGTGACCGAACCGATGCGAACCCTCGACGTCACCGTGGCCGATGGGCGCACGCTCCACGCCTACGATCGGTCCCCCGCGGGCAGCGAGGAGCGCCTGGTGGTGGTCTGGCACCATGGCACGCCGAACATCGGCCTACCGCCGGAGCCGCTCTTCCCGGCGTCGGACCGGCTCGGGATTCGCTGGGTCTCCTACGACCGGCCCGGCTACGGGGGCTCGGACCCGAATCCCGGCCGCGACGTGGCATCCGCGGCCGGCGACGTGGAGGTCCTGGCAGATGCCCTGCGCATCGAGCGGTTCGCGGTGATGGGCCATTCGGGTGGTGGACCGCATGCGCTCGCCGCCGCGGCGCTGCTGCCGGACCGCGTCAGCGGCGCGGTGATCGGCGCCAGCCTGGCACCCTACGGCACCCACGGGCTCGAATGGTTCGCCGGGATGGCCCCGTCCAGCGAAGCCGCTCTTCGAGCAGCCACCCGCGGCCGCGATGCCAAGGAGGCGTACGAGGCGCAGGCGGCAGCGGGCGAGCCGGGATTCGTCCCTGCCGACTGGGCCGCGCTGGAGGGCGAGTGGTCCTGGTTCGGCAGGGTCGTCGGACCGGCGTTGCGCGACGGTCCGGCCCCCGTGGTGGACGACGACCTCGCCTACGTCGCCCCATGGGGCTTCGATCCGGGGACGATATCCGTGCCCACCCTGCTGCTGGCCGGTACTGAGGATCACGTCGTGCCGCCGGCCCACAGCACGTGGCTGGCAGAGCGGATTCCCGGCGCCGAACTGTGGTCCAGGGGCGGCGAGGGCCACGTTTCAGTGCTGCGTCACGCGGCCGATGCACTGGCCTGGCTGAGCGACGCGACCGCGGGGTCGCAGCGGCGCTAGCCTGGGGGCGAGGAGGTGCTCTCGCGGACCCTGGCCGCTCGAGGGCGGCTGACGCGGCGCCAGGCCCTGCTCGGGAGGTCCCTCGCGATGACCAACGGCATGGCGGCCCAGGCCAGCACCAGGTAGTCCCAGCGGAACGGCCGGCTGACCCCGAGCACCGCTTCGATCTGCTGGACCGTCTCCGGCCAGAGTGCCAGGCCGGCGAGGAGCGCGACGGCCAGGACGGCCATCCCCGCTCGCCTGTCGGCGGGCCCCAGCAGCAGGATGAGCGGGAGCGTGACCCACTTCACGCCCGTCGCCAGGCCCCAGATCGCGCCTGCAGGACGGCCGGGCCGCGCCACGCCCCAGAAGAGCGCGACGGTGATGGGGAGCGTCAGGTTGCCGGTATCCAGGTTGATCCCGATGGGGATCGCCAGCGAGGCAAGCGCGAGGGCTGTCGTGCGCGGGGCGCGGCGCGCGGCCCACGCCGCGGAGAGCGTGAACGCGACAACCGTTGCGGCGCGCCACAGCGGCAGCGCGATCTCCCACGGCACGAGCGCCCACGGCACGAAGAGCGGCAGCGCGTCCGCGTACGCCACCACTGCTCCTGCCTCATGCCGCGGTTTTCGTTGCCGGATTCGTGCCGTTCTCGGCGTGCCGAACTCGTTGGTGGCACGGCTCTCGCATGCGCTTCCCGCTATCGGCCGGCGTGCAGCCGGTCCCGAGGGAGCGAGGTGGTCATGGAACGGCAGCCGGAGGACGAGACATTCGAGCGGCTGCTGGTGCTGCGCCGCTCCTATCCCCTTCGCAGCGACTACGACCGGCGGGCGATCCTGAGCGTGGTCGCAACGATCGACTACGGCGAGTGGCGCATGCGGTTGGCGCGGGTCAGCGAGCTGCGGCACGGCGTATGGATGGCCCGCGGCGGGACCTGAATCGGAACCGGGCCGCATGGTCCTATCGGGCCATACCGGTCCTGGCGATGGCAACGCAGACTCGGCGCGTGACCGCCGAATCGATCGTCATCGGCTCCCCGACCGTGTCCGCAAGCTCGATACCGCTCGCCAGCATCCTCGCCCCTGCCGCGACGGCGAAGGCGTGACGATGGCGCGCAGGTCGACGTTGCGTCGTCCCGGGAAGGCCTCGCCGTCGGAGTCGCGCGACGTGCTGGTGTTCGACCGCGATGCCGCTGCCGTGCGGCTGGCGGGCGGTCACGGGCGTGGCGCCGGCTGGGCCGGGCTGGTCGAAACGCAGCTGTCCGAGGAGCCGGTCGTCCGACGCGCCATCCGCGGCGGCTTCCCGGTTCGCGTCAAGGGCGATGATCCGAGCCGCATCATCGGGCCGTACTGGAGCAGGCACGCCGCGATCATTCCGCTCGGCGATGAGCACCTGGTGGTGTTCGGCGACGCCGAGCCGATCCGGCTCTCCGACGGCGAGCTGCGACGCCTGGCCACCGAGGCAGTTGCGGAAATCGGCGGCATCCCGACTGCGAAGCTCCTGGCCGATGAGCTGGAGGTCGTGGACGCCATCCGTCAGCTCATGGACTACCACCCCGAGTCGCTGCGCGAGACCGCGCGCCACATCGCGGACGTGGCCGCGGCCACCCTCTCCTGTGACTTCGCTGCCGTCCTCGTTCGCGGTGCGAGTGGACCGATGGTCCAGCTCAGCGGCGCAGAACAGGAAGCCTGTGATGACCCGAAGCTGTGCCTGGAACTGCAGCGCATCGCGGCGCGCCTGGACGGTGCGCCTCTCCTCGAGCAGGACGTGCGGGAGCGCGGACGCCTTGGACGTGGCGGGGGCCTGGTGTCGCGCTACGCGCTCGGCATCGGCTCCGGTCGAAATCGCGGTCTGCTGCTGGTGGGGCACGCCGGCAAGCACGCGCGTGGCTTCACCCAGTTGTGCCAGCGCGTTGGTCGATCCCTCGCCGATGCCGCCGAGGTGCTGCTCGCCCAGGCGGCGGCGCGCGAGGAGCTCAGCGCGGAGCGCGATCGGTTCGCCAGGGAGGCCCGTACCGACGACCTGACCGGACTCGGCAATCGGATCGCCTGGAGCGAGGCCATGGAGGCCGAGCGGCGACGGCGCGCTCGCTACCGGCGCCCGGTGGCGATCATGTCGGTCGACGTGGACCGCCTCAAGGAGGTCAATGACCGCTTCGGACACGAAGCCGGAGATGAGCTGCTTCGTGCGGCGGCAACGATCCTGCGGCGGGCCGTCCGGGAAACGGACATGGTGGCGCGCATCGGTGGCGACGAGTTCGGCGTGCTGTTGCCGGAGACCGGCAGCGAGGTCGTCGAATCGGTCGTGCAACGGATCCACGAGGCCTGCGACACCTGGCGGGGAGCGAACGGCGAGCTGCGCCTCTCGCTCTCCGTGGGTTGGGCGGCGCCGGAGCCCTTTGGGGACCTGACCGAGGCGCTGCGTCTCGCAGACAGCAGGATGTACGCGGCGAAGCGATCCGGCTGAGCAAGGGCTAGCATGCCGTGGTGATGTACGACTACACCGCGGTGACCCCGGAAACGGTGACCCGCGAGGCCGATGCGGCCCTCTCACGGGCCGATGCCCTCGTCGAGCGGGCGGTCGCCGCGACCGACGCTCCGACCTTCGAGGGCACGCTGCGGCTCCTGGAGCTGGCGGGCGCCGAACTGTCGCTGGGCTACGGTCGCAGCGCCTTCATGGCGCACGTCCACCCCGATCCGGCCGTGCGCGACGCGGGACAGGACGCCGAGGAGCGCATGAGCAAGTGGCGGGTCGCGATCATCTTCCGCGAGGACGTCCACGCTGCCGTCGCGGCCTTCGGCGCGACCGATGAGGCGGCGGAACTCCAGGGTGAGCCGCGCCGCCTGCTGGAGCACTGGCTTCGTGACCTGCGCCGCGCGGGCCACGAGCTGCCCCGCGAACAGCGTGTCGAGCTCGAGCAGCTGCGGTCCCGGCTGGTGGAGCTGGAGGTGGCCTTCCAGCGGAACCTGAACGAGTACCGGGACTGGATCGAGGTCGATCGCGCCGGGCTGGCTGGCCTCCCCGACGACTACGTCGCGCGCCTGCAGGCCGGCGAGGCACCGGGCACCTTCCGCGTCAGCCTCGACTACCCGGAGGTCCAGCCCTTCCTGGAGCTCGCCCACGACCGCGAATTGCGCGAGGAGCTCTTCCGCAAGAACTGGAACAAGGCGGTCGAGGCGAACCGCCCGCTCCTCGAGGAGGCGCTGCGGCTACGACGCCGGATCGCGGAGCTCCTTGGACACGCCACCTGGGCCGACTACGCGATGGACGTCAAGATGGCTGGCTCCCCGCAGCGCGTGCGGCAGTTCTACGCCGACCTCCTCCCGCCGCTCGAGGCGGCGGCGCGCCGGGAGATCGAGGAGCTGCGGCGTATCGCTGCGGCCGACGGCGTGCCGGCTCCCCTCCAGCCGTGGGACTGGCTCTACTACGACGCGCGGCTGTCTCGCGAGGAGTACGGCGTCGACAAGCAGGCGGTCAGCCAGTACCTCCCCCTGGCCGACGTCATCGGCGGGATGTTCGCGCTCACCGGCGAGGTGTTCGGGCTCGAGTACCGCGAAGTCGAGGACGCACAGGCGTGGCATGCATCGGTCGCGGCGTACGAGATCCTGGACCGATCCAGTGGCGAGCTGCTGGCGCGCTTCTACACCGATCTCTTCCCGCGCGACGGCAAGTACGGGCATGCGGCCGCGTTTCCCCTCGTGATCGCGCACGAGCGGGCCGATGGGGGGCGCGAGGTGCCGGTGAGCGCCATCGTGGCGAACTTCACGCCGCCATCGGCCGATGCACCGAGCCTGCTGACCCACGGCGATCACGGCGAGATCGAGACCTTCTTCCACGAGTTCGGCCACATCCTGCACATGTCGCTGTCACGTGCCCGCTTCACGCGGTTCTCCGGCGCCGAGACCGAGTGGGACTTCGTCGAGGCGCCGTCGCAGATCATGGAGCACTGGGTCTGGCAGCCGGAGGTGCTGGCTCGCTTCGCCCGTCACCACCGAAGCGGAGAGGCGCTGCCTGGGGAGCTCCTGGAGCGGATGGTCGCTGCGCGCTACCTGAACGTCGGCCTGCGCAACGCCCGTCAGGTCTTCTTCGGGACGATGGATCTCGCGCTGCACGCGGTGGAAGGCGAGCCCGATCTCGACGCCGCCACCCGCGACGCGTACGCGGTGACACAGCTCCCCTACCCCGAAGGCACCTTCATGCTCGCCGGCTTCGGGCACCTCATGGGCGGCTACGATGCCGGCTACTACGGCTACCTCTGGGCCGAGGTGATCGGCGACGACATGTGGAGCCGCTTCGCGAACGAGGGAATCACCTCCGCCGCGGTGGGCGCCGACTACCGCCGGACGATCCTGGAACCGAATGGTTCGAAGCCGGGCGACGAGCTGGTGGCATCGTTCCTCGGCCGGCCATCCTCGATCGACGGCTTCCTCCGACTTCGCGGAATGACGCGCGCCACGGCACCTTCGGACTAGTAGCGTCCCGGTAAGCGTCAGCCGTCGAGGAAGTCCAGCGCGAGCTGCGCGAACGTGGCGGGCGCCTCCATGGGCGGCAGGTGCGCGACGCCCGGCATCATCTCCAGGCGAGCGTCCGGTGCGCGCTCGACGATGTGGCGGCCGATGGTCGCGAAGTCCGGCTGGTCCAGCTCGCCGACCACGACCAGGGTCGGCGCCGCCAGCTCGCCCAGCCGATCAGCCCGGTCGGGCACCAGCCAGCTGCCCTCGGCGGCATCGTTGTCGACCTCGAACGCGCGACGTTGCATCTCGAAGACGCGGCGTCGCAGCTCCGGATCCACGGCCTCGGGCGAGCGCTGCTCCCCGTCGAGCCAGAAGCGCACGTTCAACCATGACGCCTCGTCCAGGTCACCGGCCTCGACAGCCGCCCGCTCGGCCTCGTCGAACGCATCCATGGCAGGGCTCCAGTCCCAGCTGCTGAACCCCGGCGCAACGAGGACCAGGCGGCGCACCGCATCGGGCTGCGCGAGAGCCAGGTCCAGCGCCACCCCCGCGCCGACGGAGACGCCGATGACGTCGGCTCGCTCCACTTCCAGATTGCGCAGCAGCTCCCGCGCGTCGGCGGTCCAGGAGAAGGGTCCGTCGGGCAGCGGCGTGTCGCCGTAACCCTGCAGGTCGAATCGGATGGTCCGATGGCCGGCCGAGAGGGCCGGCAGCACGTCGTCCCACATGCGCCGGTCGGTGATGCCGGCATGGATCAGGAGCAGTGGCGGTCCGTCTCCCGTCTCGTCGTAGGCGGTGGGTACGTCGTTGATCGTGGCGACTGGCATCGGTGCATCGTACGCTGCTCCCGAAGGTCCCGTGGGCGTTGACCCTGATGTACCGGCCGCAGTTGCGCGTTGCGATGCGACACTGGAGCGACATTCATCCATCCGTCCGCACGCCATGCTCACAACGGGAGCGATCATCGAATGACGAGAATCCGAACGCGCTGGCTGGCCGCCTTCGCGGCGACAGCCCTCCTCACCCTCTCGGTATCCAGCGCCTTCGGCGCGCACCCTGAAACGGCCTCGAACGAGAATCGCGGCCAGCAGATCTCCGCCTACGTCCACTCCCTGCTGCTCGGATCCGACGAGGATCCCGACGAGCAGCTCGACGAGGAGACAGAAGAGGAGCAGGCGCCGGAGGAAGAGCAGGTCGACGAAGAGCAGGTCGACGAAGAGCAGGCGACGGCCGATGAGCCGAACAGCCACGGCAAGTGCGTCAGCGAAGTCGCGAAGGGCGACGAGGTCGGCGGGCCGAACGAGAACCACGGCGGCGCCGTGAGCGAAGCCGCCCGCGTGACATGCTGGCAGACTGACGTCGTGGAAGAGCCAACCGAAGAGCCACCGACCGAAGTCTCCGACGGTCCGGGCAACTCGGAGAACCGCGGCGACCACGGCAAGGGGCACGCGAAGAACAAGTAACCGCGCTCGCTCCTCCAAGGCGCGGCGAGAGCCCGGGTCGACGGCCCGGGCTCTCCTGCTGCCTCAGCAGTAGTCGGAGCAGGAGAGGAAGAGCCGCAGCCACGACGGATGAGCGTGCACCTGCGCTCTTCCAGCCCCGAGCCTCCGCGGCGTGGTCCGCCGATTGCAAGTAGTGCCTACATCGCGGCGAGCATCCGCGAACGAGGGGAGGCACGGATTGCGCGAAGGCAACCTCTACCGAATCCTGCAGGTGGATTCCGAGGCGGAACCGGACGTCATCAGCGCGGCCTACCGCGTGCTCGCCGCGCGGCTGCACCCGGATCGCGACATCACCGGCGTCGATGACTACCGCATGGCCGAGCTGAATCGAGCCTACGCCGTCCTGCGCGATCCGCAGCAGCGCCAGGACTACGATCGGCGCCTGCAGGACGAGTCGATCGCCGGCAAGCGGGTGGCGGTCGGTCCGGGTCATGCGGGACGCGGCGTCGGAGCTGGCGCCCTGGCGCAGCGCCTCCGAAACCGGGACAGCGACGAGCTGGGCGCCATCCGCATCGACTTCGGACGGTACGAGGGCTGGTCGCTCGCCGACATCCTGGCGGCTGACCCCGACTACCTGCGCTGGCTCAGCCGCCACTCCTCCGGCGTGCGATACCGCGGCGCGATCCTTCGCCTCCTCGCCGAGCGCGAGCAGCGGACGCCGGTCCACCACCCGAGCTGAATGACCTCGCCGGGCCCTTCAGCCCGGCATCTCGTGCCCATCGGCCCTGCAGCCGTCGGCGCCGATAGGCCTCAATGGGCGCCACAGCAGCGCGAGGTGACCCGATGACGCTCGATCTCAAGGAACTGGTGGTCGGCGACGTCATGAGCGTGGATCCGATCACGGTATCCGCCGATTCCTCCATCGAGCAGGCCCAGGAGATTCTGCGTGCCAATCGCATCACCGGACTGCCGGTCGTCGACGACGACGGCAACCTGGTCGGCGTCCTGTCGCAGTCGGATCTCGTCTGGGGCCCCGGTCTGCACGTGGCTGCCCTGCTGCGGAAGAAGCCGTCCGGCCTGCGAGTCGGCGAGCTGATGACATCACCGGCGGTGACCGTCGACCTGGACTGCTCGGTGATCGAGGCGGCGCGGGTGATGTTGGAGAACCGGGTGCACCGGGTGGTCGCGGTCGATCCGCATGGCCGGCCGGTTGGCGTCCTCTCGGCGACCGACTACGTGACGCTGGCCGCCGAGGCGTAGGAGCGGCTCGGAGCAGAACTTTCACCGGACGTTCCATCGGCCCGATACCATCCACGCCATGGCGGACTCTTCGTCCGGGCCCTGGCCGATTCCGCTGCGGCGGAGCCTCCCTCGCCTCCTGCTGGTCGTTGGCCTGCGCGCGCTCATCGGTGCAGCGGGCGTCCTGACCGCCACAACCACGTTCGGCCTGGTGGCGACCACCCTCTACCTGGTTGGCGGCATCGTGCTGGCCTACGCCGTCCTGCTCGGGGCCTACCTTGCATCGCTGCGCCTCGAGGCGGTGCCGAATGAGCTCCAGCTGCGGTCGGTGTTCGGAACGCGGCGATATCGGCTTCGAAAGGGCGAAATCAAGCGGCTCTGGGTCAGGTTCTCGCGGCGGCCGCTCGAAGCGCGGGTCGCGGGCCTGGGCGTACGCTTCGGCGAGGGTCAGCTCGGCGGAGAGCGCCTGGTGGACGTCATCGCGCTGGACGAGGCGACGACCCTGCTGATGGTGCCCGTCCATGGTGGCCGACTGGCGATTTCGCCCGAATCCGAAGCGACCCTCATCGAGGCGCTCGCTCTCGCCACGCGCTAGGCAAAGAAGAAGGCCGGCCCTTTCGGACCGGCCTTCCTGCGTTCGAGGTAGAACGCTACCTTCTTGAAGCTGAAGCTGGCCGAGACGGACTGGCACGTCTCCTGCGAAGGTCAGAACCAGATGGTAGCAGGTGCTCGTGCTGTCGTTGGCGTCGCCTGCGAGTTGTAGATGAAGCGCCCGCTTGACCCATCCGAGAACCGCATCGTGTTCCCAGGTCAGCATGGCTCGTCGAGGTTGTCGACCTCTTCAACGCCGGTGCAGGCGTCGCGCCGGCCGCTGCTTCCATGATTGCACCTTGGAGTCAGGTCACTAGAGCGTGCAGCCATCGCAAGTTGGTCACGATGACTTTGACCGGAATCTGTGCTGCCGTACTTGAACACGCTCGCCGACTGACCGGTTGCGCGTGTCGTTGATTGGCTGCCGGATGCTGCTCAGGTTGTAGTTCACCGTGACCGAGGCGTCGTCGGTGTTCGACGCGCCGCCGTCATCGTCGGTCGCGCGAACCTGTGAGGTGTGAGAACCGGCGCCCCGTAAGAGTGCGGGATCGCCGTGCCGCTGGTGCACGGGTCGACCGTCTGATCGTAGGTCCCGTCGTTGTCCCAGTCGATGTCTGCGTAGTGCGTGTCGCCTGAGCCAGCATCGGTGAATGTGATCGACAGGCTGGCGTTATTCGCGCCTTCCGCCGTCGGGCACGACGCGGGGGCCGAGCCGAAGGACGCCGCGCTGATCACAGGTGCGACATTGGACGCCGACCAGTCGAAGGAGTCCTGTGCAGCGGTGTGCTCGCCGTCGCTTGCCTCGACCACCACGGTCCCGCTGGAATCGTCCGTCGTCGCGAGGCTCCACGACCACGTCCCATCGCCGTTGTCGATGACTTCACCAGCGCCCGACTTCTTGGTGATGCGTCAGCGAGCTGTTGCCATCCCCGTCGGAGAAGGCACCGCTGGTCTCGAGGGTATCGCCCTCGTCGCCGTCGGCGTCATCGGCTGCGGTAGCTACGGCTGGTGCGTGAGCATTGCGTCGCAGCGCATCACCGACACCATCGCCGTCGGTGTCAGCCTGATTCGCATTCGCCACCGTCGGGCAGTTGTCGACGGCATCGCGACGCCGTCACCATCGGTGTCGACCACGCCCGACATCACGTTGACCGTGAACGTGGCGGGCGCAAGATTGAAGGTCCCGTCTGTGCTGTTTGAGGTCTGCGACAGCGAAACCGTAGCGCTGCCGGCAGCAACCGGTGTCACCGCGATGAGGGGAGTGTCGCCGCAGGAGCCGAAGGTGATGGACGATGGGACTGACCGTCGCGACGCTCGTGTCGCTGCTGGTAATCAGACACAACCAGCGTGGTGCTACCAGTCAGGTTGCACCCGTTCTTTCCGTCGCCGTTCGCTGGAACAACCTTCAGGCCGACGCTGCCGGTCGCGCCGCCCGCGGTCAGCGACATTGTTTCGGCCGTCGCATCGACTGTCGCGTCGAGGTTATTTGAGATGTCGTCGGCAAACACCGAGACGGCGAGCATGAGCGCAGCGACCGCAGATACGGCCAGCGCCCTGGAGAGTCGTTTCCCAAACATGGGTTGATTAGTCCTCCCGGGGGAGCACCCCCTCTACTGCCGCGCGGGCACATCCCGGCAGCCGTTGGACGTCATTAGGCGCCGCAGATGGCGCAGATGGAATCCGGGACGGGGTGGGGGTAGGTACGGATCACAGGCTCCGTACCCCATCGGCCCCGTACGGGTCGCACCGGTACGGAGAAGCTCCCTCCGTAGGCGAATCGGTACTTTCCCGGACGACAGGCCACGGCATCGGGCCATACAGTCACAGCTCCAGGAGGGGTAGCGCAGGAGTCTTGAGACACGGCGACCGAGCCGCCGAGCTCCTGCAGGCGACGGCCGCGAGGAGGCAGCGTGAACTCGGACGACGGGGCAAGGCACCCGGCAGGGAGACAGGGAGCCCCGGAGGGAGAGTCATCCGACTCAGCAGTCCCGCTCGCGGCCGCTGCGCCTACACTCGGGCGCATGTCGCGCCGGAACGACGCTTTCCCGGAACGCCGCCCTCCGGACGACTCCAGCCAGACTGCTCCGGTGACGGCCGAAGCGGCGGCGCTGCGGGACGCCCAGTCCATCTCCGCGCGCGTGGCTGCGGACGAGGCCGCCGCCGACGCCGAGCGGCAGCGCCTCCTCCACCAGCTCCTTCCCGTCCTCGACGCGCGGATCGACCCTGTCATCCAGGTCCGCCCCGACGAGCAGCTGCACGCGGAGCGGCGCGCCGCGCTCCTCGAGCGACGGGAGGGCGGCAGGCCATCGGGCGGGACGCTCTACCTGACGTCCGGGCGGCTCATCCACGTCGGCAGCGAGCGGATCGAGGAGATCGCACTGGATCGGATCAAGGACATGGCGGTGAGCATGGAACGCCTGCTGCTGATCGAGCTGACCGATGGTTCCGACCTGGCCGTCGAGGTCGACCAGCCACGCCTGCTCCGCGTCCAGGTGTCCGCCGCGCGCGCGGTGATGCGAGGGCGTAAGGTATGAGGCCGATGCGCGACTACTACAAGGTCCTGCAGGTCGATCCGGAGGCCGATGCCGAGGTCGTCACCGCGGCGTTCCGCGCCCTCGCGCGACGGCTGCATCCCGACCGCGACATCAGCGGCGTCGAGGAGTACCGCATGTCGGAGCTCAACCGCGCCTACGCCGTGCTGCGTGATCCGCGAAAGCGCCAGCAGTACGACGCTGAGCGGAGCCTGCAGCCGGTCGGCCCGGGCGATGTCGGAACCGGGTACGAGGCTCGGCCGGCGGGTAGCGGCGGCCTCGCCGCGCGGTGGCGGGCGCACGAGCGGGCGGCGACGTCCGGAAACGGCTCAGCGCAGCCGGCTGAAGACGATGGAGCGAGCGTGCTGTCGTTCGGGCGCTATGCGGGCATGAGCCTGCGCCAGATCGTGGAGCAGGACGCCGAATACCTGCGCTGGCTGAGCCGTCATTCGTCCGGCCTGCGCTACCGGCGTGAGATCGAGCAGGTCCTGCGCGAGTCGGCCGAGAGCAGCTACTCCTCGCGCGCCTCGCGATAGCGCTGGGCGGCCTCCGCCCGATTCCGCACGCCGAGCTTGTGCAGGACGCTCCCCACGTGCGTCTCCACGGTGCGTGGCGAGATGCCCAGCTTCTCGCCGATGGCGCGGTCCGTGAGGCCCGCGGCCAGCTCGCGGAGCACCTCTCCCTCGCGGACGCTGAGAGCATCCAGGTCATCACCGCCGGCTCTGGTCGACGGCGCGGAGCGCGAGGCCAGGGTTCTCAGGGCCTCAGCGGCCATGGCGCGGGACATCGGAAGGTCGCCACGCCGGATGCCGCGGACGGCGCGCAGCAGGGCATCCGGGCTGAGGTCCTTGGTCAGGAAGCCGGCGGCGCCCTCGCGCACCGCGTCGAGCAGGTCGCGGCGGTCCGTCGACACGGTGAGCATGACGATCTTGGTCTCGGGCAGGCGCGGCCGCAACTCGCGCAGCACGCGGATGCCGTCGCTGCCGGGCAGGTTGATGTCCAGCAGCAGCACGTCGGGACGCAGCTGCGGCGCCAGCAGGAGGGCGTCGTCGGCCGTGGCAGCCTCCCCCACCACCTCCACGTCGTTCGCGCTCAGCGCCTGGCGCACCGCTGAGCGGACGAGGGCATGGTCGTCGACCAGCATCACCCGGAGCGGCGCCTCGGTCGTCATCCGCCTCCCTCCATCGGCTGCGCAAGCAGCAGCAGCACGCGCGTGCCGTCGCTCGGGGCCGAATCGATGCGAATCTCGGCGCCGATGATCGACGCGCGTTCGCGCATGCTGCGCAGACCATAGCGACTGGCCGCCGCCGGGGTGAGGGTGAAGCCGCGCCCGTTGTCCGCGACGACCAGCTGCAGGGCGCCGTCCACGGCCTGCAGCTCGACGCGAACGCGCGTGGCATCGGCATGGCGGTGGACGTTGTTGAGCGCCTCCTGCACGATGCGCAGCAGCTCGGCCTGCTGACGCGCGGGCAGCGTCTCGGCCACGGGGTCGACGCTGGACTCGGCCGGGATGCCGAATCGGTCGGAGAAGTCCTGCACGAAGCGCTGCAGGACCTGCGCGAAGGAGGCACCCTCGGCGGGGCGCAGGGCCAGGATCGCCTGCCGCGCCTCGGAGAGCGCCGCCTCGATGGCGCCCGATACCTCGTCCGCGAGCTGCCGCGCCTCCTCCGGGAGGCCGGCCACCCCCGCCAGGCGCGACTGCTTGAGCTTGGCGTACCACAGCTCCTGGCTCATCCCGTCGTGGATCTCGCGGGCGAGGCGCGCCCGCTCCTCGGCCGTGGCGCGCTCCACGTCCGCCTCGCGCAGCGCGAGCAGCTCCGCGTTGGCGTCGCGCAGCGCCCGGATGTCGGCTCGTGCCTCGGCAGCCACGACCAGCAGCAGCACGGCGTAGAAGGCGACGCGGAGCAGGTCGCCGGTCGTGACCAGCGAGGCGTACGACCCCGGGTGCAGCGCCGAATGCACCTGGGCGAAGGCAGCGAGGATGAAGCCGATGGCAAGGTACTGCTCGACCTGCCGGCCGCGCGCCACGTGCAGGCGGGATGCGCTGACGGCGGCGGCCACGAACGCCAGCCCGATGCCGCCCTGCAGCGCGATCAGGAGCGGGCCGCTCTCGATCAGGAGTGGCGCCGTCGGGTCGGCACGAAGCTGGGCGATGGCCGTGGGCGCGAGGAGCTGTGGCAGCGCGTTCTGGGCCAGGGCCATGAGCGCGGAGACGACCACGACCAGCGCGGTCGGTCCCAGGACCACGAGCGCCGCGGACGTCTCTCGGGCGTCCTCTCGCCGGAGCGCGACCGTGCCGGCGACGACGAACAGCGCCGCCGCGACGCCACGCGCGACCAGGCCCGTCCAGAGCGGCAGCTGGCCGGCTGTCGCGAGCGAGAGCCCGAGCGGATCGGCCTGTCCGCCGACCACCAGGCCGATGAAGAACAGGTTCCCTGCAGCCAGAACCAGGAAGGCCGACGCGCGCCACAACGCGGCGCGGTCCCGGTCCTCGCGGAAGTGGATCCAGGCCAGGATGGCGACGGCCAGGGCGACGAGCGACGAGGCCGCGGTGAGGACGAGGTCCAGTGGCTCGTTGACGAGTGCCGGTGCAACCCGCGGGTCGAGGACGACGAGCAGCGTGAAGGCAAGCAGCACGACCGTGACGCCGACGATCGCCATCATGCCGCGCGAGGGGAACCGGCTCTCGGGCACGTTCGAAGGATACGCGCGCCTGGGCGCGATCAGCTGGCCGATGGTGGGCTGAGGACGGTCCGGATCGCTTCGTGCAGCCGGCCGTTGCTGGCCAGCGCCTCAGGCCCAGTGTGCGTGGGCGCTCCGGAGAAGTCGGTCATGCGTCCGCCGGCCTCCTCGAGGATGAGCGACGGCGCCGCGAGGTCCCAGAGCGTGGGGCCGAACTCCAGCATCGCATCGGCGGCTCCCTCCGCCACCAGCATGTAGCCCCAGAAGTCCCCGAAGCCACGGTCGCGCCACGCGCTGCGCGAGAGTGCCCGCAGGGCGTCCACGCGGCCCGCCTGCTCCATCCCGCGCAGGCCGGACCAGACGAGCTGCGCTTCCTCGAGCCGCTCCACCTCCGAGACGCGGATCCGGCGCTCGCCCAGGAGGTCGCGCAGGTACGCCCCGCCGTCGCGCCATGCCCACCAGCGGCGAGCCAGAGCCGGGGCCGATACCGCAGCGGCCACCAGGCGTCCCTCGCGCTCGACGGCCAGGAGGGTGGCGAAGATGGGGATGCCGCGCACCATGTTGTGGGTGCCGTCGATCGGATCGACGATCCAGCGCGTCTCGCCGTCGCCGGCCTCCGTCCCGAACTCCTCGCCGAGCACCCCGTGCGACGGGTAGCGCTCGGCGATGCGCTGGCGCAGGAGCTGCTCGATCTGGGTGTCGGCCTGGGTGACGAGCGTCGCATCGGCCTTGGTCCGGACGGTCAGCCCGCCGGCGAGATGGCGCAGCGCGATGGCGTCGGTCTCGTCCAGCACGGACAGGGCAAACGCGCAGAGCTCTTCGTCGGGCACGGCTGAAGCATACCGGTCGCCGTGTCTCCCTACGCCCGCCGCCTCCAGGCGATGACGATGATGGCGAGGCCGATGAGCGACTCGACGCCGAAGCCGATGCGCTCGAGGAGGACCCGATCGCCGAACTGCAACGTCAACCCCTCCACCAGCAGGGCCGCGCCGACCAGGGCGAGGCCGGGCGCGGCGAAGGGATCGCGAGCGCGCCAGGCTGCGCCGGCCCAGCCGTAGGCCGGCCCGGCGATCAGCGCCACCGGCGCGAGGAGCCACCACAGCGAGCCGGCATCGGTGCCGGCGGCGAAGAGGTAGCTGGCCACCGTGGCGGCGAGCGCGGCGAGCCCGGACATCGGTCCATCCGGCCAGGGATCCGCGGTCAGCGCACCGGCCAGCCACGCGACGATGAGCCACGGCGTGACCACCATCCCGATCCAGACCGGTGCCCACGGCGCGGTATCGATCCAGCGGCTGGCGATGCCGAGGAGCACGCCGGTCGCAGCGGAGCCGGCCAGGATCATGCGTCCAGCTGGCGCCGCAGCTCCTCGTTGACGAGCCTGGCGTCGGCACGGCCGCCGGTCCGCTTCATCACCTGTCCGACCAGGAAGCCGTAGATCTGCTGCTTCCCGCCCCGGTATTCCGCCACCTGGGATGGGAATTCGGCCACCACCGCCGAGACCTCTCGCTCGATCGACGAGGCGTCGCTGACCTGGGCCAGGTTCTCGCGTTCGATCACCGCTCGCGGCGACTCGCCGCTCTCGAACGTCCGCGCCAGGACCGCCTTGGCGTTCGTGGCCGAGACGCGAGCGGCATCGACCTCGCCGAGGAGCTCCGCCAACCCGGCCGGCGGCAGAGCCACCGCTCCGGCGCGCAGCCCGTCGTTCGCGTGCTGGTTGAGCAGCCGGCTGAACTCGCCGCTCACCCAGTTCGCCGCGGATTTGGGGGTCGCACCGGCCGCCACGACGGCGTCGAAGTAGTCGGCCAGCTGGACGTCCGCGGTGAGGACGCCCGCGTCGTACTCGGAGAGGCCCAGCGAGGTGACGTACCGCTCCCGTCGCGCCGCCGGCAGCTCCGGCAGGACGGCCCGCAGCTCGTCCACCCAGGCCGCGGGCGGGCGCAGCGGCGGCAGGTCGGGTTCCGGGAAGTAGCGGTAGTCGTTCGCCTCCTCCTTCGAACGCTGCGGGATGGTCCGCCCCGCGTTCTCCTCCCAGCCGCGCGTCTCCTGGACCAGCCGCTCGCCCTTGTCGAGCGCCTCGGCGTGGCGCTGCACCTCGTACTCCATGGCGCGCTCCAGCGAGCGGAAGCTGTTGAGGTTCTTGACCTCGACCTTGGTGCCGAAGCTGGTCGAGCCCATCGGCCTGAGGCTGACGTTGCCCTCGATGCGCATGGAGCCGGTCTCCATGTCGCCGTCGGAGGCGCCGATGTAGCGCAGGATGTCACGCAGCGTCTCGCCGTAGGCGCGCGCCTGGGCGGGCGAGCGCACGTCCGGCTCGGTCACGATCTCCATCAGCGGCACGCCTGCCCGGTTGAAGTCGACCAGCGTGTGGCCGCGGCCGCCGTGCTGCAGACGTGCCGTGTCCTCCTCCAGGTGGGCGCGCGTGATGCCGATCGTCACGCTCCGTCCCTCGGCGGGCACCGGCACCAGCAGGCGGCCATTCGAGCAGAGCGGCAGTGCGTACTGGCTGATCTGGTAGCCCTTCGGCAGATCGGGGTAGAAGTAGTTCTTGCGCTCGAAGCGCACCGCCTCGGTCTCCACCTGGCACTCCAGCGCGAGTCCGGTCAGCATGACCAGCTCCACGGCCCGACGGTTGATGACCGGCAGCGTCCCGGGCATCCCCAGGCAGACCGGGCAGGTGCGCGTGTTCGGTTCGTCCGCCTCTCCGGGGGCCGATGCGGTGGCACAGCCACAGAACATCTTCGACGCCGTCTTCAGCTGGGCATGCACCTCGATGCCGATGACGGTCTCGTACCTGGTCGCCACTGCCATGCTCCGATTCTAGCGGCGACGCGCGGAGCGCCCGTGCAACACGGGCTGGGACGCCGGACGGTCCCCGGCCTGCTAGGCTCCGGCCATGAAGATCGGCGAATGGGACAACCTGGGCCGGGCCCGCGGCCTGCTGCAGCGCCAGCTGGGCGAGCTGGGCGCCGCGGAGTACGCCGCCCACGTCACCATCAACCCGGATAACGGCCGGCTGCGCGTCCTGGTCGCGACCGACATCGGCCTGCTCGACTACTCGTACGGTCCCGCCGGCGCCGACCCCGAGGGCGCGTGGCTCCTGCGCGGCGAGCTCTACCGATGGAACTCGGTACGCGCCATGCGCCTGCAGACGGATGCGCAGGTGAACGAGGACTCGGGCGAGGTGCGAGGCGTCTGGCGGGTCATCGCCGACCAGCCGAAGATCGAGCTCGCGGCCGATTCCACTGCCGAAGGCGAGGCCGAGCGCTCCGTCGCGGCGCTCCTGCCATTCGCCCGCGCCTGCATCCTCCACGCCGGAGCCGGCACGTAACGAGGCTGCTCAGCGCCGCGCCGCCAGGTAGATCACGCCGAAGGGGATGCGGAGCGAGCCGTCCGGCTGCCGCGGCGTGGCCGCAAGCATCTCGTCGGTGAGCGCGTCCTGCCGTTCCGGCGTCCAGTCCGCCGTCGCCGCCCCGCGCGAGCCGATGGAGCGCCACAGCCGGAACGCCTCGTCGTCAGGCAGGACGATGGCGTGCCGGGGATCGACCTCCGTGCGCGGGTCGCGCCAGCCGACGGCAGCCGCCAGCCGCTCCAGCTCCTCGGGCTCCGGGTAGCGACCGCCGGTACCGATCCCGTGGCGGGCGTAGATCTCGTCGTAGATCGCGACCGGCGCGGCGTCGCTCGGTCCCGGGACCGAGAGGCTGAGACGGCCGCCGCGACGCGTCACCCGCAGCCACTCGCCCAGCGCCGCGCCACGATCGGCCGCGAAGAGCAGCGAGTGGACGGCCAGCAGGCAGTCGAACGTCTCGTCGCCGAAGTCGAGCCGCTCGAAGTCCATCTCCCGGAAGCGGACGGCGGGAACCTGCGCACGCGCAAGGGTGAGCATCCCCTCCGCACTGTCGATGCCCGTCACGCGACGCTCCTCCCCAACCGCCGCCGCGGCCCCGATACCGGTGCCGGTCCCGACGTCCAGCACCCGCTCGCCGGGCTCGAGCTGCGCCCGGGCGACCACGCGCGCGGCGACCGGCAGGAGTGACGGGACCATGGTGGCGAGATAGCCGGCGGCGACGTCGGAGAAGTACCCGGCGCTCACCGGCGGCGGCGATGCCCGGACATCAGTCGGCTCGAGCGCCGCCCTGCGATGTGCCGTGCCGGCCATCGCTGCGCGATCCGACGAAGCGCTGCATGCGGTCCATCGCCTCGAGGATCTGCTCGTAGGCGGTGGCGTAGCACATCCGCACGTGGCCGGCGCCGGACGCGCCGAACGCGCTGCCCGGGACCACGGCCACCTTCTCCTCGCGGAGGAGCTCCTGCGCAAACGTCTCGTCGTCCAGGCCGGTGGCCTCGGTCACGTTCGGGAAGCAGTAGAAGGCCCCCTGCGGCTCGAAGCAGCTCAGACCCATCCCGTTCAGGCGCTCGGTCATCAGCCGCCGACGCCGGTCGTACTCCGCGCGCATCTCCGCCACGTACGGCTGGCCGGAGCGAAGCGCCTCGACGGCCGCGTACTGCGCAGCCGTCGGCGCGCACATGATCCCGTACTGGTGGACCTTGGCGATACCGGCCATCAGGGCCGCCGGCGCGGCAACGTAGCCGATGCGCCAGCCGGTCATCGCGTAGCTCTTGCTGAAGCCGCCGATCAGCACGCTCCGCTCCCGCATGCCGGGGAGCGCCGGGAATGGCGTGTGCCGGTGCGCTCCGTAGACCAGCTGCTCGTAGATCTCGTCGCTGATCACCAGCAGGTCATGACGCGCGGCCACCTCGCCGATGGCGGCCAGCTGGTCGCGATCGAGGACGGCGCCGGTCGGGTTGTTCGGGTAGCCCAGGAAGATGGCGCGCGTGCGGGGCGTGACCGCCGCCTCCACCATCGCCGCGGTGAGCCGGAAATCGGTCGCCGCCGTGGTGGCCACGGGGACGGGCACGCCGCCGGCGAGCTCGATGCAGGGCGCATAGGCCACGAAGCAGGGCTCGTGGTAGATCACCTCGTCGCCGGGATTGCAGATGGCCCGCAGCGTGGCGTCGAGCGCCTCGGAGGCGCCGACGGTGATGATCAGCTCGCCCCGCGGGTCGTAGGCCAGCCGGTAGCGGGCCGCCAGGTCGTCGACGATCAGCTGCCGCAGCTCCATCATGCCGCCGTTGGCGGTGTAGTGCGTCTCGCCGGCCTCCAGGCTCTCGATCGCCGCGCGGATGATGGGCTCGGGCGTGGTGAAGTCCGGCTCACCGATGGTGAGGCTGATCACGTCCTTCATCTCGGCCAGCATGTCGAAGAAGCGACGGATACCCGAGGGCGGCATGTCGCGGATCGTCGAGGAGAGGAACCTGGCGGGAGAATCGGCCCCCGCCGCCTCGCCTGCCGCGCGGGGAGCGGCTGCCGGCTCGATGCTCATGGGCCAACAGTCTAGCCCCAGCCGCTAGGCTTGCGCCGTGCACGAGGTCGAGATCGTCCTGGTCCTGCTGGGCCTGGTGGCGGCGCTGGCTGTCCTCTCCCGGCGAGTCGGCATCCCCTACCCGATCGTGATGACGGTGGCCGGGCTGCTGCTCGGCCTCGTCCCCGGCCTCCCCCGCGTGGAGCTGCCGCCTGACATCGTCTTCCTCCTCTTCCTGCCGCCGATCCTCTTCTCCGCCGCCTACTTCACTTCGCCCCGCGAGCTCCGCGCGAACGCCCGGCCGATCGCGTTGCTGGCCATCGGCCTGGTGCTGGCCACCACGGTGGTGGTTGGCCTGGTCGTCCATGCCCTGGTTCCCGGCCTCGGCTGGGCGCCTGCCTTCGCGCTGGGTGCCATCGTTTCACCGCCGGACGCCGTCGCCGCCACATCCATCGCGCAGCGTCTCGGGCTGCCTCGCCGCGTGGTCACCATCCTCGAGGGCGAGAGCCTCGTCAACGACTCGACCGCCCTGGTGGCCCTGCGCGTCGCGGTGGCAGCGGCGGTGACGGGCACCTTCAGCCTGGGCGAGGGCGCGATCAGCTTCGTGGTGGTCAGCGTCGGCGGCATCGCCATCGGCGCCGTGGTCGGCTGGCTGATGGTGAAGCTGGCGGCACGCCTCGACGACCCACCGGTGGAGGTGCTGGTCTCGCTGCTGGGGCCGTTCGCGGCGTGGATCCCCGCGGAGGCGCTCGCCGTCTCCGGCGTGCTCTCTGTCGTCACCGCCGGCCTGATCCTGGGTCGTGCCGCGCCACGCGTGCTCGGCTCCGACACCCGCATCCTGGGATCCGGAGTGTGGCAGATGGTCATCTTCGTGACGAACGGGCTGGTCTTCATCCTGATCGGCCTGCAGCTGCCCACCATCCTGGAGTCGGTGTCCGAGACCCGCAGCCCGCTCCAGCTGGCAATCCTGGGCCTGGCAGTGAGTGGAACCGTCATCGCCGTCCGGCTGGCATGGGTCTTCCCCGGCACCTACCTCCCGCGCTGGCTGGTCCCGACGGCCCGTCGCCGCGACCCGCCTCCCGAGCCGCGCGTCGTGCTGATCATCGGCTGGGCGGGGATGCGCGGCGTCGTCTCGCTGGCCGCGGCCCTCGCGCTGCCGCTCACGGTCGAGAACGGCGACCCATTCCCGGGACGTTCGCTGCTCCTCTTCCTGACCTTCTCGGTGATCCTCGCCACGCTGGTCGGGCAGGGGCTGAGCCTGCCCTGGCTCATCCGCCGTCTGGGCCTGGGCGACGACGGCTCGACGGAGCACGATGAGATTCATGCCCGGGAGGCAACGATCCAGGCCGCCTTGGGGCGGCTGGAGGGGCTGGCCGAGGAGTGGCCCGGCCACCTGGAGCTGA
Organism: uncultured Chloroflexia bacterium; assembly: GCA_963777045.1. Lineage (GTDB taxonomy): Bacteria > Chloroflexota > Limnocylindria > QHBO01 > QHBO01 > JAPSGM01. The sequence goes on from CAVZPD010000027.1 coordinate 78,523, forward strand.
TCGACCAGCTACGCGCCCGCTACCAGCATGCGGCCGAGCACCTCGAGCACGATCACGACGCCGAGGAGGTGCCACGCGACCAGGAGTGGGTCGAGCACGATGCCATCCGGCGTGCCGTCATCGACGCACAGCGGGTGGCGGTGATCGACCTGCGCGATCGCGGCGTGATCGGCGACGTCGCACTCCGGCGGGTTGAGCGCGACCTGGACCTGGAGGAGCTGCGCGGCGAGAGCTGAGCGGCGCCTGTTCGGCCTACGAGCCCGGTTCGGCCAGGAGCTGGGCGCGCTTCGTCTGGAACTCGGTGATGTCGAGCAGCCCGGCATCCAGCAGCAGCCGCAGGGCGGACAGGGCGTCGGCGGCGGGCTGCGGCCGCGCCACGGGAGCGGGCCGGGAACTCGAAGGCGGTCGCAGCCCGGTCAGTGCCGGCGATGGCGGCCGCGCCGGGACGGCGGACCCCTGGCGCCGTCGCTGGTCCGCGTCCTGCATCCGGGTCACGTGCCGGGCGTTGATGATCAGGACCGCGAGCGTGCGGCGGAACTCCGGCTCCCCGACGTGGACCAGCTCGACCTCCGTCAGTGGAACCATGCTGCGCGACGAGCGCAGGACGTAGTCCCCGGCACTCGCGCCGGGGCGGACGTGCAGCTGGCCGACCACCCGGTAGTCCCCCATCTCCAGGTGCACCCGCACCTTGCGCCGATGGAGACGGAGATGCCGGTTGGCAGGGAGCGGCGGTGGAATCAGGAAGAGCAGTTCATGGGCCTGCAGCCGATGCTCCGTGAGGCCGGAGGCGACCGCCAGCGACGGGTCGGCGAGGTCGTCGGTCGGGCCGACCGCGCTCATGCCCCGCACGACCAGCTCGCCGTTGTGGTTGAGCCAGTCGCTCGTTCGCTGACCATCGGTCGCGATCCATCCCGTGAAGCGACCCCGCGTGGTCGTCAGGTCGGCGGCCGCGAGCTCGAACGGGTGCGCGGAGGCAGCCGAGCCGTCGGAGTCGTGAGCCTCGGTGGGTGCCTCGGGTGGACGGGCCGCCCAACCGATTCTCATCGTCCTGAACCCTGCGGCTCAGCTCTGCTCGTCGCCGGCGCCGACGCTGTTGAGCCAGTCGTCGACGCGACGCGTGCCAGGTGCCGGCTCCCCGCCATCAGCCGTCGGAACGGTCGCCTCGACGCCCTCGTCGACGGCGCGAGGCGTTCGCACCTTCACCTCGAACATCGGGGCGGCGGAGGACTCACCGATGGTCACGCCGCTCACCTTGAGCATGCTGACGCGCGAATCGACGGCCCTGTTCAGCCAGGAGACGCTCGCCCCGTACTCGTCGCCGGGCTCGCCACAGATCCAGATGGCGTGGCGGGCGCCGTTCGCCGCGACGTTGCGGACGAGCCGGCCGAAGCCTTCGTCGCTGGCGTCGTGGAGCTCGCAGACGATGACGGCGGCACCGCCGGACTCGTCCGTGGCCAGGACCACCGGCGTCTCAGCGTGCGGCATCGTGCCGCCGCTGAGCGTCACCCCGAGGGCTCCGTTCAGCGCCGACAGATTGCCCCGCAGCCAGGCCGCAAACGCGCGGTCGTCAGACCAGAGCTGACCCGCGGACACGTACGCCAGCGTGCCTACGGAGGGACGGGATGTGGCGGCGTCCACGCTCGCCGGCGCGGCGACGGGCGCAGGCGAGGCCGCGGATATCGTCGCTGGTGTGGGAACGCTGGCGGCCGCAGCTGCCGGCGAGGCAGGAGGCTGGGCCGCGAGGGCGGCCACGCGGGCCATTGGATTGAACGAGGTCAGCGGGCGGGACCCGCCGCTTTGACCGCGCTCTGCCGAGAACCTCGGACGATCTTCCACCAGTGCCACTCCATTTCGCGCTCGTGCTCGGATGGGCCGGAAGCACCGGCCATGCGCGGACAGCAGGGCGAGTGTGCCGCCGTTCGGTCAGCCGACCAACAGTACGAACGGGCTAGGCGTGCGAGGCGTAGCGCCGCTCACCGGCGCGGATCTCCAGCGCAAGCCGGTTTGCGGCCGGCGGCAGCGGGCAGGTGGCGAACGGCGAGAAGACGCACGGCGGGTTGTAGGCCAGGTTGAAATCGAGGATGACGCTCCCGTCGTCCGCAACCGGCTCCGTGTAGAGGAACCGTCCACCACCGTAGGTCTCGCCGCCACTCGTAGCATCGGCGAAGACCAGCCAGAGCGACCCATCGTCGCCGCCGGGCAGCGCCGCGAGGCGCCAGGTGGCGCCCGCTGCCTGGAAGACGACCGTCCCAGGCGTCGCCTCGTGGCTGACGGTCCCGGTCACGTCCACCACTTCCAGCGTGCTGCCGGCCCCGGCCGCCTCCAGACGGCCGACGAGCCGCCAGGCGCGGTCGATCGGGAAGTGCTGCATGCCGCCGAATGCGGCGAGGGCTGGGGACTCGCGATCACGTACGCGGAGGCCGAAACGCTGCTCCCGGCGGATGACGTGGGCGTGGATCGGCCCGAAGCGGAGGATCGTCGGCTCGCCGCTGACATCGGGCGCCAGGAGCTCGGGCGGCAGTCCGTCTCGCCGAAGGGTGACGCCGTCGCCGTCCAGGTCGAGCGAGCCGGCATGCAGCGGCACGTGCGGCGACCGGATCACCAGGTCGTTGTCAGGGTCGGAGCCGAACCGGTTCTCCCCCGCCTGGAGCCAGTACAGGCCGATGAGCGTCAGCCAGCCGTCCGGGTCCCGCAGCCGAGCTTCTCGCGCCACCCGCCAGGCGAGCACGGCAGCACGATGCTCCTCTGGGCTCACCGCGCCGGCAGGAAGAGGAGGTACGGTGCCGTGCGCGGACCGATGCGCACCCAGGATGCCGGTCCATCGGTCACGGGGTTGTCGAGCACCTTCGCGCCGACCTCCGCGTTGCCGTCGAGCGCCATGCCGACGGGTCCCTCGCCGAAACGTGCCAGGCAGGCGGCGACGTAGCCCTCGGTGCTCGGCTCGGCGAGCACCAGCATGCCGCGTCCCAGGATGAGGCGACGGCAGCGAGCACCGAGCGTCGCATCTTCGCCGGCATCGGCCCATGTGCCGTCGAGGGCCGGCGCCAGGTCGGCCACGGCACGATCCAGGTCGAGCGTCGCGAGAATCAAGGCTCGCGGCGTCTGGGTCCAGTCATCGTTCGCCCGCGGAAAGAGGCCGGCGCGCGCGGGATCCTCCGGCACGTCGACCAACTGCAGCTGCGCCCCACGGACGCCCCACCACAGGATCCGCGATTCATCGCCGGGTTCCGCGTAGAGCCACTGGGGAAAGGACTGGGCGCCGCCCTCCCGCAGGACGCGGCTAAGGATCGCCTGCTCGGGAACCGCGATGCGGACGTGAGTGATCTCGGCCATCGGCAGGCTGATTCTAAGACGTGATCGATCCTCCGGTTCGCCGCGCGTCCTTCGCCAGGGAGCCAGGCGGGGCTCCGGCGTTGCACTCAGCGCAACAGAACACGCCGGAGGCCACCATGGATGACCCTTCTGGCGTGGAACGTCGCACTCAGCGCAACAGGAGGCGCGGGAGCTGGCCGAGATGCGTGGAACGTTGCGCTCAGCGCAACAGAACACGCCTGAGGCCATCCTGGACCACCCTTCTGGCGTGGAACGTTGCACTCAGCGCAACAGGAGGCGCGGGAGCTGGCCGAGATGCGTGGAACGTTGCGCCCGAGAGTCGTTCGGGCTGCACCTCGCGCGCCACACGTTGCACCGGCGCAAGGAAGATGGAGCCTACTCTGCCGGCGGGCGCCTGAGCCAGCTTGCGAGCCTCAGTCGTGGGCGGTTGGTGGTCGCAGCGACGCAAACCCCGCCGCGCGCTCGTAGGCATCGGCCACGCGCAGGATGGTCGCCTCGTCGAACGCCTTCCCGATGACCTGCAGGCCCACCGGCAGCCCATCGGCCAGTCCACACGGGACCGAGATACCGGGCAGCCCGGCGATGTTGACCGGCAGCGTGCAGGCGTCGTTGAGGTACATCAGCAGGGGATCGTCGGTCTTGGCGCCGATCTTGAACGCGACGCTGGGCGAGGTGGGGGCAAGCAGCGCGTCGACATCGGCCAGGACGCGGTCGAACTCGGCCTTGATCAGCGTTCGCACCTGCTGCGCCTTGACGTAGTAGGCGTCGTAGTAGCCGGCCGACAGGGCGTAGGTGCCGAGCATGATCCGCCGCTTCACTTCCGGCCCGAAGCCGGCACCGCGCGTCTGCAGGTAGTTCTCCAGCAGGTCGTCGGAGGCGGCGCTGTACCCGTACTTCACGCCGTCGTAGCGGGCCAGGTTGGCCGATGCCTCGGCGGGGGCGATGATGTAGTAGGTCGCCAGGCCGGCGTCGGTGGAGGGCAGGCTCACCTCGACGATCTCGGCGCCCATGCCCTCCAGCGTCCCGATGGCGGAGCGCACGGCCGCCTCGACGCCCGGCTCCATGCCGGCCACGAAGTACTCGCGCGGCACGCCGAGGCGCATCCCCTTCACCTCACCGCCCAGCGCCGCCGCGTAGTCAGGAACCGGCAGGTCGACGCTGGTCGAGTCGCGCGGGTCGTGTCCCGCCATCGCTCCCAGGACGATCGCCGCGTCCCGCACGGACCGCGTGAACGGGCCCCCCTGGTCCAGGCTGGAGGCGAACGCGATCATCCCGTAGCGGCTCACCCGGCCGTAGGTCGGCTTGAGGCCGATGGTTCCCGTGAGCGAGGCGGGCTGCCTGATGCTGCCGCCGGTATCGGTCCCGGTGGCGAAGAAGGCCTGTCCCGCGGCGACGGCGGCGGAGGAGCCGCCCGACGAGCCGCCCGGCACCGTGCTCTCGTCCCACGGGTTGCGGACGGGGCCGTAGGCGCTGTTCTCGTTCGACGAGCCCATGGCGAACTCGTCGCAGTTCGTCTTCCCGAGCAGGATGGCCCCGGCGCCGCTCAGCCGATCCTCCGCGTCGGAGGCGTAGGGCGAGAGGTAGCCCTCCAGGATGCGTGAGCCGGCCGTCGAGGGCAGGCCGCCGTTCGGCTTGCCGTCGTCGTCGAGTGCACGGGTCACGAAGATGTCCTTGAGCGCGTACGGGATGCCGAGCAGCGGGCGATCGTCGCCGGCGGCGAGCGCAGCGTCGGCCTCGTCCGCGGCGCGCAGCGCGCGTTCGTCGGCGATCGCCAGGAACGTGTTCAGCCGCTCACCGTCGCGACGGATGCGGGCCAGGCATGCCTCGGTCAGCTCGCGGGACGAGACCTCGCGACGCCGCAGCTGCTCGCCGACGTCGCTCAGCGTGCGATCGGCGAGGGGAAGCTCGCTCATCGGCCCTCCTCCAGCACGACGGGCACCCGGACGTGGTCACCCTCGCGCAGCGGAGCATTGGCGAGAGCCGCATCGCGGCTCAGTCCCGTCCGCGCCTCGTCGGGTCGCATCACGTTCTCGAGCGCGATGACCTGCGCCGTGGGCCCCACCGAGCTGGTGTCGACCGCCTGCAGCTGCCCGATCGCCTCGAGGATGCGGTTCAGCTGCCCCTGCATGCGGTCGATCTCGTCATCGGTCAGGCCCAGGCGGGCAAGGCGGGCCACGTGCTCGACATCGGCTCGGCTGATCATGGGCCGATGCTAGCCGAACCGCCGTTGCCGTGACGTTGGTCGATAGGTCTGCGATTCGGCGCCTCGCGGCTCCCTCGGGCCATGATCTGGTCGTTCTATCGGTGCAGGCCGCGCACGAGGTGCGCCGGGAGGCCGCGTCCATGCGGACGATGCACCGATAGATCGCGCCGGTGCGCGCCCGAAAGCGCGTCCCGGCCCAGGATTGCCGATCTATCGGAAGGCGACGCCGGCATCTGGCACCATGGAGCGGTGAGCGTGGACCAGATCGCCATCCGCGGCGGGCAGATCGAGGTGTTCCGGCTCCCCGGCGGTCCCGGCACGCCGCTGCTGGTGCTCGGCGGCGTGGAGACCGGGCTGCGACGCCTGGCGGGGACGGAGAACCTCCTCTCGCGGCGTTGGGCCTCCCGGGCGCGCAGGCGGCCGGTCGTGATCGTGGGCCGTCCGCTCCCGGACACCGACGAGGAGACGCAACGACTGATGCACCCGCGTGTCATCGCCGATGCGGTGGCGACGGCGATCGACTGGATCGCCGCCAACGGCGGACCCGAGGCACCGTATGCGATCGAGGCCGAATCGGGTGGCGGACGCATCAGCCTCTGGCTGGCCGTCGACCACCCCGAGCTGGTGGACCGCCTCGTCCTCTCATCGGTCGCCTCGGAGACGCGGCCGGACTCGGCCATGTCGCGGCGGATGATGCAGTGGATCGACCTCGCCGAGAACGACGACTGGGGCATGTTCTTCGGCCACATGGCGGTGCAGATGCGCCCATCCGAGGGCACGGACCAGGCGCGCTCCTTTGACGCCGCGGCGCGCCTGCAGCCGCGACCCGCGACACCCGAGCGGTTCGTCGGCGAGCTGCGCGCCACCCTCGACCCCTCATCGTTCGTGACGGACCGGCTGCGCGAGGCCCACGTACCGGCGCTGGTGCTGGCCGGTGGTCGCGACCAGGTGGTGCCGCCCGACGCGACCCGGCAGGTGGCCGAATCGCTGCCCCTGGCGCGTTTCGAGCTGGACGCCGACTGCGGCCACACGGTTCGAACCAGCTTCGACAATTACGACGGCCTGGTGGAGGGTTTCCTGGCCGAGGGCGACGCCCTGCGTGCGAATGCGGGCTGAGGTCGAGCCGGCGGGCCGCTGGCTCCAGCTGCTGGTGCTCTCGCTGGCGGTGCTGCTGGTGCTCGGCACCTGGTTCAGCGGTACGGCGGTGGCAGCGTCGCTCGTGGATGAGTGGGGCATCGACACCATTGGCGTGGCGACGCTCACCGTCGCCGTGCAGCTCGGCTTCGCGGCCTCAGCCCTCGTCCTGGCGATGCTGGGCATCCCGGACGTCGTGCCGGCGCGCTGGTTGATCCTGGCCGGCGGCCTCGTGGCCGCGGCCGCCAACGCCGGGTTCGCACTCCTCGCCGGCGACCTCGTCAGCGCGCTTCCCTACCGCTTCCTGACCGGCGCCGGAATCGCCGCCGTCTACCCGGTTGGGATGAAGGTCCTCTCCGGCTGGTTCCGCCGCGAGCGTGGATTGGCCGTCGGAACGCTCATCGGTGCGATCACCGTCGGGTCCGCCCTGCCGCACCTGCTGCGCGCCGGCGGAGTCCTGCTCCAGGCCGACTGGCACGTGATCGTGCTCAGCGCCAGCATCGGCGCCGCGCTCGGTGCGCTCGCTGCCGGTGCGCTCGTGAGCGACGGGCCCTTCACCGTGCCCGCCACCCGGTTCAGCCCGGCAGTGGCGCGCGCTGCCCTCAGGGAGCGATCGGTCTTGCTGGCCAACCTGGGCTACCTCGGACACATGTGGGAGCTCTTCGCCATGTGGAGCTGGATTCCGCTCTTCCTGGCCGCGTCGCTGGCGGCCTCCGGGATGTCCGACCCCGCGGTCGCCAGCCTCATCGCCTTCGCCGTCGTGGCGGCCGGTGGAATCGGCTGCGTCGTGGCCGGGTCGCTGGCTGACCAGCTGGGCCGAACGACGCTCACCATCGCCGCCATGGCGATCTCGGGCAGCACGGCCGTCGTCACCGGGTTCCTGTTCGGCGCCTGGCCGGTGCTGCTCGTCGCGGTCGCGCTGGTATGGGGCATCACGGTCGTCGCCGACTCGGCGCAGTTCTCGACCGCGGTGAGCGAGCTCGCGCCACCCGGGACGGCTGGCTCCGCCCTCACCATCCAGACGGCGGCAGGCTTCACGCTCACCGCCGTGACGATCTGGGGCGTCAGCCTCCTAGGGCCGACCAACGCTGCCGGCTGGCGGGTCGCCTTCGGGGCCCTGGCCATCGGCCCCGCGCTCGGCATCCTGGCCATGTGGCGGCTCCGGCAACGCCCGGAGGCCGTCCAGATGGCGAATGGGAACCGCTAGGGCCCGGCGCCGCTGCGTGGGCTGCGTCGGCTGCGTCGGCTCCGAGGCTCGGGTGGGTCGGTGAACGCCGTCCCGTCGCCGGCCATCAGCCGGCGAGCCAGGTCCTCGGTCCCCTCCATCGCCTGCTGCCACAGGCCACCCCCGACCGACACGCGGCGGACGCCCATGTTGCGCAGTCGCCGAAGGGACGGCGCTCCGTGCCGTAGCAGGATGTTCACCGGCCCATCGACACGCTGGACCAGCCGGCTGATCGACCCGGCATCGGTCAGGCCGATGGGGTAGACGCAATCGGCGCCGGCGGCGAGGTACGCGTGGGCGCGCTCGATCGCGGCGCCAACCCGCGCCTTGAGCTCCCCCTCGCCTCTCAGGAACACGTCGATGCGCGCGTTGACGACGATCGGGACCCGGAGACGGAGGGCCACGGCGCGGACGGCGGCGATCCACTCCGCCTGGGAATCGAGCGAGCGCAGGCGCGGCTCCGGGCCCGACCGGTCCGTGTCCTCGAGGTTGAGCCCGACCGCGCCGGCCTGCAGCAGGCGCTCGACCAGCACGTCCGCCGGCAACCCGTAGCCCGCCTCCAGATCGGCAGTGACGGGAACACGGACCGCTCCGGCGATGCGCAGCACCATCAAAAACATCTCGCTGGCGGGGATCCGCTCTCCGTCCTCGTAGCCGAGCGCCTCGCTGACGCCGCTCGAGGTGGTGGCCACCGCCTCTGCACCCGCTCGCTCGACAGCAATCGCGCTTCCCGTGTCCCAGGCATTGGGGAGCACGAGCGGATGATCGGCGTGGTGCAGGCTCCGCAGGCGCTCGGCCTGCGCCGCAAGCGCCTCCAGCTCGTGGGGCGGGATCATGGGGCACGTCCCTCCAGCAGGCTGCGGAAGCCATCCTCGTCGAGGACGGCGACGCCGAGCTTATCCGCCCTGGCAAGCTTGCTGCCCGCCTTCTCGCCCGCCACGAGGTAGTCGGTCTGCTTCGAGACCGACCCGGCCGGATGCCCGCCGGCGGCCCGGATCGCCGCCTCTGCCTCCGGCCGGCTGAACGAGGCCAATGTCCCCGTAACCACCAGCGTCTTGCCTGCGAGCGGTCCCCCGCCGGGTTCTGCCGCCGCACCCGCCTCTGGCGCATCCGCCACGACGCCGACCTCCAGCAGCCGGTGCAGGGTCCCCGCCGTGTGCTCGTCGGCGAAGTAGCGCGCGATCTCCTCAGCCACGACCCCACCGATGCCGAACACTGCCGTCAGCTCCTCGGCGGACGCGTCGTGCAGCCGATCCGCCGCGCGGCGAGTCCAGTCGGCCTCCGACTCCTCCTCCCGACGGGGCGTCTCCCGGGTCAGCCAGGCGGCCAGGTCGATCGCCGTCTGCTCGCCCACGTGGCGGATGCCGAGTGCGTTGAGGATGCGCGCCAGCGGGCGGCGCCGCGCGGCCTGGATGGATGCGTGCAGGTTCTCCGCGCTCTTGCGTCCCAGCCGCTCGAGCCCCTCCAGGGTCTCGACGTCCAGCCGGAAGATGTCGGCCGGCTCGCGCACGAGGTCCCGCTCGATCAGCTGCTCCATGATCTTGAAGCCGAGGCCGTCCACGTCCAGGCCACCCCGCCCGCTGACGTGGAGCAGGCCACCCAGGCGCTGTGCCGGGCACCAGGGGTTCGGGCAGCGCCAGACGACCTCGCCCTCCTCCCGCACGGCCAGCGTGCCGCACACGGGGCAGTGCGACGGCATCTCCCAGACCGATTCCGAGCCGTCGCGCGCCTCCACCACGGCGCTGACCACCTCCGGGATTACGTCGCCGGCCCGCTGCAGCACGACGGTGTCGCCCACCCGCAGGTCCTTGCGCCGGATCTCGTCGATGTTGTGCAGCGTCGCATTCCGCACGGTGGTGCCGCCCACGAAGACCGGGGTGACGTGGGCAACCGGTGTCAGCGCTCCGGTCCGGCCCACGTAGACCTCGATCTCCTCGAGCTTGGTGGTCACCTGCTGCGCGGGGAACTTGTAGGCGATCGCCCAGCGAGGGGCCCGCGCGACGAAGCCGAGCAGCTGCTGCTGCTCGACGCTGTCGACCTTCACGACGATGCCGTCCGTCTCGTAGTCGAGCGCTCGGCGCTTCTCGGCCCACTCCTCCACGAAGCCGATGACGTCGTCGATCCCCTTTACCCTGCGCGAGACCGGGTTGACCGGCAGCCCCAGCTGCCGGATCAGCCCGAGCGACTGCCAGTGCGAGCCGATGCCGGCCGCTCCCACCACCTGGTAGCACCACAGCGCCAGCCGTCGGCTGGCGGTGACGCGGGGATCCTTCTGCCGGACCGATCCCGCCGCCGTGTTGCGGGCGTTGGCGTACAGCTGCTTCCCCTCGCGCTCCAGCTGCTCGTTCAGCGAGGCGAAGGCGCCGCGCGGCATGTAGACCTCGCCGCGCACCTCCAGCTGGTCGCCGGGCGGGTCGTCGCGGAGCCTGAGCGGCACGGCGCGCACCGTTCGCAGGTTGGCGGTCACGTCCTCGCCGGTGCTCCCGTCGCCGCGGGTCGCGCCGCGCACGAATCCGCGGCCCTCGTAGCGCAGGCTGATCGCCAGTCCGTCGATCTTCAACTCGCAGACGTAGGTGACGCCGGGATCCTCATCGGCCAGGTCGAGCCCGCGGCGAACGCGCTGGTCGAATTCGCGCAGCTCGTCGTGGCCGAATGCGTTGCCGAGCGAGAGCATCGGCACCTGGTGCCGGACCTCGGCGAACGTGGTCGACGGTGGCGCCCCGACGCGCTGGGTCGGAGAGTCGGGCGTGGCCAGATCGGGATGCTCCGCCTCCAGATCCTGGAGCTCGCGCAGCATGCGGTCGTATTCGGCATCCTCGATCGTGGGCGCGTCGAGCACGTAGTACCGGTAGCTCGCCTCCTCCAGGAGGCCGCGCAGCTCGGCCGCACGCGACGCCGGGTCGCTGGCCGTCATGAGACCGGGAGGTCCTCCTCGGCGTCCTCGTCACCGGCGGGATCGGCCCCGGTGAACCACGCTCGGACATCGGCGGTGTGCTCCCGGTAGTGGTCGGCTCCGTCGTCACGCACGACCTGCTCCACGGAGTCGCCGTAGGCGACGCGCTCCTCCAGCCACGCCGCGTCCGCCTCCTGCAGTGCGCTTCGGAGCGCCTCGAAGGCGGCCTCCTCGCGCTGTCGGATGGCGGGAAGCGCCGTCTCGCTCGCAACACGCGCAACGACGGCGTTGCGCTCGTCGACATCCAGCTCGTCCTCGCCGAACGCCTCGGTCCGGCCCTCCGCGGCGTGGTGCAGCGCCTCGGCGGCGTGGCCGGCCCAGTAGCCCAGGTGGGCCAGGAGCTCACGCGCGCTCCACTCGCCGGCCAGCCCCGGGGCCGTGAGCAGGGCCGGATCCATGTCGGCCAGGGCCGCCATGAACTCGTCGCGGGCGGCCACCAGCTCCTGCTCGATGGCGCGCAGCTGTTCCGGGGTGCGCTCGATCGTCATCGGCTCCTCCTCGCGTGTCGGCACATCATGCGCGTTCCAAACCGGCATACGCGGCGATCAACCGCTTCACGCCCTGGCCGACGAAGGCGACCGTCACCTCCTCGTCACCCTTCACCCACTGGCTCGAGACGACGACGCCCTCCCCGAAACGCCGGTGGCGCACGCGGTCACCCGCTCGCCATGCCAGGGTCGCGCTGCCGGTCTCCCCGGCGCCCGCTGCCGGGACGCTGAAGGCGCCGCTCCCGAGATCCAGGTCTCCGCCTGCCGCGTAGCCGCTTGCTGCCACGCGATCGCGCGCGCGCTCCAGGTCCCGTCCCACCGGCCGCGGCTGGCTGGGTGCCGCCATGTCCGGGAGCGAGACGGGCCGCAGCGGTTCGCGCAGTCGGTCCCGCCGCGGACTGCGGTACCCACCGGGGAGCCAGCCGGCGTCGTCGGTGCCGGTCCGTTCGCCCCAGCCGCCGCGGCGGAACGGGGTGCCGGCTTCACGGTCGAGGTCCATCAGCTCCTCGGGCAGCTCGGCCAGGAAGCGCGACGCCTCGGTGGCCGCTCCCACGCCCCAGGTGGACCGGTGCCGGGCGTGGACGAGGTAGAGCCGGTCCTTGGCCCGGGTCATGCCCACGTAGGTGAGCCGCCGCTCCTCCTCCAGCTCGCGCTCGTCCTCGAGGGCGCGCTTGTGGGGCAGCAGCCCCTCCTCCATGCCCACGATGAAGACGATGGGGAACTCGAGCCCCTTGGCCGCATGCAGCGTGATCAGCGTGACGCGCTCCGGCCGATCCTCCAGGGTGTCCTGGTCACTGACCAGCGCCACCTCCTCCAGGAACCGGGCGAGGCCCTCGGGTACCTCGAGCTCATCGAACTCGGCGGCGTGGTTGCGCAGCTCGAGCAGGTTCGTCCAGCGCTCCTCGCCGTCATCGGTCCCGTCCTGGATCATGCCCTGCAGCCCGGAACGTTCGAAGACGGCGTCGAATACCATCGACGGTGGCTCGACCGCGGCGAGCGTCATCAGGCCGGCGGCGAGGTCCGCGAACGAGGCCAGCGACGCTCGGGCGCGCGGCGTGAGGTTGGGGTTGGCATCGGCCGCCTTCACCGCCTCCCACAGCGTGGTGCCGTGGGAGTCCGCCCAGGCACGGAGCTCTTCGAGCGTCTTGTCGCCGATGCCGCGCGCCGGCACGTTGATGACGCGTTCCAGCGCCACGCGGTCCGAGGCGTTTCGCGACAGCCGGACGTAGGCCAGCGCATCCTTGACCTCGCGGCGCTCGTAGAAGCGGGTGCCGCCGACGAGCTGGTACGGGATGCCGAAGCGCATGAAGGACTCCTCCAGCACCCGGCTCTGCGCATTGATCCGGTAGCAGACGGCGATATCGCCGTACTGGTGCGCCCCGTCCTCGTCATCGGCCCGTCGGGTAAGCAGGCTGGAGAGGCTTCCACGGCCCGAGCCACCCACCAGGCGCTCCACCTGGCGTGCCACGAACTCCGCCTCCTCGTACTCGTTGTAGGCGTCGAAGAGCGTGATCTGCGTGCCCGTGCCGCGATCGGTCCACAGCTTCTTCTCCTTGCGCCCCTCGTTGCGGCTCACGACGGCGTGCGCCGCGTCGAGGATCGTCTGGGTGGAGCGGTAGTTCTGCTCCAGCTTGACGACGTGGGCATCGGGATAGTCGGACTCGAAGTCCAGGATGTTGCGCAGGTTGGCGCCGCGCCAGGAGTAGATGCTCTGGTCGTCGTCGCCGACCACGGCGAGGTTCTTGTGCTTGGCCGCCAGCAGCGAGCAGAGCAGGTACTGCGCCCGGTTCGTGTCCTGGTACTCGTCGACGAGGATCTGCTGCCAGCGCCCCTGGTAGCGGGCAAGGGCGTCGGGGTGCTGCTCGAAGAGGAAGACGGTCCGCATCAGCAGGTCGTCGAAGTCGACCGCATCGTCCTCGTGCAGCTGGCGCTGGTAGGCATCGTAGACGCGAGCCGCCGTCTCGTCGTAGTAGTTCGCCGCCTGGCGCTTCGCCGTCGCGACATCGGCCAGCTCGTCCTTGCGCTGGCCGATCCAGGCCAGCATGCCCGCCGGCGCGAAGCGCTTCTCGTCGAGGTCCAGCGCTCGGAGCACCTGCTTGACCACGGCCACCTGATCGGCGCGGTCGTAGATGGTGAACGACCGTGTCAGGCCGATCTTGTCGCCGTCGCGCCGGAGGATGCGCGCGCAGATGGCGTGGAAGGTGCCGATCGTCGATTCGCGGGCCGCCTCCTCCCCGATCAGCCCGGCGATGCGCTCGCGCATCTCGTTGGCGGCCTTGTTCGTGAAGGTCACGGCCACGATCTGCCACGGCTTGGTGCCGGTCGCGACGAGGTACGCCACGCGGTGGGCAAGCACGCGTGTCTTGCCGCTGCCCGCGCCAGCCAGGATCAGCAGCGGGCCGGAGAGGTGCGAGACAGCCTCCGCCTGTGGCGGGTTCATCCGCGCCAGGATCTCGTCCGGAGTGCGGGGAGCGGTGGGGGCGGGTGGTCCGGGGGGCATCGCCTCGATTCTATGATGTCCGCATGCCAGCCGCCGAGCTTCCGCCCTGCGTCTTCTGCGGTGAACCGATCGGCCCCGGTCAGGAGAGAACCGGACGCGCTCCCATGGCCGCCCACGCCGCCTGCGCCGATGCCGCCCTCGCCGACGACGAGCACTGGGACGAGATCAGCGAGGGCGCTGCCGGCGAGGAGGCAGGGTCGAACCTGGACAAGACGCCGCGGGTCGGCTGCCTCGGCGTCTCGACCGGCGCGCTGCTGATAGCGATCGCCGTGGCCGTCGCCCTGCTGAGCTGACTAACCGCGCTGCAGCACGGCCTGCACCTGGATCACGGCGTTCGGCATCTCGGCCATCGACGGCCATTCGCTGGCCATGGCGACCGCCTCGTCCAGCGAGTCCGCGGTGAGGACGACGAAGCCGCCCAGCATCTCCTTCGACTCCACGTACGGGCCGTCGGTGACCACCACGCCCTCGCCCTGGCGTCCCGGGCGCAGCGCTTTGACGACCGTCCGCTCATCGAGCTCCTCGCCACCGTCAACGTGTTCACGCCACTTTCGGAACCAGTCGCGGTGACGCTCGATGAACGCCTCCTGCTCGCCGGCGGGCAGCGCCTCGTAGGCCGCCGCGTCTTCGGGGTGGACGTAGGTGAACATCACGTAGCGCATCCAACTCCTCCATGGACCGATGTGGACGCCTTCGGCGCCCGTCCAACCTACGACGGACGGCCGCCCGCCGGATACGACAAATCCCAGCTAGCTGCGGGCGCCTCTCGATCCGAGGACCCGGAAAGCCAGGGCCCGCAGCCCGAGCAGCACGAAGGCAGCCGCAGCGACGACGACGCCCGCCGCCACGTCCTTCAGCCGGGGACCATCGGTCAGGGCGAATGCAGCGCGATCTGCACTGAGGCAGTCGGAGGCGCTGAACATCCGGTCGGGAACCGGACTTGGGCAGTAGGCAACGAGCGCGTTCGCCCCGTGCTCGCGCCACGCCGCTGCCCCGCCGCCGATGCACTCCGGCCAGAAGCGCGGTTCCGAGGCGATCGGCTCGCAGAACTTGGCGTTGAGGTCTCCGCCGCGCTGTCGCAGCTCCTGGATGGAGGCGATGTGGCCAGGGGCCGGAATCGCGAGCGACGAGCTCAGGTAGCTCGCCAGGCCGCCGGCCAGTCCGAGAATCAGCGAGACGGCGATGATGGCGCGCAGCCGCCGGAACGGGTCCGGGCCCTTGACCGTGGTTCGTGGCACGACCCTCGACATCGCTCGTCGACTCTCCCCCTGCTGCGGGCTCTCGATTTGGGCCGGTGGAGGGTAGCAGAAGGCCCCGGCCGAAGCCGGGGCCTTCCATCGGTGCCTGAAAAGGCGCTGGACCTAGTAGTCCATGCCACCCGGCGGCATGCCGGGGACGGCCTTCTCCTTCTCGGGGATATCGGTGATGATCGTCTCGGTGGTGAGCAGCAGGCCCGCCACGCTGGCAGCGTTCTCCAGCGCGGAGCGCGTCACCTTGGCCGGGTCGATGATGCCCGCCGCGAAGAGGTCGCAGTACTCGCCCTTCTGGGCATCGTAGCCTGATCCGGCCGGCATCTCGCGCACGGCCGCGACCACCACGGAGCCTTCCTGGCCCGCGTTGAACGCGATCTGGCGCAGCGGCTCCTCGAGTGCGCGTCGCAGGATGTTGACGCCGACCGCCTCGTCACCGAGCACCTCGACCTTGTCGAGCGCCGGGATGGCGTGGATCAGGACCGAGCCGCCGCCGGCGACCATGCCCTCCTCGACACCGGCGCGCGCCGCGGAGAGCGCGTCCTCGATGCGGTGCTTCTTCTCCTTCAGCTCGACCTCGGTGGCTGCGCCGACCTTCAGCACCGCGACACCGCCGGCCAGCTTCGCGAGCCGCTCCTGGAGCTTCTCACGGTCGAAGTCGCTGGTGGTGTCCTCGATCTGGAGCTTGATCTGCGACTTGCGCGCGTCGATCGCGCCCGGGTCGCCCTTGCCCTCGACGATGGTGGTCGTGTCCTTGTTGGCCGTGACGCGACGCGCCTGGCCGAGGTCCTCGAGCTGCACGCTGTCGAGCTTGCGGCCGACCTCCTCGCTGATGACGCGACCGCCGGTCAGGGCGGCGATGTCCTCCAGCATGGCCTTGCGCCGATCGCCGAAGCCGGGGGCCTTGATGGCGAGCACGTTGATGGTGCCGCGCATCTTGTTCACGACCAGGGTCGGAAGGGCCTCGCCCTCCACGTCCTCGGCCACGATCAGCAGCGGACGACCGGTCCCGACCACCTTCTCGAGGGTCGGCAGGATGTCGGCCACGGCGCTGATCTTCTTGTCGGTGACCAGGATGTACGGGTTGTCGAGGCTCGCCTCCAGCTTGCCGCCATCCGAAGAGGTCACGAAGTAGGCGCTCAGGTAGCCGCGGTCGAGCTGCATGCCCTCCACGTACTCGATGTCGAGCTTCAGGCCCTGGCCCTCCTCGACCGTCACGACGCCGTCCTTGCCGACCTTGTCCATGACCTCGGCGATCATCTGGCCGATGTCGGAGTCGCGGGCACTGATCGCCGCGATGTGGGCGATGTCGTCTTTGTTCTGGACCGGCTTGGTGAGGCTCTTGATCTCCTCGACCAGGGCCTCCACGCCGCGCTCGATGCCTCGCTTGAGGCCCATCGGGTTGGCGCCGGCGGTCACGTTCTTCAGGCCTTCGCGGATGATGGCCTGCGCGAGCACGATGCTGGTGGTGGTGCCGTCACCGGCGACGTCGTTCGTCTTGGTCGCGACCTCCTCAAGCATCTGGGCGCCCATGTTCTCGTAGGGCTCCTCGAGCTCGATGTCGCGGGCGATCGTCACGCCGTCGTTGGTCATGGTCGGCGCGCCGAACTTCTTGTCGAGCACGGCATAGCGGCCGCGCGGGCCCAGCGTGACCTTGACGGCATCGGCCATCTTGTCGACGCCGCGCTGGAGCGACCGACGCGCCTCCTCACTGAATTGGAGCTGCTTCGCCACGGTTCTCTTCGTCCTCCTAGATTGCGCCTGGGGTCTCCCGGGGCGCGAGTTACTCGATGACCGCCAGGACGTCCTTCTGGGAGAGGATCAGCAGCTCCTCTTCATCCAGCTTGAACTCGGTCCCGGCGTACTTCTGGAACAGGATCTTCTGCCCGGCGGAGACGTCCATCGCCTCTCGGGAGCCGTCGTCCAGGATGCGTCCCGGGCCGGCGGCCATGATGGTGCCCTCCTGCGGGCGCTCCTTGGCGGTGTCCGGCAGGACGATGCCGCTCTTCGTCGTCTCCTCGCGCGGGGTGGGCTTCACGACGAGCCGGTCGCCCAGGGGCTTCAGCTGCGTCGCGGTTCCGCTGACCGACTTGGCCATAGGTGCGTGGTGCCTCCTTGAAAATGGGACTGTTCGGTAACCTGCCTGAGACACTCCAGGGAGGCTCGTCCGCTCGGCCGATACGGCCGGATCTGCGGGCTGGCACTCAACCGTGGAGAGTGCTAACGATGCTAGCGCCCGGCATGGACCGATGTCAAGGCGAGGAGGTCGGCGCGCACGCGAAACGGGCGCCACCACCGCTGGGGTGGGGCGCCCGCCAAGAGCTGGGACGCGACGGGTGGCTAGCCGATGTCGAGCAGGCGGTAGCCGCCGCTGGCACCTGGCGACGATCCGCCCGTGTCGGTGCTCGGAGCGGTGCTCTCCGTTCCGCCACCGCCGCCGTTGTTCCCGTTGTCATTGCCGTTCCCGTTGAAGAGGAACAGCCAGACGAGCAGGGCAATCACCAGGATGGCGACCAGGATGCCGACGATCATGCCGTATCCCGCTCCGCCGCCTGCCGGTGGCGGTGGTCCCGGCTCGCGCTCACCGGGGGTGTTCACGTTGACTTGGCTCACGCCTGGGCCTCCCATTCTCGAGGTTTCGTTCGCTGGATGCTCGATCTGCGAGATGCAAGGGCTGTGCCATGCGTTCAACCGGTCACCCTTCAGGCGAGCAGGCGTTCGAAGGCCGCGCGCACGTCGGCGGCGACCTCTTCGACGGGCGTGGCGCGCAGCCTGGCCAGCTCGGCCGCCACGCGCAGGGTGGTCGTGGGCTCGTTACGGGCAGTGCCACCGCCCGGCGCCAGCCACGGCGAGTCGGTCTCGACCAGGAAGCTTCCGTCAGGAACGGTGGTGGCGGCGGCGCGGGGACCGGTCGCGGACCGGAAAGTGAGCGGGAGCGCGAACGAGACGACGAAGCCTGCCCGAACCAGCCCGGCGGCCATCTCCGCATCGCCCGAGAAGGCATGCAGCACGCCGCGAGCGCTGCTCCCCTGCCTGCCGTGCCACGCCAGCAGGGCATCGGTCACGGCAACGTGAGCATCGCGGTCGTGGACCAGGACCGGCTTGCCAAGCTCGGCAGCGAGTGCAAGCTGGCGTCCGAACGCCTCGTGCTGCACGTCGCGCGGCGAGAGGTCGCGGAAGAAGTCGAGGCCGATCTCGCCCACCGCCACGACCGCGTCGTCCCGGGCGAGGCGCTCGAGTTCAACCCACGCCGCCTCGTCAGTCCCCGCGGCGTGGTGCGGGTGGACGCCGACCGCCGGCAGCAGCAGCTCCGGATAGCGGCGCGCGAGGGAGACCGCATCGCGCGACGAGGCCAGGTCGTAGCCGGGCACCAGGATCCGCTCGATGCCGGCCGCTTCCGCCCGATCGAGCACCGCGTCGAGGTCGTCGGCGAAGCGGGGGTCCTGGAGGTGGCAGTGCGAATCGACCAGCCCGGGCAGCCGCTCGGGGGTGCGTCGCCTGCTCAGCTGGGCTCCTCCGGCAGCTCGGTGCGCGGGAAGATCGGCTCCGGCTTCCCGGTACGCGTCCCACCGTCGGCTGCTTCTCCTCCCCAGGCCAGCAGCTTGGCGAGCCCGGGCCCACCCTCGCCGCGCTCGTCATACGACGGCGTGATGCCCAGCTGCCCGTGCAGGGTCCGCGAGGCGCTGGGCGTGAAGGGCGCCATGAGGTGGCCCAGGATGCGGCACGCCTCCGCCATGTTCGCCAGCACCGCGGCCAGGCGCCCCGCTTCGCCGCGCTTGTTCAGCGTCCACGGCGCCTGCGACTCGGCGTAGCCGTTGGCGGCCCCGGTCAGGCTCATGACGGCCGCCAGCGCCTCCTCGAAGTGGAGGCTCGCGATCGCGGCCGCATGCCGCTCCACGGCCGCCTGGGCGGCGACCTGCAGCTCGCGGTCGGCCGGCTCCGTCACGACCGGTGCCGGCAGCGCGCCCTCCAGGTAGCGGCCGCTCATGCTGACGGTGCGGTTGACGAGATTGCCGAGATCATGGGCCAGCTCGGCGTTGTAACGCCGAACGAGGCCGTCCTCGGTCATGTCGCCGCCCCGGTCGAAGGGGATCTCCCGCAGGACGAGGTAGCGGGTCCCGTCGACGCCGAACTGGCGGATCATGTCGGCGGGGTCGACGACGTTGCCGCGCGTCTTGCTCATCTTCTCGCCGCGCAGGGTCATGAACCCGTGGGCGAAGACCTGGCCGGGGAGCTCCAGGCCCGCGCTCATGAGCATGGCCGGCCAGTAGAGGCAGTGGAAGCGGGTGATGTTCATGCCGATGACGTGGACGTCGGCCGGCCACCAGCGCGCGAACGCCTCGCGGTCGTCGGGGAAGCCGGCGCCGGTGACGTAGTTCGTCAGCGCGTCGAACCAGACGTAGATGCGGTGCGATGGATCGTCCGGGAAGGGAATCCCCCAGTCCACGCCAGAGCGGCTGATCGAGAAGTCGCGCAGCCCCTCGCGCAGCCAGGCGAGCACCTCGCGGCGGAAGTGCTCCGGCTCGCAGAAGGACGGGTTGTCGCGGTAGAGCGCCTCCAACCGCTCCTGGTAGGCCGAGAGGCGGAAGAAGTAGTTCTCCTCCTCCAGCCACTGCAGCTCGAGGGTGGGATGGTCGGGGCAGCGTCCGTCGACGATCTGGGCATCGGTCTTGAACTCGTTGTCGCCGATGCAGTACCAGCCGGAGTAGGTGCCCTTGTAGATGTCGTCGTTGTCGCGTGCCCGGCGCACCATCTCGAGCGACGCCTCGACGTGATCGGGGTCGGTGGTGCGGATGAAGCGGTCGTAGCTGACCCCGAAGCGGTCGAAGGCTGCCTTCCACTCGCTGGCCCAGCCATCGACCAGGGCGCGGGGATCGGTCCCCCGCTCGCGCGCCTGGCGCTCGACCTGGGCCGAATGCTCGTCCATGCCGGTCAGGAAGCGCGTCGGCTGGCCGAGCAGGCGGCGGTAGCGCGCGAGCGCATCGGTCCCGATCGCCTCGTAGAGCGAGTGCAGCGGCGGCGAGGCGCTCGGGTAGAAGATCGCGGTGGTCAGGTAGTAGGTGTCATCCATGGCTGGGCGCCGATTGTAGCCCGCGTCGGCGTGGCGCCTTTTACACTTGGTGGTGATGAACGAGATCGACCTTGACGAACGCGAAATCGACGACGCGTCCGAGCACTACAACGCGCGCCTCGTCCGGCGCGAGGACCAGACCGATGACCTTGCCTACTTCTGGGTCCGCTTCGATGGCGAGCCGGTCGCCTTCGAGCCCGGCCAGTACCTGACGATCGGCGTCTACGCCGATGGCAAGCTCGTGCAGCGGCCCTACTCGGTGGCATCGGCGCCCCGCCAGGCCGGTGCCGATGGCTACGAGTTCTACGTCCGGCTGGTGCCGGTGCTGCGCTTCACGACGCTGCTGTGGCGACTGCCGCTCGGCCACGGCATGCGGATGATCGGGCCCAAGGGCAAGTTCATGCTGGAACCGGAGGACAGCCGCACCCACCTGCTCGTCTCGACCGGTACCGGCATCGCCCCCTTCATCTCGATGATGCGCGAGACGCTGGCGGCCGGGGCCCCGCGCAGGACAGTGGTGCTGCACGGGTGCTCGTACGTGGAGGAGCTCGGCTACCGGGAGCTGCTGGAGGGGTGGCAGGCCGACGGGACCTACCCGGTGACCTACGTGCCGACCATCTCCCGTCCCGAAGACCCGCGCAATACCGGCTGGGAGGGACGCACCGGGCGCGCGGAGCAGGTCGTCGCCGATGTCTGCCGCGACCTCGGCCTGCGCCCGGACCGCACCGTCGTCTACATCTGCGGCAATCCGGAGATGATCCTGAACGTGGAAGGCGTCCTGATGGACCGCGGCTTCCCCGAGTTCCACGTCAAGAAGGAGCTCTACTGGCCGAAGGGCAAGCAGGTGGCGCCCGCAAGCTGAGCGCCCGCCGGGCGTGACCCGGCGCGGAAGTGACCTTCGGCCCCCAGTTATATGCGCACTGGTGCATGAGTTGCCTCGCGGGGCGAGCCGATGATGGGCTTGGAAACCCGCAGGCAGGCAGCGCAGCATGCATCCCATCAGGTCACGACACCAGCTCTCGCCGAACGTGTGGCGGCTGGTGGTCGAGGCACCGCGGATCGCCGAGATCCGGGAGCCCGGCCAGTTCGTCATCGTTCGGCGCGGTCCCGGAGCGGAGCGCATCCCCCTCACCATCGCGGATACCGATCCCGCGGCCGGCACCATCAGCCTGGTGATCCAGGCCATCGGCAAGAGCACCACCGACCTGGTCGAGCTCGAGCCGGGCGAGGCGATCACCGATATCGCAGGCCCGTTGGGGCGGCCCACCGAGCTCATCGAGGCGAAGCACGCGGTCTGCGTCGGCGGCGGCGTCGGCACGGCGGTCGTCTACCCCATCGCCCAGGAGCTCCACCGGCGCGGCGTCCGCGTGACCAGCATCACCGGCGGCCGCTCGAAGGAGTGGGTCATGCTCGAGAAGGAGCTGGGCGAGGTCGGCGAGGTGCTGGTCTGCACCGATGACGGCAGCTATGGCCGGCACGGCTTCGTGACGCAGGCGCTGGAGGAGGTGCTTGCCGCCGGCGACGTCGACGCGGTCTACGCCGTCGGCCCGGTGCCCATGATGCGGGCGGTCGCCGAGCTTACCCGCCCGCTGGCCGTCCCGACCGTGGCCTCGCTCAACGCGATCATGGTCGACGGGACCGGGATGTGCGGCGGGTGCCGCGTCTCGATCGGGGGCGAGACGAAGTACGCCTGCGTCGACGGACCCGAGTTCGACGCCCACCTGGTCGACTTCGGGATGCTCTCAGACCGGCTCGCCACCTACCGCTCCTTCGAGACCGCGGCGATGGAGCGCCGCGGACCGTGCCGCATCGGCCTGCGCAAGCCGGTTCCGGATGCCGCGACGAAGGCCCCGGCCAAGGCGGTGGCGTCATGAGCGAGAAGACGCCGCTGACGCAGAAGGAGCGGATGGGGATCGACCGTGTCGCGATGCCGGAGCAGGCAGCCGAGCTGCGCGCGGTCAACTTCCGCGAGGTCAACCTCGGCCTGACCGAGCAGCTGGCGATGCTGGAGGCGGAGCGCTGCCTGCAGTGTCCGAAGCCGTACTGCATCGATGGCTGCCCGGTGCGGGTCAACATCCCCCAGTTCATCGTCCGCCTGCGCGAGGGCGACATGGAGGGGGCCGCGGCCTCGCTCCTCGACGACAACGCCCTCCCCTGCGTGACCGGGCGCGTCTGCCCGCAGGAGACGCAGTGCGAGGGCGTGTGCCTGCGCGGCAAGAAGGGCCGGCCGGTGGCGATCGGCCACCTGGAGCGCTTCGTGGCCGACTGGGCGCAGCAGCACGCCGATGCCCTGGCACCAGCAGCGCGCAGGACGGCGGGCGGCAGCGTGGCGATCGTCGGTTCCGGCCCAGCCGGCCTGACGGCCGCTGGCGAGCTGGCCAAGCTTGGCCACGACGTGACCGTCTTCGAGGCGTTCCACGCCGCCGGCGGCGTGCTGATCTACGGCATTCCCGAGTTCCGCCTGCCGAAGGACATCGTCCAGGCCGAGGTGGACCGACTGAAGGCGAGCGGCGTCAAGATCGAGGCCAACGCCATCATCGGCAAGACGTACACCCTCGCCGAGCTGCGCGAGCGCTTCGATGCCGTCTTCGTCGCCGTCGGTGCGGGCCTGCCGGTCTTCATGGACGTGCCCGGCGAGAACCTCAAGGGCGTCTACAGCGCCAACGAGTACCTGACCCGCATCAACCTGATGGGCGCCTGGAACGAGGGCGCCGATACGCCGATCCTGCATGGCCAGCGCGTAGTGGTGGTGGGCGGCGGCAACGTCGCCATGGATTCGGTCCGCACGGCCCGCCGGCTGGGGGCCGCCGCCGCCACGATCGTCTACCGTCGGGGCCACGAGGAGCTGCCTGCACGCGCCGAAGAGGTGCACCACGCGGAGCAGGAGGGCGTGGAGTTCGCATTCTTGGTGGCACCCAGCGAGGTGCTCGGTGACGAGCAGGGCTGGGTACGCGGCCTCCGCTGCGTGCGCATGGAGCTCGGCGAGGCCGATGCCTCCGGGCGACGCCGGCCGACACCCGTCCCCGGGTCGGAGTTCGAGATCGAGTGCGACATGGTCGTGGTGGCCATCGGCACGCGGTCGAACCCGCTGCTGACCACGACCTCCGCGGGCCTCGACGTCAACGAGTGGGGCTACATCGTCACCGATGAGTCCGGCATGACCAGCATCCCCGGCGTCTTCGCCGGCGGCGACATCGTGCGCGGGGCTGCGACGGTCATCCTGGCGATGGGCGACGGAAAGCGGGCAGCCGGGGCGATCCACGCCTACCTGACCCCCGAGCTCCCCGCGTCCGAGGAGGCAAGCCTGACGGCGGCCGACGCCTGAGCCGCTGCACCGCGTCCGCCCGGGGGCGTTGTGGGGTGGCTAGCATGGGGACATGCACCTGACCCCGCGCAACCGGCTCGTGCTGGCGGGCGTCGGAGTGGCGCTCATCGCCGTGGTCGTCGTGGTCGGCCTGCTGCTGGCCGGATCCGGCGATGCCCAGCCGAGCCCGACACCGAACGCCACCGCCTCGGCGAGTCCGCCGCCGAGTTCGACCCCCACGCCCAGCCCCTCGCCGACACCCAGCCCCTCGCCGACACCCAGCCCGGCTGCCTTCTGCCCCTACAACGGCCTCCCGCTCGACGATCCTGGCGTGCTCGATCGCCCCGCGATGCTGGTCCAGGTCGAGAACAACGCGAACGGGCGTCCGACCTCCGGACTGAACGCGGCGGACCTCGTGATCGAGGCGCCGGTCGAGGGCGACACCACGCGCTTCGGCCCGGTCTACCTCTGCGCCGATGCGCCGGCCGCGATCGGCCCGGTCCGCAGCGCCCGCTACTACGACGTCGACCTGTGGCGTCAGCTCCACGTCATCATCATGCACTTCGGCGCCGGCTACGCCGTGCTCGACGAGTTCAACTCCACCGGCATGCCCTACGTCAACGGCATCTCGGGCGGCTGGTCCTTCTTCGCTCGGGTTGGCCCCCGCCCGGCGCCGCACAACGTCCAGTTCGACCTGGAGGGAGCGCGTGAGGCGGCTGACGCCGGGCGCCTCGGTAATCGGGTCGAACGGGCCGGCGATCCCCGCGCGCCCTTCGAGTTCAATCCGGACGTCCAGCTGCCAGCGGGACGCGGCGTGGCGTCCGCCACCATCCACACCAACACCTTCTGGAGCTTCGGTTGGGACTGGGATGCCGCGAGCTCGGCCTGGCTTCGCCGCGACGCCGGCGCCCGCGCCACCGACGCCTTGACCGGTGATGCGCTCTCGGCCACCACGGTCATGGTGCAACGCGTGACCGAGCAGATCCTGTACGGCGAGCTCGATCCGGGCGGCTATCCACGGCGCCGCCAGAACCTGGTGGGCTCAGGCACCGGCGTGCTCTACGCGGGTGGCCAGGCGTTCGACGTCCGCTGGTCGCGTCCCTCCAACGACGCCGTGACCTCGTGGACCTACGCCGACAGCGGCGACCCGGTCGTCCTGCCGCCGGGCCGGGTCTGGTGGGAGATCGTGCCGGTCGGTTCGTCGATCAACGAGCGCTAGGCGGCTGGCCCAACTCCGTCCGCCGGCGGCAATCCGGATCCAGCTGGCTCCGGTGCGGCAACGTCAGCTGCTGGTCGACGTACCCTCGGCCAGGGCTTCAGCCAGCGGCATGAGGCGCTGCGTCATCTGGCTGTCGAACGCGCGCCGTGCCTGGATCAGCGTTTCGCCAAAGAAGAGCACGCGCTGGGGCGGCTGCGCTTCGAGACGGGATCGTGCGAGGAGCGTGTGTTCGAGCTCCTTCGCGAATGCCTGCAGCTCATCGAGTGCGGTGTCGTTGGTCGGGAGGCCCGAACGGAACGTGTACGTCCTCTGTGCCAGCCGCTGCCAGCCATCGGGGTCCGGCGTCTCAGACTCCAATTGCACCTGCGCCAGGGCAAGCGCCTCCGTCAGCAACTCGTGAAGCTGCCGGCCGTAGGCGGCCATGGGATCCGGATCGGCTTGGCGGGTCATCTGCGGTCCTGCTCGCTGGGTCTCCATATCCTCGCATGAATGCCCGCGGGTGGCGCTCGCAGCGCCCTGGAGTTGGAATCGGGGAGCTTCCGGGGGCACGGAGGGAGGGCCGCGCGAGCCCTCCCTCGATGGCTGGCTAGAGGGCGACCAGCTCCTCTTCGGGAGCGCTGCCGGCACCGTTGCCGCCGTCCGTGGCGGGGAGACCGTCCGGGCCTGCCTCGGCCACGACCTGCGCCTCCTTGGCGTACTCCTTCTTGCCGCGGCCCGAGAGCATCTCCAGGTTGGCGGCCACGACTTCTGTCTTCCAGTGTCGAACGCCGGCGTCATCGTCCCACTGGCGCGTCTGGAGGCGTCCCTCGATGTCCACCAGCTGGCCCTTGCTCAGGAACTTGCCGCATACCTCCGCCAGGCGGTCCCAGGCAACGATGTTGTGGTACTCCGTCCGCTCCCCGGCCCCGGCACCACGGAACTCGTTGGTGGCGACCACGAAGTTGGCCACCGGCTTCCCCGAGGGGAGCGATCGGAGCTCCGGGTCCCGCGTCAGCCGGCCGACCAGCATCACCTTGTTCACGCTGCATAACCTCCTGCCCCGCACGCCGGGGCTCTCTGCGGCGTGCCGGGCGAGGCGGCCGCCGAGGCGCAGACCGTAGCCCGTGGGTGCTTACGGCCCGCTTACGCCGCGCTTATCGGCCGCGGTTGAAGCCACCTCGTACGCTCGGCGCCGATTCACGCCGGCCGCCCGCAGCAGCTCGACGATCGAGCGCGGCGCGAGGCCCTGCTCGGCCGCCGCATCGGCGAGCGCCGCGACATCGAATGGCTCGGCCTCGCGGCGTCGTTGAGGGCCAGGACTGATCACGACCGTGAATTCGCCGCGGACCTCCACCAGCCGCTCGGCGACGGAGCCCGGCGTACCGGCCAGCACCTCCTCGTGCAGCTTGGTGAGCTCGCGGCACACGGCCACCTCCGACTCCGCGGCGGCTCGCTCCAGCTCGCGCAGGAGTGGCCGGATGCGGTGGGGGGCCTCGTAGAGCACGAGCGGGAGCTGGCTGACGCCGGCGGCGGCCAGCAGTCGCTCGAGGGCGGCTCGCCGTGCGCTCAGCGGCCGGGTCGGGAGGAAGCCGCCGAACAGGAAGCCCGGGGCGTCCAGCCCGGAGAGCGCGATGGCAGCCGTCACGGCGGACGGCCCAGGGACGATCTCCACCACGTGCCCCGCCTCGCGGGCGGCGGCGACGAGGGCGGCGCCGGGATCTGAGATGGCGGGCATGCCGGCATCGGTGGTGAGGGCCAGCCGCTCCCCGGCCGCCAGGCGTCCGAGCAGCTCCGGGAGCCGCTGCGCGGCGTTGTGCTCGTGGAACGAGACGGTCGGGACGTGCGCCCCCAGGTGTGCGAGCAGGCGTGCCGCCACCCGCGTGTCCTCGGCAACCACGACGTCCGCCCCGGTGAGGGCGGCGGCGGCCCGCGGCGAGAGGTCCCCCAGGTTCCCGATGGGTGTGCCCACCACTGCCAGCCGCCCGCGCCCCGGATCGGCCACCAGTCAGCTTCCCCGGCGCGAGCCGGGACGCCGGCGCGGGTAGAGGTGGTCGATCCCCGGCGTGCGCAGACTGACCTTCGCCACCGGCGCCAGCTGGCGCTTGTACTCCATCCGCGCCACCGTGCGCGCCACCCAATCCACGAGGTGGGGCTGGAGCCCGGCGCGCACGCATCGGTCCACCGTCCACCTGCGGTCGACCAGCGCAAACAGGATCCGGTCGAGGTCCTCGTAGCTCGCGCCGAGCTCCCCCTCGTCGGTCTGGCCGGGCCACAGGTCGGCCGACGGCGGCTTGGCGATGATCCGCTCCGGCACGCCCAGCTCGGCGGCGACCGCGCGCAGCTGGCTCTTGTAGAGGTCGCCGATCGGCTGCAGCGCGGCGGCCATGTCGCCGTGGAGGGTGCCGTAGCCGAGCAGCGCCTCGGTCTTGTTGCTGGTTCCCAGCACCAGCGCGTCGAAGGCCGCCGAGCGGTCGTAGAGCACGATCATGCGCTGCCGAGCCATCACGTTCCCCCGCCGTACCCGCAGCGTGGGATCGTCCGGGGGACCGATGAGCTCGAGCATCGGCTCCACCATGGGCGTGATCTCGACCCGTTCGGTGCGGCAGCCGAGGGCGTCGACGACTGCCATCGCATCGGCCTCCGAATCGGCCGATGACGAACGGTACGGCATGCGGATCGCCAGCAGGTCGCCCGGGCCGACCGCCCTTGCTGCCAGGTAGGCCGACGTCGCCGAGTCGACGCCCCCCGACAGGCCCACCACCAGCCGCTCGAACCCCGTCTGCTCCAGCTGGGAACGGATGAAGCCCACGATCACCTCCACCGCCTGCGGCGGATCGAGCTCCGGCAGCGGCGGCAGTTCCTGGTGGCTCATGCCGGCTTCTCGTCCGCCGGCGGCAGGTCCGCCCGCTCGCCGATAATGCGGTCAAGCTCACGGCGGACCAGCTCCAGCCGCTCGTCGGCCAGCAGGGGCAGCTGGTAGCGCTGCATGCGCAGGTCGTCGGACTCGAGCGTCCCGACGACCAGCGCCTCCTCGTAGAGCGGTCCCTCGGCCAGCACGCCGCCATCGGGAGCCAGCAGGCGCGAACCGCCCCAGAAGGTGAGTCCCTCCTCGTTGCCGACCCGGTTGCAGAAGGCAATCCCGACGGTCCCCAGCAGGGCGTACGTGTCCTGCATCCGGTGCCAGCCGGCGATCGCCCGCAGGCCCGCGGCGCTGCCCGGGGCGCGGGCCGGCCCCGCGGCCAGGTTGACGAGCAGCGCGGCGCCATCCTGCGCCTGCAGCATGGGCAGCGAGGCGTGCCAGAAGTCCTCGCAGATCGAGAGGCCGATGCGCCCGAGCGGTTCCCCCGTCTCCACGGTCCTGATGCGGTCGCCCGGGCGGGTGAAGCGCCCCTCGTCGAAGAGGCCGTAGGTGGGCAGGTAGACCTTGCGATGCAGGCCGATGAGCTCGCCGTCGCGCAGCAGCGCCGAGGCGTTGGCGTAGCGGTGGTCATCGGTCTCCTCCACGAAGCCGATGGCGACGAGGACGCCGGGTGCCAGGCGGCTCAGCTCGGCGAGGCGGGGGTCGGTGGCCGGCATCGCCACCTCGGGGACGAGGTCCGAGAGCAGGTAGCCGCTCAGCGCCAGCTCGGGGAAGACGGCCAGCTGAGCCCCGCGGTCTGCGGCCCGGCGCAGCCAGGTCCCGGCCAGCTCCAGGTTCGCATCCACCTCCCCGAGCCGCGGCGCAAGCTGTGCCAGGGCGATACGGCACTCCATGCCGCAGAGCCTAGCCGACCGGGTTTGCCGGCGCCGCCTCGAAGCCGGTGCTGGTGTGTGCCGCCTCGGAGATGAGCCGATCGCGATCCGCGCCCGGCAGCAGCTCCTCCGCGAAGTGACAGGCGACTTCGTGGTCGTCGCGAAGCTGCCGCAGGATCGGTCGCTCCGTCGCGCAGCGCTCGGGGTTGCCGAGACGCTGTCGGAGCCAGCACCGCGTGTGGAAGCGGCAGCCGGATGGTGGATTGACGGGTGACGGCACGTCGCCGAGCAGGATGATCCTGCGCCGCTTCTCGCGCTCGCGCGGCGACGCGACCGGGACGGCTGAGAGGAGCGCGATGGTGTACGGGTGCAGCGGCGTCCGATAGATCTCGTCGCTGCCCGCCACCTCCGCCAGGGCGCCGAGGTACATGACCGCCACTCGGTCGCTGATGTGCTCGACGACCCCCATGTTGTGCGCGATGAAGAGGTAAGTCAGCCCCAGCTCCCGCTGCAGCTCACGCAGCAGGTTGAGGACCTGCGCCTGGATGCTGACGTCGAGGGCGCTGACCGGCTCGTCGCACACGATCAGCTCCGGGTGCAGGACGAGCGCACGGGCGATGCCGATGCGCTGGCGCTGCCCCCCGGAAAACTCGTGCGGGTAGCGGCGCGCATGGTACGGCTGCAGGCCGACGCGCTCCATCATCTCCGAGACGAGGCGCTGTCGCTCCTCGGCCGGCACGCCGTGGATCCGCAGCCCCTCGCCGATGGCGGTGCCGATGGGCGAGCGCGGATCGAGCGACCCGTACGGGTCCTGGAAGATGATCTGCATCTTGCGGCGCATGGCCTTCATGCGGCTGGCGGGGAGCGCGGTGATATCGGTCCCGTCGAAGAGGATCTGCCCGCCGGTCGGTTCGATCAACCGCAGCAGGGCGCGGCCCACCGTCGTCTTGCCGCAGCCCGACTCCCCCACCAGGCCCAGCGTCTCGCCGCGCCGGATGTAGAGGCTCACATCGTCGACCGCCTTCACGTCGCCGATCCGCCGCTGCAGGATGCCACCGGTCACCGGGAAGAAGACCGACAGGTTCTTCAGCTCGACGAGCGACTCCCGCTGGCCGGCATCGCGCACCGTGGCGTCGGCGGGCGCAGTCATGTGCGCTGGCTCCCATCGGTCTGGTGGTAGACCCAGCAGCGGACATCGTGCTGCTCCGAGGTCGGCAGCAGGTTCGGGTGCAGCTCCTCGCAGTGCGGCACGTTCTGCTCCACGCGTGTCAGGCAGCGCGGGGCGAAGCGGCAGGCGGCGGGCAGGTCGATCAGGTTCGGCACGCTGCCGGGGATGACGGCGAGTTCGTCGCGCTCCTCGCCGAGGCGCGGCACCGAGTCGATCAGGCCCTGGGTGTAGGGGTGCTGCGGGTCGTCGAAGAGCGACGTGGTGTCGGTCTGCTCCACGATCTCACCGGCGTACATCACCGCCACCCGGTCGCACATCTCGGCCACCACGCCCAGGTCGTGGGTGATCAGGATGATGGCCGTCCCCGTCTCCTTCTGGAGCGAGCGCATGATGTCGAGGATCTGGGCCTGGATGGTGACGTCGAGCGCGGTGGTCGGCTCGTCGGCGATGAGCAGCTCCGGCTCGCAGGCGAGCGCCATGGCGATCATGACGCGCTGCGCCATGCCTCCCGAGAGGGCGTGGGGATAGGCGTCCAGCCGCTTCACAGGATCGGGGATGCCGACCATGCGCAGCAGCTGGGCGGCTCGGTCCCGCGCCGCCCTGCGCTTCATGTTCCGATGCACCTCGAGCACCTCGGCGAGCTGCATGCCCACGTCGAAGACCGGGTTGAGGCTGCTCGTCGGCTGCTGGAAGATCATGCTGATCGCGTCGCCCCGGAGCGCGCGCATCTTCGACTTGGACAGCTTCAGCAGGTCGCGACCGTCGAAGACGATCTCCCCGTCCTCGATCCTGCCCGGCGGCGCAATCAGCCCCATGATGGATAGGCTCGTCACGCTCTTGCCGCAGCCGGACTCGCCGACGAGGCCCATGATCTCGCCACGGTTGACATGGAAGTCGACACCCGTCACGGCGCGCACGACGCCGTCACTGGTGTGGAACGATGTCCGCAGCCCGCGGACGTCGAGGAGTCGCTCCCCCTCCTTGCCGCGCATCCCGGCACGTCGCTCCTCCACGATCTCGCCGGTCATCGGTTGAGCCTCGGATCCAGCGCGTCGCGCAGGCCGTCGCCGAGCAGGTTGAAGCCGAGGACCGTGATGGCCAGCATCGCGCCCGGGATGAGGACCAGGTGCGGGGCGGCGAAGACCTGGTTCCGCTCGGCGCCGATCATCGAGCCCCACTCGGCGCCAGGCGGCTGGTTCCCCAACCCAAGGAAGGAGAGGGCGGCCACTTCCAGGACCGCCGTTGCGATCCCCAGGGAGGCCTGCACGATCAGCGGGGTCAGCGCATTGGGCATGATGCGCCGGATCAGGAGCCCGCCCGGAGACTCTCCCAGGGCGCGCGAGGCCACCACGAAGTCGCGCTCCTTGATCGACAGCACCGATGCGCGCATGACGCGGGCGTAGACGGGGATCGAGACGATGGCGATGGCCAGCATGGCGTTGATGAGGCCGCGGCCCAGCACGGTGACGATCGCGATCGCGAGGACCAGGGCGGGGAACGCGAGCAGGACGTCCATCAGTCGCATGATCAGGTTGTCCAGCCAACCGCCGGCAAACCCGGCAATGGCGCCCAGGAAGGTCCCGACGATGATCCCGAAGCTGACCGTCGCGAAGCCGATCATCAGCGACACCCGCGACGCGTAGACCAGCCGGCTCCACTCGTCGCGCCCGTTGCTGTCGATGCCGGCGAGGTGCATCGGCCCGTCGCAGCCGAAGAGCGGGATGCACGGCCCCTGCAAGCGCTGGAGGTTGGGCTCGACCCCGAAGAGCACCTCCTTCTCGCCGTAGTTGGCGAGCACGTTCGCGAAGATCGCCACCAGGACGAGCGTCCCGATCAGCGCGAGCCCGACCTGGGCCGAGCGCTGCCGGAGGATGTTCGTCAGGGTATCGCGCCAGAGGCTCGCGGGCCGGGTCTGCGCCAGCTCGTCGACGACGATCGCCCCGGCCCGCATCGGCTCGTTCGTCATCGCAGCCGAATCCTCGGGTCCAGGTAGCCGTAGCTGATGTCGACCACGAGGTTCACCATGACGTAGATGAAGGCGACGAACAGCGTGACCCCCTGGATCACGATGTAGTCACGGCTCAGGATGGAATCGACCAGCGTCTTTCCCAGTCCGGTCAGGTTGAAGATGGTCTCGGTCAGGATGGCGCCTGACAGCAGCGCGCCAAGCGAGAGGCCGATGACGGTGATGACCGGCAGCATCGCGTTGCGCAGGGCGTGGCGGAAGAGCACCAGCCGCTCGGAGAGGCCCTTGGCCCGCGCCGTCCGCACGTAGTCCTGGCCAAGCACCTCCAGCAGGCTCGAACGGGTCATCCGCGCGATGATGGCCATCGGGATCGTCCCGAGCGCCACGGCGGGCAGGACGAGGTGCAGCAGCGCATCGCCGACGAGGGCCCAGTTGAAGGTCAGCAGGCCGTTGAGGGTGTAGATGTTGCCGAGGAACTGGAAGATCGCGCCGAGCGGACCGCCGACGTCACCGAAGCCCCACGCTTGGTCGAGCGGCATGACCTGCGTCCCCGCCGTCAGGCGACCGGATGGTGGCAGCGAGAACGGCGTGCCGCGGAGTGCGACGGCGAAGGTGAACTGGAAGAGCAGGCCAAGCACGAAGACCGGCGTCGAGACGCCCAGGTTGGCGACGACCATGGTGCCGACGTCGGCCGGCGAGTTGCGCCACGCCGCCGAGGCGATCCCCAGCAGCATGCCGACGATCACGGCGAAGATCAGCGCCCAGAAGGTCAGCTCCACGGTGACGGGCAGGCGCTCGAGCAGGATGTCCGAGACCGGTCGTCCGTACCGGATCGATTCGCCCAGGTTGCCCTGCACCAGCTGGCCGATGTACGAGACGAACTGAATCGGGATCGACTGGTCCAGGCCGAAGCGCTTCGTGAACTCGGCGCAGATGGCGGGCGTTGCCCGCTCGCCCAGCATCGCCGTGCATGGCTCACCGGGCAGCAGGCGCGGCAGCGCGACGACCAGGAAGAGGACGCCGAACAGCACCGGGATGCTGAGCAACAGCCGGCGGAGGATGAACTGGAGCATCTAGGGCTGGATGGTACCGGCTCGATGAAGCGAAATGGGGGCGTCGCCCGGTGGCGACGCCCCCATTCGTGCTCCGCTGGCTACTCAGCCGGGGGCGGGTTGAGGAACCCGCCGAAGAAGGCCGAGAAGTAGGTGAAGTCGCCGGTGTTGCCCTGGTGCAGCTCGTGGTCTGCGTCCCACTGCACTGCGTAGGAGAGCACCACGTCGTTCGCATCGAACGCCGAACCGTCGTGGAACTGGACACCCTCACGGAGAGAGCAGGTCCACACGGTCAGATCGTCGTTCGGTGTGCACTCGGTGGCCAGCGACGGGATCGGGGCCGTTCCGCCGACCTCGTAGGCGTAGAGGGACTCCATCGTCTGCTCGCAGGCGCGGAGGCTCTCGCCGTCCGTCTCATCGGCGCAGTAGAGGCCGATCGGCTCGGCGTTCTGCATCCACACGAACGTGTCACGTCCGCCCGGATCCATCACGCTGAAGTTCTCGTTGCCGAGCGGCGAAGCATGCGCCCCGTCGACATCGGCCTTGAAGGCCGTGCCGGAGCCGGCGTGCACGACGGGAATCATCGGCACGTGCTCGCGGATGGCGTTGTTCGCGGTTTCATAGGCCGCCTGCCGCTCGGAGTCGACCGCGGTCGAGGCACCATCAGCCAGCGCGCTGGTGACGTCATCGAAGTGGTCGCCGAACTGCG
This sequence comes from uncultured Chloroflexia bacterium, assembly GCA_963777045.1. GTDB lineage: Bacteria > Chloroflexota > Limnocylindria > QHBO01 > QHBO01 > JAPSGM01. The sequence continues at coordinate 111,809 of CAVZPD010000027.1, forward strand.
GGGAGGCCCCGGAGCCGAAGTGGAAGTCCAGGAAGTTGGTCACGTCCGGGTAGTCAGCGCCCCAGCCGAGGAGGTGGATCCCATCCAGCTCACCGGCGTTGGCGTTGGCGATGAAGGTGCCCGACTCCTGCACGTCGATCTCGGCGTTGATGCCCAGGTTGTCCCTGAGCTGCGCCTGGATGTCCTGCGCCACGACCTGCGGCTCCGGCAGGTAGCTGCGGACGACGTCGCGGAGGTGGATGGTGGTATCGAAGCCGTCCGGGAAGCCGGCGTCGGCAAGCATCTGCTTGGCCGCCGTGGGATCGAAGTCGTACCAGTCGTCACCCTCGCAGGCGAACGGGAAGGAGCACGGGGTGAAGTGGCTCGCCACCTCCGAGCCCGGCGGGTAGAACCGGTCGACGATGCGCTGGCGGTCGATGCCCATGGCGATCGCCTGGCGAACCATCTCGTTGTCGAACGGCTCGAACGTGTTGTTGAAGCCGATGTAGAAGACGTTCGTCCCCTCGCGCTCGTAGAGCGTCAGGTTCGAGTCGTTCTGGATGGCGTCGAACTCGGCGACGCCGGGGTTATCCATGCCGTCGATCGTGCCGGCCTGCAGCTCGACCAGGCGCTGGGCCGACTCGGCACTCCAGCGGAAGACGAGCGTCTGGGTCTTGGCCGCGTCACCCCAGTAGTTGTCGTTGCGGACGTAGTCCAGCTCCGAGCCGCGGTTCCAGGTGTCCATCTTGTACGGGCCGGTCCCGTTCATCATCGCGATGATCGAGCCGTCCGCCACGTGGGCCTGCAGCCAGTCGGTATCGTTGATGGCCAGTGCCGAGAAGGCGATCTTGGACAGGAACGCCACGTCCGGGTTGCAGAGCGTGAACTCGACGGTGTACTGGTCCACCGCCTCGATCTGGCTCAGGTTCGTCGGGTTGTTGTCCGCGCCGCACTCGGCCGGACCTTCCGCCGGATAGACCATTGGCTCGAACGCCGCCATGCTCTCGCTTGGGCCGGCGCTCTCGCCGCCCGTCGATGACTCAGCTGACGGGCTGGCAGCGCCGCCACATGCGGCCAGGGCGAGCCCAAGCGCCATCACGACGGTGAAGCTCCTCCACCTGTGGTGCATACGGATACCTCCGCTTCCTCGCTCCGATATGCCGGCGCACCGGCTCAGTAGTGTCCCCCGTTGTCAGGGAATAACCCTCCGACCGGGCGGGGGTTCAACCCGGCCGGCTCTCCCCACCAGCCCCGGCGACGCCGGCGGCGGTTGGGGCCTCCTCGGGTATCGCGCCGAAGGGCTTGCGTTTGATGGGCTCGGCACCGATGTGCGCCACGCCCACGTCGCTCTGCAGCGCGTCCTCCGCATAGTGGCAGGCCGTCCGGTGGTCCGGCTGCACGACCCGCAGCTCCGGATCGTCGGTGCGGCAGTTCTCAGGCTTGCCCAGCTGCTCGTACAGCCAGCAGCGGGTATGGAACCGGCAGCCAGCCGGCGGGTTCGCAGGTGAGGGAACGTCGCCGGTCAGGATGACGCGCTTCCGACGCCGCTCGGCGCGCGGATCGGGGATCGGCACGGCCGACAGCAGGGCGCGCGTGTACGGGTGCGCCGGCGTCTCGTAGATGGCCGATGGCGGGCCCAGCTCGACGAGCTTGCCCAGGTACATCACGCCGATCCGGTCGCTGATGTGGCGCACGACCGACAGGTCGTGGGCGATGAACAGGTAGGTCAGGCCGAACTGCTCGCGCAGCTCCACGAGCAGGTTGAGGACCTGCGCCTGGATCGAGACGTCGAGCGCGCTGATCGGCTCGTCGCAGACGATGAACTCGGGTTCGACGGCCAGTGCGCGGGCCACGCCGATGCGCTGCCGCTGGCCGCCGGAGAACTCGTGCGGGTAGCGGTTCGTGTAGCGCGAGTTGAGCCCGACCAGCTCGAGCAGCTCCTTGACCCGATCCTGCTTGGCCCTGCCTGAGGCGAGGTTGTGGGTCTCGATCGGCTCGGAGATGATCGAGCCCACCGTCATCCGCGGGTTGAGGCTGCTGTACGGGTCCTGGAAGATGATCTGCATCCGCCGGCGCATCCGGCGCAGCGCGTCGCGCTTGAGCGTGGTCAGGTCGGTCCCCTCGAAGCGGACGACCCCGTCGGTCAGCTCGCGCAGCCGGATCAGCGCTCGCCCGGTCGTGCTCTTGCCACAGCCGGACTCGCCGACCAGGCCCAGGGTCTCCCCCCTGCGGATCTCGAAGGAGATGTCGTCCACGGCGCGCACGGCACCCACCGTCCGCTGGAAGAGGCCCGCGGTGATCGGGAAGTGGACCTTGATGTGCTCCGCCTCGACGATGTTCTCGCCGAACTCGCGCTCCGCGGGCTGCTCCTGCGGCGTGTAGGTCTGCGTCACTTGATCCAGCCTCCCGGCTCTGTCCCGAAGCATCGGGCGAGGTGCTGTGGCGTCTCACGCGCGCTCAGCATCGGTTCGGAGTCGAGGCACTGCTCGCGGACATACGGGCAGCGTGGGGCGAAGCGGCACTCGTCGGCCGGGCTCAGCAGGTCGGGTGGCAGGCCCTCGATGGTGCGCAGGCGTGCGCCACGAACCTCGTCCAGGCGTGGCAGCGAGTCGAGCAGCCCCCACGCGTACGGCATCTGCGGATTGTCGAAGAGCTCGTCGACGCCGCCGGTCTCGACGATCTTGCCGGCGTACATGACGTTCACCCGCTGGCACATGCCGGCCGCGATGCCGAGGTCGTGGGTGATCAGGATCACGGCGGTGCCGTACTCCTCGGAGAGCGACCGGATCAGCTCCAGGATCTGCGCCTGGATCGTCACGTCGAGGGCCGTCGTCGGCTCGTCCGCCAGCAGCAGCATCGGATCACAGGCCAGGGCGATGGCGATCATCACGCGCTGCCGCATGCCCCCGGAGAACTGGTGCGGGTAGTCGTTCATCCGGTCCCGCGCCCGCGGGATGCCCACCTTCGAGAGCAGCTCGACCGCCCGGTCGTTCGCGGCGCGGTTCGAGAGGAGAGGTGCATGCGCGCCGACTCGGCGATCTGGAAGCCGATGCTCAGCGTCGGATTGAGGGAGGTCATGGGGTCCTGGAAGATGAAGCCGATGCGCTTGCCGCGCAGCATCCGCATCTCCTCGTTGGACAGCTTCATGACGTCCACGCCGTCGAAGATGATCTCGCCCGAGACGATCTTGCCCGGCGGATCCGGGACGAGCCGTGTCAGCGACAGGGCGGTGACGCTCTTGCCGCAGCCCGACTCCCCCACCAGGCCGAGCGTCTCGCCGTAGTCGAGCTCGAAGTCGACCCCGTCCACGGCGTGGACCGTGCCGTCCTTGGTGAAGAATTGCGTGGAAAGGTTGCGCACCTCGAGCAGCTTGCGGGCGTGCTGCTTCTTCTCATCGGCGAGCTGGCTGGCCAGGCGCTTCCCCTCTTCGGTCTCCAGCGAGACCGATTCGGGCAGCTTCGAAGACTCAGGCAGCTCGGCGACGGCCGGAGAGCCGGCACCGGCCCGCCGGTTGTCGTCGGTAGCCGTCAACTTACTGCTTCCCCTTCAGCTTCGGATCGAGGGCATCGCGTAGGCCGTCGCCGAGGAACGTGAAGCTCAGCAGCGCCAGCGCGATCGCAATTGCGGGGAAGAGTAGCAGGTGCGGCTCCGAGCTCATCCAGCGCTGGCCGTCATTGATGAGCGTCCCCCACGAGGCCCGCGGCGGCGTCGCCCCGATGCCGATGAAGGCCAGCAGCGACTCGGCCAGGATCGCACCCGGGATGCCCAGCGTGATGGCGACGATGATCGGCCCGATCGAGTTCGGCAGCAGGTGCCGCGTCACGATCTTCATGTCCGGCACGCCGATCGCACGCGCCGCCTCCACGTACTCCGTCTCCTTGAGGCTCAGCATCTGTCCCCGCACCAGGCGGGCGACGCCGACCCACGACACGACGCCGATGGCGACGAACACGAGTAAGAGCCCGTCCACCGCCTTGCCGAACCAGGTGTCCTTGAAGACCACCGAGAGCAGGATGATGAAGAGCAGGTCAGGGAACGCGTAGGTGATGTCGGTGATGCGCATCAGGAAGTTGTCGACCCGCCCGCCGAACCAGCCGGCCAGTGCGCCCACCGGCACACCGATCAGGAGCACGGTGACCTGCACGACCAGGGCGACCGTCATGCTGATACGCGCCCCGTCCATGATGCGGGAGAGGATGTCGCGTCCGAGCTGATCGGTCCCGAGCAGGTGCCCGCCCTGACCGGGGTCGGCGGGACCGCGCGCCTCGCGCACCAGGTTGGTGTCCGTCTCCGCGTAGCCGTACGGCGTGATGAACGGCCCGACCACGGCGAGCAGGACGAACAGGACCACGATGATGCCGCCGACGATCGCCAGCCGGTTCTTCAGCAGCCGCTCGAAGGCGTCGCGCCAGAGGCTGGCCGGCGGCCGCTCGGCCGCCTTGCGGTCGATGGTGGTGGACTCTACCGCCATGGCGGGCCTCCTAGCTGTACCGGATGCGCGGATCGATCCACGCGTACGCGACGTCGACGACCAGGTTCATGATGGCGATCGCGACCGCGTAGAGCAGCGTCACCGCCATGATCAGCCCGTAATCGCGCTGGAAGATGGCCTGGACGAAGAAGCGGCCGATGCCTGGTATGGCGAAGACGCTCTCCACCACGAACGACCCGGTGACCAGGCCGGCCAGCAGCGGACCGAGGATCGTGACGACCGGGATGAAGGCGTTTCGCAGCATATGGACGCGGACGATCGAGCGTTCGCGCAGGCCCTTGCTTTGGGCAGTGCGCACGTAGTCCTTGCGGGTAACCTCCAGCATGCTCGCCCGCGTATAGCGAGCCACCTGCGCGATTCCGTATCCGGACAGCGCGATCACCGGGAGCACCCAGTACTCCGGCCCCTTCCAGCCCGAGGTCGGGAACCAGTGCAGGGAGACGCTGAAGATCAACACGAGGAGCACGGCCAGCACGAAGCTGGGCGTGGCGATCCCGATCACAGAGACGAAGGTGGCGGCGTAGTCGGGCCACTTGTTCTGTCGCAGGGCGGCAATGACCCCGAGCGGGATGCCCAGGATGACCGCCAGGCCGAAGGCCATCGAGCCGAGCTGGACGCTGGCCCAGACGTTGTCGCCGATGATGTCCTGGATGTCGCGTCCCCGGATGCGGTAGCTCGGGCCCAGGTCGCCCTGGACGATGCCGCCAATCCAGTTGATGTACTGCTGCCAGATGGGCTTGTCGAGCCCGAACTGGGCGTTGAGCCGCTCCACCACCGCCTGCGGCAGCGGCCGGTCAGGGTTCTGCTGGAACGGCGTCCCCGGCGCTGCATGCATGAGCAGGAACGTGATCAACGACACCACGAAGACCACGGGGACGAGCCAGAGCACTCGGCGGATGATGTAGGTCGTCACGACGCGCGCCTCACTACCGGTCTGCCTGCCTTGTCGCTGCGCCGAATGTGGCCCAACGGCCGCGAGTCCCGATCATACGCCCGGGGCGCGCGGCCGTTGGGTGGACGGACGGACCGTCCACCCAACGACTTGAACGACTTTCTCTACGTCGGAGCTAGCTGCTCTTCCCCTCGATGTAGATCTTGTCGTAGAAGAGCTCGCCGGTATTCGAGTCGGCGGAGGTCACGACCAGGCCCTTGACGTACGGCTTCACCAGCGTGAAGCGTCCGTACCAGTAGACCCAGACGGCCGGCGCGTCGTCGACCAGCATGGCCTGCGCTTCCTCGTACAGCGGAAGCTGATCGGCCAGGTCAGCGGTGACCTGTGCCTCTTCGAGGAGGGCATCCATGTCCTCGTTGCAGTAGCCGCCACGCGCGGTACCGCAGCTCCACACATCGAACAGCCAGTTGTTCGGGTGCGGATAGTCCGTGCACCAACCCAGCCGATACAGGTCGGGCGGGTTCTCAGAGATCGTCTGCAGGTAGACGGACCACTCCTGCGCCTCGATCGTCACGTTGATCCCCAGTTTCTCCTGCAGGTTCGCCTGGATGAACTCCATGATCGGCTCGTGGCCGGAGCCCGCATTCACGCCCAGCGTGAGGTTGATCTCGCTGGCATCGTTCAGGCCCAGCTCGCCCAAGGCGGTCTCGAGATCGGTCTGGGCCTGGTCGACATCGTAGGTCAGACCGAAGCCATAGTCCTGGTGGCCCGGCATGCCGACAGGGATGAAGCTGTCAGCGGGCTTGCCGATGCCCTGGCGGACGGTGTCGATCAGGCCCTGGCGGTCGACCGCCTCGCTGATGGCATGGCGCAGCGCCTTGTTCTCAACGGGGCTCGAGTCGCCGTCGTTCGGATCCTGATCGAATCCGAGGTAGTAGGTGCAGAGCACGTCGCCGGTGATGGCCTGCTGGCTGAGATCGGGATCGTTGCGCACCTGCTCGGCGTTGGCGCCGGGCACGGCCGACATGTCGATCTCATCATTCTGGTAGGCACGGAAGTCCCCATCGGGATCCCGGCCGTACTGGACGACCAGCTGGTCGAGGAGCGGCGCATCGCCGTACCAGTTCTCGTTGGGAACGAGAACCATCTCCTCGTCATGGCTCCACGACTCCATCTTGAACGGACCGCTGCCGACGTAGTTCGCGGCCTCGGTGAAGTCCTCGCCGCTCTCGACCCACGCCTGTGAGACGGGAACGGTGACCCAGATGGTGGTCACGTACAGGAAGTAGCTCGCCGGGCGAGACAGGCTCACCTCGAAGGTGGCGTCGTCGACGGCGCGGACACCGAAGTTGTCCAGGGCCGCATCGATGTCAGCGTCCGACGGGGCAGGATCCGCGCCCGCCAGGTCGAGCAGCTCAGCGCCGCCCGCGACATCGCCGAGCACGTACGAGTACGGCGCAGCGGTGCGCGGGTCAATGGTGCGCTTCCAGCTGTAGACGAAGTCGGCGGCGGTGATCGGATCGCCGTTGGAGAAGGTGATGCCGTCCTTCAGGTGGAAGGTCAGCGTCTGGGCATCCTCGGAGACGTCATAGGACTCGGCGAGGGCGCCATCGGTGGTGAGCTCCAGGTCCTTGGTGAACCAAAGCAGCGGCCGGTGGAGCGAGTTCAGGACCTGCAGCGAAGCGCTGTCCTGGGCGATGTTCGGATCGAGCGTCGGCGGGTCTGTTGAGCCGCCCGGCAGGATCAGCGTCTGCTCATCCGCAGCTGGCGCCGACGGCGCCACCGACTCGTCGCCGGTGCTCGCGCCGGGGCTGCTCGACGACGTACCGCCGCCGCACGCCGCCAGCACGAGGGCCAGCGTCGTGATCACTCCTAAAGATGTCCTACGCCACATATGTTCCTCCAGTGAAAGGGCTGCAATCAGGGCGTCGGGAACGGATGTGCACCGCAGCCGCTCGTGGCCGGGGGGCTCCACCGATGAACCAGAAGGAAATGCGGTTCACGGTTTGGGCGCCGTCCTCCTCTGCTCCGCACCCGACATGACGCGACGGCAAATGCGGATCACCCGATTTGCTGCGCGTACGTCAAAGCGCCCGCAATGATTGACCGCCGGTCTGCGGCGCGTCAAGAAAGGCCAATGCGGCGTTGGCCTTCGATTAACTATACCCATGCCTTCCGGCGAAGGTTCACTACCCTTAGCGCACCCACGCCCGGGCGTTCAGGGTCGGGGTCCCGTCGGTCCGCACGCCGCGGCCGCTGATCTCGAACGGCCGCGACTCGCCGGCCTCCATTCGGTCGCCCACGGCGTCGTCGACCAGGGCACCCAGGAACTCGCCATCCGGCCCCACGAACTCGATCCCGACGGCCGGGCTGCCGAAGCGACGATCGGATGAGGTCTGGTGGATCACGCCCCGAACGGTGGTGACTCCATCGCTCGTCTCCCAGGCCAGGTCGGTGACCTCGAGCGGCAGGCCGGGAAGGTCGTCCATGCCCCGGGTGGGGCAGTACTTGATGTGGGTCACCAGGTCTCCGAGCTCACCGCTACCGGCCTCGAGTGCCGGCTGCCCTCCCATGAGGTAGATGCCCTCTTCGCCGGGCTCGAGGATGGCCGGCGTCGGGAAGAAGCGTCCGTGGCGATTGGAGGAGGCGGCCGTGCCATCGGTCCATTCCAGGCGGACCAGCGGTTCGTACAGCTGCAGGGGCTCGTAGTCGTAGAGCGTATTGAGGAAGGTGACGGGCTCCTCGCCGGTGTTGCGCAGGACAAGCCGGATGGAGACCCAGCCGTTGTAGACCTGCACGTCCTCGATCACCTCGCCACGGAACGGCTGCACCGGCCCCGGCGGCGGGCCGACCTCGTAGTGCGCCGTGACGAGCTGCGCGAGGCCGGGGGTTGGTGTCGCCGCTGCCGTCGCGGTGGCCGTCGGAGCGCTGGGTGCCGTGGCCGACTCGCACGCAGCGAGCAAGGCGAGCGCGGCCACCATGGCGACGGCCAACGGCCGCCGGCGTCGGATCACCGAATCACGCCACCGGCGGGCGGAAGGGACGTGTACAGCTTCACCGACGTGACCGGCTCGGGAAACGGCATGTCGCCGCTGTAGCGCGGCAGCCGTTTGGTGGGCGTCGGCGCGAAGAATGCGCGTCGAGCTGCCGTCTCCACCTCGGCGGTGCTCGTCAGCTGCTCCGCCCACTGAAGCCGGCTGGCCTGCTCGGACGCGCTTGGCGCAGGCTCCGTCGTCGAGGGCCGCGGGCTGCCGACCGTCAGCACGGCGGCCAGCATGATGGCTGTGGCCGGGACCATCACGCGCATGGCGCGCGCCAGCGAGAGGACGCTGCGCGACCACCACGGCCCGGGCGGATCGGGATCCGCAGCCTGCAGGCGAACGGCGCGCCACACGGCAGGCGATGGCTCGAACCCGTCGACGCGGACTCGCAGCGCCCGGCGCAGCTCGCGCGCCAGCTCGCGGTCCAGGGCTATCTCGCGCTGGCAGTCGCCGCAGCGCTCGACGTGCTCGAGGTACCCGTCGCAGTCCGCGCCCAGCTCACCGAAGCGGAACCGCTCCAGCAGCGCGCGGCTGACCTTACGGCAGCTCATGGGTCGTAAGCCTCACCGGCCGGCGTGATGGGGCGCGGCGCTCGGCTGGCAGCAGGGAGCGCAGCGCCTTGAGCGCGTAGTGGAGACGTGACTTCATGGTGCCGACGTTGCAGTCGGCGATCTCCGCCGCCTCGGCCAGCGAATAGCCGTGCAGGTAGTAGAGGATGACCGCGGTCTGTTGCTTCGGCGGCAGCGCGTCGATCCCGCGCTGCAGCACCTCGATGATCTCGCGCGACTCGGCCACCTGGTCGGGGCGGGAGGTGAGATCGGCCACCACGTTGCTGATGAGCGCGGTCAGCGGCTCCATCGTGGCGCGGCGGCGCGAGATGCGCGAGTAGCAGAGGTTGGTGGTGACGCGTTGCAGCCACGGCAGCGGGGAGACGTCGGTTCGCAGCCGATGCCGCACGCGATAAGCCTTTACGAAGCAATCCTGCAGGATCTCCTCGGCCAGGAACGGGTCGCGCGTGATCGCCAGCGCGGTCGTATAGACCGGCCGCTTGAACGTATTGAAGAACTCTTCGAACGCGTCGAGATCGCCCGACTGCATGCGCTCGACGAGGCCATTCGGCTGCGTCGTTTCCACTGGCACCCCGTGATTCGAACGCCCGCTTGGTGCCGAATACTACTTGCTCGGCATCCACTGCGTTCATTCGGCGGCGGTTTCACCCTCGTCCGCGGCGGCATCGAAGTCGTGTCGCAGGTCGGGACGGCGAGCAGCGCCCGCCTCGTCGAGGCGCCCGACCGGCGTCGTCAGCGGCGCCCGCTTGAGGGCATTCGGATCTTCGGCTGCCTGTTCCGCGATTTCGTGCATCACCTCGACGAAATCGTCGAGCGTCTCGAGCGACTCGGTCTCGGTCGGCTCGATCATCAGCGCCTCGTCCACGATCAGCGGGAAGTAGATCGTGGGCGGGTGGATGCCGTGGTCCAGGATGGCCTTGGCGATATCCAGCGTCGTGACGCCGTGCTCGCGCTTCTGGCGCCGGCCACTGAACACGACCTCGTGCTTGCAGATCCGATCGTACGGCAGGTCGTAGGCATCGGCCAGGCGCACACGAAGGTAGTTGGCGGCCAGGACGGCGTCGTCGCTGACAGCTCGCAGGCCGGAGTCCCCGTTCGAGCGGATGTAGGTATAGGCCCGCACGAACATGCCGAAGTTGCCGGTGAAGGCGCGGACGCGGCCGATGCTGGTGGGCCGATCACCGCTCGCCTCGAGGGCGAAGCGTGCGCCCGGCGTGGAACGGCCGGCCCACGCGTTGCCGCGCACGGTCCCGGCATCTCCCTCGGCCAGCACCGGCAGTGGGCCGGGAAGGAATGGCGCGAGTCGTTCCCCCACGCCCACGGGACCTGCGCCGGGGCCGCCACCGCCGTGCGGCGTGGAGAAGGTCTTGTGCAGGTTGAAGTGCATGACGTCGAAGCCAGCCTCGCCGGGTCGGAAGCGGCCCAGGATGGCGTTCAGGTTCGCGCCGTCCATGTACGCGATGGCACCCGCCTCGTGGACGGCCGCGATCACCTGGTCGATCTGGTCCTCGAAGATGCCGAGCGTGCTCGGGTTGGTGATCATCAGCGCCGCGGTGTGCTCGTCGAGCGCGTCGCGCAGCGCCTCGAGATCGATCCCGCCACGCTCGTTGGAGCGGATCGTCACCGTCTCGTAGCCAACCATGCTGGCCGTGGCCGGGTTCGTGCCGTGGGCGCTGTCGGGCACGAGCACGCGGGTGCGCTGCTCTCCCTCTCCCGTGGACCGATGGTAGGCGCGCGTCATGAGCATCCCGGTCAGCTCGCCCTGCGCGCCGGCGGCGGGCTGGAGGCTCACCGCCTCGAAGCCGGAGATCTCCTTGAGCAGCTCCGCCAGCAGCCATTCGAGCTCCAGCGAGCCCTGGGCGAGCTGGGCCGGATCGAGCGGATGCGATTCCGCGAACCCGGGGCGCGCGGCGGCCCACTCGTTGACCTTCGGGTTGTACTTCATGGTGCACGACCCGAGCGGATAGAAGCCCAGGTCGATGGCGTGGTTGAGGTGCGAGAGCCGGTTGAAGTGGCGCAGCATGTCCAGCTCGCTCACCTCCGGCAGGCGCGGCGCCTCGGCGCGCAGCGCATCCGCGGGGAGCCCGGGCTGCGTCGTAGCGGCCCGGCGCGCGGTCACCGACGGCTGCGGGAATCGAACCGCGCGGCGGCCCGGCGTGCTGGCCGCGAAGATGAGCGGCTCCACCACCTTCAGCTCGTCGCCTCCGGCTGGCGAGGCGAAGGCCGCTCCGCGACCCGAGGCGTCGGCGGGTCGATCGACGACGCTCACAGGCTCTCCCCCAGGGCCGTCACCAGCGCCCCGATCTCTTCGTCGGTCGTGAGCTCGGTGGCGGCCAGCAGCACCGTGTCGCCCAGTTCCGGATAGTCGTACCAGAGCGGGTAGCCCGCCACGATGCCCCGTTCGGCGAGAGCGGCGTGCCGGCGGCCGGCATCCGGCAGGCGGACCGCGACCTCCGCGAAGTACGGTGCGGACAGGCGCCGCTCGGCAAGCCCGCTCTCATCCAGCGCCGATGCCAGGTGCCGCGCCTGCGTCACCGACAGCTCTGCCACCTCGCGCAGGCCGGCGGGCCCGACGGCGGTCAGGTATGCGGTGGCGGCCAACGCACACAGGGCCTGGTTGGTGCAGATGTTCGAGGCCGCCTTCTCGCGCCGGATGTGCTGCTCGCGCGCCTGGAGGGTCAGGACGTAGCCCTTGCGCCCGGCGGCATCTCGCGTGGCACCCACGAGGCGGCCGGGCATCTGTCTCACGG
>CAVZPD010000028.1:0-138272 GCA_963777045.1 uncultured Chloroflexia bacterium
GCCCACGCTGTGGTTCTCGGCAGATGGATCCGCCTGGTCCGCCATAGGCGACGGCAGTTGGAGCGCCGCATGGGCAAACGCGGAATTCCTCGGCATTGCAGCCGGACCGCACGGCATCGTGGCGATCGGAGACGACCGCTCGACTGGTCAGGCGGTCGTGCTCGCATCGGCCGATGGGCAGGCATGGGAGCAGGCGAGCCTGCCCGTGGGCGAGACGGTAGCTGTTCCTCGTGACGTCGCCGCGTTCGCCGCCGGGTTCGTGATCGTGGGCCGCGAGGGACAGCCCGATACGTACTCCACCGATACCGGGCTCGTCACGCCCGGCGTCGGCCGGCCGGCGGCCTGGACCTCGACCGACGGGATCGACTGGTCGAGCGCCGAGGTCGAGGGCAACGTGGCCGCAGGCATCGAGCTGCGCCGCGTGTTCGTGGGCACCGACGGCCTCCTCGCCACCGGCGTCAATACCGAGACCGGGCCGGCGACGATCGGCGAGCTCGCGACCCTGGGCGCGACCGCGTGGACCTCGTCCGACGGCAGCACCTGGCAGCTGTCCGACCAGCTGAGGAGCCAGGTCGCGGACGCCAGGCTCATTGCCTCGGACGGCGCGCGCATGGTGGCGTTCGGCGTGGACGAGTCGACCGCCGACGAGTTCAACCAGGCCGATTCGGCGGCCTGGGTCTCGACCGATGGCGTTACCTGGGCGCGGCTCGGCGACGCCAACGGCGAGGCCCCACGCTTCTACACCAGGGACGCGCTGGGCCAATGCGCCGGATGTCCGGTGCCCGGCGGCCTCTGGGTCGTGACCGACGGAATCCTGGTGAGCATCCAGGCCGGCGCGCCTGCGCAGGGAATGCTCTTCGGCGCTGCCGTTCTCCCGTAGGGTCGACCGGTACCGCGCCCGGCGAGGGCGCCTGCGCTACGTGTCGCCGACGGCCATGGCCAGGACTTGATCTCGCGTGGCCTCCATGTTGTGCACCTGCCGGCCATGCTCCTGCGTGGCCGGCACGACCTCCTCTTCCGTGCCGCGCATCTCCCAGCCACAGGCGCAGCGCACCAGCAGGGGCCCCTCCAGCATCGGTCCGTCATCCATGACAACTCACTCCAGGCTGCGGAAGGGTTCGGGAACGTAGGCCGCCAGCGCCGCATGCCATTCCGCCGACAGCTCCGTGCGCACGGCCGGATCATCCTGCGCCAGCCACGCAAGGTGCCGTAAGGCGTGCTCGAGCACCTCGTTGGGGCCGATGCTGCCGGGCGCCGATGTCGCCTCCGAGCGGGCCAGCTCGGATCGACCGATCGGCAGGCTCTCCAGGGCGCCTCGCAGCGCTGGGCTGATGGCGACCACGAAGCTCAGGATCACCGCACCGCGGTCGCGGCGCCACGAGGTCGAGTGGACCAGGAGCGGCGGGCCGATGACGTCTCGCACGATCCGATCGACCACCTTAACCGGGTGGTCCGTCTCGCCGAGCTCGATGAGCCAGGGTGCTGGCCCGTCCGGCTTGGTCAGCTCCAGGTGATCATCGTTCAGCCAAACGACGAATACCTCGGCCTGGACGGGCCCCTCGACGTCCCAGGCCCGCGCCGCACGATCCCCTGCCGCGGAGTCGCTCACCCCGCTCGACAACAGTTGCACGGCCATGCCGCGAGCGTAGCAGGGGTCCGCGACCGCGCCCAGAAGACTGCGTAGACTCTGCAACATATGGCGAGCGCGCGAGCCACTCCTCGCCAGCCGTACGCGTGGCTGCCAGTGGCGGCGCTCGCGGTGCTTGCCGCCGCCATCCTGCTGATCCTCGCCAACCGCTACGGCTTCCACCGCGACGAGCTGTACTTCATAGTCGCCGGCAGGCACCCGGACTGGGGCTACGTCGACCAGCCGCCGATCACGCCGCTCCTCTCGGCGGCCGCCGTGGATCTGTTCGGTCTCCAGCCGCTGGCCGTCCGGATCCTCCCGGCGATCTCGACCGCGATCGTCATCGGCCTCACTGCGGCCATGGCACGCGAGTACGGCGGCGGGACGAGGGCCCAGTTGCTGGCCGCCGCGTTCGCCGCGGGATCGGCGATCCTGGGACTGGGCCACCTGGACAGCACGGCCACCTACGACCTGCTGGCCTGGACCCTTGTCTCCTTCGGGGTCGTCCGCATCCTCCGAGGCGCGGACTCCAGGGAGTGGCTGTGGGTTGGGCTGGTGGCGGGCATCGGCCTCCAGAACAAGAACCTGGTGGTGATGCTGGGGATCGGCCTCTTCATCGGCCTGCTGATCGCGCGCCGCTGGGAGGTCGTGCGCTCGGTCTGGCTGTGGGCGGGCGTTGCCATTGCCGGCCTCATCTGGCTGCCCAACATCGTCTGGCAGGCGCTCAACGACTGGCCGCAGATCGGGATGAGCGGCGTGGTATCCGGGCGGAGCGAGCTCGGCGACGTGCTGCTGATCATCCCGTTCCAGCTGATCATGGCCGGCCCGCTCCTCTTCCCCGTCTTCCTGGCGGGGCTGTGGTGGCTGCTGCGCAGCCCGGCGGCGCAGCCATGGCGCACGATCGGCTGGGCCTACCTGGTGGCGCTGGGCATCACCATGGTCGTGCGTGGGCAGGTCTACTACGCCACCGGCCTTTTCCCCGCCATCTTTGCCGCGGGCGGCGTGGTGGCCGATGGATGGATGGCGCGCGGGCATCGCCGGCTCAGGGCAGGGACCCTGGCGGTGGCCGGAACGCTCTCGGCGGTGCTGATCGCGTTCATCATGCTGCCGCTCCTGCCCCCGGCGACCCTGGCGGAGACGCCCTTCCCGGACCTCTACGACGGATCGGCGGAGCAGATTGGCTGGCACGAGTTCGTGCAGACCGTCACCGACGTCGTCGACCAGCTTCCCGCCGAGCAGCGCGCGCGGGCCGTGATCCTGGCGGGCAATTACGGCGAAGCGGGTGCGCTGACGCTGCTGGGAGGCGACGACCTGCCGCCGGTCTACTCCGGGCACAACTCGTTCGCCGCCTGGGGCCCGCCGCCCGACGACCGCGACGTGATCGTGCTGGCCGGGCACTGGACCGTCGACTACTGGGCCTTCGCCATTGGCTCCTGCGAGGAGCGCGCGCGGATCACCAACCAGGCCGGGATCGAGAACGAGGAGTCGATCGCCCGGGTCTGGGTCTGCCCGAACCGGCCCGCGCCGTGGTCCGAGACCTGGGACCGGATCGGCTTCTACGGGTAGGCAGCGCTTCGAGGACGTTCCCACCCTTTCCATCGGGCATTCACACTCTGCGCGCATTCCCCTCGCAGCCTGTCGGTATCGGTCGACTGGATGACCGATGCACAGCGAAAGCGAGGTTGAACGACATGACTGGACGAACGATCGCGGGCGTGGTGGCGGTGATCCTGCTGATCGCCCTGGCCGTCGGCGTGGGGGCAACGGCCTACAACGCCGGCATCAGCGCGGGCCTGGATGAGGCGGCCCGAACGGCAACGGCATCTGGAGCCCCGGCCGCGGTTGCCTACCCCTACGCTCCGTACTGGCACGGTCCATGGGGCTTCGGCTTCTTCGGGATCATCTTCTTCGTCTTCGGGATCTTCCTCTTCATCGGCCTCCTGCGCGCCGTCTTTGGCTGGGGCCGATGGGGTGGGGGCGGCCATCGCGGATGGCGCGGGCCGGGTGGCCGGCACGAGATGGCCGAGGAATGGCACCGCGAGATGCACCGCCGCGAGGAAGGCAGCTCGTCCGCGACCTCGTAGGATGGGCAGCCTGATGCAGCGGGTGCTGGTCGTCGATGACGAGCCGAAGATCGTGCAGCTGGTCCGCGACTACCTGGAGCGGGCCAGCTTCACGGTTGCCACGGCCCGGAGCGGCGATGAGGCCCTGATGCGGGCGAGGACCGAGCTGCCGGACCTCGTGATCCTGGACCTGGGCCTCCCCGGTCTCGACGGCCTCGACGTCACGCGTGCCCTCCGCCGCGCCGGGGACCTGCCGATCATCATGCTCACCGCCCGCGACGACGAGACCGACCGCATCATCGGTCTCGAGCTGGGCGCCGACGACTACGTCACCAAGCCGTTCAGCCCGCGGGAGCTGGTGGCCCGCGCCAGGGCCGTCCTGCGCAGGCGCTCCGCCCCGGCTGAGGCCGATCTGCTGCGAGCCGGCGACCTCGAGCTTGACCTCCCGCGCCTTCGCGTGACGCGTGACGGCACGCCGGTGGACCTGACGGCCACCGAGTTCACGCTGCTGGCGGCCATGGCCCGCCAGCCGGGGCGCGTCTTCACGCGCTCGCAGCTCCTCGACGCCATCCACGGGGAGGCGTTCGAGTCGTACGAGCGGGCGATCGACGCCCACGTCAAGAACATCCGGCGCAAGCTGGAGCCGATGCCGCGCTCGCCGCGCTACGTCCTGACCGTCTACGGCGTCGGCTACCGCCTGGCGGAGGACTAGCGGATGCCGTCTCGACGCGGACACTGGGCGATGCGCGAGGGCCGGTGGCAGATGGGCGGCCGCGGCCGGCGGCCGCCATGGTGGCCTGAGGGGGAGCCGTGGCCTCCGCCGCCGGAGGCGTGGGACCAGGTGCGGCGCCGCTTCATGCGTCGCGTCGCCCGCTTCGTGGTGCTGGCGCTGATCGCGCTGGCCCTCGCACTGGGCGTCATGGCCTGGGTCGTGGGCCAGCTGATGGGGACAGGCTGGGCGGGCGGCCTGGCGGTGGTCCTTGCGGTGGCGGCGTTCCTCGTCTTCGCGCGGTGGGCCGTCCGCAGCGTGCGGGCGACGACCGTCCCGCTTGGCGACATCATGACCGCCGTCGGGCGCATGGGCGCAGGCGAGGTCGGCGTCCAGGTGCCGGAGCGCGGACCACGCGACGTCCAGCAGCTCGCCAGCGCCTTCAACGCGATGAGCGGTCGCCTGGCGGCGACCGAGGAGCAGCGCCGCCGCCTGCTTGCCGACGTCAGCCATGAGCTGCGCACTCCGCTCACCGTGCTGCAGGGGAACGTGGAGGCGATGCTCGACGGCGTCTACGCCGCGGATCGCGAGCACCTCGAGCTGGTCCGCGACGAGGCGCAGCAGCTGGAGCGCCTGATCGACGACCTGCGGACGCTGTCGTTGGCGGAGGCCGGCGCGCTGGCCCTCAACCGCGAGCCGGTCGACCTGGCGGAGCTCGCGCGCGAGGTTGCTGCGGCCTTCGAGCCGCAGGCTTCGGCGGCCGGCGTCGAGCTCTCCGTGGACGCCGATGCCGCCGTCGAGCTTGACCTGGATCCCCATCGCATCCGACAGGTGATCACCAACCTGCTGGCGAACGCGGTTCGCCACACGCCCGCCGGCGGTCGGGTGACGATCGCGGTGGCCCGGCGCGCCGCCCGGATCACGCTCGAGGTGCGGGACACCGGCCGGGGCATGGCGGCGGAAGATGTGGCGCAGGCCTTCGACCGATTCTGGCGTTCCGGAGAGCGCGCCGGAGCAGGACTCGGGTTGGCGATCGTGCGCGACCTCGTCACGGCACATGGCGGTGAGGTGCGGATCGAAAGCGAGCCTGGCGCGGGCACCCACGTCATCTGCACCTTGCCCGCCTGACGTGCACATCGGCTAGACTGTTCGCTCGTACCGAACTATCCGGAGATACCGAATCATCGCCGCTGACCCTCGAAGCGCAGCCGTCGAGCGCGTGATGCAGGCCCACGAGGTCTTCCACCGCCAGATGTCGGCGCTGCACGCTCCCGAGCTCCTGGAGCTCAACCTGACCCTCGCCCAGCTCAAGGCCGTCTACCTGGTGGCAGCCACCGGACCGATCCGCATGAGCGCGCTCTCCGTACAGCTGGGTACGGCGATCTCCACCACCAGCGGAGTGGTGGATCGCCTGGTGCAGGCCGGCATGCTGGCTCGCACCGAGGACCCGGCCGATCGCCGCCAGGTGCTGGTTGCAGCCACGCCATCGGCCCTGCAGCAGCTCGAGGACCTGTCCGAGCTGGGGCGGGACCGAATGCGGCAGCTCCTGAACCGCCTGGCGAGCGTGAAGGAGATCGAAACCATCGAAGCCGCCGTCCGCCTGCTGGGCGAGGCGGCGACTGCAACGAACGAGGAAGCATCCGCATGACCTGGCTCTCGCGCGCCGCCGTCAACAGGCGCACGGTCACCCTCCTCCTGGCGGCCGCCCTCTTCGGCGGCGGCCTCGTCGCGTGGACGAACCTCAAGCAGGAGCTCCTGCCCGACGTCTCGTTCCCGGTGGCGACCGTCATCGCGCCGTATCCGGGAGCGGCCGCCGACGAGGTCGCGACCCAGGTGGTCGAGCCGATCGAGCGGGCGGTCCAGTCCATCTCGGGTATCGACCAGGTCAACTCGACCTCCGCCAACTCCATCGGCTTCGTGATCGCGCAGTTCGAGTACGGGACCGATGTCGAGGAGTCGGTGCGCACCCTGGAGGAGGCCATCTCGGCGCTGTCGCTGCCGCAGGGCGTCAGTCCCGAGGTGTCGCAGCTGAACATCAACGCCTCGCCGGTGGTGATCGCGTCGATCTCGTCCAGCAGCGCCTCGCTGACCGAGCTGGGCGACATCGCCAGCGGGCAGGTCGTGCCGGAGCTGGAGGGGATCAGCGGCGTGGCCAGCGTCGAGATCACCGGCGGCCTCTCCGACCAGGTCACCATCACCCTGGACCCGGCCGCGCTCGGGCGCTACGGGATCGGGATCCAGCAGATCTCGGGGGCCCTCGGCGCAGCGAACGTCACGTTCCCGGCCGGCCAGCTGCCCGCCGGAGACGAGGCCGTGCCGGTGACCGTCGTCGGCGAGCTCACCTCCATCGACGAGCTGCGCAGCATCGTGGTCGGGGTGGACCAGTCCGGCCAGGTGCCGGCGCCGATCACGCTGGGCGACCTGGCCGCGATCGATACCACGCAGGTCGCCGATACCGGCTACGGCCGCATCAACGGGCGCGAGGCGCTGGGACTCTCGGTCTCCAAGACCCAGTCGGCCAACACGGTGGAGGTGACCCAGGCGGTCACCGATGCCCTGGACGAGCTCGTCGCCGGCTCGGATGCCGACCTGCAGATCGACATCGTCTCGGACCAGGCCTCGTTCATCCTCGAGTCGCGCGACGGCCTGCTGCGCGAGGGCGGCCTGGGTGCCATCTTCGCGGTCCTCACGATCTTCTTCTTCCTGTTCAGCCTGCGCTCGACGGTCGTGGCCGCCATCAGCATCCCGCTCTCGCTGCTCATCGCGCTGGTGCTGATGCAGCTCACCGGGATCACCATCAACATCATGACCCTGGGCGGATTGGCGGTGGCGGTGGGCCGCGTGGTGGACGACTCCATCGTGGTCCTGGAGAACACCTACCGCCATCGGGCGATGGGGGAGGATCGGCTCCAGGCGGCCATTCGCGGACCGTCGGAAGTTGCGGGCGCCATCACCTCGAGCACGTTGACCACCGTGGCGGTCTTCCTGCCGCTGGGCTTCGCCGGCGGCCTGGTGAGCCAGTTCTTCCTGCCGTTCGCGCTGACGGTCAGCTTCGCGCTCCTCGCCTCGCTCGTGGTAGCCCTGACCTTGATCCCGGTGCTCGCCTTCTTCCTGGTGGGCGCCGGTGGGGGCGACGTGGATGCATCGGGCGAGCCCCGGCGCTCCATCTGGGTTCGCCTCTACGACCCGACCATCCGCGCCGTGCTCGGGAGCCGATGGCGGGCCGGCGGCGTCGTGGCGGCCGCGTTCCTGCTCTTCGTCCTCTCGCTCGGCATCGTTCCGCTGCTGCCCACCGCGTTCCTGAACTCGGGCTCGGAGAAGATCCTGTCGGTGAGCCTCTCGCCGCCGTCGGGGACGACGTCCCAGGCGGTCATCGAGCGGGCCGGCGAGGCCGAGCAGATCCTGCTCGACGACGAGGACGTGCGGCTCGTGCAGACGACGGTCCCGCCGGAAGGCGACACCGGGTTCCGCACCCTCATCGCCGCGCAGCAGGGTCGCGCGGCCAATTCGGCCACCATGATCGTGCGGCTGGACTCCTCGACCGACCTGACCGCGGCGACCACCCGCTTCGAGGAGGCGCTGGCACCGGTCGCCTCGGAGGGATGGGACGCGCTCGTCCAGCAGACGAACGGACCGGGCGCGAGCAGCAACGTGTCGCTCGTCGTCTCCGGGCCGAACGGGGACGCCGTCGAAGCGGCGACGACCCAGGTCATCGACGCGGTCAAGGGCATCGACGGGCTGGCCAACGTGACCAGCGACCTGGTGGCCGCCGCGCCACAGGTGGAGGTGCGGGTCGATCCTGCCCGGGCCGCCGCCGCCGGCGTCTCGGCCGCGCAGGTTGGCGGCGTCATCCGCGGCGCGCTGACACCCTCCTCGGTGACGACCCTCCATCCCGCCGACAGCAACGAATCGCTCGACGTCGTCCTGCGCATCGATCCCGACGTGGTCGACTCGGTCGACGCGCTGCGTTCCCTGCCCGTCGGCGCCGGCGTGACGGTGGGCGACGTGGCAAGCGTGGAGCAGCGAGAGGTACGCCCGACGATCACGCGCGTGAACGCCGCTCCCTCCGCGACGGTCTCCGGCGACATCGTCTCGGATGACACCGGCGCCGTGTCCGCCGCCGTGCAGTCGGAGCTCGACCGGCTCGACGCATCGGGCCAGCTGCCCGCCGGCGTCAGGGTCTCGGTGGGCGGAGTCACGCAGCAGCAGTCAGAGGCCTTCGGTGGCCTGTTCACCGCCATGGGCGTCGCCATCGTGCTCGTCTACGTGATGCTGGTTCTCGCCTTCAACTCGCTGGTGACGCCGTTCATCATCCTGTTCAGCCTGCCCATGGCGACCATCGGCGCCTTCCCGGCCCTGCTGCTCACCGGCAGGCCCATCGGGGTGAGCGCGCTCATCGGCTTCCTGATGCTGATCGGGATCGTGGTGACCAACGCGATCGTCCTGCTCGACCTCGTCGAGCGGCACCGCAACGAGGGGATGGGCGTGCGCGACGCCCTGGTCAAGGGCGGGCACACCCGCGTGCGGCCGATCCTGATGACCGCCATTGCCACCATCCTGGCGCTCGTGCCGCTGGCGGCCGGCTTCAACGAGGGGTCGATCATCGCCGCGGAGCTGGGGACGGTGGTCATCGGCGGGCTGCTTAGCTCCACGTTCCTGACGCTGATCGTGGTGCCGGCCGCGTACTTCCTGGTGCGTGGCCGGCGGGAGCGACGGGCGGCGCAGCACTCGGCTGGCGGTTGAGGGGCGTCCGGGGGCGATAGATCTTCGATTCCGAGCCCGAGTGGCGGTTCTGGTTCTGGATTGATCGGTCTATCGGTGCAGGCTGAGCGTGAGCCCTGTGTGCGGGTGCAGCCGTGGGTGCGTCCCGTACCGATAGATCGCCCAAACGCCGGCCCGCGGACGGTCCCGGGTCGGATCCCGAAGATCTATCGGCGAGGGCGAGGGCGAGGGCGAGGGCGAGGGCGAGGGCGAGGGCGAGGGCCGGGGCCCCGGCATGGACCATGCTCGGGAGGGATGCATGGAACTGCCACGCGTGCTGGGGATCGCCGGCAGCCTGCGCGCCGGCTCGTACAACCGCCTGTTGCTCGAGGCGGCCACCGAGGCGCTGCCCGAGGTCGACTGGACGATCGCCCGACTCCGCTCGATCCCGCCCTACGACGCCGATGTCGAGGCGCGCGGCCTGCCGCCCGCGGTCCGGCAGCTGAAGGACCAGGTGGCCGATGCGGATGCCATCGTCATTGCCACGCCGAACTACAACAACTCGATCCCGGGCGTGCTGAAGAACGCGATCGACTGGGCTTCGCGGCCGGCGATGGCGTCGCCGCTGGTCGACAAGCCGGTCCTGATGATGGGCGCCTCGCCTGGCCGGGGTGGAGCTCTCAGCGCCATCGAGGACCTGCGAAAGGTCCTGTTGGCAACGCTCGCGAAGCCGCTCGACGCGGTGGTGTCGGTGCCCGCCGTCCGCGATCGGCTCATCAACGGCCTGCCGGATCCCCAGCTCCGGCAGGAGCTGCGCGGCGCATTGGCGCAGCTCCCGGTCAAGCGCCTCGCGGCCGTGGGGTAGCCGTCCCCGGCTTCAGTCAGGGCGTGGGGCCGTCGGCCCGGGTGCCGGGCGTTGGACCAGCAGCGCAGCTCCCAGGATCACCATCCCGCCAATCGCCTGTGCCGGGGTGAGCGTCTGCGCCAGGACCGCGGCGGCGAGCAGGGCGCCGGCCACCGGCTCCAGGAGCATCAGGACGGCGGTCCGAGTCCCACCCAGCCGGCGCACGCCGCGCAGCAGCCAGACCTTCGCGGCCGCCGCGCCAAGCAGGCCGGCAACGATGACGGCCGCCCACGCCTCCGGGTCATGGACCCAGGTGAGGAGGCGGCCACCCGGCGCCTCGAGGAGCACGGCGACGGTGCCGGCCAGCAGCGCCCCGCCGCCAAGCATCAGGGCGGTGGCCTGCTCGGCCGGAACGCGGGTGTAGCCGGAGCGGGACACGACCAGGTAGCCCGCCTGGCAGGCGGCAGCTGCCAGCGCCCACGCCAGGCCCAGCGGAGTGAGGCTGACGTCGGCGACCTGGCCCCACAGCACCAGCGCGACGCCGGCGGCTGCGAGAAGGAGCCCCAGCGCGCGCCAGCGGGTGAGCACCTCGCGTCCGATCAGCACCGATGCCGCCGCCACGAGCATCGGGTAGGTGAAGTAGATGGCGAGCACGAGGGCGACTGCCATCTCGCCGTACGCGGCGAAGAGGACCAGGTTCAGGGTGGCGTTGGCGACCATGGCGCAGGCCAGCATCGCCTTCTCACGCGCCGGCAGCGAACGGAGGACGACATGCGTCGACGGTCGCAGGACGAGCAGGAGGCTGAGCAGACCGGCGCCGACCAGCGCACGCAGGGTCACGAAGGTGGCAGATCCCATTCCCGCCCGATAGGCGATCCCGGCGAGGGTGCCGAGGGTGGAGAAGGCGAGGGCCGCGGCGACAACCATCGCTGCGCCCCGGAGCGTGGGCGAGGGGCGCAGGACCAGGGACCGCCACGCCTGCGGAAGCAGCTTCAGCGCGGGGCCGGCCGTGGTCACGGCCTGAGGGTGCTGGGCACGACATCGCCGGTCAAGCGGCCATGCGGCCCCAACCGTTCGCCAACTGGCCCCGGCAATCGGCCCCTAGGCGCCTGGCTTCACGACCATCAGCACGATGATGACGACCACGATCAGGGCCAGCAGTGCGCCGTAGAGGCGGCCGCGCCTGCCCAGCGCGACGAATTCCCCCGACTCGGGCCCATCGGTCTCGTAGGCCCGGATCTGGCGTGACAGCGTGGGCGTGTAGAGCGCGAAGCCGACCACGGCCAGGGCGATGTAGAGCCCGATCGAGGCGGCGACCCAGGCCGTCTCGAACTCCCACGGCCCCATGAGCACCATCAGCACTCCCACCACGCCGATGGCGATGTACGCGGGATTGGCGACCCGGTCGTCCAGGAACTTCACGCCGCGCAGTGTCCAGCCGAGATGCTGGGGCTGCCCGGCGGCGCGTGCCAGCCAGATGCCATAGGTGATGTTCGCGCCCACGGCCACGATGGCCAGCAGGACGTGCGCGACCTTCAGCCACGGGTAGAGATCGAACATGCGGCCATCCCTCGTAGGAGACGTAGAATCTCGATTCCGAACGTCAGCATAGTCAGGAGGCCAATTTCGATGCGGATCGCACGAGCCAGCGAGGTCGCCAGCACCCCCATGGAAGCGGAGCACTTCAGTGGACCAGCTCGACGGCAGGACTTCGGGCGCCTGGAGCAGCCCCCGCTCTCGCCGCTCGTGGTCAGCTTCGAGTCGGGCGCCCGAACCAGCTGGCACCGGCATGGCGACGGGCAGATCCTGTTCGTGCTGGAGGGGCGAGGCCGGGTCGGGGCGCGCGGCGAAGCGGCCAGCGAGATCGGACCCGGTGACTTCGTCCATGCCCCCGCGGGGGAGGAGCACTGGCATGGCGCGGCCGAGGGGGCCGACATGCGCCACATCGCGCTCTCCTTCGGCGATACGGAGTGGCTCGAGCCGGTCGAGGAATGATGACGCTCGGCGAGCTGCGCGCCGCCGTCTGAAGGAGGGCCAGATGCGCTACGGGGTCGCCGCCACCAACCCGGCCGAGTGGGCATTGCTGGCCACGGGCATGGCGCCAAGGGCCATGTTCGAGGGCTACGCGCCGGCTTACGCGCGCGCCCTGGTGCTGGCCACCGAGCTGGGCGTCTTCGAGGCGCTCGCCTCCGGCTCACGCACGACCGACGAGGTTTCCGCCGCCTGCGGGACCGATGCACGGGCCACCAGCAAGCTGCTCGACCTCCTGGTCGCGATGCGCTACCTGCGGCGCGGCGGCGATGCCTACCGGCTCACGTCGGACAGCCGTCGATTCCTGCTGGCCGATGCGGCCGGGTCGATTCGCGACATGGTGCTCATGAAGCGCCTCGAGTGGCGCTGGCTGGAGGGCCTGGACGACTTCCTCCGCACCGGGCGACCAGTGAAGGTCCACGAGGAGATGACCGACGAGGACTGGGGCGTCTACCAGCGCGGCATGCGCGCCCAGGCGAATCCTCCCGGCGCATTGATCGCGCGCTTCGTGCCGGTGCCGAAGGGGGCCCGCGAGATGCTGGACATCGGTGGATCGCACGGCCACTTCTCGGTCGAGATCTGCCGGCGCCACCCCGGGCTGCGGGCCACGGTGCTGGACCTGCCCCAGGCGGTGGAACACGCCGCGCCGATACTGGCGCGCGAGGGGATGGGGGATCGCGTTGTGCTCCGCGCCGGGGACGCCCTGACCGATGACCTGGGCGAGGCAGCCTACGACCTGGTCTTCATGTTCAGCCTCGTCCATCACTTCGACGATGGCGCCAACCGCGCGCTGGTGGCACGCTGCGCACGGGCGCTTCGTCCCGGCGGGATCCTGGCCATCGGCGACGTGATGCGTCCCGAGCCGGGCGCCAGGGCCCGTCAGCTCCCCGCGTTCTACGACCTCTACTTTGCCCTGATCAGCGAGGCCGGGCTGCCGAGCTTCGACGAGATTCGCGACTGGCAGGCGTCTGCCGGCCTGCAGCCGCGCCGCCGGACCCGGCTCCCGTTCTCGGAGGGCGTCGGCATCCAGGCGGCCGTCAAACCGGCATCGGCCGCCTAGGGCAGCTCGGCGCTGGCCAGGTAGACCTGCGTCCCCTTCGACGCAGTCGCGGTCCCGATCTCCAGGTAGTAGTCCAGGGTGCCGTCGCGGTAGACGAGCGCCGCGTCCCAGCACCGGCCGTCGACCGGGAAGTCGTCCTGGGTGATGGCCGGCAGCTCACCGTCGCGGGTCCAGGTCACGCCATCGTCGCTAAAGGCGAGGCCGCGGTCCGTCAGGTCGCTGCCCGCGTAGACCATCGCGTAGCCGTCATCGGTCCGCACCACCCGGGGCCGGTCGAGGCGGCCCTGCTCCCAATCGAGCTCGCCGGTCAGCACCGGTTCGTCGCGCTTGGTCCAGGTCACGCCGTCGGCCGAGGTGGCCATGGCGATCACGCCGTTGCCGTTCGGTGCGTCGAAGCCGGCGTAGTACATGGCGTAGCCGTCGTCGGTCTGGACCACGCTGGGCCAGTGCACGCCTCCTGCGTCGAAGCTGCCCTCCGCGCCGGGCTCCAGGATCGGGTCTGGATCGATCGTCCACGGACCCTCGGGCGCCGGCGCGGTCGCCCTCCCCAGCACCCACGGCTTGATGGTGCTGACGGTTTCGAAGATCAGGACCCAGGTCCCATCCTCGGCCAGAAAGCCGGTGGAGACGTCCGCGCCGGCAGTGTCGAAGGGGACCTCGTCGCTGGTCAGGACCGGCTCCGCCGGGTCGAGGGCCCACGTCTGCCCGTCGGTGGAGGCCAGGTGCGGAATCTGGACACGGCCGGGCCACGCCGTGAAGACGTTCGCGAACATGTGGAGCACGCCGTCCGCCTCGATCACGGCCCCGGGGTTGATGTAGGCCTCGTCGATCGCTGTCATCTCGCGGCTGACCGTGGGCTGGTCCGAGGCGAAGGTGAACTGCGTCGTCGGCGACATCGGCTCGGCGGATTCGGCCAGGCTCGGCTCCCGGCTCCCAGGTGTTGTGGGATCGGAGCCTGTGGTCGACGGTTGGCCGGCGCTGCAGGCGGTCAGGAGCATGGCGCCGGCGACGAAGCCGGGTGCCAGCCGGTTCAGGCGAGAGCGGACGGGGTGCGCGTGCATCGGTCCTCCGGGATCGGGCTGGTCAGTCGGTTTACTTCCGCAGATTCGTATCTACTATTACGGTTACGTAGCAATCGAGGTTCATCGAACCTGTGCCCGAGTCGCGCCCGAAGCGCCTGACCCTGCTCTACCAGCTCTACCTGGTGAGCCAGGCATCCCGCAGCGTGGTGAAGCGGTCGCTGACGGGGAGCGGCATGAGCGGCGAGGAGTACGCGCTCTACTCCTACCTCTACGCGAACGGGGCTCGCACGCTGAGCCAGGGGGCGCATGACATGGCGATGCCGCTGACGACCCTCGCAACGCTGCTGCATGCGCCGGTTGGGCGCGGCGATATCGCCCGGCGACCACACCCGCGCGACGGCCGAGCCCGGCTGCTGAGCCTGACCGATGCGGGTCGCGCGCGGCTGGATGCGGCCATGCCGGCCTTCAGCGCCGGCTACCGGACCATCCTCGCCGAGCTCGAGGCGCAGGGCGCCGATGTCGAGGCGCTCTACGCGGCGCTTGGCGAGCTTCGGAGCGCCATGGACGCGGCGGCGGCGCGGCTCGAGGCCGGGGAGCCGGCGAGCGACGCCGGTTGAGCCGGCCCGGACTAGGAGGAGGTCCGCCGCCGATACAGGTAGAGCGAGAGGGGAAACGCCACGACGGTGATGCCCACCGACCAGGCGAGCGCAGGCAGGAGGTCCGGCCCGCCGGAGCCGCCGAGCACGAAATCGCGCACGGCGTTGATGGTCAGCGTCATCGGCTGGACCTCGGCGAAGGCCTGCAGCCAGGAGGGCATGGTGTCGGTCGGCACGAAGGCGGACGAGGCGAAGGTGAGCGGGAAGATCGTCAGGAAGATGAGGCCCTGGATCGCCTCCGGCGTCCGCACGAACGCCCCGAGTGCCACGCCCACCCACGACAGCGAGAAGCCGAAGGCGAGCAGCACGCCGTAGGCGGCCAGCATGTGCCAGAGGCCCCCCTCCGGCCTGAAGCCGACCAGCAGGCCCACCACCGTCATCACGGCGATCGCGAGCATCCCGCGCAGCAGGTCGGTAAAGGTCCTCCCCGTGACGACGGCAGACTGCGACATCGGGAGCGAGCGGAACCGATCGATCATGCCCTTGGTCAGATCGTTGGCGAGCAGTGCGCCGGTGTAGACGGCGGCGAAGACGATCGTCTGGACGAAGATGCCCGCCATCAGGTAGTTGACGTAGCTTGTGCCCTGGATCCGGATCGCACCGCCAAAGACGTAGCGGAAGAGCAGCACGAACATGATGGGCTGCAGGGTCACGTCCAGGAGCAGCTCGGGCGTGCGCCGGATGTGGAGCAGGTTGCGCCGCACCATCTCGATCGCATCGGCGAACCACCAGCGCAGCCGGCTCACGACGACACCTCCGACGGGACCGATGCGTCCCCGTCGCGGCCGCCCCCGTCCCCGATCGACTCGCCGGTGAGCGACAGGAAGACCTCGTCCAGGGTTGGGCGCCGGAAGCCGATGTCATCCACGCTCACGCCCGCGGCATCCAGTTCGCGGACTGCGCGCGTCAAGACCCCCTCGTGCGCGCGGACCGGAACGCTGACGTGCCGCCGCTCGCGGTCCACCAGCGGATCCTCGTCGGCGAGCCGCTGGAGCACCGCGGCGGCGTCATCGAGGGCGCCACCCTCGCTCACCTCGACCTCAAGACGCTCGCCGCCGGTGCGCCGCTTCAGCTCGTCGGCGGTCCCGCGGGCGATGACCACGCCATGGTCGATCACAGCGATGTCGTCTGCCAGCCGATCCGCCTCTTCCAGGTACTGCGTCGTCATCAGGAGGGTGGTACCGCCGCGTGCCAGGTCGCCGATGAGGTCCCACATCGAGAGGCGGCTGCGGGGATCGAGCCCGGTCGTCGGCTCGTCGAGGAAGATGACCGGGGGGCGGGCCACCAGGGCGGCCCCGAGGTCGAGCCGCCGTCGCATCCCGCCCGAGTAGGTCTTCACGATCCGGTCGGCCGCGTCGTCGAGGTCGAACCGCCGCAGTAGCTCGCCGGTGCGGGCCTTCGCCTCGCGAGGGGGGAGACGGTAGAGGCGGCCGACCATCTCCAGGTTCTCCCGTCCGGTGAGCAGCTCGTCGAGCGCCGCGTACTGTCCCGCCAGACCGATCTTCTGCCGGACCTGGCCCGGATGGGCGAGGACGTCGATGCCCGCCACCGAGGCGCGTCCGCTGTCCGGCTTGATGAGCGTCGTGAAGATGCGCACCGCGGTGGTCTTGCCGGCGCCATTCGGCCCCAGGACGCCAAGGATCGAGCCCTCCGCGGCGTCGAGGTCGAGGCCACGGAGCGCGTGGGTCTTGCCGAAGTGCTTGTGGAGGCCCTCGGCCTCGATCATCAGGCGTGCGGTCACGGGACGCCGAATGGTAGCGGCCCTGGCAGACGTGCGCATACCCGCCGAGAAGCCGAGCGCGGACGCCCTGTCGCTAGGCCAGCGAACCCAGCCGGTGCAGCTTCAGGAAGTTCGTCGAGGCCGCGCCGAACGGGATGGACGCGACCAGCACCACGGGGCTACCGGCGCTCAGGCCGGCCGCGAGCAGGGAGCGATCGAGGAGTGCGAGCATCTGGTCGGTGTCGGCAGGGGCGGCCGCGTGGACCGGCGCCACCGAACGGAGGAGGGCCATGCGCCGCACGACGGCCTCGTCGGGGGAGAGGGCCGTGATGGGACAGCCGGGGCGCAGCCGCGCCAGGAGGCGTGCCGTCTGCCCGGTTCGGGTGAAGCAGGCGATGGCGCTCACCGGCATGCCGCCGCTGTTCCGTACCAGTTCAACCGCCGCGGCGGCGATGGCCGCTGCATCGCCCTCCACCGACGGCTCGCCTGAGCGATGTCCGCGTGCGAACGCCGGATCGGACTCCGCCGCCGTGCAGATGGCCGCGGCGGCCCTGGCCGCCAGGACCGGATAGGCGCCGATTGCCGTCTCGGCGGAGAGCATCACCGCATCGGCCCCGTCGAGGACGGCGTTGGCCACGTCGCTGGCCTCCGCGCGTGTGGGGCGGGCGGCGGCCACCATTGATTCCAGCATCTGGGTGGCGACCACGACCGGCACGCCGGCACTGATGCAGGCCTCGATCACGCGCTTCTGGATGAGCGGCACGTCGGCGAAGGGGATCTCGACGCCCAGGTCGCCGCGGGCCAGCATGAGCGCATCGGCCTCCTCGAGGATCGACGGCAGGTTGTCGACCGCCGCGCGCGTCTCGATCTTGGCCATGATCGTTACCGCTTCAGCGCCCATCAGCGACCGGAGCTGCCGGATGTCGTCCGCGCGGCGCACGAAGGACTGGGCCACGTAGTCGGGGCGCAGCCGCAGCGCGGCAGGGAGGGCGGCGCGATCGCGCTCGGTGATCGCCGGCAGGCCGAGCCGCTCCGAGGGGACGTTGAGGCCGGAACCGGACCGCACCGTCCCACCGCGAACGACCTCGGCCGTCACGCGGCCGTCGCCGGCCGTCAGCACGCGCAGCTCCACGCCACCATCGGCGAGCATCAGGCGGTCGCCCTCGCCCACGTCCCCAGCGAGCCCAGGGTAGGTGATGCCAAGCTCGTGCGCCGCGGGGTCGCCGGCGAGCACGACGCGCTCACCGGTCTCCAGGTCGCGCTCGTCGCCGGGGATGGCCCGCAGGCGGATCTTCGGGCCTGGCAGGTCGGTCAGGATCGCCACGGTCCGCCCGGCCTGCAGCGCTGCCCGGCGCACCTCATCGGCAGCCGACTCATGCTCGGCGGCCGTGCCGTGCGAGAAGTTGAGGCGAGCGACGTCCATGCCGGCGTCGACCAGCTCGCCGGCCCGGTCACGTGAGGCGGGGCCGATGGTGCAGACCAGCTTGGTGCGGCGCATGCCGCGAGCCTAGCATTGCGAACCGCCGGCATCGGTTGGCAGTAGGAAATGAACACGCACCATTGCGAGAGGAGAGCCGTGGACGGCCCGTGGCCCAAGACGTCCCCGCACCTGGTTGAGGCATTCCATGAGGTCGCCGCCGGTATCGAGGGAGTGGAGATCCGGAAGATGTTCGGGTTCCCGGCCGCGTTCGTGAACGGGAACATGGCGTTCGGCATGTTCGGCGACTCGTACATGGTCCGGCTTCCGGAGGATGTTCGCTCGGAACGCCTGGCCGATGGCTGGTCGCTCTTCGAGCCGATGCCGGGCCGGCCGATGCGCGAGTACGTCGCGCTGCCCGCCGCCGTGGCCGCGAACCCCGCGGCGGCGAGGACGTGGCTCGAGCGGTCGGCGGCATTCGTCGCCGGCATGCCGCCGAAGCAGCCGAAGGCGCGAAAGCGACGTTGAGCCCGCCGCGTCGCGGAGCGCGTCGCGCCCGAGGCGACCTCTTCGTTCTGGCGCTCCTCGTCGCGCTGGGCGTGGCGATCGTGGCCATCTCCCTGGTCCCCGCCTGGCTGCTCCACGTGCGCAACGTCGGCGGTCACGGGTTGACCGCCATCAGCGTGGCATGGAGCGCCTGGGAGGGGCGGGCATGGCCGTTCCTGCCGGTCGCGGTCGCCCTGGCCGCCGCGCTCGCCCTGCTCGCGGCGCTCGACCTCGCCAGGTCGAGTGTGATCGCGCGCGGCTGGTACGCGAGCATGGCGCTGGTGGTCGTGGGTCTGCTCGTCGGGGCGGCGATCCCGCTCGACCGGCAGGGATACGCTTCGGCCGTCCACCTCACGCCCGGGTGGGCACTGCTCTTGGCGACGGCGCTGGCTGCGCTGGCGGCGCTGGCGGCCGTCCTGCGGCTCGACCGCGGCCGCTGGCTCGCGGTCGCCGGGGTGGGGCTGCTGGCAGTGGCGGCGGCAACCTTCGGCGGTCGCGTCGTGGCCCTGGACCTCGCCGAGGGCAACCCGCGCCACTACGCCGATGGAAGCTACCAGCGGACTGCGACCGACGGGGAGCCGGGCGAGACGCTCGTCATCTCCGATGGCACGTTCACGATCGGCGAACGATGGTCCGGCAGCATCAGCGGCAGGGGACTGGTCGCGGTGCTCACCGACGACCCGGCGTGCCCGACCGATCGCGGCGCCTACCGCGTCTTCGCCGCGGGTGGTGAGGACATCCGCTGGAACCTGATCGTCGACCTGTGCGCCGATGGTGAGCGATCTCGCGACCTGACGACCGGAACCTGGCGCCGCGTGCCCTAGGGCCATGGACAGGCGGCGTACGATGCGCGCAGCGACGCCGCGCCTGTGACGCGACGCGCGCCAAGGGGCGGAAGCGCGAGCCGTGGACGAGATTGAGGAGATCCCTCTCGAAACGAGCGAGGGAGCGCGTCCACAGAGCACGTTGAGCGACCGGCTCATGGTCGGCATGGCAGCGCTGGCGCTGCTCGGCGGAGTCGTGATCGCCGGCGCGAACTTCCTGGGCGGTCTCGACGACGGAGTGGCGGTGCATTCCGGAGAACCGACATCATCGGGCGCAGCTCGGGCATCGCGCACGCCTCGACCCTCGCCCACGCCTCGCGCGCTACGCGAGCTCACGATCGTCCCGGGCAAGCCCGACGACCCGCCGCCCGAAGGCCCATCCGCGCCCATGGGCTGGGTCGAGGTCGTGGCGCCCACCCAGCTGCTGCGCGGACCGTCGGACGCCTCGGTTGCGATCCGGGAGCTGCAGGCAGGCGAGATCCTCCTGGCCTACCTGGACGATCCGCCGGGCTGGGCCTCGACGGTGGAGAGCGACCAGGCCGATGTCGTGGGCTGGGTCAGGTCGACCGATGCGGCGGGGCAGGAGGTCGCCATCTTCCACCCGGTGGACGACGAGACGTATCCGGGCCAGCTGGTCGGCGTGTGGGCAGGTCCGGATGGCATGCTCTCAATGGTCGCCCCGCCGCAGGACCAATACGCGGCCAACGCTCCGTTCCTTGCCACCTCCCGCGATGGCGAGAGTTGGACGGCCATCAGAACGGACCCCGCATTGGCCCGCACGTTCCCCCAGATTGCCCGGGGACCCCAGGGATGGCTGGCCGTGGGCGAACCCTACTGGGAGCAGGACCCATGGTTCTGGCAGTCGTACGACGGGGTCCAATGGGACGCGCTGGGCAAACTGCCGGTGGCACCGGACTCCGGCTGGCCGGCCCAGCTCGTTGGATCCGACCTGGGCTACCTGCTCGTCTTCGAGGAGTACCGGTCGAATGGAAACGTGGCCTCCACCTGGTTCTCGCCCGATGGCATCACCTGGCAGGAGGGACCGGATCCATTCGGCCGCGCGGATGCGCTGCGAGTCCGCTCGGACGACAACCTCCGTGTGCTGGCCACTCGCGCGGGCTTCCTGGTGTGGACCGCCAGCTACGACCCGACCGACTCCGCGGAGACGCAGGTTGCCTTCTCGGCCGATGGTGTCAACTGGAGCCCGGTCCACCTGGACGATCCGACGGCCGCAGGCGGCCTGCAGCTCGCGCTCGTCGGCGATACGCTGCTCGGCATCGCGTCGACGCCGGACGGCGCGACGGGTGCGTGGTTCGCGCGGCTGCCTGAGGGCCGTGGCATGGCGCTCCGCCGTGAACCTCGCTTCGAGGCGTCATTCGCCGGGGCGCTCGGCGCCACCATGGCTTCGGACGGGAAGACGGCCTACGCCATCGGCTACCTGCCAGGCGCCGGCACATCGCGCGTCTGGTCGAGTGACGGTTCGAGCTGGCGCATTGTCCCCGGCACCACACCCCCGCAGTTCAGCCAGCAGACCTACATCGGGGCCGTCGGCCCGGACGGGCTGGTCGTGGTCGACTATCGGTCGAATGCCATCGGCCAGAATGCGGTCTTCTGGCACCTCCGACCGAACGGCAGCTGGGTGGTCGAGGCGACGCCGATCATCCCCATGGTGCCGGATCCGACGTCCGCCGAGTGCGGCCCGCTGCCCTCCACCGGCGTCGCGTTCGCGACACTTCGGCAGAATTGGGGCCCCATCTGCTTCGGCGAGCAGCCGATGACCTTCACCACCTGGTCGGCCCCCTGTGACTGGTGCAACAGCGAGCCGGTGCAGGACGGGCCATGGCTCCTCAACGCCCAGGCAGACCTGGCCCTGCGACCGGTCCCCGGCGAACCTTGGCCCGTCCGCGAGGCTGTGCTGGATCCGAGCCTCCAGGTCGGCCGCGACCTGTCCGAGGTGTGGATCCGGGTCACCGGCCACTTCAGTGATCCAGCCGCCGCCGAATGTGCCCTCCCCGGGGGTCAGATCGGCGGCGTCTACGGCCCGGCAGACCAAGCCGTCAGGTACTGCCAGGGCCGGTTCGTGGTGACCGCGCTCGAGCTGGTCTCGCCGCCGGCGGGCTAGCCCCGTCGACCGCGGAGCAGGCCAACCAGGAGCAGGCCCAATCCCGCGAAGCCGCCCAGCATGGCGAACGCCGCGGAGCGACCGAAGATCACCCGGCCGCCGTCCTGCACTTCCAGCTGCGGGGTCAGTGCGAAGACGGTCATCCCGCTGCGGCCGACACGGATGCGGCGCGCCACGGCGATGCCGCTGCCGGCCCTCTCCATCATCACGCTCCCGGCTGAGATGACCGCCTGGGCGCCACCCTTGCTGATCGACGCGTCGCCGCCGGCCACGATGAGCCCGGCGCCGCCCTGGCTGACCGCCAGGTTGCCACCGGCAAAGATCGTCCGCGCTCCGCCGCGCTGCAGGCGCACGTCATCGCCGGCGACGACGGCACCGGCCAGCACGTTGCTCAGCTCGACATCCACGCCTCGGACCAGGCCGGTCACGCTGATCAGTGGCCGCGCGCCGACCGGTTCAGCGCGTTCGCTTTCCCCGGTCGGGCTCTCCGTCATGCTCTCCACCGTCCGCTCATCCATCTGGGTCATCGCAATCCGACCTTCCTCGATTGCAGCTGCATTTCCTGCAGCTCAGCATGGCGCAGTCGGGCGGCAGCACGCAACGTGCCGCTCATCCTGATTCTGCGAGCCGAGGCGCTCTCTAGACGGAGACGGGCTGCCGGCTGCCGAGCTCGAAGCCGGCATCGAAGGCGGCGAGATCGGCGTCGAGGACCTGGGGTCGCTTGGCGCCGACCACCTCGCGGATCGCGTCCTCGACCGATGCGGCCGTGACGATGCCGCTGCGGCCGATCAGCGCGCCGAGCGCCACCACGCTGATCAGCTTGTCGTCGCCGGCACCCGCCGCCAGCCCGGTGCAATCGACCCGGATCTCGTGCAGGCCGGTGACTCCCGACCCTTCGCTGACGAGCGAGGCGTTGACGATGAGCAGTCCGCCATCGGCAACCCGCGGTGCGAACTTGACCAGCGACGGCGGGTTCATCACGACGGCGGCGTCGTATCGGTCCACCACCGGCGAGCCGATCTCGGTCTCCCCGACGATGACGGTGCACGACGCGGTGCCGCCGCGCATCTCGGGACCGTACGAGGGGATCCAGAACGTCTCCAGGCCGTCCTTGATCGCCGCACGCGCCATGATCTGGCCGGCGAACAGGATGCCCTGGCCGCCGAACCCGGCGAAGACGATGGATCGCTCCACCTCAATCTCCTCGAGCCTTGGCGCGGTCGACCAGCACGCCGGTCGGGTACGTCTCCGCCACGACGGCCAGGTGCTCCATCGACTCGGGAGCGGTCATGCCCCAGCCGACGGGACAGTTGGAGAGGACCTCGACGATGGCGAAGCCTTCGCCGGCGATCTGCGCCTGTGCCGCGCGCCTGATCATCGCCTTCGTCTTGCCGATCTGCGACGGGTCCGCGACAGAGCCACGGGCGGCGTAGGCGACTCCCGGCAGGATCGCCAGCATCTCGGTCATGGGGATCGGGTAGCCCGCCGTCGCAGCCTCGCGGCCGGAGGGTGAGGAGGTGGTCTTCTGGCCGAGCAGCGTGGTTGGCGCCATCTGCCCGCCGGTCATGCCGTAGATCCCGTTGTTGACGAAGATGGCGGTGATCAGCTCGCCGCGGCCGGCAGCATGGATGATCTCGGCCGTGCCGATGGCGGCGAGGTCGCCGTCCCCCTGGTAGGTGAGCACGAAGGCATCCGGGCGCACGCGCCGCGCGCCGGTCGCCACCGCCGGTGCACGCCCGTGGGGAGCCTCGATCCAGTCGATGGCCAGGTACTCGTACGCGAAGACGGCGCAGCCAACGGGTGCGACCGCGATCGTCCGCGGGGCTACCTCGAGCTCCGCCAGGACCTCGGCGAGCAGGCGATGCACGATGCCGTGCCCGCACCCCGGACAGTAGTGGGTCGACTTCTCGGTGAGCAGCTCCGGCGGCCGGTGGACGAGGCGCCCCGGATGGTCGACGGCCGGCGTCGTGCCGTTGGTGGTCGTGGTCATGGGCGCACTCCGTCCCGCACCGCATCGGCGAGGTGGCGCAGGGCCAGCACGACCTCGTCGGGAGTGGGAACCATGCCGCCGGTCCGGCCGTGGAAGCTGACGGGGCAGCGGCCATCGACCGCCAGGCGCACGTCCTCCACCATCTGCCCGGCCGACAGCTCCAGCGCCAGCATGCCCTTCACCCTGCCCGCCAGCTCGGCGATGGCATCCGAGGGGAACGGCCAGAGCGTGATCGGGCGTAGCAGACCGATGCGCATTCCCGCCGACCGTGCCTGCGAGATGGCCCCGCGCGCGACGCGGGCGGCGGTGCCGTAGGCGACGATCACCAGGTCGGCATCCTCGAGCGCATCGCCCGCCCAGCGAACTTCTGCTGCCGCAATCTCGCCGAACTTTGCCTGCAGCTTGCGGTTGTGCTCCTCGAGCCGCTCCGGCTGGAGGTGGAGCGAACGGATGACACGCGGCTCGCGACCGGCAGCGCCGGTGATCGCCCAATCGAAGGTCTGGCGCTGCGGCATCCGGAACTTCAGCTCCACCGGTTCCATGGCCTGTCCCAGCATCCCGTCGGCGAGCATGATCACCGGGGTCCGGTAGCGCTCCGCCAGCTCGAAGGCACTCGCCACCAGCTCGACCGCCTCGCCGATGGAGGCGGGTGCCAGGACCGGCACCTTGTAGTCGCCGTGGCCGTGGCCCTTGACGGCCTGGAAGTAGTCGCTCTGTGATGGACCGATGCTTCCCAGTCCCGGTCCCCCGCGCATCACGTTGACGAGGACCAGGGGCGTCTCGGAGCCCGCCATGTAGCTCATCGCCTCGGCCATGAGGCTGATGCCCGGCGAGGAGGAGCTGACGAGCACGCGGGCGCCGGTGGCCGCGGCGCCCAGCGCCATGTTGATGGCGCCCAGCTCGCTCTCCGCCTGGACGAAGGCGCGGCCCTCCTCGGGCATGCGCTTCGCCATCCACTCCAGCAGCTCGGCCTGCGGGGTGATGGGGTAGCCGAAGTATGCATCGCAGCCGGCCTGGATGGCTGCCTCGGCGATCGCCTCGTTGCCCTTCATCAGGACGCGGTGGCGGCGGGCCGCATCGCGGCTGGTGTCGACCTTGAGGGTCACGAGGCGGCCCTGGCTGTCTTCGGTGGCGCGTAGACGGTGAAGACGCCATCGGGACAGACGCGGGCGCAGAACGCGCAGCTGGTGCAGCCCGCTCCATCGGTCAGTTGGACCGGGTGGTAGCCGAGCGCGTTCACGATCGCGCCATCGAGCTCGAGCACGTGCTGCGGACATGCCGTCACGCACAGCTCACACCCCTTGCAGCGCTCGCTCGCGATCTCCAGCGGCCGAAATGGCGCGGACGTCGACATCACTCCGAGCGTCGCCGGGTGGGGGGTCAGCGGCAAGGGCCGAACGGCCCGGTTCGCCCCGTCCAGAGGGCCGCTGCCGCGAAAGGGTGGCCAAACGACGTAGCGCGTCGGCGACGGTTGGCGGACGACGCGGCCCGCTTCTTGCTTCAGCATTTCCCTTGACCATGCTGCAACCCACCTCGATCGACCCGCGCGACTCCGCTCCGGACCGAGTCTCCGACCGCGAGCTCGCGCTCGCTGCCGTGATGGTCGGCATCGTGGTGCTGATCGCGTCGCTGGTGGTGCCGCTGGTCGGGTGACCTGACCCGGGGGCGCACCGGCTCGGCCTTGACTCGCCGCGGCGGCGGGCTACGCTCTCGCCGCAATGGCACCACCTGCAGGCTTCGAGGTCGACGCCCTCACCGAGAGCGGCACGGGCGACGCCGTGGAGGTTGACGACCTCCGCAAGCGCTTCGGCTCGCTGACCGCCCTCGACGGCATCTCGCTGCGGGTCCCCCGCGGCGAGGTCTACGGGCTGCTCGGCCCGAATGGCTCCGGCAAGACGACCCTCATTCGGTGCCTGGTCGGACTGCTGCGCTGGCAGTC
This sequence comes from uncultured Chloroflexia bacterium, assembly GCA_963777045.1. GTDB lineage: Bacteria > Chloroflexota > Limnocylindria > QHBO01 > QHBO01 > JAPSGM01. The sequence goes on from CAVZPD010000028.1 coordinate 25,272, forward strand.
GGGCGAGGTGCGGGTCCTGGGCCGCCGGGTGCCCGATCGAGCCATCCTCGGCAAGGTGGGCTACATGACCCAGGCGCCTGCGCTCTACGGCGACATCACGGCCGAGGAGAACGTTCGCTTCTTTGCCGCCATTCACGGAGCAGGCGACGTCGACTGGGCGCTTCACTTCGTGCGGCTCGAGTCGCGCCGTCGCTCGGTGACGTCCGAGCTGTCAGGTGGCATGCGCACGCGGCTCTCGCTGGCGTGCACCGTGGTGCACCGGCCACGGCTCCTGCTGCTGGACGAACCGACGGTCGGCGTCGACCCCCAGCTCCGCGCCGAGCTGTGGGACGGGCTGCGTGCCATGGCCGCCGACGGCGCGACGATCATCGTCTCCAGTCACGTCATGGACGAGGCGGAGCGCTGCGATCGGCTTGGGCTGATCCTCGATGGCAGGCTGCTGGCCGAGGGCTCGGCCGATGAGCTGCGCGCACGGGCCGGGACGGATCGCCTCGAGGATGCCTTCCTGGCGCTCGCCGGCGATCGCGGAGAGCCGCGATGAGCCTGCGGAGGACGTTCGCCATCACGCGACGCCTGGTGGCCCAGTTCCGCCACGATCACCGGACCCTGGCGCTCCTCTTCGTGGCGCCGCTGGTGATCCTGTTCATCTTCTCGCTGCTCTTCGAGAACGGCTCGGGGAACGTCCGCCTCGGCATCGACAACCGCGACGCGGGTCCGGTTGGCGCTGCCCTGGTCTCGCAGCTGGAGGCCTCGGCCCTGGTGGAGACGGCGGTGGCGACCGAGGAGCGACTCGTTTCGCAGCTGGAAGCGGGGGACGTGGATGCGTACCTCGTGCTGCCCGATGACCTGACCAGCCGCCTGGCGTCAGGGGAGGGAACGCTGGAGCTGCACGTGCGGGGAACCGATCCGGCTGCCGCGGCGGGAGCCCAGCGCGCGGTGGCCACGGCCCTGCCCGCTGCACTCGCCGGCGTCGGCCCGGGCGGCGGACGCCCGCTGCCGAGCCTCCAGGTGGAGGTCAGCTACCTCTACGGCGGGCCCGACCTCGACAGCCTCGACCTGCTAGGCGGCCCGTTCATCGGCCTGGTCGTCTTCTTCCTCGTGTACATCGTCACATCGGTGTCATTCCTGCGCGAGCGGACGCTGGGGACCCTGGAGCGACTCATGGCGAGCCCGCTGCAGCGTTCGGAGATCGTGGTCGGCTACATGGCGGGCTTCACGCTGATCGCACTGGTGCAGGCGGTCGAGGTGCTCGTCTTCAGCATCTGGTTGCTCGGCCTCTACAACGCTGGCGACCTGCTGCTCGTCTTCCTGATCGAGATGCTGCTGGCACTCGGCGCGATCAACCTGGGCATCTTCCTCTCCACCTTCGCGCGCAGCGAGTTCCAGGCGGTCCAGTTCATCCCGCTCGTGATCGTGCCCCAGATCCTGCTCTCCGGGGTCCTCGTTCCCGTCAGCAGCGAGCCCAATTGGCTGCAGGTCGTCTCGAACGTGCTTCCGCTCACCTACGCCGTCGAGGCGCTCCGCTCCGTGATGCTGGAGGGGCGTGACCTGGCCTCGACCACGCTCCTGCTCGACCTGGGCGTGCTGGCCGGTTTCGCCGCACTCGCCCTTGGCGCAGCCTCGGCCACGTTGCGGCGGACCGTCGCCTAGGGCCGGCGGCGGGGGAGCGAGAAGCCACTGGCGCCGGCAATCGCCGCCAGGACCAGTGCGCCGCCTGCGAGCTGCAGCAGCGAGAGCCGCTCCCCGAGAAGCAGCCACGCGCCGAGCGTGGCCGTCGGCGGGTTGAGCAGGAGGAACGCCGACGCGCGCCGGGCGGGAATGCGCCGCATGCCGGTCACGACCAGGATCGCTGCCAGCGCTCCGGGTCCCACGGCCAGCCAGGCGACGCCGGCAGCGGCGTCGGGCCGCAGCGGATGCGCCAGGGCCGGCTCACCGAGGAGCGGCAGGAGCAAGCCGACCACAACGGCGGTCAGCCCCATCGTCCCGACCGCGACGGTTGGGCCGGGCAGGCCGTAGCCGGTCGACCATCGGCGCGAGAGCACCAGGAAGAGGCCGAAGAGGAGGGCCGCCACGAGGCCCACCGCGATGCCGGCCCCCGCATCACCGCCCGGCCGCAGCTCGCCAAGGAGCGCCGTGCCGGCCAGTGCCAGGGCCAGCGCGACCACGCTCCTGGCCTCCGGCCGCTCGCCCAGCAGCGGGATGGCGAGCACGGCGGCCAGCACCGCGTAGAGGCCGGCCACGAAGGCGGTGATCGTGGCCCCGGCGAGTGCGACGGCGGTGTTCATGGTCACGATAAAGGCGGGTCCGCCGAGGGTCGCCAGCACGAGCAGGCGCAGTCCCGCAGCCCGAGTCAGCCGCCGAGGACGCAGGGCGGGCACCAGCGGCAGCAGGAAGAGGGCGCCCATCGCCAGCACGCCCAGCAGGCCGCGCGTCGCCGCCGCACCGAGCGGCGTGAACGAGCGAAGCGCAAAGGCCGTGGCGACGTACGACGTCCCGTACAGGATCGCGGCGCCCGCCGAGGCGGACGCCCCCAGCGCGTCGAGGGCCGGCGTCCGGCTAGGGTTCGCCAGCCGTGGTCAGGCGCCGTCGGGTCGTCACGTCGACCTGCGACTCGCGCCCCTCGTGGGCCGGATGCTCGACCAGCGCGATCAGGCGGCTGGCCATGAAGCGCCCGGTGCGCACCGGTGTCCCGCCGCGCGTGACCTCGCTCACCTCCACCACGCCGCGCGAGGTCGCCACCTCGATGCGGCGGCCGGCCCGCGTCGCCTCGATGACGAAGGTCTGCGTCCCCTGTCCCGTGTCCACGACGGCCTCGACCCGATCGCCCTTCATGCTGCGAATCCTAGGTTCGCGGGCTCCCGAGCGCCAGCGGCGCACTACCATGTGCGGCCGATGACGACTTCGTCCCCTGGGCCGATGCAGGCGTGAACCTCCTCGAAATGGGGTTGATTGCCCTTGCCGGCGTTGCCGCGGGATCGATCAATGCCATCGTGGGCTCGGGCACGCTCGTGACCTTTCCGACGCTCCTGGCCCTCGGCTATGCGCCCTTGACGGCGAACGTTTCGAACACGGTTGGCCTCGTGCTGGGCTCGGCCAGCGGGGCCTACGGCTACCGGGCGGAGCTTTCGGGCCAGCGGCGGCGCGCCCGCCTCCTGCTCCCTGCGGGCGTGGCCGGCGGGCTCACCGGCGCGGCCCTGCTCCTCCTCCTGCCCTCCGGCACGTTCGAGCAGGTCGTCCCGTGGTTGATCCTGCTCGCCGTGGCGCTCGTGGCGCTGCAGAACACGCTCGCCGCGTGGATCGGCCGCTGGCGGCGGGCGATCAACCCGGACGCCACGCACGAGGCGGAGCTCCTGGCCGTCGCCTCCGTCTACCTCACCGGAATCTACGGCGGCTACTTCGGCGCGGCGCAGGGCGTGATGCTGATCGCGGTGCTCGGCCTCTTCCTGCCGGACCTGCTGCAGCGGACGAACGCGATGAAGAACCTGGTGGCCTTCGCCGTGAACGGCGTGGCCGCGGTCGCCTTCGCGCTCTTCGCGCCGGTCGATTGGGGCGCGGTGCTTCCGCTCGCGGTGGGGGCGATCGCCGGCGGCTTCATCGGGGCGCGACTGGGCAGGAGGCTCCCCGCGCCGGTGCTGCGGACCGCGGTCATCGTCATCGGCACGGTGGTCGCCGTGCGGCTGCTCGTGGCCTGAGCCTGGCACCCCCGTCCCGAGGGTCAGCCGACGCGCAGCAGCGTGCCGATGAGCGCCGCGGCGAGCGCCGCCGACCCGGCGATCACGACCAGGCGGATCCCGTCCTGCCACCAGATGCGGCGGGTCACCGAGGCCGTTGCCGAGCCGAGCCCGAAGAGGGCCAGGACCGACACGGAGACCGAGGCCACCAGCGCCGGCCCGATGGGCAGGATGAGGAACGGTGCCAGCGGCAGCAGCCCACCGGCGAGCGCCGCGAGGCCGGTCACGCCGGCAGCAGCGGCCGGGCCCAGCCGAGCGTCAGGTGCACGCTGCTCGCCGGGGTCGAGGTCCCGATTCTCCAGGTCGCGTTCCGCCCGCGTGGAGGTGTAGAGGACGCCGCCCATCGAGATCGATTCGGCGACGGCCGCCGCGGTACCGGCGAGCGCCACCAGGTCCGCGCGCCCGGCGCCGATCGTCACGCCCAGCACCACGGCCAGCACGTTGGTGAGGTTGTCCTGGGCTCCCATGAGGACCTCGCGAACCGTGGCGTGCTCCAGGAGCGCACGCCACGCGGCCTGCCCGCGATCCCATTCGATACTCGTCATGCACCCCATGCTGCCGAGCCACGAGCCGCAAAGGCAGGGCCGAATGGCACGCCGCCAGCCGGTCGATACCGCCCGTGGCGCCCAGCCGCTCGGCCTGCGAACGGCGGGATATCATCGGGGCCATGAGCCGGGCGCGACGTTCATCGGTCCTGTTCGATCTGTTCGCTGCCAGCCAGCGCGTCCGGTCGCTGCTGGCCGCGGCCATGGCGGGATCCGGCCTCCGCGCCGACGAGTACGCGGTCTACAGCGCGCTGTTCGAATTCGGACCAATCTCGCCAACGGAGCTGGCGAGAGCGGTCGGGATGCCGCCGACCACCGTCTCCCACTACATCCGCGAGATGCGCGAGCGGCGCCACATCGAGGAGGAGACGAACCCGCGCGACGCTCGATCGCGAATGCTTCGGCTGAGCGCCACCGGTCGGGCCGCCCACCGTCGGGCGAACCAGGCGTTCGAGGCGGCCTACCTGCGTTTCGTGCGACGGCTCCCCGACGCGGGCACGGCGCAGCGCTCGCTCGAGGAGATCGAGACAGCGGCAGAAGGCGCCCTCGAGGAGCTGGAGCAGGACGCCCAGGGGCGAGCGGTCTGAACCACCGCGGTCCGGGACGGGTACTACCAACTGGTAGTAGTTAGACGAGGATGACCCTGCATGCCCGCTCAACCGGCGCGACGCCTTGCCTTGATCCCGATCCTCCTGCTCCTGAGCGCCTGCGCGACAAACGTGCCATCTCCCCCCTCCGGTGGGGTGACGGGGAACCAGCGGCCATCGGCGGGTGCGTCGACCGGTCCCGCATCGAGCCTGGAAGCGGCGCAAGCCGAGCTCGACCATGCCCTGCAGCGGCTCGAGGCGATTCACCCCGAGCCATTTCACGCGGCGGACCGCGCGACCTTCGTCGCGGAGCTCGAGGAGCTCAAGCGCCAGCTGCCCGGGTTGACCGCCGATGAAGCCGCGGTCCGCCTGATGCGGACCTGGGCCCTCCTGGCCACGGAGCGCGACGGCCACCAGTTCGCGCTGCCGCTCGACGACGAATCGGATCCGATCCTGCCGATTCGGGTCTACGAGTTCGCCGACGGCGTCTTCGTGACCGATGCGATGCCGCCCTACCAGGACCTGGTCGGCAACCGCATCACCGCGGTGGGGGAGACGGGCATCGACGCGGTCCTCGACCTCCTCGAGCCGCTCGTGCCCCGCGACGGGCCGGCCACCGTGGCAGCCTTTCGCCCGCTCTACCTGCTCCACGCGGTCGTCCTGCGCGGGCTCGGGCTGACCGGCGAAGGGCCGATCGCGATCAGCCTGGAGGGACCGGCCGGACCGCTGCAGGCGGACCTGGAGCCGGTGCCGTCGGCGGAGTTCCGCGCCTGGGCCGGCTGGCTCCCGTTCACCGGCCTGCCGCCCCGCGACGGCCTGCGACACACGCAGCCCGCCGACGCCAACCTCAGCGTGGAGCTGCTCGACGAGGCCACGGTGTACGCGCGCTACCGGCAGGTGCAGCGGGTGGACGCCGCGGCGCTGCGGCAGCTCGTCGAGCTGGCCGCCAGGCCATCGCTCCAACGCGTGGTCGTTGATCTTCGGCAGAATCCGGGGGGCGACAATTTCACGTATCCGCCACTCGTCACGGCGCTCCGGGACGCGGCGATCGACCAGCCCGGTCGCCTGTTCGTGCTGACCGACCGTGTGACGTTCTCTGCGGCCGCCAACTTCGCGACCGTGGTCGAGCAGTCGACCAACGCCACCTTCGCCGGCGAGCCGATGGGCGGCGGCCTCAACTTCTGGGACGACGTCGACTGGATCAGCCTGCCCGACTTCGTGCTCCCGATGCGCATCGCCATCAGCACGCGATACTGGGAGAAGTCGACGCCGGACGATCCGCGACTGACGATTGAGCCGGACCTGGCGTTGCCAGTGCTCTCGGTGGACTACTTCGCGGGGCGCGATCCGACCCTCGCCGCCGTGATGGGGAGCGAGGAGCCCTAGGACCGCCCGCCGGGCGGGACGGAGCCGACGGGATGCGCCGGCGTCGCCTCACCCGGCTGGCCCGTCGCCGTCGCATCGCCAGCCCCGGGGGGTGTGGCGTCGGGGAGCTCCCGTCGCCGAAGCATCCGCACGCTCGGGACGAGCAAGACGCCGATGTTGGCGACGATGCCGATGCCGGCGGCGATCAGGAGGGTATCCGGCAGGCCGATCGCCTCCGACATCGGTCCCACCGCCGCGTAGGCGATGGGCTGCAGGATCAGCGACAGCATCCAGTCGTAGGAGCTGACCCTGCCCAGGACCGCCTGCGGGATGTGCTGCTGGAGCATCGTGTCCCAGAAGGCATTGCTGATCACCACGCCCGCGATCGTCACCATGGCACCCAGCGCGATCACCGGGGCGGGGAAGGGCGGGATCAGCAGCAGCAGCTCAATGGTCGCCGCGGCCATGAGCAGGAATCCGGGGACGAGCGGCCGCGATGGCTTCCAGCGCAGGCTGATCGCCCCTCCGGCCAGGCCGCCGACCGCGCCGCCGGTCACGATGATGCCCCACGCGGCTGCGCCGCCGAGCTGCCGAGCAGCGACGATGGGCCCGAGCACCTGGAAGGCTCCGAGGGCCGCGTTCGAGAGTGCGAATGCGCCGATGGCGGCCATCACCCATGACCGCGCCGCGACCTCCCGCCAGCCCGTTGCGAGCTCGGCGACGAAGGATCGCCGCTCCTCGATCGGTCGCACCGGCACGCGCATCTGCAGCAGGAACGCGCCGCTCACGGCGAAGCTGACCCCGTCCGCGGCGAAGGCCCAACCGGGACCGACGGTGGCCACCATGGCGCCCGCCACCAGGGGCCCGAAGACGTGGGCCGCGCTCTGCGAGATGCTGACCAGGGCGTTCGCCTGCTGGAGCCGCTCCCGGCTCACCACCTGCGGCATGAGGCCGACGGTCGCCGGCGTGAAGAACGCCGCGGCACCACCCATGACCACCGCCAGGCCGATGAGGTGCCAGACCTGGCCGTGCCCGGTGATGAGGATGGTGGAGACGATCGCCTGGGTGATTGCGCGGACCGCGTCGCAGGCGACCATCAGCGTGCGACGGGGGAGGCGGTCGGACCAAACGCCGCCGGCCAGCATCAGGACGACGCGCGGGATGGTGAAGGCGGCGAAGACGAGGCCCAGGTCGCCGGCTGTGCCGCCGACCTTCAGGACGGCGAACGCGAGCGCCACGCCGACGAGCGCATCGCCGAGCGCAGACGCCGACTGGCCGATCCAGAGCAGCCGGAAGTCGCGCTCCGACAGCGCATCGGTGGAGTCGCGCAGGAAGCTCCCGATCCGCCCCATCCGGGGAGGAGCCTAGCAGCGCCGCCGGGTCGAAGAGAGAGCTATGACGCGCCGGCGTCCGTCAGCGGAGCTGAGCGACGGTAGTGGCCGTCGAACGCCGTCTCCCATGCTCGGCCGTCCGCGGAGGTCTCCCAGTGCTGCCGCACGTGGTCCGGATCGCCATCGACCACGGACCAGCTGATCCGGTGCCGAACCGTGGTCTGCTCGCCGGGAAGCGGCGCCTCGCCCTCCAGCACCATGACGCCCCTCTCCCGGAGCCCGCCGTCGAGCAGCAGCAGGGTGCCGCTAGAGTCGATCCAGGTCTGGTGCCAGGACCTGCGCAGCGGGGACCACGTGCTCAGGCTCGTCCCGCGCAGACCGCGCACGCCACGCCACTCCTCGCGCAGGCCGCACCCGCTCACGACGCGGCTGATCGTGTTCCGCCCGACGAGCTCGCCAGCCGGGCTGTGGACGTCCCACTCGCCCAGCCAGAAGTCGAACTGTCGGTAGCCGGCTTCCTCGCAGGCCGCCTCGTTGGCTGGATCTGCCATGCACATACCTACTCGTGGCGTGGGCCGCAACGTTCATGCTTCCGGCCCGACTGACGCCGCGCCAGGGGCGCCGGTAGGCTGTGCGGATGTACAGCCTGGGCAGGTGGCTGCTCGATACGATACCGGGTGTCGTCGCCATGCTGGGCCTGGTGATGCTCGGCAGCCTGCTGCTCGCCAGCGTGCGCGGCCGCGCCCGCTGGCGCTCGGCCGCAGCGGACGGCTTGCTCCTCGCCGCGCTGGGCCTGGTCGTCCTCTTCACCCTGCTGCCGGCGCGCCTCGGGGAGCAGCCCGATCGTGTCAACCTGCTGCCGTTCCGCGACCTCATCTGGGCGATGCAGGGGCGCGTGGACCTGGGCCTCGCCATCGCCGGCCTGCTGGGGAACCTGGCCCTCTTCGTGCCCCTCGGCCTGGCGCTCGCAGTCCGTCACCCGGCGCGGCCGACGCTCCAGCTCATCGGTGCCGGGCTGGCCGTCTCGGTGGCCGTCGAGGCCGGCCAGGCCCTGCTGAACATCGGCCGGCTGGCAGACGTGACGGATCTCCTGCTCAACACCCTGGGGGCGGCTGGAGGCATATGGCTGTGGCGGTCCCTGAGTCCCGCGGCGTATTGACCGGCAGTATGACCGGCGATAGGCTGACGGCATGGCGACCTCATCGGCACTGGCCCAGTTGCCCGCCCGCGTCATCTCCGAGGCAACCGGCGCGAACGTCCGAACCGTCGAGCGCTGGCGAGCCGGCAGTGGACCGCGCAGGCGGGTCTACCGGATGCGGCTGGATGACCTGTCGGCCACGCTCGAGATGCTCGGCGACGGCATGAGCGCACGAGGTCGCCAGGCATGGCTCACCGCGCGCAGCGCGCACCTCGGCTGGCGCCGCCCGATCGATCTCCTCGCCAGCGGCGAGTTCGACGTCGTGCGCGGTGCGGCACTGGCCTACGCCGCCGGGGACGTGACCTGAAGCGGGGACGCCTTGCGCCGGTGGGGCGGCTACGGGCACGGGTGTGGCGCCAGACCGCGATCCAGGTGCCCGGTTGCCTGCCGCCGCGGCAGCCGGCGCCGCACGCCGGGCGATTCCATGGCGTCGGCGACCCGTGGCCGCTCTACGCGTCGCTGGATCTCGACACGATGTGGGCCGAGTGGGCGCGCGCGACGGGCGGCGCGGTCGCGCTCGACGATGACCCACGCTGGGTGTGCACCCTCGACCTGGATCTCGTCGTGCTGGACCTGCGCGACGCTTCGACCCGACGAGCGCTCGGCGTGGAGCTGGACGAGCTGGTGGGAGACTGGTCACCGTCGGTGCCGAACGATGCCGCCATGCGCGTTGCCGCCGCCGCTCGTGCCCTGGGCGTGGACGGGATGGTCGTTCCCAGCGCCGCACGTGACGGAGGGTGGAACGTGGCCGTGCTGCCACACGCCTTCGAGCGCGTTGAGCTCGCCAGTCGGCGCCGTGGGCGGCGGCGGCAGGGCTAGGGTATGCGCATGCCAGCGGGGCGCATCGAGGTTGTCACGGGGCCGATGTTCGCCGGCAAGACGGAGGAGCTGCTGCGCCGCGTGCGGCGAGCGGAGATTGCCGGGCAGCGCGTCGTGGTCCTGACGCATGCCATCGACGCGCGCAGTGGGGCGAACCGCGTCGCCTCGCACGCCGGGCAGGCCGCAAAGTCCATCGCCGTCGCATCCGCGACCGACATCGTGGATGCCGTGCCGGACGGGACCGACCTCCTCGCGATCGACGAGGCGCACTTCTTCGGGTCGGAGCTGATCCCCGTCGTCGCATCGCTTGCCGGTCGCGGGTTGCACGTGCTGGTCGCCGGCCTGGACGTGACCTACGACGGGACGCCGTACGAGCCGATGCCGTCGCTGATGGCGCTCGCCGAGTCGGTGACGAAGCTGACCGCCATCTGCACCGTGTGCGGCGCCGATGCCGTCTTCCACGCCCGGGTTGAGCCGGCCACGGTACCGGCCACGCAGCCGGATCCCTCGCACGTTGGCGGAGCAGAGAAGTACCAGGCCCGCTGTCGCCGCCACTTCCGCATGTCACCCGCGGGGAGTGGCAGCTGACGTTCCGCCAAGGGCACACCGTGACGGCCGGCAGGAAGCCTGCAGCACACCAGGCGGCGTGATGACCTGCTCATCCTGATGGCGATTGACTCCGCCATCGATGGCTTCGTCATCGGCGTCGGACTGCTCCATGAAGAGACCCACGGCGTGCTGCTCGGCATCGCGCTCTCGGTGGAGGCATCCTTCCTGGCGCTCTCGTCGCGCTCGAGCTGGCCGACCGGCGGTCGCGTCCCGTGCTCATCGGCCTGGCGATTGCGGTCGGGTTGCCGCTGCCGGTCGCGCTGTCAGGGACGGGGCTGCTGCTGCTGGGCTGCCGGACATCCTGTTTGGCATGGTCCTGGCCTTCGCATCGGTCTCGCTGCTGTACCTCGTCACGAGGAACATTTGCTTGAGGCGCACGAAACGAGCGAGACACCGGTCACTGGCTCGCAGCCTCGCTGGCCAATCCTAGGTCCGCGTCACGCCGTTGATCTCGTAGGCGAAGTCCACGGCCTCGCGGTAGGTCATGCCTTCGCCGATGGCCCGCGCCTCGGCGGCTGCCTCGGGGCCGAGGTGCTCCTCGGCCGCGTCGAATACTGCCTGCTCTTCGCTCTGAACCGGAGACAGGAGTCCAAGATCTCGAGACACTGACCGCCACGCGCTGAACAGGACCAGTGCATCTCGCCACTCGCCGATCGCCGACTGCACCTCGGCGAGTCCTTCAAGCGGCCAGAGGGCAAATTGCCGCCACCCGAGGGAGTCTGTGATTTTCAGCGAGGACAGGAGCAAGGCACGACCCTCTTCGACAGCGCCAGTCCCGATGAGCGAGGCTCCGAGATTGTTCTCAAACTGAGCGACAAACTCCGGCCCAGCGACCTGGCGAACGGTGTCGAGCGCGGCCTGGCATGTATTAGTCATCCGCGCGAATTCGAGATGCCGCCCGTGCTCGTGGTACAGGTCGACGAGCCCAATGAGGGCAACGAGTCGGGCGAGGATCATGTTGCGAGCCTCCGCTTCACGCAGCAGGGCCTCGACGCGCTCAATGGCGTCCGGTGCGGTGTCGTCGATCCATGTGGTCCAGACCTGCAGCAGCAGACTGCCCGCGCGGCGTGCCTCCTCTTGACCCTGGCGCTTTGCGCTCGTCGCGCGCGGTGCGTCGCCTGCCTCTCCCGCCATGAACGCTTCCCAGAGGTGGGCGCGCGCCTGGACGAGCGCATCACTGCCGCGCTCGGCGAGTGCCAGCGCACGGTCCAGCATCTCGAATGCGACCTCCAGCTCTCCTCGGTGAAAGGCGGGGCGGGCGACGAGGATCAGGGCCTCGCACGTCGCCCGCTCGCCGAGGGCGCCGGCGGCCAGCAGTTCGTCGGCGATGCGGGCGGTCTCGGCCGCCTGGCTGGTCCAGATCCCGTACTCCTTTAGGTGCGCCATGACGTCGATGCACGCATCGGGCGCGGTGCTGGCCATGGTGTGCAGGGCGGCCACCACGTCGGGGTGCTGGTGCCGCAGCTCGACGACGTCGGCGACGCTGCGTGAGCCGTTGGCACGCGGGCAGAGGCGTTCGACCTCGGCCATCATGAACGCCGCGTGGCGCCGCACGATGCCGGCCCATGCGGGATCGGGGGTGCGTGCCCTGCCGACCGCGCGCAGCGGCTCCAGCATCCGGAACTGGGCCTGCCGGCCGACCGACGGCCGGCGGCTGACGAGGGAGGCATCCAGCAGCGCGCCGAGCAGGCCGATGGCCTGCGCGCGGTCCGTCTCCAGCACCGCCGCCGCGCCGCGCAGGCTGAACGAGCCGGCGAAGACGCTGAGCTGCTCGAAGGCACGCCGCTCCAGCGGCGACAGGCGATCGAGGCTCCAGCCGATGGCGGCCTGCATGGTGCGCTGCCGGTCGGGCACGTCGCGGGACGGCGCCGCGAGCCGGGGGAGCCGCTCCGCCAGGTGCGTCTCGAGCTCGCCGACGGCCTCCACCGCCGTCTGGGCGGCGACCAGCTCGATGGCCAGCGGCAGCCCGTCGAGGGCCCGGCACATGGCTGCCACCCCGGGCAGCTCGTCGGGCTCGATGACGGCGCCGGCATTGGCGGCCGCGCGCAGGAAGAGGGCGACGGTCGGCTCGGCGGCCAGGTCGCGCTGGTCGGCATCCGGCACCGCCAGCGGCGGCACCGCGACCCGCGCCTCGGCGCGCAGCCCGAGCGGGGTGCGGCTGGTGGCCACGATCAACCCGGAGGTCGCCTCGATCAGGGGTGCCAGCTCCGGCACCGCGCCCAGCACGTGCTCGCAGTTGTCGAGCACGACCAGCGTGCGCCGTTCGGCCAGGATGGCGGCCAGCTCGGCGGCGAGGTTGCCGGACTCGGGGGCGAGGCCCATGCCGGCGGCCGTGGCCGGCAGCACCTGCTCGGGCCTGGAGACCGCGGCCAGGTCGACGAAGAAGGCGCCATCCGCATAGCGCGGGGCGAGGCGGTGGGCGAGGGCGATCGCCAGTGACGTCTTGCCCGAGCCGCCGGCACCGGTCAGGGTCATCAGCCGCTCGCCGCTGGCCAGGTCCTCGAGCTCGGCCAGCAGCGGCTCACGACCGAACAGGGCCGGCGCCGGGGGCAGGCGCGGGACCGGTCGCGGCCGGGCGGCGGGCCGGGTGGCAGGCTGGCTGGTCGGCGTGGTCGTGGCCGCCAGCTCGGGGTCCTGGGCCAGGATCCGCTGCTGGAGGGCCTGCAGCTCGGGACCGGGTTCCACCCCGAGGTCGAGCACCAGCCGGCTGCGGGCGGCGGTGTAGGCGTCCAGGGCGGCGGCCTGCTGACCGGACCGGTAGAGGGCGGTCATGAGCTGGCCGTGCAGCCGCTCGCGGTAGGGGTGCTCGGCGATGAGCGCCTGCAGCGGGGGCACCACGGATTGCGCCTCGCCGAGCGCCAGGCGGGCGGCGATGGCCTGCTCGGCGGCGTCGACCCGCAGCTCCTCGAACCTGTCGGCGGCGTGGGCCGCGAAGGGGAAGTCGCGCAGGTCCATCAGCGCCGGGCCACGCCACCGGCCGAGCGCGGCGTCCAGCTGGGCGAGGGCGGCCCGAGTCTGGCCGGCGCCCAGCAGCCGCCGGCCGTCGGCCACGCCACGCTCGAAGGCGGCGGCGTCGACCGTCAGCCGGTCGCCATCGAGGCGGTAGCCGCCGGGCACGCTCTGCAGCGGCTGTCGCTTGTCCGTGCGCAGCACGCTGCGCAGGCGCGCCACGTGGACCTGCATGGCCTTGGCCGCACCGGCCGGCTCATCGGCCTCGCCCCACACGCCGTCGGACAGGGCCGCGGCGCTGACCGGCTGGTCGGCGCGCAGGGCGAGCATGGCCAGCACCGCGCGCTGGGTCGGGCCGCCGGCCGCGACCGCCGCCCCGTCCCGCCACAGCTCGACCGGTCCCAGCAGCCGAATCGCGAGCTTCGCGCCTGCCATCGCTCGTGCCCCTCCTGGCCGCGAGTGTGGACCGCGCCGCGGTCGGAGGGCAAGCCCGTGCCGGTAGCCGGGCTGTAGCCGGGCTGTAACGGTGGTCGCCCATGGTGAGCGCGGATCGAACGCACGGAACGCACCGAACGCAGGGCCGGGGCCGTTCGACCGACCGGCAGCCCAAGGCAGGAGGAACCACCCATGGCCACCACGATCGGACGCCGCCTCACCCAGCAGACCAGCCACCGCGCGCCAGCCCTGGCCACCGCCGCGACCGCGGTGGTCCTGGCCTGTGCCGTCGGACTGGCGATCTTCATCAGCCAGGCACCGGCCACGTCTCCCGGCCCGGGGGCGCGGGCCGTCAGCCAGGTCCACGCCACGGGGCGCGGCTTCCAGCCCGGCACCGGCAGCTACACCACCTCGCTGCTGACCCGCACCTCGCAGGCGAGCGGCTATGCCGCTGGCAGGGGCGGCCTGATGGAGCAAGCCGACCTCGAACTGCCGGCGGCCGCGGTCCCGGTAGTCAGCCAGCCCCATGGTGGCGTCCTCGAGTCGGCTCTCGTGCGGTGAGTCAATCGTAGCGTGCAAGTGCCGCGAGTTAACCTGAGCCGGTCGCCGACACGGAGGACCGGCTCAGCGTATCGGCCCGAGAGATAATCCCTTCTTGGGGGCGGCTGTGGCGTCGATGCCGCCAGCGGACCACGTTCCCCACGAGGAGGTCCCATGTCGTTCTTCAGCCGTCCCCTCACCATTGCCGCCACCGTGGCGTCGGCGGCTCGACCGGCCCCCGGCCGCTGGATCGACCAGCGCGCCCAGCGCTTTGGAGCCGTGACCTCCGGCATCACCCTGCTGGCTGCCGTGGCGCTGGATAGGTTGCCGCTGGCCGCGGTCGTTTGCCTCTTCCTTGTCGTCTCGGCCACCTACGGCACGCGCTGGTTCATCTTCAGTCGTCCCTGGCCCGCCATCCGCTGGGCGCTGCGGCAGACCGCATCCGAGCTGGAGCACGAGATACCTAGGCGATTTGCCCACGCGGTGGCTGCCGTGTTCGTGGCGGGCGGCATCGGCCTGCTGCTCGCGGGCATCCGCCCCTGGGGCTGGCTGCCGGTCCTGGCGGTGGTCGCCCTGCAATTCGTCCTGGCCGCGACTGGCTTCTGCCTCGGCTGCCGCATCTTCTTCCTGCGCTGGTACGTGCCGGCCCTCTTCGCTCGGCTCGTGGGCCGCGGCGTGCGCCGCGAGGCGCTGGTATACGCGGAGATGCACCGCAACTAGCGTTTCTGCGCCGGCGGGCTGGAACCTGATCCGCGCGGACAGCGCCGGCCCGCTCCTCATGAATCGGTGGAGGCTCTGCCAACGATCTAGGGTCCGCCCGGATGCGATGCACACGCGCGTGGAGGACGGTGGGCGTGAGCGATGGACTGCCCGCGCCGGGTGTGCCCGGCCGACATCGGTCCCGCTCGGGATCACACAGGCAGGAGGATCGAGCCATGGCCCCTTCAACTCTCACGCGCTTCGCCGCGCCAATCGCCTTCACTGCGGCTGCCCTGGTGATCCTGACGCGTATCGTGAGCCTCCTCAATGTCCCGGCCGATGGCGATGCCCTGAAGATCTATGTCGTGGGAACGACCCACGCCGCCAACAGCGTCGCGTCGATCATCGCGTTCGCCGCGCTGATTCTGGCGCTCGTCGCCCTGGACGGCCGGCGGGATCGAGAGACGGGCATTCTGGGCGCCGTCGGGGTCGGTGCGGCAGTCATCGGCACGGTCTTCATGGCCGGCGACTGGTGGTACGAGGCGTTCTCCGTTCCCTGGATGGCAGACATTGCCCCTTCGGTATTCGAGACCGGGGCTGCCGGCCGGCTGCTCGTTGGAGGCCTGGCGAGCTTTGCGCTGTTCGCCGTCGGCTGGGCTCTCTACGCCATCGCCAGCCTCCGGGCGCGCACGTTCCCGCCCGCGATCGCGGCGACCATCCTCGTCGGCGGCATCGCCTCGGGACTCCCGTTCGGCGCCGCCTACCTGTACGGCAACATCGTGCTCGGTCTGGGCATCGGATGGCTGGGCCTGTGGGCCATGCGCACGCGGTCGGTCACCGTCGCCGCCGAGGCGGCGCTCCCCGCGTAGACCTGCTGCGGACTCGGAGTATCCCGACGGACCAGGTCCCGCAGTCACCGATACTGGTGCGACGTCCCAGGAGTACCGATCATGCGGGATCTGCTGCGCAACATTCATCGGAGGATGAGCGATCCGACCAGGTCCATGTCGTCCGCGATGTTCGCGTGGGCGGTGATCATCATGGCGGTGCTCATCGCGGCCCTGGTGGCGATCCTGGTGTTTGGAGGGGGTGCCGCGAACCCCTGACACCGCTCGCGGCAGCTAGACCTGTTCCATTCGGACAATGGGTCCTTCCAGCCTCACGCCGGTGGCGTGCACCGGGCAGTAGCCGGCGGGATTCTTGTCCAGGTACTGCTGGTGGTAATCCTCCGCGAAGAAGAACTCGGGAGCGGGCCGGATCTCGGTGGTGATCTCGCCGTAGCCGGCCTTCGACAGCTCCGCCTGGTACATCTCGCGTGACGCCTCGGCGACAGCCTGCTGGGCGTCGGAGTGGGTGTAGATGGCGGAGCGGTACTGGGTGCCGACGTCGTTGCCCTGGCGGAAGCCCTGCGTCGGATCGTGGTCCTCCCAGAACGCCTTCAGCAGCTGCTCGTAGCTGATCAGCTTCGGGTCGTAGACGACGCGCACGGTCTCGGCGTGGCCGGTCTGCCCCGAGCAGGCCTCCTTGTAGGTCGGATTCGGAGTCGTGCCGCCCTGGTAGCCAACCGCGGTGACGATCACGCCGGGCAGCTCCCAGAACAGCTTCTCGGCGCCCCAGAAGCAGCCCAGCGCGAAGTCGGCGACTTCGCTGCCCTCGGGATAGGGGCCCTTCAGCGGCTGGCCGTTGACGGCGTGGGTGGTCGCGGTCGGCATCGGCTCGGCCCGACCCGGCAGGGTCTCATCGGCGTCGGGCATGCGTGACGCGAAGAAGTGTCGGAAGAACATGTCCGCAGTCTACGGTCCATCCGTGACGTACGCATGAAGGACCGATGAACCCACCGGCCGGCCCTCAGCTTCGGATGCGGGCCGGATCCTCGTCGGGCAGGAGCGTCCGCAGGAGGTCGGTGGCGGTGATCACGCCGATCGGCTCGTCCTCTTCGTCCACCACCACGAGACGGTGGATGTGCTGCTCGAGCATGAGGCGCGCCGCCCGTTCCACGCTGGTGTTGAGGTGCACCGTCACCGCCGGTCGCGTCATCAGGTGCCGGACCCGCACCCGTCCCCAGTTCGCCCCGATGAGCTCGCTCGAGCGCGCGTTCAACAGGTCGGTCTGGCTGAGCACGCCCGACAGGACTCCCTCCTGGACTACCGGCAGGCCGCTGATCCGGTAGCTCTTCAGCAGGAGCTCTGCCTCGGTGATCGGCGCCTCGGCATCGATGACGATAGGGTCGATGCTCATCAGGTTCCCCACGCGAACCACGCTGCTGCTGGTCATCTGCCGTCACCTCGAACTGCGGCGGGGCCGTCCACGCCCCGGTCGTGATCGTCAGCGTGCGCCGCAGGGCCGCCCGATGCAAGGCCACTCGGCACATTCGGCCAGGCCCGCCGTCATCTTTGGAGCGGACAGCAGAACGCGGCCGGGACGGGGCAGGCTCCGCCCGGCCGCGTTTGACCGATCCGCCGAGAGCTCCCATCCCGGCGGATCGGGTGTTCAGGTCGTGCTCTCGCTCCCCGACATGCGGGCGCGTACGGGAGCACGCCACGGAGTGCCGAGCATCGGCAGCAGGTAGCGGTCGAGACCGTAGTAGCCGGCGACGCGCCAGGCCAGGATCAGGCCGATGGCCGCGGTGAAGAGCACGGGGTTGCTGGAGGCCGATCCGGCCAGCAGGAAGGACATGTTCATCAGCGCGCCGAAGAACGCGGCAATGCCGGTCAGCGCTCCGAGGATCAGGCCGATGCCGACGGCGATCTCGCCGAAGGTGATGACCCAGGCGAACCAGGTCTCATGGTTGCCGTTCAGGAGGAACTGGACGAAGTCGCGGTACCAGTCGTAGGTGATCGGCGGGCTGCCCTGCTCGGGGATCGAGACCGCTCGCTCCCAGTAGCCCGCCAGCGAGGCGCCGCCGTCGAGCCAGCCGCTGCCGGTGGCCTTGTGGAAGCCGGCCTCGAACCAGCTGAAGCCCAGGAAGATGCGGATCGGGAGCCAGAAGAGCCCTGCCCGCGTGTTGGAGAAGAGGTAGCGGGCGAAGTTCGGGCCCACGACCTCGACCGTGTCGGCCTCGGGTTCGTTGCGATCCGCGAAGAGGAGCACCACCACCACGATGGCCAGGATCCAGAAGACCCAGGTCAGGACGCTGTTGAGGGTGCCCTCCGGTCGATAGATCGGGAGCCACTCCCAGCCCTCGGCCCCCGCCTCGGGGAGCTGGAGCCAGATGAGGATGACGGCTGCGATGGCCGCGATCCAGGTCGCGTAGCCTCTCAGGCTTGTCACGAAGTCTCCTCCTTTCCGGAAGCCCGTTGGCATCCGACGCCTACTGCCTGCCCCCAGTAACCTGCCTGGCGCGCCGGAAGTGATCCGACGGCCTGCCGTTGCAGCTCGAATGATGGGCGAGGGACTGCCTCCCGCAGTCGGGCCAACCGTCACCAATGCTACAGGCCAGGTGTACCCCAATCGCCACTGCCTCACCGCAACCTCGGCTGGAGCGCGGGCCGTGACGAGTCCCTAGCATCTAGCGCCATGGAAAGGGCGGACGTGCCTGGCGTACCGCGGCCGCTGCTCACCGTTGGCCTGGTGCTGATGGTGACGGCGGTGGCGTTCGAGGGCCTGGCCGCGCCGACCATCTTGCCAGCCACGCTCGAGCAGCTCGGCGGCGTGGAGTTCTACGGCTGGGCATTCTCCGGCTTCTGGCTGGCGAACCTGGTTGGGATCCCACTGGCGGGAACGGAGGCGGATCGCCGCGGGCCGTATCGACCGTTCGTGGCCGGCGCACTCGCCTTCGCGCTCGGCCTGGGCATGGCGGGCCTGGCGCCGGAGATGAGCTGGGTTGTCGCCGGTCGAGTCGTGCAGGGACTGGGCGCCGGGGCCATCAGCGCGATCACCTACGTGGCGGTCGCGCGCGGCTATCCCGCCGTCCTCCAGCCGCGCATGATCGCGGTGATCAGCAGCGCCTGGGTCCTGCCCGGGCTGGTGGGTCCAGCCCTCGCCGGATGGGTGGCCGAAGCCCACTCCTGGCGGTGGGTCTTCCTGGCGCTCGCACCGCTGCTGCCCCTCACGGCCATCGCCCTCGCTCGTCCGCTGCGCGCCCTCGCCGCGGCACCGGCCGAGACTCGTCCGGCGGGAAGCCGGCACGTCGTGCGTGACGCGCTGGTCCTGGCGGCGGGAGCGGGACTGGCGCTCGCGGCGCTCTCGTGGGGACAGCTGCCGATCTCGCTGATCCTGGGTGCGACCGGCGTCGCACTGGCGGTCGCGCCCCTGCGAAGGCTCCTGCCGCCGGGAACCCTCGGCGCCCGCTCGCCGCGCGGTGCGACGATCGCGGTGCTGGCGCTCATCAGCGTGGCGTTCTTCGGCGTGGAGGCGTTCGTGCCATTGGTCGTGGCATCGCTGCGCGGCGCCGGCACCGTCGCGGGCGGCCTGGCGCTGACCGCCGCCGCCGTGACCTGGGCGGCAGGCTCGTGGCTGCAGGCTCGCCTCGCCTCGCGCAGCTCGCGGCGAAGTGTCGCCGCGGCCGGATTGGTGCTGATCGGCATCGGGGTTCTCGCCGAAACCGCCCTGCCCCTCAGCGCGCTCGCTCCGACCTGGTTCGCGGCGGCCGGCTGGGCACTGGCCGGGCTGGGGATGGGGCTCGCCTATTCGACGTTGACCCTCTCGGTGATCGAGTCGGCACCGCCGGGCGGCGAGGGAGCGGCGACCGCCTCCGCGCAGCTCGCCAACACGATGGGGATCGCCGTGGGAACGGGCGTGGCCGGAAGCGTCGTGGCGCTTGCCGCCAGCGGTCCACTCGGCCTCGCGCCAGGCGTGGTGATCGCTGACCTGCTCATGCTCGCGGTAATCCTGGTCGCGCTGGCGGCCGCGCGGCAGATGCCCCATGGCGTCGACGGCCACCCAGCGTTGGCCATCGGGGGCGCGGGCGCGGAGCGTGGTCCGGTCCTGCTTCCCTAGCAACGCAGCTTGACACGCCCAACGGTAAGCGGTAACTTACCGTAAGTGAGAACTTACGGTGGCGTCATGGATGCGCTCGGGGACCCGACCAGGCGCTCGGTGCTGGAAGCGCTGGCTGCGGGTCCGAGTTCGGTGGGCCGGCTCGCCGAAACGCTCCCGGTCAGCCGCCCGGCCGTCTCGCAGCACCTCAGGGTTCTGCGCGAGGCGGGACTGGTGTCGGATCGCCAGGTCGGGACGCGGCGCATCTACGAGGTGGACCCGGTTGGGATCGCGGCGGTCAGCGAGTATTGGAATCGGTTCTGGTCGCAGGTCATGGACCGCTACCGAATCGCCGCCGAGGCGGCTGCAGTGACAGGAGGTCAGGATGGACAAGGTGGCTGACAACATGGTCGTGCGGAGCTCGGTCGAGGTTTCGCTGCCGCCGCATGCCGCATTCCGGCTCTTCGTGGTTCGCCTCGCGGACTGGTGGCCGCTGGAGACGCACTCGGTGTTCGGGGATAGGGCGGAGTCGGTCGAGGTCGAGCAGCACGTAGGTGGCCGGATCATCGAGTCCGGGCGCGGCGGTGAGACGGCGGACTGGGGCGTCGTCACCGAATGGGACGAGCCGGCCCGGATCGCATTCACCTGGCACCCGGGGCAGGAGGCGAGCTTCGCCACTGCGGTCGAGGTCAGCTTCATGGAAGTGGCCGGCGGCGCGACGCGTGTCGACCTCGTCCACAGCGGGTGGGAGAGGCGTGGTGAGGACGCGCCACGGCTGATGGAGTCGTACGGACCGGGCTGGACACACGTCCTGGCCCAGTTCCGCAGGCTGTCAGAAGGGGCCGAGTGACGCGGGCCGCTTGACGGCCTCCAGGTGCCCTTCGGCGCGTGACAGGGCCGATCGGCCCTGTCAGCGTCGGAGCATGACGATGATCGATCCTCGCACATGGTCGTGGTCCGGCGACCGCCGCCTGGTTGTCGACGCCGGTCGCGTCAACTGTCCGACGCGCGGCGACCTCGACGTCGAGGAGTGCTTCGCCTGCGGCCGGATGCTGCGCTTCGAGGACGGCAGCCGAGAGACGGTCGTGTGCGGCCAGCCGCTCGGCGATCCGATGCTGTCGCTGGTGGACCGCGCCGGCTGGTAGCGAGCCCGGCTTCGCGACGACCTAGCGCGTCCGGTCTCCGGGGAACGGATCGCCGTGCCCCGGCACGATGACGTCCGCCAGCTCGAGAATGCGCGCTCGGCTGCGAAGCAGCGCATCGGGGTCCTCCGCCAGGGGATCGACTTCCGGGCTGCGGTCGGCACGCCACCAGCAGTGGGTGCAGGCCACGACGCCGTCATCGGTCTCCACCAGCAGGGTCAGGTCCTCAGCAGTGTGCCCGGGCGTCAGGATGATCCGTGTTGACGAGCCGATGGCGTGGCCGTCGCCGTCATGGTCGAGCCACTGGTCGCCACGGTATCGGGCCCAGAAATCGACCACCTCGGCGTTCGGGAAGAGGGCCGCGTTGAGGGCATGGTCGGGATGGTGGTGGGTCAGGACGACGTGGGTCACCTCGTCCGCCGAGACTCCCTGTGCAGAGAGCGGGTCCAGGATCACGCCGCGGTCGGCCACCATTCCGGGATCGACCACGATTACCGCGTCGCCGTCGAGTACGAGGCTGACGCTGCTCGCGACGCCGCTGTCGTTCGCGTAGCCGGCGTGCAGGAGGTGGAAGCGCGCGGTCATGGTGAACATGATGCGCTGGGAATCGGCCGCACGCCGGCAGGCTTTGACGGTACCCTCCGAGCGTGGATCGTCGCCCCCCGTCGCTGAATCCGGTACGCCAGCTCCCGCGGCTGCTCCGCCCCCGCGGGCGCGGACCGGCCGAAGCGGGCACGCCCGTCGTCGTCGAGCAGGCGCGCATCGAGGAGGTCGAGGCCGTCGGGCTGCGCTGGTTCCACGCCCAGGATCCGCACGCGGCCGATACGGCCTGGCTGGCGGACCGCTTCGCGTTCCATCCCCTGGACCTGGAGGACGTCATCAGCGTCAACCAGCGGCCGAAGCTCGACGTCTACGACGACTACCTCTTCCTGGTCGTGCAGTTCCCCCGTTTCGACAAGGCGACGGGGCGGCTGCACGCGGTGGAGTTGGACGTCTTCATCGGCCCCGACTACGTCGTCACCCTGCCCGAGGAGGCGATCGTGCCGCTGCCCGCCATGTGGGAGCGGGTCCAGGAGCAGCCCGAGACCCGCGAGGCGATGTTCGCCGGCGGTTCCGGCCGGCTGCTCTACGAGATCCTGGACCGATGCGTCGATGCCTGCTTCCCCATGCTCGGCGCCCTCGGCCGGAAGCTACGGCGCCTGGAGGACGACATCTTCGAGGGGCGATCGCGCGAGATCGTGCGCGAGATCAGCAACACCAAGCAGGAGATCATCAACTTCCGCGCCGTGATTCGGCCCCAGCGTGCGGTCTTCCGCCTCCTTGAGCGCGCAAAGCAGCGGCACTTCGGCGAGGAGCTGGACGTCTACTTCGACGACCTGACCGATGCCTCCGAGCGCATCTGGGACGTGCTCGAGAACTTCAAAGAGATCGTCGAGGCGCTCGAATCATCAAACGAGTCGGTGCTCTCGCACGGCGTCAACGACACCCTCCGGCTGCTGACCGCCCTCAGCGTGATCCTGCTGCCCCAGACGCTCATCACCGGCCTCTTCGGCATGAACGTCCTCTTCCCGGGCGAGGGTTCCGAGGCCGCATTCTGGTGGATCTCGGGAACGATGCTGGCCATCACGCTCGTCCTGGTCGCCTTCTTCCGCCGCCGCGGCTGGCTCTAGCGATCGTGCCCGACGAGGGCAACGTGGCAGCGTTCTGGCTGATCCTGGGTGCCATGGCCGTACTGCTGGTGGGGATGGTTGTCTACTTCCGCAATCGCGGCTGGCTCTAGGCTCGCGTCGCCGCTCGCCGCGGCAGCCCTCGTCTCGCGGCGGATCGACGTCCAGGGCGAGGGCGTGAACCTCGTCGAGGCCGGCTCCGGTCCGCCGCTGCTGCTCGTTCACGGCTTCCCGAGCAACGCGCTCAGCTGGCGGCTCGTCATGGAGCGACTGGTGGGCCGGCGCCGAATGCTCGCGCCGGACCAGGTCGGCTTCGGCCGCTCCACCCGCCGCACGCGCGCGCCGCTGACCGATGACGCCTATGCCGATCGTCTCGCCAGGCTCCTCGACGTGCTCGAGATCGAGCGGGCGGACGTTGCCGGGCTGTCGTGGGGCGGCGCCGTAGCCCAGCGGCTGGCCCTGCGACATCCGGAACGCGTCGGCAGGCTCGTCCTCGCGGCTGCGGTCAGCGCCGCGCGACCGCTGCGGCTCAGCGACGGCAGCCTGCTCGGGCTGGCGCTGGGGCGCCTCGCTCCGCCACTCGCGCGCGGGGTCGTGCGCCGATACCTCCTGCGGGCCACGGCCGGCGACCTCGGAAGCGAGGTGCTCAACGAGGTCGTGGACGGGTACGTGGAACCGCTGCGGACGCCGGGCGCGCTCGCCTTCCTGCGCCGCTTCGTGCGCGCCACGCGCGCCACGCCGCCCGCCGACGTCTCGCCCATCGAGGCACCCACCCTGGTCGTCGTCCCGGATGCGGACCGCGTCATCGCGCCGGCGGTGGGGCACGAGCTGGCGGCGACGATCCCGACGGCGCAGCTGGAAGTGCTTCCCGACGTCGGCCACGCGGTGCAGTTCGAGGCCGCGGACCGGCTGGCGGACCTGCTGGACCAGTTCCTCGCCGCCTCGTCGATCCCTGGCCCTGTGCGCGACGCTCCTGCCAGCGCAGAAGTGAACGCGCTGCCGCGTCCACGGGTAGCAGGGGTGTCGCCTGGTTGGCCCGGGCCGCGCTAACCGGCCCGGCAGGCGGCGCCTGATGCCCCACCAGCACCCCGGTGGGGCATCCTGGCATCCAGCTGGGGAATCGCTGTGGAAAAGCCGTCGAGCTGCATGCAAAGTCGGGGATAAACGGACTTGCGGCCGGCTCGCGCGCCGCCATATCCTCTTCTCGTCCCGAAGGGGCAGCGGACCGGATCGCGAGATTGCATCAAGTGGTTCCGGTACCGGGTCGGCGGTCTCGCACCACCGGACCGGCGCAGTTCCTTCGGGGCATTTTCGCGTCCGCGTGTCCCGCTCAGCGCCGGATCGTGAGCGCCACCTCATCGGCTGCCGCCTGGGACCCCAGGACGTGCACGGCGGCGAAGCCCTCGTCGCGGAGCGAGGTGAGCGACCGGAGCATCGAGCGATGCTGGCGCCTGATGGCAGCCGGCGGACGCCGGTCCGGGCGCTGCGCATTCCGCTCCAGGCAGACCTCGAGTGGTGTGTCGAGCGCGATCGCGACCGCCGGGCGACCACTGCGCCTGGCCACCGCCAGCAGGCGCTCGCGCGCCCAGCTCTCGACGTTGGTCGCGTCCACGACCGTCATGCGGCCTCGGGCCAGGCGCAGCGCGAGCGCGGTATGCAGCAGCTCGAACGCGGCCTCCGTTGCCGACTGGTCGGCCGGGTCGTCGGCGACGATCGCCCGCATCTCGTCAGACGAGAGGACATGCGTCCGCGCAAAGCGGCGAGCGAAGGTCGACTTCCCCGAGCCGCTCACGCCGACCAGGACCACCATGCAGTCATGAGGCAGCTCGATCTCGCCGCCATCGCTCACGCCGGCCAGAGCTCAGACTGCCAGCGGCTCAGTGGCGCGAGCAGCTCCGGCCCGTCGCTCCGCACGTCGTTGACGGCGGGGGAGACGGGGTACAGCTCCATCGTCTCGGCCGGAGCCGGCCGCAGCAGGGGACGAAGCTCGTCGACGCCGGTCTCCTCCGCCAGCCACCGGTTCCAGTCTCCGGGTTGCACGATCACCGGCATGCGGTCGTGGACGCGCGCCACGAGCTCATTCGGGGGGCCGGTGATGATGCACGCAGTGTGGATCCGTTCGGCGCTCACCGGGTCGCGCCAGCTGGTCCAGAGGCCGGCGAAGGCCATCGGCTGACCCGATGCGAGTCGGACCGCAAAGGGCTCGGCCCGCGAGCTGCGACCGCTTCGCGCATCCGCGTGTCGTCGCCACTCGTAGAAGGCATCGGCCGGGATGAGGCACCGGCGGCGCTGGAACGAGGCGCGGAAGGCCGGCGACGCCTCCACGGTCTCGCTCCGCGCGTTGATGAGGCGTGCGCTCCCTCGCGCCGAGGTGGCGTAGACGGGCAGCAGGCCCCAGCGGAAGCGGTCCACCACGCGATCGCCGCGGTGCTCCAGCACAGCCAGGATGGGGTCGGTTGGCGCGACGTTGAAACGCCCGCCAGCCAGGTCGGAGGCAGGGCGGGCGCCAAAGATTCGTGCGAGTTCCTCCGCCGAGCGCGGCTGGGCGAAGCGGCCGCACATCGGCGGTCAGTCGAGAGGCGGGTCCGTCAGGCCTCGGACGCGGCGCACTCGGGGCACATGGCGGCAGCCGGGATGGGTGGCTGCGGTGAACCGGTCGCGCGCGGCAGTGTCTTGCCGCACATCGTCATTTCGGCATCGCGCTGCACGTGCACCTTCGAGAACTGTCGATCGGGAAGTCGCCATGTGACGTAGCGTCGCTGGTTGACGTGGGTGGCCATCTCGCTCCTCGGAATGACCGCAGTGCGCAGAAGCGCCGCCGCGGAAAGGGGGAGGCCATTATGCCTGAAATCGGCCCAAAGCGCCACCCACGGGCGCCGGGAGACATACCCGCGCCCGGCGTCCGGCGCACGGATCGTGGCCAACGGGCATGATGGAGGAGCCATGCCAAGAATTGGAATTGTCACCGGGGGCGGCGACGTCCCCGCCCTCAACTCGGTCATCAAGAGCGTCGTCTACCGGTGCAGCGAATTGGGTTGGGATGCCATCGGCATTCGGCGCGGATGGCAGGGTCTCACCCACCAGCCCCCGGGCGGGACGCCGGACGAGGATTTCGTGCGACCGCTCGATCGACGCACCACGCGCGCCATCGACCGCACTGGCGGCACGATCCTGCATACCTCGCGCACGAACCCCGGGCGGATGCCGGAGGCGGCCCTCCCGACGCACCTGTCGGACGCCGAACGGAAGCGAATGCGGATCGATGAGGGGCGCTACGACCTGACGCCGGTGGTCCTGCGCAACCTGGAGGCACTGGGCATCACCCATCTCGTCGCCATCGGCGGAGACGACACGCTCAGCTACGCGGCGCGGTTGGGGCAGGAGGGCGTCCCCCTGATCGCCATCCCCAAGACGATGGACAACGACGTGGCCGGGACCGAATACTGCATCGGCTTCTCGACCGCCGTCACCCGTGCGAAGGAGCTGATCAACCGCCAGCGAACGACGCTGGGCAGCCACGAGCGCATTGGCGTCTTCCGGATCTTCGGCCGCAATGCGGGCTACAGCGCCTGGTACGCGGCCTACGTCACCAGCAGCCGCTGCGTCATCCCGGAGTCGCCCTTCGATCTCGGGCTCCTCGCCGACCTCCTGACGGAGGATCGGAAGGCGAATCCCAGCTCCTACGCCCTCGTCATCGCCTCGGAAGGCGCCGTCTGGACTGGTGCCACGCTGCAGGAGTTCGGTGAGGCGGATGCCTATGGGCATCGGCGCAAGGCCGACGTCGGCTTTGCCCTGGCGGAGCAGCTCAAGGAGATCACCGGCGTCGAGACGGTCCACTCCGACCTGACCTACGACCTGCGCTCGGGTGACCCCGACGCGCTGGACCAGATGGTGGCGACAACGTTCGCGAACGTCGCCGTGGAGCTCTTGGTCGACGGCGTCACCGGGCGCATGGTGGCGATCCAGGGCGGCAGGTACGCGCACGCACCGCTGCCGAGCCGAGAGATGGGCGCGCGGCGACTGGACGTCGAGACCATGTACAACACCGAGCGCCTCCGACCCCGCTACGACCATCGGCTGGGCATGCCGCTGCTCCTGGGTCCGCCGCTCGACGGCTGAGTCGGGACATTTGGCACCGCGGGCCGTTTGACCCGGTTCGAACCGGACCATTCGGCCCTGTGGCGGCGTTGGTACCTCCGGCACGCTCGCGGCTGACCAGACCGCCAGCACCGCGGCCACCTCGAGGAGACCGATGCAACGCGCCTCTGCCTACTTCGCCGCCTTCACCGGGATGTCCGTTCTGTTCGCCGGGCACCCTCCTGCTGGCAGCAATCATCCTGGGTGCGGGCCAGGCGGCGGGCCAGCCGTTGGCCAGCTCCACGGCATCGGCGTCAGCATCGGCCGAACCGAATGGGCCTCTCGGAACCATCGAGATCCACGCGTTCGATCTCGGCGGGTCGATGTCCTGGTCAATGCCAGCGAGCTCGGCGTCTGGGCATTCCACTGCCACGTGCTGACGCAGGCCGAGGGAGAGGACGGCATGTTCGGTATGGTTACCGCCTTGATCGTCCAGGAGCCCTGACCATCTTGCCTTCCATGCCGCCGTCCGCTCCACGTGATCAGGCCGACGACGAGCCGGCCGGCACCAGCCAGCTGCACGTCGCCCGCCCGGCTCCGGCATCGCTCGAACGCGCAGCCGACGTGCTGGGTCCCGGTCGCGCCGCCTGGCTCGGGGAACTGGTGGAGGGCGGGGAAGAGGAAGGCGTGGGTCGCTACCTGCTCGACCTCGAGCTGCGGGTCAACGAGGCGACGCCGAGGGTCGCGTTCCGCAAGGCGGCGTACCTGGACGTCGGAGCGCTGCTGACCGAAGGGGAGCGGCTGTCGCTCGAGATCTCCTGGCGAGCAGCAGGACTGACCCCGCTCTTTCCCGTCTTCGCCGGACGGCTCGCATGGCGCGACGGGACCCTCGAGCTGAATGGCTACTACGCTCCGCCAGGCGGTGGGGTGGGTGTTATCGCCGACCGCCTGCTGTTCAACGTCGCGGCCCGTGCCACCGGGCGCCGGCTGCTGGACCGGATCGCCGAGGTGATGGCCGCCTAGCAGCTGCCCTGGAGCTGCCTTCCGCCGCCTGGAAGATCCCGGCGCCGCCGGGACAATCGACCCTTGCCGTGCCCGCCCTCGGATATATCGTGAGGCGCTATAGCGGCAATCGAGCAAGGGAGCGGCATGGGGTTGGACGCAACCGGCGACCTCGGAAGATTCGCGGAGCCGGCGGTGCTCGTGCTTGCCAGCCTCAGCGACGGTGCGAAACACGGCTACGCGATCATGACCGACGTCCAGGCATTTTCGAAAACGCCACTCGGTCCCGGCACGCTCTACGCGGTCCTCTCCCGCCTGGAGCGGGCGGGCCTGATCGAACCGATGGCTGCCGATGAGCGGCGTCGGCCGTACCGCATCACCGCGATGGGACGCAGCGCCCTGCGGGCCCAGCTCGACCAGATGGATCGCTTCGTCGCACTCGGACGCGTGCGAGTCGCGAGGGCGGACGGATGAAGGCGCGCCCATCAGCCTCGCTGATCCAACGTCTGCTCCTGCGAGCCTACCCGCGCCCGTGGCGGGAGCGGTACGGCGAGGAGTTCCTCGACCTCCTGGCCGACCGGCCGCTGCACCTTCGCGACCTGCCCGATGTGCTCGGAGCGGCGCTCGACGCCCACCTCCATCCGGGACACGTCGCCATCGCTCCATCGCACCTTCTGCCGCGCCGTGCCGAGCTGCCAGCGCTGTCGGCGCCGAACATGACCTACGGCGTCGTGACCGGCGTGCCGCCGATCGGAGTCCTGAGCCGCCGCAGCTTCATGCGACGCATGCTGGCCGCGGGTGTCGCGCTGCTCAGCATCGAGTTCCTGGGCGGCACGCTCTCGTTCCTGTGGCCGAACGTCCGCCAGGGCCTGGGCGCCAGCTTCCGCGTCGGGACGCTGACGAGCATCGTCGCGGGACAGCCGTCGTTCGCCACCGGTGAGATGTTCCCGTTCAATCCGGCGCGCGCCTTCCTGGTCAACGTGCCGGCGGCCACCGCCCTGGCCAGCGGCAACCCGACCTCGATCACCGGCCCAGGCGCCGATCAGCTGCTGGCTCTGTGGCGCAAGTGCCCGCATCTCGGGTGCCTGGTGCCGCAGCCCTGCGACGAGCTGCACCGCATTCGCTGTCGCTGCCACGGCAGCACCTACAACGTGCTGGGCGAGAAGCTGAAGGAGGGCCCGGCTGAGCGCGGGCTGGACCGATTCGCGGTCAGCATCGAGCGCGACGGCACAGTCGTGATCGACACGAGCCAGATCACCCAGGGAGCCCCCAACCTCGGACCCGATCGGCTGGTCTTCAGCGACCCGCACCCGTGGGGCGCCACCTGCGACATCTGACCGCGGCCTAGACGACGTTGACCTCCAGCAGCGGCTCGCCGCGCAGGATGCGTTCGTAGCCGAGCGGCGAGAGGTCGAGCGTCTCGAAGCGGCCCGTGGCGATCCACTCGGCGAGCCCGCGGCCCACTGCCGGCGCCTGCTGCAGCCCGTGACCCGAGTAGCCATTCGCGAGCAGGAAGCCGGCGACGGCCGGATGGGGTCCGATCACCGCATTGTGGTCGAGCGTGTTTACCGCGTAGTGGCCCGCCCAGGCGTCGAGGAGGCGGAGCGACTCGAAGGCCGGGACGCGCTCGGCGAGCGCCGGCCACATCCGCTCCTCGAACGCCGCACGGTCGACCTCGAGGTCCAGGGTGTCAGGGTCGGGCTCACCGGCTCGTGGGGAGTAGCCGCCGATCCAGGCCGGCCCCTCCGGCCTGAAGTAGATGCCGGACGGATCGATCGTGAGCGGTGCCGACCCGAGCTGCGTGCGGCAGTCAAAGTGGTAGACGTAACGCTTGCGCGGCCGGACGGGGAGGTCCACGCCCGCCATGGCAGCGACTGCCGCCGCGCGGGGTCCGGCGGCATTGACGATCCACTCGGCGGCGATCTCGCGGCCGCCCTCCAGCCGGACCCCGGTGACCCGGTCGCCGTCGCGCAGCAGGTCCGTGACCTCGCCGGTCTCGTAGTCGACGCCGAGGGAGCGCGCCTTGCGACGGAAGGCCTGCAGCAGCGCGTAGGCATCGAACCAGCCCTCGTCCGAGAGCCCCAGCGATCCGCCGGCGAGCCCTTCGACGTTGAGCCACGGGAAGCGCTCGTGCAGCTCCATCGGCGTCAGCAGGACGGCCGGAACCCGGTGCGCCCGCTGGACGGCGTGGTTGGCCTCCAGGGCGGGGAGCCCGGCATTGGTCGCCAGGAAGAGGTAGCCGGCCTCGACGAAGTCGACCCGGGGCGGCGGCTGGCCGCGGACGCCAAGCCATCGGTCCAGGTCCTTGATGAGCGAGATCCCGAAGCGGCTGATCTCGATGTTCACCGGCGTGCTGAACTGCAGCCGGATCGACGCCGCCGAGAGCGTGGTTGACGCGGTCCGGTAGGTCGGGTCGCGCTCGACCACGACGACGCGTCCGTGCCAGTCGTCGCGCAGCGCCAGGAAGGTGGCCACGGCGCTGCCGACGATGGCACCCCCGACCACCACCACGTCGGCGCGCTGCGGTCCGCTCACGGACCGATCCTAGCCGTTAGGCGACGCGATGGATCGGCTGGCGGAGGATGGTGTGCACCGCCGCAACGGAGCGGTGCCGGAGGTCCGCGAGGAAGATCTCGTGATGCGGTCCCCCGGGTTCGTAGCCCTTCGATCGGGCGTGCTCCACCACCTGGCGGAGGACATCGCTGCCATTCGCGTGCGCTGGGCAGGCGGCCTGGGCGCAGAGCCCCTCGCGCAGCGAGCCGAGCCGAACCCGCCCGCGGGTGGGCGGCGTCGGGCCCGCGTGCCGTCGCTCCACGACCGCGGCAAGCAGCTCCGGACCGATGCAGGCCGGTTGCGCCACCATGGCCGTCCACGACCGGGAAGCCGAAACGTCCTCCTCCCACGGCTCTTCGCCGGGCTTCCACCAGAGGAGCTCGAGCGGCATGGGGTCGTACAGGTCGCCATCGCCTTGCTGGCGGTAGAGGCGCAGCGTGGCGGAGATGTCGCCGAGCTCGCGCACCGCTGCCCGAAACTCCTCGCTGGCCGCGTCACCGTGACCGTCCACCATCAGGAAGTTGGCCATGGGGACGTTGACGAACGTGACTCGGCCGGCCGACGACGACATCGCCCGGCGCAGTCTTCGCAGCTGGTCGTACTGTCCTGGCGAGATGGTGGCGCGCATGCCCGGCAGCGTGGGCCAGCGGGGGCTGTCCCGACAGTGCCAATGCGCCATAAATGTCCGTGCCCGAAGTCGATTCCTGCAGCGTGCGCTCCACGAGGCCAGGCCGAGCGCATAGACTCATCCCGTCATGGCCGCCCCGAAGCCAGTCATCCTGGCAGTCGACGACGATGTCCCCGTGCTCCGCGCCGTCGAGCGCGATCTTCGATCCCACTACGGCAAGGCGTACCGGATCGTGGCCGCCACCGGGGGAGCGGAGGCGCTGGATGCCGTCCGCGAGCTTTCGCTGCGTGGCAGCACCATCGCGCTCTTCGTGGTCGACCAGCGCATGCCGGGCGTGACGGGGATCGAGTTCCTGGCCCAGGCGATCGAGCTGCAGCCGGACGCCAAGCGCGTCCTCCTGACCGCCTACGCCGATACCGACGTCGCCATCAAGGCGATCAACGACATCCGCCTCGACCACTACATCCTCAAGCCCTGGGACCCGCCCGAGGAGCGGCTCTTCCCGATCACGGACGACCTGCTGGCCGACTGGAGCGCCAACTTCCGGCCGGCCTTCGAAGGGTTGCGCCTGCTGGCGGGCCGATGGGCGCCCCGTGGCCACCTGATCCGCGACTACCTGACGCGCAACCAGGTGCCATACGCCTGGCTCGATCCCGAGGAGGAGGGAGAAGGGATGCGGCTCGCCTCGTCGCTGGCCGAGAGCCAGCCCAGCGAGGCGACGATCGACCCTGCCGTCCCGATCGTCTTCTTCCCCGACGGCAAAGTGCTGCGCGACCCGTCCCCGCGCGACATCGCCGAGGCCGTCGGCCTGCAGACCAGGGCCGCCCTGCCGTTCTACGACGTGGTGATCGTGGGTGGCGGTCCGGCCGGGCTGGCGGCGGCCGTGTACGGCGCCAGCGAGGGGCTGAAGACGCTCCTCGTCGAGCGGGAGGCGCCCGGTGGACAGGCCGGTACCACCAGCCGGATCGAGAACTACCTGGGATTTCCGGCCGGCCTGACCGGCGGCGACCTCGCGCGCCGGGCCCTCGCCCAGGCGCGTCGACTCGGAGCCGAGATCCTGTCGCCGCAGGAGGTGACGGGCATCCGTCGCGAGGATCCGTACCGCGTGGTGGTCCTCGCCGACGGCTCCGAGCTCTCCTGCCAGAGCGTCGTGGTGGCGACGGGTGTCTCCTACCGACAGCTCAACCTGCCGAACGCAGCGAGGCTGGCGGGAGCGGGCATCTACTACGGGGCGGCGACCACCGAGGCAGTCCTCTACCGGGACACCGAGGTCGGGGTGGTCGGTGGCGGCAACTCCGCCGGCCAGGCGGCCGTCTACCTCTCGCGCTATGCCAAGCGCGTCTACCTCATGGTCCGCGGCGAGGCACTGTCGCAGATGAGCCAGTACCTGATCGAACAGATGGAGGCGATTCCGAACATCGAGGTCTGTACGCAGACGCAGGTCAGCGAGGTCCGCGGCGATACGCACCTCGCCGGCGTGACGGTCGATGCCTCCGACGGCGGACGCGAGCTGGAACTGGCTGCGATCTTCGTCTTCATCGGCCAGCAACCGCGTACCGAATGGCTCGAGGGCTTCGTGCTCCGCGACGAGTACGGCTTCGTGCTCACCGGCTCGAACCTGTTGACGGAGGGAAAGCCCCCTTCGGGCTGGGGCCTCACCCGCGAGCCGTTCCTGCTCGAATCGAGCATGCCGGGCGTCTTCTGTGCCGGCGACGTGCGGCATCGGTCGGTCAAGCGCATCGCCAGTGCCGTCGGCGAGGGATCGATGTCGGTCCAGTTCGTCCACCAGTACCTGGCCACCCTGTAGGTCATGACCCTCGACGCGCTGCGCAGCGCGCCCCTCTTCACCGGCCTCTCGGAGGCAGACCTGGGCCGCCTGGGCGAGACGTCGACGCGGCAGCACCTGGACCCGGGCGAGTACCTGCTGCGCGAGGGCGAGGCCGGCGACGCCATGTTCGTCATCGTCTCCGGAGAGCTGGAGGTGACGAAGCGCGCCGAGGACGTGGAGCTGCCGCTGGCGCGGGTGGGGCCCGGCGCCATCCAGGGTGAGATCGCGGCCATCGGCGGTCACACGCGTGCGGCATCGGTCCGCGCCATCACCGAGGTGGAGGTGCTGCGGATTCCGCGCGAGGGCCTGCTGGCGCTGCTCGACGCCGGGCCGGAGCCGGCGCTGGCGCTGCTGCGCACCGTCCTGGAGCGAATACGCGGCCTGGAGAACTTCGTCCGCGGCCGCGAGAAGCTGGCGGGCCTGGGGACGCTGGCCGCCGGCCTGGCCCACGAGCTGAACAACCCTGCCGCGGCCATCCGCCGCTCGGTCGGCTCGCTGAGCGAGGCGATCGCGCACCGCGACCAGCTTCATCCGCCACACGAGCTGATCGGCGTCCAGCCCAGCGTCGAGCGCGCCCCGACCACGCCGCTGCAGCGCGCCGACGCCATCGACGAGATGCTCGAGCTGGTCGACGATTCAGAGACGGCGGCGGCCCTCGTCGACGCAGGCTGGAGTGTTGACCAGCTGCGCAGCGCGTTCACCGACATGGAGGACGACGCCGCGCGCGCCAGCGCCGACTGGTTGGCGGCGACGGCGACGGTCGACGCCCTGCTGGACGAGGTCCGCATGGCGGGCGAGCGGATTAGCGAGATCGTCGGCGCGGTGAAGACGTACGTCTACCTCGACCAGGCGCCGGTGCAGCGTGTGAACGTGCTCGCCGGCCTCGATAACACGCTCGTCATCCTGCGCTCGAAGCTGCGGACGGTGGACGTCACGCGCCACTACGACCCGGCCATCCCCGAGATCGAGGCGTACGGCAGCGAGCTGAACCAGGTCTGGACGAACCTGATCGACAACGCCGTCGACGCGATGGACGGTCGCGGCGCGATCGATATCTACGTCCGGCCCACCGACCAGGGCGGGGTGGTCGTGCGGATCTGCGACACCGGGCCGGGGATCCCGCCGGACGTGATGCCTCGCCTCTTCGAGCCCTTCTTCACCACGAAGCCCGTCGGAGTGGGCACCGGTCTGGGGCTGCACATCACGCACTCCGCGGTGGTGCGCGTCGGCGGCTCCGTGGAGGTGGAGCCGAACCCGGACGGCGGCACGTGCTTCGTGGTCACCCTGCCGCCGCGGCTGCCGGAGGGCCGGGCCAGCGCGCAGGCCTCGGCCGACGCGACCGTCGCACTGGAGCCGGGCGTGACGCCTCTCACCGGTCCCGACGCGCCCGAGGCGTGACGGTCAACCACTTCGATTCCGATCCGGAGCGGATCGTGCAGCGTAGGAAGTGCATGATGGCAAAGGCAACCTGGAACGGAGCCCTCCTGGCGGAGGCACCCGCCGACGCGGTCAGGATCGTGGAGGGCAACGTCTACTTCCCGCCCGACTCGGTACGTTCCGAGCGGCTCCAGCCCACTGAGACGCACACCGTCTGCGGGTGGAAGGGGACCGCCAGCTACTACGACGTCGTGGTGGATGGCGAGGTCAATCGCGACGCGGCGTGGTACTACCCCGACGCGAAGGACGCGGCCAAGGACGTCGAGGGCTTCGTCGCCTTCTGGCACGGGGTGAGCGTCGAGCGATGAAGTTGGGGCTGCAGATCAACACCTTTACCTGGCCGGGCGGCGCAGCCGCCATCGGTCCAACCCTCGCCGGCGTCACCCGCAAGGCCGATGAGGTCGGCCTCGACTCCATCTGGGTGATGGACCACTTCTTCCAGATCCGGGGCCTGGGGCCCCCGGAGGCGCCGATGCTGGAGGGGATGACCGCGCTCGGCTTCATGGCCGCGCATTCCGACCGGGCTCGGCTGGGGCTCATGGTCGGCGGGATCCACTACCGCCAGCCGGCCCTCTGGATCAAGGCCACCACCACGCTGGACGTCCTGTCCGGGGGGCGGGCCTGGTTCGGCATCGGCGCTGCCTGGAACGAGGAGGAGTCGACCGGCCTCGGCTTTCCCATGCCGCCGCTGCGCGAGCGCTTCGAATGGCTCGAGGATACGCTGCAGATGGCCAACGAGATGTGGAGTGGCGGCTCCGGGACCGGCGAGCACTTCGAGGGCCGGCACGTCTCGGCCACCCGGTTGCTCAACTCGCCGCAGGCCATCAGCCGGCCGCGCGTGCCGATCATGATCGGCGGCGGTGGTGAGCAGAAGACGCTGCGCCTGGTGGCGCAGTACGCGGATGCCTGCAACGTGTTCGGCGGTCCCGAGCGCATCGCGCACAAGTACGCGGTCCTGCGCGAGCACTGCGAGCGGCTGGGGCGGCCCTACGACGAGATCGAACGCAGCACCCTGCAGTCGGTCGACCTCGAGCGGGAGTCGCCGGACCAGGTGGTCGAGCGCTTCGGCGCGCTCGGGGAAGCTGGCGCGCAGCACGTCCTCTTCAGCCTGCGCGGGGTCAACGACCTCTCGCGCCTGGAGCGCATGGGGGCGGACGTTCTGTCGCAGCTGCGCTGATCGGCGTCTCAGGGCGTCTCGCGGAAGCCGTCGACCTCCGTTTCGCCCAGCTCAGCCGTCACCGCGGCGGCGTCCTCCTGCAGGGTCGCCACGACGTCATCCGGCGCGCTGTCGTCAGGCTGCTCGGCCGCGCCCGGCGGTCCCGCTGACTCGGCCAGGAAGGCGCGCAGTCGATCGCCCTCGCCAGAAGGGCCGACCAGCGCGATGCGGTCCGACGGCCGCAGCACGAGGTCGCCACGCGGCACCAGCAGGTCGTCCTCCCGACGCACGGCCACGACCACCGCGTTGTGCGGCCAGTCGACCTCCTTGACCTGCTGTCCGGCCAGGCTTGAGCCGGCCGCAACGGTCCCCTCGATGGTGATGGTCTGGTCCGCCAGGTCGCTGAGGCGGCGCACGTTCGCCTTGCGGGCGCTCTTGTAGAGGTTGAGGAGGTCGCGCGCGCCCAGGATGCCGGTGAAGCGTTCGTCGCGGATCACCGGGACCCACGAGGCGCGCCGGGTCGTGAGCGCTTCGAGCGCCTCGTCCAGGCCGTCGCGTTCGTCGACTGCCGGCCACGACGGGTCGGCCACGTCGCGCACCAGCGTGTCGGGCGGCGCGTCGTGGAGGTCGCCGTAGGTCGCCACGCCCACGAGCTTGCCCTCCTCCACGACCGGCGCACCGGGGGCGTGGACGCGCTCCAGGGCGGCGACCGCGTCGTCGGCACGCTGCTCCGGACTCAGCACCACGCGCGGCGTGCGCATCGCCTCCGCGGCGCCGATGCTGGCGAGGAGCGGCGTGGCGAACCGGAAGCGGTGCGCCGGCGACTCCGAACGGTTGCCGAGCTGGCTGGCGTAGATCGACTTCTCGCCGACCACGACCGTAGCCAGCCCCACCGCGATCATGGCCGGGGCGAGCATGCCGAGGTTGCCGGTCATCTCCGCGACCATGAGCATCACCGCCAGCGGCGCGTGGGCGATGCTGCCGAAGAGCGCCATCATGGCCACGATCACGAACGGTGCCGGCGCGAGCGGCAGGCCCGGAGCGACGCCGTCGAGCAGGCGCCAGATCCCGGCGCCCAGCAGGCCGCCCACGACCATGCCGGGTCCGAAGATGCCACCCGATCCGCCCGAGCCGATGGTCAGCGAGGTCGCCAGGATCTTGGCGAAGGGCAGGGCCAGGATGATCCACAGCGGCAGGTCGAAGACGCGCTGGTCCATCACGATCTGGACCCACCCGTACCCGGTTCCCAGCACGCCCGGGATGAGCAGGCCCAGCCCTCCCACCGCCAGGCCTGCTGCCGCCGGCCTCAGCATCGGTGGCAGCCGCAGGGAACGGAACCAGGCGGTCAGGCCGTAGAAGACCCGGATGTAGACGCGCCCCACCACGCCCGCCGCCAGGCCGATGAGGGCGTAGTAGCCGAGCTGCCGCGGATCGCCGAAGGTCGCGCCCTGGGCGCCGAAGATCGGCTCGAAGCCGACCGCCGCGCCGAAGATGGAGTAGGCGACGATGCTGGCAATGAAGGCGGGCACCAGGGCATCGGACTCGACGTCGTCGCGGTAGAGGATCTCGGCGCCCAGGATGGCGCCGCCCAGCGGGGCGCGGAAGATGGCGCCGATGCCGGCCGCCATGCCGGCGGCCACCGCGATCCGGGCGTCGCGCGCTTCGAGGTCGAGCACGCGGCTGAGGAACGAGCCGAAGCCGGCGCTGATCTGCGCGGTCGGGCCCTCGCGACCGCCCGAACCCCCGGAGCCGATGGTGACCGCCGACGCGACGAGCTTGATGAGCGGGATGCGCCCGCGGATACGTCGCGGGTGGTGGTGGTAGGCGGCGATGGCGGCATCGGTCCCGTGGCCCTCCGCCTCCGGTGCCCAGCGGAAGACGATGAAACCGGCGACCAGGCCGCCGGCCGCGACCACCAGCGGGATCAGCCAGGGCCTGGCGGCGTCGGTGACCGGCAGCCCGCCCTCGCCGACCGGCGTCGGCGGCAGGTAGCCGGCCACGTTGCCGAGGAAGAGGTGGGTCCCGAGGTCGAGCGCCGCTGAGAAGGCGATGGCGCCCAGGCCGCCGATGACGCCGATCAGCGCACCGAGCACCACCCACTTGCGGAGGTACGGAGCGTTGCGGATCGTTTCGCGCAGCGCGAGGTGACGAGGCAGAGAGGGACGTCCGTCAGCGGCCATGCTCACCGCCGACGAGGGCATCGGCCAGCGC
Source organism: uncultured Chloroflexia bacterium (assembly GCA_963777045.1). GTDB lineage: Bacteria > Chloroflexota > Limnocylindria > QHBO01 > QHBO01 > JAPSGM01. The sequence goes on from CAVZPD010000028.1 coordinate 62,698, forward strand.
CTGGAGCGCAGCCGCCGAGCCTTCCGGAAGGGTCTCATGCCGCGCCGCCAACGCCCGCGAGATGCGCCGTCGCCGTGCAGCCGTCACCGCCCGGTGCGCGTCCATGCCCCGCTGCTGGAGGTGGAGCACGGTGGCCCTGCGGTCGTCCTCGTCCCGCTCTGCGGAGACCAGCCCTCGCTTCTCGAGGCGGCGCACCAGGCGGCTCGCGCTCGGCAGGGAGACGCCGAGCTGATCGGCCAGGTCGCCGACATGCAGGCCGTCGCCCTGCGCCAGCACGACCAGGGCACGCCACTGGGAGAGGGTCAGGTCGCGTCCCTCCGGCGTCTCGCTCAGCGCGGTGGCGGTGAGGCCCACGGTCGCGACCGCGAGGTGTTCGAGGGCATCGAGGAGGCGGCGGTTGGGCATTTGCGTAGCATACTGCAATAGTTGCGATACGACAACTATTCTCGGCTATGCGGGCAGGTCGGCCAACACGGTGCGCGCGGATCGTTCGGCGAGGGCCATGACGGTCAGCATCGGGTTGACGCCCGACGAGGTGGGAAAGAGCGCAGCGTCAGCGACGTGAAGGCGGGGGATCACGCCGCCGGCGCCGTCCCGCACCCGGCCGTACGGATCGCACGCATGCTCCCGCGCACTGCTGCCTGCGCGCGCGGTGCCCATCTGGTGGGCGCTGAAGAGCGTCACCCGGTTCGGTGCCAGCGACATGGTCGCGACGCGGGTCAGCAATTCCTCGAAGCCGTCCTGCCCGTCGCCGATCGCCCAGCTTGGCGACGGCGTGGAGAGGACGATCAGCCGCTCGGCGCCTCCGGCACGGCCGAGGCGGGCGAGCTCGAAGAGGGCATGCCTGGCAGTATCCGCGTCGTCGGCCGCGAGGCGGTACGTGATGCGCGGGTGGCCGCCGCTCGACCAGCCCACGGTGCCGGAGCCCGTCTCGTGGACGATCCCGATGAGTGGCGCGTAGTGCCGGACCTCCGCCATGAGGTCCCGGTGCGCCTGCCCGCCCTCCCACGGGAGCGAGGAAGCGATCAGCCCCGGGTGTGCCGGCGCGGATTCGATGACGAACCCCCCTACGGGACCCAGGTGCTCCAGCGATCGTGCGGCCTGCGTGGGACCGGCCCACATCTCGACGGGTGACCGCATTCGCGCGGCGACGGCAACCACCGGATGCAGCCGCAGGTAGCGTCCGATGGCGGGGTGCTCGATGCCGCTGCGCTGCAGGAGGAGCGGGGTGCGCAGGGCGCCGCAGGCGACCACCACCGACCGCGCCCGGACGCGGAAGGGTCGCCCCGCCTGCGCGCCGTCGGCCAGGAGCCGGCCGGCGACGCCGACCGCCGTGCCGCCCCGCAGTTCCACGCGCTCGACCGTGGCGCCGGCAAGGACGCGCGCGCCGTCCCGGCATGCCGCGGCCAGGTGCGTGCGCGGGCCGGATCGCTTGCTGCCCTGCCGGCAGCCGAACGTGCAGCCGCCGCAGTCGACGCATGGCCCGGCGTTTCGCTCGGTCGGTGCCGCCTCCCAGTCCAGCGCGGCGGCGCCGTCAAGGATGAGCCGGTCCTTGGGTGGCATGACCGTTGGCGGCTGCAGGTCCAGCTCGGCGCTGAGCCGCGCGAGGTCGGCATCGGCCTCGGCGCCGTCGAAGCCGGCCAGGCCGTGCGTCCGCGCCCAATCGGCGCGGAGCCAGTCGGGTGGCTCCAGGCTGGTGGTCCAGTTGATCGTCGTCCCGCCACCGACCACCGAACCGGCGAGGATGGCGACGGCCAGGTCCGCGGTGGCGGTCGTGCCGCGGTCCAGGAAGAGCTCCCGGAAGGCCGCCCCCTCGGTGCGTGGCAGCGTGGCCTCGTCGGCTGACGGGCCCTGCTCCAGCACCAGCACGGCATGTCCGGCCGACGCGATCCGCGCGGCGACCACGCCGCCACCGGCGCCGGACCCGACGACGACGACATCTGTGTCCAGCTCCAGGAGTTCGTCGGGTCGACGGTCGACGTCCAGCGGCGCGACCGCGGGAGCGGATGAGGTCATCGGCTTCGGCGCCACGTAGCCGATGCCCTCCCAGAGCGCATTGGTTGGCCCCGACCCGTCACCTTCGTCGGCGTAGGCGGTGAAGAGCGCGAGCCGCTTCAGCACCTGGAAGGTGGTTCGCAGGCGGCCGATGGGGCTGGTCGACCACGACCGCATGACCGCCTCGCGACCCTCCCGGTCAAGGCTCGAGAAGGCACCCCAGCGGCGGGCGAACAGCCCGGGGACCGGCGGCAGCTCAATGAGCCGGAGGGCCAGACGCAGCAGGCGCAGCTCGTCGTGGTCGGCGGCGGCGACCATCGTCTCCGCTGCGAGGCGCGCCCGCCGCGGCGCATCGGCATCGGTACCCGGAACGAACGTCTCGAACACGCGCGCCAGTGTGGCCAGGTGCGCTTCGCTCCAGTCGTGCTCGGTGACGTCGGTCATGTACGACGGGACCGCGGCTGGATCCCGGCTCAGTCCGGCTGCGTGGTGAGCCGGGCCTCGACGTCGGCGATGGGAACGACCGAGCGATCACCGGTCTCGCGCTCCGTGACCTCCGCCCCGCCGCCGGCAAGCGAGCGCGGGGAGATCGTCACGATCAGGGGCATGCCGAGGAGCTCCGCATCGGTCAGCTTGACGCCGGGGGAGTCGTCGCGGTCGTCGTAGAGCACGTCGACTCCGGCATCGGTCAGGCGCTGGTAGAGGCCTTCCGCCGCCTCGAGGACGGCGGCGTCCTTCGATGCGCTGAGCGATACGAGGTGGGCGCGGTAGGGCGCCACGGACTGTGGCCAGGCGATGCCCTTCTCGTCGTGGTGCGCCTCGACGATGCAGGCCATGGCGCGTCCGAGGCCGATGCCGTAGCTGCCCATCACGACATGGTGCCGCGACCCGTCCTCGGCGAGGTACGTGGCGTCGAGCTTCTCCGTGAAGTCGGTGCCGAGCTTGAAGATGTTGCCGACCTCGATGCCCTTGCGCAGGATCACCGGGGCGCCGCAGGCCGGGCAGGGGTCGCTCTCGCGCGCATTGGCGATATCGGTCACCAGGTCTGGCTCGAAATCGCGCCCCACCTTGACGTGCTTCAGGTGGTAGCCGTGCCGGTTCGCTCCTGCCACCAGCCCGGGTTCGGCAGCGGCCAGGTCGTCCACGACCACGGTGGTGTCGTGCGCGCCGATGGGCGAGGCGTAGCCCGGTTCCATACCGGCGGCCTTGATCTCCTCGACCTGCGCCGGGCGCAGCCCGCCCACGGCCTTCACGGCGTTGGCCAGCTTCGTCTCGTTGACCTCGAAGTCGCCGCGCACGATGGCGGTGACGAGGCGTCCGTCGCCGGTCACGAAGAAGGTCGCCTTGGCCGTGCGATCGGTGCCGACGCCCAGGAGATCGGCGAGCGAGGCGATGGTCGGCGTCTCGGGCGTGGCGACCTCCTCGGCCGGCATCGGCTCCTCCGCCGAAGGTTCCGGTTTGCGGACCTGGGCGATCTGCTGGTTGGCGGCGTAGTCGCCGTTGGGGCAGAGGACGAGCGTGTCCTCCCCGTGCTCGTTCAGCACCATGAACTCGTGGGCGCCGCTGCCGCCCATGATGCCGACATCGGCGCCGACGGCGACCGTTTCGAGCCCCAGCCGGCGGAAGATGGTGGTGTAGGCGTCGTAGTGCGCCCGGTAGGAGCGGTCGAGGCTCTCCTCGTCGGGATCGAGGGTGTACGAGTCCTTCATCACGAACTCGCGGACGCGGATCAGGCCGCCGCGCGAGCGCGGCTCGTCGCGGAACTTGGTCTGGAAGTGGTAGACGATGGCCGGCAGCTGCCGGTACGACTTCACGATGTCGCGCAGGAGGTCGGCCACCACCTCCTCGTGGGTCATGGCCAGCACCATGTCGCGCCCGCCGCGGTCGGTGAATCGCACCATCTCCGGGCCGATCTTCTGGTACCGCCCCGACTCGCGCCACAGGTCGGCCGGGTGCACCACCGGCATCTCCATCTCCTGGCCGCCGATGGCGTCCATCTCCTCGCGGATGACCTGCTCGATCCGCTGCTGCACGCGGAAGCCGAGTGGCAGCAGGGAGTAGATCCCGGCCCCCAGCTGGCGCACGTAGCCGGCGCGCACCAGCAGCCTGTGGCTGACCATCTCGGCCTCGGCCGGATCGTCGCGCAGGCTTGCGAAGAAGAGCTTGGAGAGGCGCATGGGGCGCAAAGGATAGCGGACCGATGTGAGTGGCCTCCGCGTCGCTCAGCGCTGCCGTGGCCCGTCCGCCGCTGCGATCGCCGCGTTCCGCCGCCGATCCGCCAACCATCCGCCGCCGGTCGGCCGCCGCCGCCCGTCCGCCGCCGCCGATCCGCCGCCGCCCGTCCGCCGCCGCCGATCCGGCGATAGATCTCCGCGATCGCACCTGAGGGCGGGTTCGGGCGCCGCATCGCGCGATCTATCGGTGCACCATGAGCCCGGATGCTGCCGAAAGGAACGCTTCGGGCGGCTCCCGCACCGATAGATGATGCAGACCCAGACCCGATCCGGCCTTCGGGCGTAGAACGAGCGATCTATCGGTGGGTCACGCCGCCTGTTCGGGCGCGGATCCGACGAGGTGCTCGGAGGCACGCAGCTGCCCCACCGGCAGGATCGCGACCAGGATGAGCCCCACGCTGGCGATCAGGAGCCCGTCGATCCCGGCCCAGTCGCCGGCCGGCCCGCTCACCAGTGCCCCCAGGATCTGGCCGACCCCGAGAAAGACCGAGTAGAGGCCCATGATCGCGCCGCGGTCCGCCGGATGGCTCTCGCTGATGTCGGCGAGCAGGCCGAGCGCCGCAGGCGTGGCGCCGGCCATGACGAAGAGCCCGGCGGCGGCAACCAGGATCAACGGCGCCTGGGCCGGGAGGCCCCAACCGCTCGAGTGGTTGAGGGCGAAGGTTGCGGCCAGCATCGCCAGCGCACCGCCCAGGCCGATGGCGATGATCGTCGTCCGTCGCAGCTGTTTGAAGCGGTTGCCCCAGTACCACAGGCCGGCCAGGAAGATCAACCCCACGCCCCCGAAGCCCAGGCTCACCGTGGTCGGACTGGCGCCCTGCATCAGCAGCTGGTTGCTGAAGGCGGGGGGCGGCTCGCGTACCAGCTGGAAGACCGATTGCGTTGCCCACGAGCCGAGGACGGCGTTCAACGCGATCCAGGTGGGAGCCAGCAGCCAGATTCGCGACGAGCTGAGCAGACGCCGATATCGGCCGAGATCGAGGGCGGTGGGACGGAGGTGGTGGGTGCCGGCCTCGAGCTCATCGCCGCTCGCCTCGTGGTGGAGCTCCCTGACGCCCCAGCGATAGATGGCAAACGAGCCGAGGTAGACGGCGGCGTTGAGGAGGAATCCGCCGCGCCCCAGCAGGTCGAAGACGGGCCCGGCGGCCACGATTCCGAAGCCGATGCCTGCCAGGGTCGCGGCTTCGAAGCGGGCGACCGCCTTGCCGCGCAGCGCCTGGTCGGCGCTGGTGGCCAGGGCGATGTAGCCGAGAATGGAGGGAATGGAGGCCGCTGCCGCCCCGCCCTCCAGGATCCTGGTCCCGCCGAGCACCCATAGATCGACGACGAACGCCGTGAGCACCGCGGCGACGAGCCCGAAGATGGGACCGATCTGCATGATGCGGTGAGCGCCGAATCGGTCCGACAGGTAGCCGAAGACCGGCGAACCAAGGAGCTCGGCGAGGAAATAGCCGGCGGTGAGCAGCGCCACCGTGGTGCTGTCGACGCTCAGACCGCCGTATTTCGGGAGGTCGTCCAGGTAGTAGACGAGCATGCCGCCCGTGAGGCCCGTGCTGAAGCGCAGCGTGAAGGTCCCCAGCAGGACGGCGACGATCGAACGGCTCACGCTGGGGAAGGCTAGCGGCAGCGCGTCCCTTCTGCGAGTCCCGGGGACAGCACGACGCCCGTTCCATCGGGCGGAACGGGCGTCGAGGAGAGCCTGTCAGGTGATCAGGCGGTCTTCGCGTAGGTCTCCAGGCCGAATGCCGTCTCCAGCTGATCGGCCGGTCGGAACCCGACGGCCGCCTTCGGCGGCTCGCCTGGGGCGAAGAAGGCAACGGTGGGGATGCTCATGATCCCGTAGTGCATGGCAGTGTGCGGGTTCGCGTCGACGTCCACCTTCACCACCTCAACATTGCCGGCGTACTTCTCGGCCAGCTTATCGATCTCCGGGGCGACCAGGCGACACGGACCGCACCAGGCGGCCCAGAAGTCCACGATGACGGGCTTCTCGTTCTTGAGGACAAGCTCCTCGAAGTTGGCGTCGGTCGCTTCGCGTACGTTCGACATCGGTTCTGAATCGGTCCTTTCTTCCGGGATGAGTCGACCCTACCGGGCGACCTGCTGCAAGAGTCGGTATACCTCGAGGACCTGCGGGTCCGCGAGCCGATAGAAGACGGTGCTGCCTTCCCGCCGAGAGGCAACGATTCCGGCCGCTCGCAGGACCGATAGGTGCTGACTCATGTTCGGCACCTGGCAGCCCACGTCGCGCGACAGGTCGCTGACCGAGCGCTCGCCCTCGGCGAGGCGCTCGACCACGCACAGCCGCTTGGCATCCGCCAGCGCCTTGGCGATGGCGGCGGAGCGGTCGCGCAGGATCTCGGGAGAGAGCATCGCTTCCATCGGGGACCATTATGTCATTGATTGCGCAACCACGCAAGTGTTCCGCGATTGCGACATTCCGCGATTGCGACACGCTAGGTGTCGCGTGAGAGGCTCAATCTCGGGCCATGACGATTCAGCTCGACTGCAGCTGGTGCCAGGAAGAGGTCGATTTCGAGGTCGACGAGACCCGGGACGAGCTCACCTGCCCGGCGTGCAACACCCGAACCGAGTTCGCACCGGACACCGCGACCACCTTCGGCCTCCTGTACGAGCAGCTCGCCGCCTAGGCCAGCTCCTCGGGGAGCGGGACGCCCAGGCCCTCGAGCAGGTGCTTCACCGTCCGCCGGTCGCGCGTTGCGAGGCCGGAAGCGGTGCGCGTCTTGTGGCGGTCAGCGGGCAGGACGACGAGCTCGATGTCACGGCCGGCGCCCTGCAGCTCCGCGACGAGCCGCAGGGAGTGGCGGAGGTGGACGTTCTCGTCGATCGCCCCGTGGATGAGCAGCAGGTTGCCGCGAATCGCCGCCGCTCGACCGAGCACCGATGACGCAGCGTAGCCATCCGGCTCGGCGTCGGGCGTGCCGAGGTAGCGCTCCGTGTAGGCGGTGTCGTAGCCGTCCCAGCCGGTGACCGGCGCCACTGCCACGCCCACCTTGAAGAGCTCGGGCTCCTCCGCCATCGCCCGCAGGGTCATGAAGCCGCCGTAGCTCGCGCCCGTGATCGCCACGCGGGAGGCGTCGATTTCGCCGCGATCAGCGAGCTGGCGGACCGCGGCCGCCTGGTCCTGGACCTCGACCTCTCCCAGTCGGGCCTGGATCGGACCTTCGAACGCGAGGCCGCGGTCCGTCGACCCGCGTCCGTCCACCACCAGCACCGCGACGCCGGCCCGGGCCAGGTACTGCCGCAGCGGATGGGCCGTGGTCGTCCATTCGCGCTTCGCGTACTGCTGGTGGGGTCCGGCGTAGACCCAGACGACGCAGGGCGGTGGTGCGTCCGAATGCTCCACGGGCCGGTAGAGGGCCGCGTGGAGGACCGTCTCTCCGTCGGCGGCGCTCAGCTCCAGGAGCTCGGGTGGCGTGACGCCAAGCCTTGCCGCCGTCAGCGAAGGCTCCACGATGGCTCGACCGCTCCCTCGAACGTCGTCGTGCAGGACCAGCCGGGGGGAGGCGGCAAGGTCGGACCAGGTGTCGATCCACTGCTCACCGTCGTCCGAGAAGATGGCAGCGTGCCAGCCCGGTTCGCTGGTGAGGCGCCGCGGGCGCGCCGTGGGCGCCTGGACATCCAGCGGTACCTCGTACAGGTGCTGCTCGGTCGCTCCGTCGGCGTGGCCGTGGAAGAAGACGCGCCCCTCGGTCGCGTCCAGGTGTGCGACCGACGTGACCGACCACTCGCCACCGGTCAGCTGGCCGGAGAGCTGGCCGTCCGGCGCCCGCAGCTCGAGGTGGCGGAAGCCGGTGCGCTCGGTGGAACGCAGGATTCGGCCGTCGGGCAGGATCCGCGTGTCCTGGTCGAGGTTGATCCACGGGTCGGCCGTCTCCGTCCAGAGATGGCGAGCCATGCCGTCGGGCGCGACCCGCAGCCAGTGGAGCGAACGCTGCGCGCGCGGCAGGACGGCGACCAGCCATCCCCCGACCGGGTGGGGGATCACCCGCGCGAGGTAGTCGCCGAGCTGCATCGGGAGCGCGACGTCCTGCAACTGGCCGGTCAGGACCTCAACCACGCGCAGCGAGACGTCGGCATTCGGGCCGCCGGCGAACGGGTAGCGATGCTCCTCGTGGAACGGCGCTGCGTCACCGAGGTGGGCGATCGGGAACCGTGGGATCGGCGTTTCGTCGACGTGGGCGAACGCGATGTGCCGGCTGTCGACGCTCCACCACATTCCGCTGAAGCGGTCGAGCTCCTCGGCGGCGGCATACTCCGCCAGCCCGTTGAAGACGCCGTCACCGGCGTCCGCCGTCAGCCGCCGCGGCTCCCCACCGTCGATCGGGGTGAGCCAGATGTCGCCGTCGCGGATGAAGGCGACCAGGCTGCCATCGGGCGAGCCGATGACGGCATCGGCTCCCTGCACCCCGGCGACCCGGCGTGGACCGGTGTCACCCACCAGGGCAACCGCGCCGCCACCCATCGGCACCAGCAGCACCGGCACCGGTCCGGCGGTCAGCCATGCGTACTCGGTGATGCCGAACGCGGTCGCACGCCGTCGCTCCCTGTCGAGCTGCTCACGGTGGGTGAGCTCCATGTTGGCGTCCTGGCCGGGGTCGGACGCGACGAGCACGGTCCGTTCGCCGCTCGCCAGGTCCTGCCGCCACAGGGACTGGACCACGGAGCCGGCATCGGCCTGCAGGTAGGTGACCGCCGATCGATCCGGCGTGAAGCGAACGCTGGCCGGCCCGTCGGTGCCGGGAATCGGCAGCCGTCCCAGATCGGCCAGGCGCGGCCAGCTCATTCGTGCAGGAGGCCTATCGCCCTAGCTCTCGCTGATCTCGATCGTCTCGATGGCGTCGCCGGGGTTCGTGTCACGCGCGGGGTCGCGCTCGCGGATGGAGGTCACCACGTCCATCCCATCGGTCACCCGTCCGAACACGGTATGCCGTCCGTCGAGGTGGGGCGTCGGTCCGAAGGTGATGAAGAACTGGCTGCCGTTGGTGCCGGGACCGGCGTTGGCCATCGAGAGGACGCCCGGCCCGTCGTGGTGCAGCTGTGCGCTGAACTCGTCGCGGAAGGTGTAGCCCGGGCCACCGCGGCCGGTGCCCGTCGGATCGCCGGCCTGTGCCATGAACCCTGGAATGACGCGGTGGAAGGTCGTGCCGTCGTAGTAGCCGGCGCGCGCGAGATTGACGAAGTTCTCCACCGTCAGCGGCGCCTGCTGCGCGTAGAGCTCGCAGGTGAACTCGCCGCGCTCCGTCTTGAAGCGGGCTGCGTAGGACTTCGACTGGTCGAGATTGCCGGACGGCGCCTGCGGTCGGTCTGCCATGAGGTCTCCGGGTGTACGAAGGTGATGGACCGATGCTACCGACCGGGGCCCGCACGCGCTTGCTGCCGCGACGGCGTCAGTGCTCGATGTCGATCACCAGCCGCGGCGTATCGTCGAGCGTGATGACGCGGATGCAGGACTCGGCCGACATGCCCGCGTACCAGGTGCTCACCGCCTCGAAGTCGCCGCCCTCCACCAGCTCGACGAGCTTGGCGAAGCCGGGCGTGAGGTCGGTGGATCCGTCGTAGCTCGACGCTACCATCGGGCGTCATCTTCGTGCCGCCGTTGAATACGATCTGCCATGCGTACGAGCCGTCGACCTCGAGCGGCAGGCCGCTCGGATCCTGCGTGAACGGTGGCGTCGCCTGCGCGATGGTGTAGGGCGGGATCCCGTCCTCGAACTCGAACACGATGCGGTCGTAGCCGTCGTGCTGGCCGACCCGGACGTCGGTCAGCTGCGCGCGATCGGTGGTCCCGTCTCCCTCGACCGGGAAGCCGCACGCGAACGGTTCGAGGCTCGACGTGGGCTCGGCACTGGCGGCGCTGCTCGGCTCGGTGCTCGGCGAAGCGGCCGGCGCCTCGGACGCCGGCGTCGCCGCAGGCGTGGCGGGCATGCTCTCGGCCGTCGACGCAGTCGCCGTGGGTGCGACCGTCCCGGTGCCGGCGCCCGTGCAGGCTGCGAGCATGAGCGAGGCGAGGAGGCCGGCAGGGAATGGTGGCGCGCATGTTCATCGCGTGGTCATGGCTTGGATTTCACCTTCGTATGCGTGTCGGACTGCGGATCAGAGGCCGCGGACTGAGCCGCGGCCACGCCTAGAACGCGGCAAGGCCCCTGCCTGTTACGCCTGCTCGTCGACGTGGAGCGCCGCCAGGCGCTGCTCGAGGAGGCGGCGCTCGCCCGGGTTTTCCGTCAGGCTCAGCGCACGGCGGTTCGCCTCGACGGCCTCCCGTGGCCGGGCGCTACGGCGCAGGAGCTCGGCGCGCGCGGCGTGGAACAGGTGGTAACCGTCCAGCCGCTCCACCAGCGGTTCGATCTGCGCCAGCGCGGCGGCGGGGCCGGCGAGCTCGGCGAGCGCGAGCGCTCGATTGAGGGCGACCACCGGCGTGGGCTGCAGCGCGAAGAGGCGGTCGTAGAGCGTCACGATCTCGGACCAATCGGTATCGGCGTAGGTGGCTGCAGACGCATGCACCGAAACGATGGCCGCCTGCAGCTGGTACGGACCGGGACGGCCGCGGCGCATGGCCCGCTGCAGCAGCTGGCGCGACTCGCCGATCCGGTCGTGGTCCCAGAGCGACCTGTCCTGGTCGGGGAGCAGGACCAGCGACCCGTCGGCATCGAAGCGGGCGGGGCCGCGCGCCAGGTGCAGCCGCATCAGCGCCAGCAGGCCCATCGGCTCGGCCTCGTCGGGCATGAGCTGCGCGAGCAACGAGGTGAGCCACTCGGCGTCCGACGCCAGGCCACGTCGTTCCACGGCGTCAGCGGCGCTGGCGAGGTATCCCTCGTTGAAGATGAGGTAGAGCACCGAGAGCACCTGCGCCAGGCGCTCGGGGAGCTCGGCCGGCTCCGGGACCCGATAGGGGATGCCCGCATCGCGGATCTTCCGCTTGGCGCGCACGAGCCGCTGCGCGACGGTTGCCTCGGGCACCAGGAAGGCTCGTGCCACCGCCCCCGTCTCCAGGCCGCCAATGCTGCGCAGCGTGAGGGCCACCTGCGCCTCCCTGCTCAGGGCGGGATGGCAGCAGGTGAACATCAACCTCAGGCGGTCATCGGTCTCCAGCACCCCGCCGGTCTGCATCGGTCCATCCAGGTGCGTGGCCTCAGCCGTCAGCTGGGCCAGCCGGTCACGGTAGCGAGCCTGGCGGCGAACGCGGTCGACGGCCCGCCGCCGAGCCGTGGTCATGAGCCACGCGCCCGGGTTTCGCGGGATCCCCTCCGAGGGCCAGTGCTCGATTGCCGCGACGGCGGCGTCCTGGACCAGCTCCTCGGCTGCGTCCCAGTCGCCCAGGATGCGAACCAGCGCCGCGGTCAGCCGCATGCGCTCCTCGCGCAGCACGTCCTCCAGCGACCTGTCGACCCGGGAGCGCTCGACCAACGATCAGCCCATCCGCTCGGCCAGCGGTCGGATCTCCAGGGCGCCCGGACCGGGCCAGCCGGAAACGAGCGAGATGGCAGCATCCAGGTCCGGTACGTCGATGATGGCGTAGCCGCCGACCGACTCCTTGGCCTCGATGAACGGGCCGTCGGTCACGCTCACGTTGCCGTCGGCAGCGCGGCGAACCGTCGTGGCTGTCTCGACGCCCTGCAGCTCGTGGCCGTCCAGGATCGCTCCCTGCGCGACCTGCTCCCCCCACCACGTCCCAATGCGCTCGTAGGTCGCGGCCTGCTGCGCCTCGTCGAGCTCCTGCCAGCCTTCTCCGCTGGCGATCAGGACCATGTACTTCATCCGTTCTTCCTCCATGCGCCGGCACCCGTCGGCGGTGCCGCTCATTGTCAACGACGAACCGACGTCCGGTGAATCGACACGGTGACCGAGACGGCGTGCCGGCAGGAGAGGCTGCGGCACAATGAGGAGATGACCGCCGGTCGTCCCAGCCCTTCCACCCTCTCCGTCGCCGTGGCGCTGGGCGTGGTCTACGTCGTCTGGGGCTCCACCTACCTGGCCATCGCCTACGTCGTCGAGACGATGCCGCCCTTCCTGTCCGCCGGCGCCCGATTCCTGGTCGCAGGCGCAATCCTGGTCGCCTTCCTCGTCGTGCAGGACCGATGGCGCCGCCGGCGCGGCGCCGCCCGGGTTCCGCTCCCGCGTCTGGTCGAGTGGCGAACGGCGCTGGTCGTGGGCGCCCTCCTGCTGCTCGGCGGCAACGGGATGGTGATGACCGCGGAGCAGACCGTGCCCTCGGGTATCGCCGCGGTGCTGATCGCCACCGTTTCGATCTGGATGAGCCTGTTCGACGCCGCGCTCACGCGGCGACGCCCGAGCCTGCTGGCGATTGGCGGCCTCGTCGTGGGGCTGCTCGGGGTCGCCATCCTGCTGCTGCCGACCGAGGGCGTTGCCGAGCTGGATCCGAGTGGCCTCGGCCTGCTGGTGCTGGCCGCCATCGCCTGGGCTGCAGGCTCCCTCTACGCGCGTCACGGGCCGCTCCCGCAGAACCAGCTGCTGGGTACCGGCATGCAGCAGCTGGCGGGTGGCGCCTGCCTGGTGCTGGCGGCGGTCATCGTCGGCGACCCCGGGCGGCTGGACGTCGCGACCGTGTCACTCGAGTCCTGGCTGGGGCTCGCCTTCCTGGTGGTCTTCGGTTCGCTGGTCGGCTACACCGCCTACGTGTGGCTGGTGCACAACGTGGCGGTCACGACGCTCTCGACGTACGCGTACGTCAACCCCATCGTGGCCGTCGCGCTCGGCGTGATCTTCCGCGGTGAGCAGCTGACGGCGCGGACGATGCTGGCCGCGGTCCTCATCATCGGCGCCGTGGTGGCCATGGTGAGCGGCCGTCCGCGGGGGGAGGAAGCGGGGCCGGTGCCGGAGGCAGCGGTGATCGAGGCAAGCAGTGCGGAGGAGGAACGAGCATGAGCCAGCGAGACGACATCACGGTGAGCTGCCGACCCGGCGCGGAGGGCTGGGAGTGCGACGTCACCGTCGGCAGCGATCCGGGCGCCACCCGACACGCGGTCTCGGTCAGCTCGCAGCTGCTCTCGCGGCTGCGGCCCGACGTCGCGCGGCCGGACGAGCTGGTACGCAGCTCCTTCGAATTCCTCCTGGAGCGCGAGTCGCGTGCATCGATCCTGCGTCGCTTCGAGCTGCCCGTGATCGGCCGCTACTTCCCCGAATGGGAAGCCGAGATGCTCGGCTCGGCCGACGGCGGTTGACGAACGCGCGTCCCGTCAGCGGGTGATCTCCACCTGCGCGTACTTCCAGATGCGCTCGAGCACGTAGCGGCCGTCGCCTTCGGGATCGAGCAGCGCCGGGCGCGCCTGGAGCACCTGGACGGTGGGGTGCATGCGGACGTTCACCAGCGTGGTGCCGCTGAAGCGTCATTTCCAGGATGACGCCCTCCTGCGTCTCCTGCCACCAGCCCTGCCCGAACATGTAGTTTCCCGGACTGGCGAGGACCAGGCGCGCATCGAGCGGCGCGCCCTCGAGGACGAGCGGCCCGGCCACGTGGGTGCCGGAGCCGACGACGTGGTCGCATCCCGCCTCGTCGAACCAGCCGAGCTGGGTCACCTGGATCGGCCACAGGTCGTCGTGGTACTCGGCGCCGCCCCACCACTGGGGTGTGCAGATGACGAGGTCGGCGCCCGCCTCGCGGGCACGGCGCACGCCCTCGTCGACGTTCGCCTGGGTGATCCAGGGCACGCCCGCGGTGGTGGCATCCGCCGCGGCCACGCCCCATACGTCGTTGAACGCCACGAAGCCGACCTTCAGCCCGGCAACCTCCACGTAGGCCGGCTCAAGCGCCTCGTCCAGGTTCATGCCCAGCCCGGTCCTGGGGAGGCCGTACTCATCGAGCAGGTCGAGCGTCGACTGGATTCCCTGCGGTCCGTGGTCGCTCATGTGGTTGGCGGCGAGGTAGATGACGTCCAGGCCCAGCGTGTCGCGCCAGTGGGGCAGGAGATCCTCGGGGACCGAGAACGCGAAGGAGGTGTGGCTGAGGTTGGGCTGCCACTTGGCCGACTCGATGACCGGGCACTCGTGATCGGCGATCGCCACGTCGGAGCGCTCGACGACGGCCGAGGTGGCGCCGTCGTTGCCGGTCTCCACCGGCTGCACCGGGGCGTAGGGGCCCCCGTCGGGTGGATCGACGACGGGCGCCGCGGCGTAGCGCGCCGTCCCGCCCGCGAAGGCCCACGCCCATCCCTTGCCCTGGTCGACGGCCTGGAATGCCGCGCCGCGATCCGCACACAGGCTGCCCAGGTTGGTCAGCGTCCAGATCTCGGAGGGTTCATACGCCGTCCAGGACCGATCGAGCTGCCCGTCGTCAGGCATGGCAGAGCCTACGACGGGGTAGTCCATGGCCCTGGCCTGCGGGTCACCGAACAGGTCCGGCCCGAAGAGCCCGAAGGGACCCTCCCCCGCGATCCGCAGCACTTTCGTCGATGGCTCGACGAGGCCGGCAGGGAGAAGTGCCGTCGCCGCCTGGTCGGCCTCGAGTGCCGCCGGGATCTCATCGGCCCGCAGGCAGGACGCGTCGGCGTTGACGGCGAGGCCCTCGACCTCCACGCCGCACGGCACGATCAGCTCTCCGCTCGCCGACAGCGCGGCGAGCTCCTCGAGGGTGATCGCCGCCTTCAGGTTGGTGAGACCCGTCACGACCGCGAGCGGGAAGGTGTACGGCACCACGGGCGTCGCGGTCGGATCCGGCGTCGACGACGGCGAGGGTGACGGCGACGCGGGAGCGGGCGTGCCGTCATCCGTCGGGCTGGGGAGGGGACTGGCGTCGCTGCAGGCCGCGAGCAGCGAGATCGCGGCCAGGAGGCTGGCCAGCCCGGCCCGCCTGCCGCCGATCACCGGTAGCCCAGGTCGGAGAACTCCCACATCCGCTGCAGGACGTAGCTGCCGTCGCCCTCCGGATCGGTCATGCCGGCCCGCGAATTCAACAGCATGACGTAGGGGTGGAAGCGGACGTTCACGAGCGTCGTACCCATGAATGTCATGTCCATGATCACGCCTTCCTGCACGTCCTGCCGGTAGTTCTGGCCGTACACGTAGTTGCCCGGACCGGCCTGCACCAGGCGCACGCCGTCATCGGTCTGTCGCAGGAAGAGGCCTCCGGTGACGTGGAGCCCGCCACCCACGATCTGGTCGCAGCCCGCCGCATCCATCCAGGTCACGGCTTCCTGCTGCGAGGCCCAAAGGTCGCCGTGGTACTCGTCGCCGCCCCACCACTGCGGGTCGCACACGATCACGTCCGCGCCGCCGTCCTGCGCCTTCCGCACCGCAGCATCGACGTTCTCCTGGTTGAGCCACGCGACGCCCGGGGTGCCGGGGGCCGCGTGTACGGGGCCGAGCACCTCGTTCCACGAGACGAAGGCGACCTTCAGGCCTGCCGCCTCAACGTACGCCGGCTCGAGCGCCGCCTCCAGATCAGCCCCGATCCCGGTGTGCGGCATCCCGTGGGCGTCGAGGATGTCGACTGTCGACAGGATGCCCGCGCTGCCGCGGTCG
The DNA here is from genome assembly GCA_963777045.1 of uncultured Chloroflexia bacterium. GTDB lineage: Bacteria > Chloroflexota > Limnocylindria > QHBO01 > QHBO01 > JAPSGM01. The sequence continues at coordinate 78,426 of CAVZPD010000028.1, forward strand.
CTCTGGTGGTCGGCGGCGAGGAAGACCGCGTCGATGCCGAGCTGGTCCTGCCAGTGCGGCACCACCGCTTCGGGCACGGAGAGGCTGGGTGGACCATTGAGGTTCGGCTGCCACTGGGCCGTCGGCAGGATGGGGCACTTGTGATCCGCCAGCGCGACGTCCGCGCGCCGCGTGATCGAGGCGGTGAGCCCCTCGTTCCCGGTCTCGACCGGCCCCACCACCAGCATCGAATCGATGCCCGGCGGCGGGTTCGGGTTGAAGTAGGGCGGGCCGTTGTACTGCATCGTGCCGCCGCCGAAGACCCAGTCCCAGCCCTTGCCGAGCACGACCGCCTGGTACGCGGCGCCGCGATCGGAGCAGAGGCTGCCGATCGAGGTCAGGTTCCAGACCTTCGAAGCGTCGTGGGCCACCCACTCCGGTTGGAGCTGCGACGGATCGCTGGCACTGCCGCTGATCGGGTACGGCTGCGCACGCGACTCGGGGTCACCGAAGAGGTCCGGCCCGAACATGCCGTAAGGGCCGTCGCCGGTGATGGAGAGGACCTTCGTGGCGGGTTCCACGAGCCCGGCGGGCAGCAACGCAACCGCTTCCTGGTTGTCCTGGATGAAGGGCGCGATCTCGTCGGCGGCTCGGCAGGCCGGCTCGGTCGACTGCAGCTGCGGCGGATCGACCTGCACGCCGCAGGGCATCCAGAGCTCCCCGGCGGCCGCGAGGTCCGCCAGCTCGTCGAGGCCGATGTTGGCCGTCAGGTTGGTGAGGCCGGTGACGACCGCCAGCGGGAAGGGCGAAGGGATCGCAGGCGTCGGAGACGGCGCCTCGGTTGGTGAAGGCGCAGGCGATCCGGTGGCGGCGGGCGTGTCCGCGGCCGTCGGGACGGTCGTCGGTATGGCCTCGCCGCAGCCGGCGAGGAGTGCCAGGGCCACGACGGCAGCGGCGAGTCGGAATCGCATTCGGTGGTTCACGCGCGCTATCGTAGGGGCTCATTCCGCCCGTGGTTCTCTGCCCGATGCACACGCGCCTCCCGATCGTCGCTGTCGCCGCCGTCGCCCTGCTGCTCGGCATCGTCGGCCCGCTCCCGCGACAGGCGCGCGCGATCGGACCGCTCCCCGAGTGCCGGCTCGACGACGTCATGACCGTGCCGCGCGGCTACGACGACTGGAACCACACGCTGGTGGACTGGATACTGCGTGTCGAGGAGGACTACGTCCCGCCCGACCTCGTCCCCGTCAGCGAGGCGGGCATTGCCGGTCCGGGCCTGATCCGCGAGGTGGCGATCGACGATCTCAGGGCCATGGCCGAGGCGGCGGCCGCGTACGGCACGCCGATCGAGGTCAACAGCCCGTACCGCAGCTACCAGGACCAGGTTGCGTCGTTCAACGGCTGGGTCGCCGTGGACGGCTACGACGATGCGAGCACGTACTCGATGCGCCCCGGACACTCGGAGCACCAGCTCGGGCTGACGATCGATTTCCAGGCCCTGGGCGGCCCGAGCGCGCTGCAGGGCGACTGGTACACCACGCCCACGGGGCGCTGGATGTACGACAACAGCTGGCAGTACGGCTGGGTGCTGAGCTACCCGCTCGGCGAGGGTGGCGCGATCTTCTCGCAGGCCACGTGCTTCCACTACGAGCCGTGGCACTACCGCTACCTCGGGCGCGAGGTGGCGAAAGCGGTCCATGACTCGGGGCTCACCATTCGCGAGTACCTGTGGGCGAACTACACGCAGCTGGACACCAACCTCCAACCTGTCGCGACCGCCACGCCGTCGCCCACGCCATCGCCCACGCCGACGCCGACGCCGTCACCGTCGCCCACGCCATCGCCCACGCCGACGCCGACACCCGTTGCGACCAGCTCACCCGACGTATCGTCGGGTGGCGAGCTGTTCGGCGTCGCGCCGGCCGCCATGTTGGCCGCCGGCGCCGGACTCGTGGTCCTGCTCGCCTTGGTCGGCGTCGCGCTGCGGCGGCGCCCGTCCGCCCCGTAGCGAAGCGACCGGCGTCAGCCGGGGGTGGCAACCGGGAGGCGGAACCAGATCTCGGTGCGGCCGCCGCCGGAGCGCGCCCCCACCTGCCCGCCGTGCGCCTCCACGATCTGGCGCACGATCGCCAGGCCGATGCCGGCACCACCGCTCTCGCGGGTCCGCGACGGGTCGACGCGGTAGAGGCGCTCCCAGATGTAGGGCAGCTCGTCCGGCGGGATCTCCCCGCCGGTGTTCTCGATGGCGCAGCGGACCCAGCCGTCGTCGGAACCTAGCCGCACGATGATCTGGCCCCCGTCGTTCGTGTAGCGCGCCGCGTTCTGGACGAGGTTGGTCACGACCTGGCCGATGGCGTCAGGTTCGCCAAGGAGGACCGGCAGCGCCTCGTCGTCCTCGATCCGCACGTCGATACGGCGGCTGGCGAGGTCCGGCGAGTAGATCTGGACCGCGCGCTGGACGATGGCCTCGAGGTGCACCTCGGCGCGGGCGTGCGCCAACGCGCCCTCCGCCGACTCGCCGCGGGCGAGGCGGTCGAGCGCCTCGACCAGCCGGGTCAACCGCACGATCTCTTCGTGAACCGATCGGAGCATCTCGGGCGTGGGCTCGACAACCCCATCGGTCATTGCCTCCAGGTAGCCCTGCAGGGAGGTGAGGGGCGTCCGCAGCTCGTGCGCGACATCCTCCACCAGTGTCCGCCGCAGCTCCTCGACCCGCTGCAGCGTGGCGGCCATCTGGTTGAACGCATCGGCGAGGCTCTGGATCTCCGGGTCGGGGGCCTTCGGGACCCGGGCTGCGAGGTCGCCGGCCGCGATCGCCCTGGTCGCACCGGTGAGGCGTTCGAGGGGAAGCAGGATCCGGCGCAGGAGCCACCAGGCCGCGAGGCCGCCGAGGCCCAGGCCGACGCCCGCACCGATCAGCAGGACGCGGCCGATGTACTGGTCGAACATCGCCTGCGCGGCATCCTCGGACGAGCCGGCGGCCATGGCCAGGTGCATGATCTGCTCCGAGCTGAACTGCTGGACCGCCACGAACATCACGCCCGCCACCGCCAGGCTGAGCAGCAGGAAGGTGACGATCAGGCGGAAGCGCAGCGTCGGCATCGGTCAGGCAGGGGCGAGGGGAGTCGCCTCCCGCTGCTCCACCCCGGCGACGAACTTGTAGCCGACCGTTCGAACCGTCGCGATGAAGCGCGGGCGGGCAGGGTCGTCACCCAGCTTGCGCCGTAGCCGTCCAAGGTGGACGTCAATCGTACGGTCGATGATGCCGGGGTCATCGTGGCCGTGGACGGCGTCGATCAGCTCGTCGCGGCTGAAGACGCGGCCGGGTCGCCGCATGAGGCCGCGGAGGATGCGGAACTCGAACGGCGTGAGGTCGAGGCTTCGTCCGTCGAGCTGCGCCTCCACTGCGTTCGGATCCACGGTCAGCGGCCCTGCCACCAGGATCGGCTCCTCCTGCTCGGCCTCCAGTCGCCGCCGGCGCAGCAGCGCGCGAACGCGCGCCATCAGCTCGCGCGGGCTGAACGGCTTGACGACGTAGTCATCCGCACCCATGTCCAGCCCGATCACCTTGTCGCCCTCGCCGCTGCGTGCCGTCAGCAGCAGGATCGGCACGTCGGACTGGTCACGGATGCGGCGGCAGACCTCGAACCCATCCAGGCCGGGGAGCATCACATCCAGCACCACGAGGTCGGGACGGGACCGCAGCGCCCCCTCCAGGGCCGCCTCGCCGTCGGCCGCGAAGAGGGCGCGATGACCCTCCCGCTCGACGTAGAGGCGCAGCAGGTCGCGGATCTTCGGGTCGTCGTCGACGAGGAGGACGGTGGCCATGCTGCGGACAGTATGTCCGCATCGTGACGCACGGATGAAGGCCGGAATCGAGGCGCGCCGCAGAGCGGCGCCGCCGGAACGACAGCTTTTGGCCCGGATGTTGCTCGCCACGGCGGCTTCAACAGCACGAAATCTGTCGTAGGCCTTTACGACCTGTCGGCGGGGCGGACCGGCCAGGGGGTGGGGCGCAGCATCGAGGCCCCTGGTCCGCCTCCTCGAGCGCTCTCTGTCACGTGCGGGGGGTCGCCACGCCGTGCCCGGGCCGCGACCACTTAGGGAGGACGCAATGCCACGAGCCACCATCGCCAGGTCTGCAGCGATTTTCGTCGCGATCAGCCTGGCCGTCATGGGTACCTTCACGCTCCGGCCGCAGCCGGTCTACGCGAACCACTTCACCGATATCTCGGACTCACCATTCGTCAACGACATCCTTTGGCTCGAGGACCAGGACATCACGGCCGGCTGCTCACCGACCGAATTCTGCCCGGACGGCCACGTTACACGCGGCCAGATGGCGGCCTTCCTGAGCCGAGCCCTGGGCCTCACCGTCCGCGCGGACGATCCGTTCACCGATGACGACACCTCGATCTTCGAGGGCGACATCGAGCGGATCTATGCGGCCGGCATCACGGCCGGCTGCGGGGACCACGTCTACTGCCCGACGCGGGACATCACGCGAGCCGAGATGGCTGCCTATCTCGACCGCGCCTTCGACCTGCCCGCGGGCTCCGGAAACCACTTCACCGATGACAACACGTCGCCCTTCGAGGGAAACATCGAGGCCCTCTACGCCAGCGGTATCACCGCGGGCTGCTCGCCGACGCAGTTCTGCCCCACGCGGCCCATCACGCGAGCCGAGATGGCCGCGTTCCTCCACCGCGCCGCGCCGTACTTCACCGGCGAGCCGACCAACCACGCGCCTGTCCTCGACAACATCCCCGACCAGACGAGCGAGGAGGGGGAGTCCGTCTCCCTCGCGGTCTCTGCATCTGACGCGGATGCCGATTCGCTCTCCTACAGCGCCAGTGGCCTGCCGGCCGGGCTGTCGATTGATGCCGGTACCGGCCTCATCAGCGGGACGGTCGACACCGGTGCCTCCTCGGGCAGCCCGTACAGCGTCGAGGTGACAGTCAGCGACGGTGACCTGTCCGACAGCACGACCTTCAGCTGGACCGTGACCTCTCCGCCGTCGTCCAACGCGTCGGCACATGTCGAGATCACGCCGACGGGCGGGATCGACGCCAGCACCTACAGCGCCGACGGCTTCCAGATCACCAACACCTCGGATGCCGGCGTCATGATCGAGAGCATCAGCTTCGACCTCTCGACGGCGATGCTGCCGGATATCGTCTTCGATCCGAACGGGACGGCGGGCGACGCCACCGGCAAGTGCCTCACCCCCGACTCGGGCAGCGCGGAGACGGGTTTCCAGACCCCAACCGATCCCTGCACGGACCCGTACAGCTCTCCACACGACGGTGACTCCGCTGACGGCTACGACGTCATCACCCTGACCTTCACCGACTTCGCACCCGGTGAGACCTTCACCTTCTCGACCGACGTCGACCCCACGTCGATCAAGGGAGCCTCGACGACCGGCGGCTCCGGGTCGGTCGGCGGCGTGGAGCTGACGGGCTCGAACGTTTCGACCACCTTCAGCGACGGGACCATCGCCACCGACGTGTGGCACATCCCCTCCTCGGACAGCGGCTCCCAGGCGACGCTGGTTGCCGGGCTCCCCGCAGCACCGCAGCTGGACGTCTCCGGCGTCACGCTCGAATCGACCACGCTCTCTGACGCGCATACGGCGGCCACCGTGGAAGCCGGAACGCAGACCGTCCTCGTGACCGGGACCCCGAACGCCGACGTGTCGGTGCTGGTCCTGGACGTCGTCCTTTCGGCCACGCCCGGCTACGACCTCGAGACCTACGAGGCCAACAACGTCGAGGCGATCGACAGCTACGAAGTCGCCCTCGACGGTTCCGGCAGCGGCAGCGTGGCTGTCACCCTGGCCGAGGGGCTCAACTACATCGCCGCCGCGGAGCTCTCCTCGGCGGGCGACGCTGGCGACATGTCGAACGTCGTCGTGCTGGACTACCAGCCGGGTGGTGGGACCAGCGGCGTGATTTACCGCATCAACGCGGGTGGCCCGCTGCTGAGCGACACGGCCGGCGACTGGTTGGAGGACCAGGCTGCAGCTTCGGCGGACGCCGGCGGGACGGCGGTGGCGGGCACGCCATCGCAGTACGTGAACGATGGAACGGCGGGCGACAAGACGTACGGGCAGGACGTGGCCATTTCCATGGACGCATCGGTCCCCGCCGGTACTCCCGAGGCCCTCTTCCAGCGAGAGCGGTACGATCCGCCAGCCGGCGACGAGATGCAGTGGTCGTTCCCGGTCGACCCGGGCAGCTACGAGGTCCGCCTCTACTTCGCGGAGCTCTACAGCGGAGCGATGTCGGAGGGGGCGCGCGTCTTCGACGTCTCCATCGAGGGCAACCTGGTCCTCGACAACTACGACATCTATGCCGCCGTGGGCGGTGAGACGGGGGTGATGAAGTCGTTCATCGTCACCTCTGACGACACCCTGACGATCACCTTTGGCCACGACACCGAGAACCCGGCCATCAAGGGCATCGAGATCCTCGCCACCGACGTGGCGGGGATCCTGTCCGCTTCGCCGTCGAGTGTCGATTTCGGCAATGTCGAGGTCGGCACGACGGCCGGCCAAACCGTCACGTTGACGAATCTCGGCACGACTGGCGACCCCACCATCACCATCAGCGACGTCTCGGCGGGGGGCGACTTCTCCGCCTCCCTGGCCGGGAGCGATACCCTGGCGCCGGGCGGCACGACCACGGTCGACGTCTCCTTCACACCGGGCAGCTCCGGCAGCCATGCCGACCAGCTGACCGTAACGCACTCGGGCTCCAACAGCCCGCTCAGCGTGGCGCTCAGCGGCGACGCCTACGAGCCCGGCTCCGCGCCGGTCTCCTTCAATCCGCAGGAGCTGTCGGGCACCGACCTGGGCAACCCGACCTCGCTGCAGTTCGGGCCGGACGATCGGCTCTACGTCTCCCAGCAGAACGGACTTATCAAGGCCTACACCATCATCCGCAACGGGACAGCTGACTACTCGATCACCGATACCGAGACGATCGACCTCATCAACAACATCACCAACCACAACGACGACGGAACGGTGGCGACCGGCGTGAACGGCCGGCAGGTGACGGGGCTGCTCGTGGCGGGCACCGCTGCCAACCCGGTCCTCTACGTCACCTCCAGCGACCCGCGCATCGGCGCCGGCGGCAGCGGGACGGACACCGGCCTCGACACGAACTCCGGCACGATCTCGCGCCTCACCTGGAACGGGACGAGCTGGGACAAGGTGGACCTCGTCCACGGCCTGCCGCGCTCGGAGGAGAACCACTCCACCAACGGCATGGCGCTCGACACGTCGACCAATACGCTCTACGTCGCCCAGGGCGGCAACACCAACGCCGGCGCACCGGCGAACAACTTCGCCCTGCTGCCCGAGTACGCGCTCTCGGCGGCGATCCTGTCGGTCGACCTCGACGCCATCGGCGATACCACCTACAACCTGCCGACGCTTGACGCGACCAGCCCCAACGAGCCGTTCGGCGGCATGGACGGTGCGAACCAGGCGCTCCTCGTCAGTGGCGGCCCGGTCCAGGTCTACTCGCCGGGATTCCGCAATCCGTACGACCTGGTGCTGACCGCCGACGGCCAGCTCTACACGATCGACAACGGCTCGAACGCCGGCTGGGGCGACGTCCCGGTCAACGAGGGCGCCGCTGGCAACTGCACCAACGGCGTCAACGAGGGCGGCCCGACCGATTCGGACAACCTCCACTACATCAGTGGCGCCGGCTACTACGGCGGCCACCCCAACCCGACTCGCGGCAACACCGCGAACACCTTCGGCGGGCAGTCACCGGTGCAGACCGGTGCCAACCCCATCGAGTGCGACTACCAGATGCCCGGCAGCGGCGATGGGGCGCTGACGCTGTTCAACAGCTCCACCAACGGCCTGACCGAGTACACCGCCAGCAACTTCGGCGGCGCCATGGCCGGCGACCTGCTGGCGGCCAGCTTCAGCGGCAACGTATGGAGGATTCAGCTCAACGGTGCCGGTGACGCGGTCACCGACAAGACGAGCCTCTTCAGCGGCTTCGCCAGCAGTCCGCTCGACGTCACCGCGCAGGGCGATGACGATATCTTCCCTGGCACCGTCTGGGTCGCGGCCCACGGCAGCAACGACATCACCGTCTTCGAGCCAGGCGACTACGACGGCGGCGGTGGAACCACCTGCACCGGCGCCGATGATCCATCCCTCGACGAGGACAGCGACGGGTACACCAACGCGGACGAGATCGACAACGGGACGGACCCGTGCTCGGCCGCCAGCACGCCGCCCGACTACGATTCCGACGGCGTCTCCAACCTGAACGACCCCGACGACGACAACGACGGCATCAACGACACCACCGATCCGTTCGCCGTCGATCCGGACAACGGGATGACGACCAGCATCCCGGTCACGTACGACTTCAGCCCGAACTCCGCGCCCGACAGCCTCCTCGGCCTGGGCTTCACAGGGCTGATGACGAACGGGACCGATTACCTGGATCTGTTCGATCCCGACAGCATGACGGCGGGTGGGGCAGCCGGTGTCCTGACCGTCGACGCAGTCCCCGCGGGCGACGCGCACGCGGCGACGAATACCCAGCAGTACGGCTTCCAGTTCGGGATCGACGCCGCGTCGGCGACCGAGCCGTTCACGGTGCACACCCAGGTGCTCAGCCCCTTCGGCGGCAGTACGCCGTCGAACTACCAGTCGGTTGGCCTCTTCATCGGCAACGGTGACCAGGACAACTACCTGAAGCTGGTGGTGGCCGCCAATGGCGGCACGGGCGGCATCCAGTTCGCCAAGGAAGTGGCCGGCTCCTTCACCTCGATCGCCAACCCCGACGTGGCGTCAGTGGTCGGGTCGAGCAGTGTTGACCTGTACCTCGTCGTTGACCCAACGGTCACCGACCCCACGGTCGAGGCCTACTACTCGATCGATGGTGGTGCTCTGCAGTCGGTCGGCAGTACCACGATCCCGGCGGAGTGGGTCACCGCGTCCGACGGCACGGCCCTGGCCGTGGGCGTCATCGCGACGTCGAACGGCGCCGATCCGTTCACGGCCAGCTGGAACCTGATCGAGGTCACCAGCGGGACGGTGGGGGGTGGCGGCGGTACCGCCGCCCACTACCGGGTGAACGCCGGTGGCCCCGCCATCTCGAGCTCGGACGGGCCGGATTGGACCGCCGATACCAGCGGCGCGCCGTCGGAGTACGTGAACGCCGTCGCGGCGGACACCCAGACCTACTCCACCGGCGACACCATCACCCTCGACTCCTCGGTGCCGGCCGGCACGCCAATGGAGCTGTTTCAGACGGAGCGCTACGACCAGGCCACCGGGGAGGAGATGACGTGGAGCTTCCCGGTCACGGCGGGGACGACCTACGAGGTCCGCCTCTACCTGGCCGAGATCTTCCTCGACTCCTCGAACAACGATACGCAGGGGCCACGTATCTTCGATGTGACGATCGAGGGATCAACGGTCATCAGTGGCCTCGACATGTACGACCAGTACGGGTCCGATGTCGGGGTAATGCAGTCGTTCTCGGTCACGCCGACCGACGACACGCTGACGATCACCTTCGTGCATGACCAGGAGAACCCCAACGTCAAGGCGATCGAGGTGATCGAGCAGTAGCGCCTGCCTCCTCCTGCTGGCGAGGGCCGCGGCCTCCGGGCCGCGGCCCTCTCACGCCCAGCGCGGTTCGATCTCGGGGCAGATAGGGGCCATGTGACCCGGGCATAGGGGGCCGGCCCGCACCGCATGGAGCCCCCGATCCTCGTAACATGGGCCATGTATGACACGAGACCGAGCTGCGGGGGCCATCGGCTTCGGCTCCAGCACGTCCAACGACCACAAGGACGGCATCCGCTGGGTTGACTACGGCAACATCAGCTGGAACCCCGTCTTCTGCAAGCGCTGCGACATCTGCGTCGAGATCTGCCCCAAGGACACCCTGGTGCTGCGCAACGACGCGATCATCGAGGAGGAGAACTGCATCCTCTGCGGCCTCTGTGAGCGCTACTGCCCCGACCTGGCGATCGAGATGATCCCGGCCGCGGTGGCCGCGCACGAGGCGAAGGGGAAGGCCGAGTGACCCGCAAACTGACGCAGGGCAACGAAGCCGTCTTCCGCGGCGCGGTCGCGGCAGGAGCCAGCTACTACGCCGGCTATCCCATCTCGCCGTCGACCGAGATCCTCAACGTCGCGTCGGGTTGGGCGGCGGAGCACCCCGAGTTCCGCTTCCTGCAGGAAGAGGACGAGATCGCCAGCGCCAACGCGATCCTGGGCGCCTCGCTCGCCGGCGCGAAGTCCTTCACCGCGACGAGCGGGCCCGGCTTCAGCCTGATGCAGGAGGCGGTCGGCTACGGGCAGAAGGTGGGTATCCCGACCGTCTTCGTCAACGTGCAGCGCGTGGGTCCGGCAACGGGCATGCCGACCATGCCGGGCCAGGGCGACATCATGCAGGTCAGGTACGGCAGCACCGGCGACTACAGCCCCATCGCCTTCTACCCCAACGGCGTGGCGGAGGCCTTCCGCACCACGGTCGAGGCTTTCAACGCCGCCGAGGAGTCGCGCAGCCCGGTCGTGGTCCTGAGCGACACGTTCGTGGGCCACCTCAACGAGGTGGTGGACCTCGATGAGCTCCGCGAAGGTCTGCGCGTGGTCGAGCGCAGCATCCCGCCGCTGGGAAAGCACGAGCCGGGGAAGCCGCGCTTCTTCGCCGGTGTGCTGATGTACGAGCACGGGCCAAACGCCGGTGAGCCCGCGACCGCAGACGCCGACGAGTACCTGCGCCAGTACTACGCGGCCAAGCACCGGCACGCGGAGGTCGCGAAGCGCTACGCGTTCTACGAGCACGGCTGGAACGTGGATGCGAAGACCCTGGTGATCGCCTACGGCATCGTCAGCCGCGTGGCGGCGCCGCTGGCAGGCGACTACGCGCTCTTCCGGCCCATCCGCATCCATCCCATGCTCTCCGACGAGCTGCGTGAGATCGCCGAGCGGTACGAGCAGATCGTCTGCGTGGAGGCCAACGACGGACAGTACGCCGACATGGCGCAGCTGGCCCTCGGCCGCGAGGTGAAGCGCGTTCCGCTGCTCGGGGGGCGCGTCTCGCTGGAGGCGGTGCGCGACGGCCTGGAACGCGTCCTGTCCGGCGGCCCCTCGGAGCCCCCCATCCCGGCGCCTCCGGCGGAGGCCATGCCGCGCTCGCCGCTGGGGATCGGCTGATGCCAGAGGCGGTGATGGCCGAGATGGGCTTCAAGAAGAACCTGAAGGTCGACCTCTTCCCCACCATCTGGTGCCCCGGCTGCGGCATCGGCACCATCATGATCCAGCTGGCCATGGTGCTCGAGGAGATGGGCCTGGACGAGACGAACACCGTCGTCGTGACCGGCATCGGCTGCACCGGTCGCATGGGCAGCTACATGAAGTACGAGAGCGTCTACACGCTGCACGGCAGGACCCTGCCGGTCGCCGAGGCGATCAAGACGGTCCGGCCAGAGATGCACGTGATCGTGGTCTCCGGAGACGGCGACACGGCCAGCATCGGCGGCAACCACCTCATCCACGCCATTCGACGCAATGCGCGCCTGACCGTGCTCTGCAACAACAACGAGATCTACGGACTGACGGGTGGGCAGACCGGCCCGACCACGCCATCCGGCACCAAGACGCTCTCCAGCCCGGCCGGCAACCCGAACACGCCCATCAACCTGCAGGGCCTGGTGCGCTCGTCCCCGCACTCGCTCTACGCCAAGACGACCGTCTACCACCAGCAGCACATGCGCAACGTGATTCGCGAGGCGGTGGAGCACGACGGTTTCAGCTTCGTGGACATCACCAGCCAGTGCATCGAGAACAACGGGCGGCGCATCGGCTTCGCCAGCGCCAACGAGATGCTCACCTTCTACCGCAAGACCTACAAGCGGGCAGCAAAGGATGCCGAGCGCCTCAACCCGTTCGAGATCGGCGTGCTCTACCCGAAGGCCGATGGCGCCGCCGCACCCACGAACGGCAACGGGTCCAGCACGACCTCGGCTCCCGCACGCCCCGATGACCTGCCGGCGCAGCCGACTGGACCGATGGCATCCGCCACCGAGTCGCCTGGTGCCGGCGGCGCCACCGCCAAGGCACCGATGGCCGATGACGACGAGAAGGCGCGCCGGCGCGCCGAGTCCCAGGAGCGGGCCAGGCTGATGGGGCAGCTCTCGACTGACGTGAAGATGCAGGTCGCGCGCAAGGAGCTCACTCTGCTCGAGGCGCTTGCCAGTGCGGGGATCGAGATCCCCGAATGGGTGCGTACCGGGGCCAGCGCGCCTGCCGGCGCTCCGGTCGCCGCCGGCGACGTCGCGATCAGCGAGAGCGGCCGCGATCCGCAGACCCAGCACCAGCCCGACGACCTCTCGGCGCAGAAGGCCGAGGCGGCGGCCGAGGAGACCGGCAGCGCACAGCCGGCGCGACCGCTCTCGTCGAGCGACGCGGCGCCGGCCGACCTGGACCCGAAGGAGCAGCGCAAGGCCGAATCGCAGCGCAAGCTGGCACTGATGCAGCAGCTGCCGTCGGAGCTGAAGCTGCGCGTCGCGAAGCGCGAGATCAGCCTCGAAGAAGCTCTCCGCGAGGCAGGCGTGGATCCGGAGGCATCGGCCTAGCCATGGTCACGCGGATTGCGCTGGACGGGGTGGGCGGCCAGGGTGTCCGCGTCATCGCCGGCGTCCTCGGTGCGCTGCTCGCGCGCATGGGCAAGGAGGTGACGGTCCTCTTCGACTACGACTCGAGCGTGCGCGGCAGCATGTCCGACGCCTTCGTGATCTTCGACGACGAGCCCATCCTCAACCCGGTGGTCGAGGAGGCGGACATCATGCTGAAGCTCGCCGACAAGGGCCACATGCGCATCCACGGCCGGCAGGTCGTCACCGACCTGGGCCTCAACGTCCCGGGCGCGGAGCAGATTCCCTTCGCCTCGCTGGGCAGCGAGAAGTTCGGCAAGGAGCTTTTCGGCAACATGATCGCCCTGGGCCGGCTGCTGCGCCTTGCCGAGATCGAGTTCCACGAGGCCGCCATCCGCGAGTCGCTCCCGCACCGCTTCGAGGACGAGAACGTGGCCGCCATCCGCTACGGGTACGAGCTGACCCACGAGGAGATCGAGCAGCTGGCCGATGCCGCCCCGCCATCCCGCTTCGAGATGAACGACGCGGCCACGGCGCCCTATCATCGGGAGACGGGGATCGCCACCGGTGGGCAGATGGCCGTCGCCGGGGACCCCGGAGAGACAGGCTAGGCGGCCGCAGAGAGGAGTGCCGCGATGGCAGGCGGATCACGCGAGATCGTCGAGCGCTTTGCACGCGCCCTGGCCGCGTTTGACAAAGAAGGCGTCCAGGCACTGCTGCACGACGACTTCGTGGACGAGTATCCGCAGTCGGGCGAGCGGATCGTGGGGAAGGCCAACCTCGTGGCAATGGTTGAGCATTATCCGGGCTTCGATCGTGAGCCGCTGCACGGCGAGCTCAAGCCCGTGCTCGGCGGCGACGACTCGTGGGTCGTGGGTCCTTCCTATACCGTCGTCCACGTCATCGGCAGCGGCGAGGAGTTCGGGATCTCTGGAATCCTCCACTACCCGAACAATGAGACGTGGCACGTCGCACAGTTCGTCCGCCTGCGCGACGGGAAGGTGTGGCGCGTGGTGTCCTTCTTCGGACGGCCGTTCGATCCGCCGGAGTGGCGCCGACCGTACGTCCAGCTCGCCGACCGGGGGCAGGACTCCTAGGTCTTCCGTCCCGGCTCCATGCGAATGCCATCGAAGGTCAGGCTGACGGGGTCCGCGTAGCGCTTGCCGTTCGTCTTGTCGTGGCGCCCGAAGGTGGGAGCCGCGATGCAGACCGTCAGGTCGTACTCGCCGGCCTCGTCGATGTGGATGCTGTGGCCGTAGTGGTACATGGTCGGGTGCCACAGGAACGGGAGCCGGAAGGTGCCCATCTCCTTGCCGTTGCGGGCGACGCTGACGTCCACGTGCAGCCCCGGCACGAACCGATGGTCGGCCGCGTCCATGACCACCACCTCGAGGTGGGCGGTGAGGTCCGCCGCCGGCTCCTTCAGCTCGAGCTTCCCGCCAAGCAGGTGCCAGAGTGGCTCGGCCTCCTCGGTGGCAACGCCGACCAGGTAGTCGCCGGCCTCCTGCGTCTGACCGGCCGTCGCCACGTTCTCGATGAAGTACTCGACCATCCGGTGGTAGGCGTCGCCGGCCTCGCGCGCCAGCTTCAGGCCATGCTTGCTGGCTTCGTCGGTGACCTTGCGATTCGGAGCGGTCTGGCTGGTCATGTGTGCGGCTCCCGGTGCGGCTTCTGATTCATGGTCATGCCACAACTTGACCGCAGCCGCCGTGCCAGAGATCACGCTCCCTCGGTGTAGCCCAGGTCAGCGAGCGCTGCATCGAGCCGTGCGCGTTCTGCGTCGGTGAGCGGTCGCATGGGCGGTCGCATATCCGGCCGGACCGCGATCCCGCGTCGGCCGAGCGCGTGCTTCACCGAGGCGATGAATGGCTGAGCCTCCATCACCTGGCGCACACCCGCGAGGCGTGTCGCTGCCGCATCGTCCGGCTGGTCGAGACCGTGCCGCACGATCTCGGGAAACGCGCTGGCCAGGCCCGAGACCGATCCCTTGGCGCCGCCGGCGATTGCCGGCGTGATCAGCGGCTCCGAACCGACAAGGACGGGCAGGCCCACCGACAGGTACGGCTCGACACGTTCATACGGCGACTCGCTGACCTTCAGGCCGGCGAGGTTCGGCGCCGCCTGCCTCAGTTGCTCCACCACCTCGATCGGCACCGGGTAGCCGCTGCGCGCCGCGAAGGCATAGATGAAGAAGGGGAGTGGAGCGCAGGCGGCAGCGGCGGCCGCCAGGTGGGCACCGAGCGCACCTGCATCGAGGGGGAAGTAGGGGGGCGGGATGACTGCCACCCCATCGGCTCCGATCTCGGCGGCATGCGCGGCGAGCGCACAGGTATCGCGGGTGCTCTGCGCGCCGGCGTGTACCACCAGGATCCCGTCGGTCAGGGCCGCGCGAAAGAGGACGGCGGCGTGCATTCGCTCTTCGAGCGAGAGCAGGATCCCCTCGCCGGTGGTGCCGCAGGCGAAGAGTCCGTCAGCGCCGTGCCCGGTGAGGAACCGCACCATCGGCCAGAAGGCCGGTTCGTCCAGTGCTTCGCCGTCGTCGCGCAGTGGCGTCACGGCAGCCGCGATCAGCGGACGGTGCGGCAGGTCCCATGGCAGGTCGGACACGTGCCCAGCGTACCTTGTGGCGCCCGATCCGGGCGGCTAGTCTCGCTGGACGATGGTGACGCTGAAGCGGCCGGCCCCGGATCTCGACGCGATCCGCCGCGCGCCGAAAGTGCTGCTCCACGACCACCTGGATGGCGGCCTGCGGCCGGCGACCATCATCGAGCTGGCTCGTGACGCCGGCTATGCCGGCCTGCCCACCAGCGATCCCGACGAGCTCGGTCGCTGGTTCACGCGGGGCGCAGACCGCAAGAGCCTGGAGCTCTACCTCGATGGGTTCCGGCACACCGTCGCCGTGATGCAGACGCGTGATGCCGTCGAGCGCGTCGCCGCTGAATGCGCGGAGGATCTCGCGGCCGATGGCGTCGTCTACGCCGAGGTGCGGATGGCGCCCGAGCTCCTGACCGAGGGCGGGCTCAGCCTGGACGAGGCGACCGAGGCCATGCTAGCCGGCCTGCGGCGGGGCGCGGAGGGGCGTCCCATCACGCTGGGCCTGATCATCACCGCCATGCGCCAGGCCGCGCGCTCGGTGGAGATCGCCGAGCTGGCGGTCCGCCACCGCGAGGGTGGCGTGGTCGGGTTCGACATCGCCGGGCCCGAGGCCGGCTTCCCGCCGAGCCGGCACCTGGACGCCTTTCACCTCATCGCCCACGAGAACTTCCACTTCACGATCCACGCTGGCGAGGGCTTCGGCCTGCCGAGCATCTGGGAGGCGCTGCAGTGGTGCGGCGCCGAGCGGCTTGGCCACGGCGTCCGCATCGTGGACGACATCACGCAGCGGCCCGACGGCCGGATCGTGCTCGGTCGGCTGGCGGCCTACGTGCGCGATCGACGCGTGCCGCTGGAGATGTGTCCCACCTCGAACGTCCACACCGGCGCGGCTGCCAGCGTGGCCGAGCATCCGATTGATCTGTTGCGGCGACTGCGCTTCCGCGTGACGGTCAACACCGACAATCGGCTGATGAGCGGCATCAGCCTGTCAGACGAGTTCGCGGCGCTGGTGGCGGCCTTCGGCATCGGCCTCGACGAGATGGAGTGGCTGACCCTCAACGCCATGAAGTCGGCGTTCTGGCCCTTCGACGGCCGGCTGCGCATCATCAACGAGCAGATCAAGCCCGGCTACGCTCGGCTGCAGGCGGAGCAGGCTGCCGTGGAGCTGGGCTCGGCCTGAGACTGAGGCGGGGCTAGTTCCGTGAACCGCGGCCACGCGCCGCACGAACCGAGGGTCGCAGCCAGCGCGGCATGTCGGCCTCCTCTCGGAACGGACGCGCTGCGGCCACGGTCGGGCCAGCGGGTGCGCCGCCGGCCTGGGCAGAGAGGAGCGCTCCGGCCGCCGGATCGGACGCGGTCGGACCTGGCCGCCTGGATAGTGCCAGCAGCAGCCACAGGCCGGCCACCGTCACCACTGCCCACGTCGCAAACCGGATGAAGCCGTCGGACGGACTGCCGTGGCTCGGGCCGGTTCCGCCCTTGGCCGGCGGGTTCGCATCGTCGCTGCTCGTGACGATCGCCGGCGAAGGAGGGGTCGTCCCCGCCGCGGGGGAGGCCGTGGCGATGCTGGCGCTTGCGCTCGGCACGGGCACGGTGGGCGGCGGCGAGGCGCCCGAGGCGGAGGAGGGTGTCGAAGCGGCGGTGGACGGTGGGGCTGTGGGTGTGGCCGGCGCCACGGTCGGCCGCGCCGTTGGCGCCGGCGTCGGTTTCGGCGTCGGTTTCGGCGTCGGTTTCGGCGTCGGTTTCGGCGTGGGCTTTGGCGTCGGCGGCGGCGTGGGGGCGGCCGCGGTTACCACGAAGGTCGCCGGCCGCACGCCCGCCAATGTTGCGTACTTGCTGCCTGATGCTGCCGTGAAGGAGTAGCCGTACGCCCCCGGCGTCGTGAACTGGAGGGCTCTGCTGAAGATGACCCCGCTCGCATACGACGTCCCGGCCGCGCTCAGCGCATAGGTTCCCAGGCCCGCGACCTGCAGCGTCACCTTGTCAGGAGCGCAGTTTCCGGTGTCGCGGTAGGTAACCGTGAAGACGAACGAGGTGGAGGCACTGCCGGAGCCGGGGCTGACGCCACCGTTCGAGAGGCTGAGGGTGTGGCCCCCACCGTTGCATTGGCCCGCGCCGGCAACGGCCGGCCAGGCCAGTGTCAGCAGGAGCGCCGCAACGAGGGCCGCAGCCGCGTACCTGGCGATGAGCATCCCTCCATGGGCAATTGCAGACGTTCTTCGCTCTACCCCGCAGCAACGGTAGAGCGGTCGACGTTGGCCGGCACATGGGAAGTCCGTACCAGGCCCAGGTCCTGGTGGGAGCCAACCGCCGCAGGGACCTGGGTCATGCCTGCCGGTACTACCGGGCCATGCCTGAATCGATGCCGGAGGGGTATGACGTAGTGGCAAATCGCTAACCGGCCAGGAAACGGCATGTCATCTCTCCCGGGCTACGCACAGCAGAGCACCACGACCGCGGCGTCACCAGCCGGGGCGCGGATCGCTGCGTCGACGCCCGCCGCGCTCTCGGTGGCCTTCCTTGGCGTCATGGCGATCACCCTCCCGTTCTACCTGGGAGCGGCACCCGAACCGTTCGACATCGGCTCACTGGTGTGGCTGCTGGCGGCCGGAACAATGCTGCCGATGGCCCTCGTCGCCGCGTCGCGGCAGCTCACGGATCGTCGCGGCGCAGGCGCCCAGGCTGCGGTCGCGTTCGAGGGACTGGCGGAGGTCGTGCGAGCCGATGCAGCGGAACCCGCTGTCCACGCGCAGACCGGCCTGCTCGATGCCGGCGGCTTTGACGCCGAACTGGCGCGGCAGGTCCAACTGGCCTACGAGATGGATCAACCCCTCTCCCTGGCCGTCCTCGACATCGACCAGCTGGCGCGGATCAACGAGCAGCATGGCGAGGAGGCGGGAGACCGTGTCCTGGCTGGCATCGGGCGGCTGCTCGCAAGCCGGACGCGAACCGACGACTTCGCGTTCCGAACCGATGGCGACGAGTTCGCCGTCCTGATGCCCGGATGTCCCGCCGGCAGGGCGCAGGGGGTCCTGCGTCGACTGCTGCTGGCCGCGCTCGAAGAGGGCGACAAGGCAGATGCCGGGTGCGAGTGGTCGTTCTCAGCCGGTATCTCAAGCCTCCCCGAACTGAGCGAGAGCGCAGCCGCGCTGCGGCGCGACGCGCACGCCGCCCTCAGCTGGGCGAAGGCGCACGGCCGAACCGACGTGCAGCTCTTCGACTCGTTCCGTGACCTGACCGAGGAGGAGCGCCGCGACGCCGACGCGCTGTCGACCCCGCCGCCTCCTGGCGACGACGACTTCACCTCGGGCGGCGAGGCCGGGCCCCCCATCCAGCTCCGCTTCCTGGGAGCCCCCGCCCAGGCATCATCGGTCCCGGCGCCCAGTTCCGGACGAGAGACGGAGTGGGTGGACCCGCGCCTGGTGCTCATCGGCCTGGCGGATGCGCCGCGCGCCAGTGCGACCTCCAAGCGTCCTCGCTGAACCAACGTTCCCGCCGCCACGGCGGCTCGGGTCACGGCCCGGCGTCGGCCAACGGGCAGCTCGCATCGGTGTATCCTGAGTCGACAGTCGATGAGCCTCTTCCACGAGGAGAACTGCCCGATATGACTTACGTCATCGCCGAGCCGTGCATCGGTGTCAAGGACGCATCCTGCGTCGACGTCTGCCCGGTTGATTGCATCCACGCCACCGACGACGATCCGATGTACTTCATCGATCCGGACGAGTGCATCGACTGCGGCGCCTGCGAGCCCGAGTGCCCGGTGACCGCCATCTTCGCCGAGGACGCGGTGCCGGACGACCAGCAGAAGTACATCCAGATCAACGCCGACTACTTCGCGAACAAGTAGCGTGGCAGCTCGCTTCATCGCGCTCTTCAGCCAACCCGAGGATCCCGAGGCCTTCGACCGGCACTACCGCGAGGTCCACGCACCGATCGTCCGTCGCTACCCGAAGCTTCGCGAGCTGCGCCTGACGAAGGCCGATGGCGTGGCTGGTCGCCCGTCGCCCTACTACCTGGTGGCGGAGATGGCCTTCGACTCGCGCGCCGACCTGGATGCCGCGCTCGCTTCCGAGGCGGGGATGGAGAGCGGCCGCGACCTGCGCAACTTCGCGGGCGCCGGCGTGAACATGCTGATCGTCGACGACGACGCGCCGCTGGAGGCCTGAGGAGATGCCTGAAGCATCGGTCCCGGCGCCGCAGGATCCTGCGGCCTTCGGATTCGAGCGCATCAGCTACCGCAAGGATCCTGACGCCAGCGTGGCGACGGTGGCGATCGACCGGCCCGAGGTGCTGAACGCCTTCGACTTCACCACCCTGCGCGAGCTGGCGCAGGCCTTCCAGGACGCCAGTTGGGACGATGCGATCGCCGTGGTGGTCGTGACCGGTGCCGGTGATCGCGCCTTCTGCACCGGGGCCGACCTCGATGAGCAGGCGCGGATGGGGACGCATTCAGGGCAGTACTGGCGCTGGATGGGCGCCTTCATCGAGATGCACGATCGGCTGCGCCATATCGGCAAGCCGACGATCGCGCGGATCAACGGCGTGGCGGTGGGTGGCGGCCAGGAGCTGCAGCTGGCCTGTGACCTGTCGGTGATGGTCGACGATACGTACATTCGCCACGTGGGACCGGAGCACGGCTCGGTGCCGGCCGGCGGCGCGACGCAGTGGCTGCCGCTGGTGGTGGGGGATCGTCGGGCGCGCGAGATCGTCATGCTCTGCGACCGGATCTCGCCGCAGCAGGCGCTCGACTGGGGGTTGGTCTCGCGGGTCGTCCCGCGCGCCCAGCTCGACGCCACCGTGGCCGACCTGGCCGACAACCTCCGGCGCAAGCTGCCGGAGACGATTCGCTACACGAAGGCACAGCTCAACTGGTGGCGCGATCTCGTGTGGTCCCAGACGGTCACGCACGCGCGCGACTGGCTGGCGATCCACTCGACCTCGGACGAGACGAAGGAGGCGGTGGACGCGTTCCACGAGAAGCGCGAGCCCCGCTACGACGCCCTGCGTGAAATGGCGGTCTCGCCGCGGACGTGTGGGCGGTGCGGCGCCTCGGGCCTTCCGGCGGGACATGGTTTCTGCGGCGTCTGCGGCTCGCCCCTGACCGATGCGTGGGAGCGTGCGGAGCCGTGACGGCTGCGGAGCAGCTCGTCCTCGTCGAGCGGCAGGCGGAGCAGCGGACGGCCCTGGTCCGCCTCAACCGGCCGAAGCAGCTCAACGCCCTCAACGGCGCGACCATGGACGCCCTCTGCGAGGCGCTCGAAGAGCTCGACCGCGACGATGGGGTTCGCGCCATCGTCGTCACCGGCAGCGAGCGCGCCTTCGCCGCCGGGGCGGACATCGGCGAGATGGCGGGGGCTACGCCCGTCGACATGCTCCGGACCAACCGCATCGCACAGTGGGACCGAATCCGGCGCATCACCAAGCCGGTGATCGCCGCGGTCAACGGCTGGTGCCTCGGGGGCGGCTGCGAGCTGGCCATGGCGCTCGACCTGATCCTGGCCGGAGAGAATGCGAAGTTCGGGCAGCCGGAGATCAACATCGGCGTCATCCCGGGCGCCGGCGGCACGCAGCGGCTGACGCGGGCCATCGGCAAGAGCCGCGCCATGGAGATGGTCCTGACCGGCGAACCGATGAGTGCGCCAGAGGCGGCCGACCGCGGTCTGGTGGCGCGGGTGATCCCCGACGAGCTGGTGGTCGAGGACGCCCTGGCGCTGGCCGCCAGGATCGCCACCAAGTCGCCGGTGGCACTGCGCGTCGCCAAGGAAGCGGTCAACGCCGCCTACGAGATGGGCCTGACCGATGCGCTGGCCCACGAGCGGCGCCTCTTCTATCTCCTCTTCGCCAGCGAGGACCAGAAGGAGGGGATGGCGGCATTCCTGGAGAAGCGCGAGCCCGATTTCAAAGGCAGATGAGCGACTACCTCCGGCGCCTGCCGATCGGGGAGCGGCTGCCGCTGGGCGAGACCGCGGACGACCCGCTCTTTCCGTTCGACGGCGAGATCGCGGTCAAGCCCCTGGAGGAGCCGACTCTCCCCGAGCCGGAACGCCACGGGGTCGAATTGGCCGACTGCCAGTCGTGCAATGGGACCAGTGACGAGGCCCTGGTCGCCTGGGAGGACGAGCGCTGGCGCCTGCTGATCGAGCCAGAGCCCCATGGACTCCCCATGGTGGCGGTCCTGCAGCCGAAGGTGCACGCCGATTTGGAGGAGCTGCCGGCCCGCGAGGCCGCCGAGCTTGGGCCGATGATCCAGCGCGTCGCCCGCGCCATCGGTCGCCTCGACTCGGTGGGCAGGGTCCACGTCAACCGCTGGGGCGATGGCGGCTTCCACTTCCACGTCTGGTTCCTGGCGCGCCCGCAAGGCATGTGGCAGATGCGCGGTGCCATGCTCGCCGTGTGGGATGACCTGCTTCCCAAGGTTCCGGCTGGTGAGTGGGACGAGAGCCGCCGCTCGGTGGCGGAAGCCATGGCCGAAAAGGGCGGGGTCAGTCGGTTGGCTTCTGGACCCACCACTCCTTGAACTCGCGCGCCCGGCCGTCATCGGCGAATCGGACCAGCCAGACGTTGGCGTACGCCTCGTCCCAGGGCTCGCCCTCGCCACGGTCGTAGGCAGTCCAGCCCTCGATCACCGCGGTGTCGCCGTCCACCGCCAGGATGTCGTGATCGAACCGCCAGCCGATCTTCGAGTCGCCGCGCTCGACCCACTTGGCAACGATCTCGTCGCGACCCTGCCAGCCGGTGGCCTCGCGGCGCCATGGATACGGCTTGTAGGTCGCGTCCTCGGTGAACAGGGCGGCGACGTCGTCGGCGTCATCGGAGGCCCATGCGCGCCGATAGCCCTCGATCCATCGCTCCACGGCCGCTCGATCCATCCGGTCATCCTCTGCTTGGCGTTTCCCGCGATGCTAGCCGGCGGGGCGTCACCAGTCAATAGCCAGTAGTTGGTGACGCACGGTCGATGACGGCGATAGATCTGCGATCCTGCGCCTGAAGGGCCTCCCCGGCGGCTGTTTGTCACATCTATGCGCGCACGCGCCACACGGCCTCGACCTCGGGGATCGTCGCGTGCAGACCCTGCACCGATAGAACGATCGGATCCAAACCCGAGGCGAGGTTCAGGCAGCGAAGCGAAGATCTATCGACGTCTGCACACTGGCGCGAGCAGGCAAGTGCCGCCGCTGGGCCACGGTAGCCGGCAGGCGGTCGCTAGAATCGGCAGCATGCCGGAAGCCGCCCACGAGACGATCCGCGTCGAAACGTCGAATGGCGTTGCGACCGTCGTGCTCAACCGGCCCGACTCCCTGAACGCGTTGAACGTGACGATGCGCCGCGAGCTGCTGGCGGCCTTCAAGGCGCTGTCGCGCGACGAGGGCGTGCGTGCCGTGGTCCTGACCGGCGAGGGACGCGGGTTCTGCTCGGGAGCCGACCTGCGGGCCGGGCCGGACGAACGCGACTTCCGAACGCGCCTCACGACCGAGTACAACCCCCTCGTCCGGGCGATCAGGCAGCTGCCGAAGCCGGTCGTGGCCGCGGTCAACGGCGTCGCCGCCGGCGCCGGCGTCAGCCTGGCCCTCGCCTGCGACCTCGTCTACGCCAGCGACGAGGCCCGCTTCATCCAGGCCTTCGTGCGTATCGGCCTGGTGCCCGACTCCGGCTCGACGCGGACGCTGGTGCGCGCTCTCGGCCGCCACCGGGCGGCGCACCTCATCTTCAGCGGGGAGCCACTCACCGCTGAGGAGGCGAGGGAGAGCGGACTCGTGAACGCGGTTGTTCCCGCGGTCGAGCTGCGCGCCACGGTTGCAGAGGCCGCCCAACGGCTGGCCGCCGCGCCGACGAAGGCACTGGCGCTGGCAAAGCGGCTGATCAACCAGGCGGAGGACGTCTCCCTGGACGAGAGCCTTGCCGCGGAGGCCGCGCTCCAGGAGCTCGCCGGCCGCACCCAGGACCATGCCGAGGGCGTTGCGGCCTTCGGCGAGAAGCGGGAACCGAGCTTCGTTGGACGTTGACGGAGAGCGGCTGGCGGCGGTCGAGCGGGTATCGGTGCTTGGCGCCGGCACGATGGGCAGCGGCATCGTCCAGGTCGCGGCAGAGGCCGGCCTCCACGTACGTCTCCACGATCCGGTTCCCGGGGCGGTAGAGCGGGCGCGCGAGCGAATCAGCCGCTTCCTGGCGCGGAAGGTCGAGAAGGAGCAGATGACGGCGCAGCAGCGCGAGGCTGCCATGGCCTGCATCGATGCCACGGGCAGCCTGGAGGAGCTGGCGAGCGACGCGGACGTGGTGATCGAGGCGATCCCGGAGGAGCTCGACCTCAAGCGCGAGGCATTCCGCCTGCTGGATGCAGCGACGAGGCGCGAATCGGTACTCGCCACCAACACGAGCAGCCTCTCGGTTGGCGCCATTGCGGCCGCGACCGAGCAGCCGGGCAGGGTGGTCGGCATGCACTTCTTCAACCCGGTTCCCCTCATGCCCCTGGTCGAAGTGGTGGCGGGCGCCATGACCGAACCCGCCGTGACCGATGCCGTCGCCGCGCTCGCCCGACGCCTGGGCAAGACGCCGGTGCTGGCCGCCGATACGCCCGGCTTCATCGTCAACCGCGTGGCGCGGCCCTACTACCTCGAGGCGCTGCGCATCGTGGGCGAGGGGGCCGCCGAGGTGGAGGCGGTGGACGCCGCCATGCGTGGCATCGCCTTCCGGATGGGACCGTTCGAGCTCCTCGACACCATCGGCCTGGACGTCAACTTCGCCGTCAGCCAGAGCGTCTTCGACCAGTTCTTCCACGACCCGCGCTACCGACCCCATGCGCTGCAGCGCAGCCTGGTCACGGCCGGGCGGCTGGGCCGCAAGGCCGGGGCAGGTTTCTACGATTACGGTTCCGACGGCGCGCGAGGTCGCGCCTGGCCCGGCCTCTCGCGCAGGCCCGACGGGCCGCCACTTCAGCGACTGGACGAGCAGCAGATCGCCGCGCGAATCCTGGCGACGATCGTGAACGAGGCCGCCTCGGCCGTCGCGGATGGCGTCGCCTCGCCGGAGGCCGTCGACACCGCCATGCGGCTCGGCATGAACTACCCATCGGGACCGCTCGAGTGGGGCGAGCGGATCGGCCTGGTCCACGTGGTCCACACGCTGGACGCGCTGCACGCCGCCATCCCGGATGGACGCTACCGGGTCGTACCCCTGCTCCGATCGCTGGCCGAGGGCGGCGCCTCCTTCTTCCCAGCCGGCGTGTGACCCACCTGCTGCGCGACCGCTTTCGCGCGGTCGTCTTCGACATGGACGGCCTGCTGCTGGACACCGAGATCCTGTGGCATCGGGCCGAGGTGGAGCTCTTCGCGCGGCGCGGCGCGGAGTTCAGCTGGGACGACAAGATGACGGTCATCGGGACGAGCTTCGCGTTCACCGCCGACTACTTCGCCGATCGGCTCGGCGTCTCGCGGGAGGAGGGGCCGCAGCTGGTGCAGGAGATGATCGCGCTGATGCACGAGCACCTGCGCGAGCAGGTCGAGAGCCGCCCCGGAGCCGTGGAGCTGGTCGAGCGGCTGCGCGGCCACGCCCGGTTGGGTCTCGCGTCGAACTCCCCGCGGGCGCTGGTCGACACCGCCCTCGCCACGGCGCGCATCGGCGATGCCTTCGACGCGATCGTCACCTCCGATGACGTGGAGAAGCCGAAGCCCGCACCGGACCTCTACCTGCTCGCCTGTGAGCGCCTGGGCGTCGCGCCGGACGAGGCGCTCGCGCTGGAGGACTCGGCCAGCGGCGTGACCGCCGCCAAGGCGGCGGGGCTGACCTGCATCGCCGTCCCGCAGTTCGCCGAGACCGATGTCTCCGCCGCCGACCGGATCATCGACTCGCTGGAGGAGCTCCTGGCGGAGACGTAGACTGCGCGGCATGTGCCGATCGATCAAGACGCTCCGCATCCTGGACCAGCCAGCCTCCGACGATGACGTGCGCGCCGCCGCGCTGCAGTACGTGCGCAAGGTGAGCGGCTACCGCAAGCCGTCGCCCGCCAACGAGGCCGCGTTCGATGCCGCGGTGGACGAGGTGGCGGCGGTCTCGCGGCGGCTGCTCGACGCGGTGACCGCGACCCATCCAGCGCGACGCTCAGCCTGAGCCCGCCGCTCGCTCAGTGGCCGATGCGGTAGCCGAGCAGTCGCGGTAGCTGGCTGATCGCATCCAGGACGCGCGACGGACGGCGCCCCGCGTCGTAGCGGTCGTCCTGCCGGATGAGCGCCTCGCGCACCAGGCGAGCGCCCGCGAAGCGAATCGGCTCCGGCGGCAGCAGCGGCTGTCGGCGGCCGACGATCGGCAGCCGCGCCAGCGGGTCATCCGGCCGATCGACGAGCGCCGCCAGCACACGGCCAGCGAAGCGAGACGGGCCCGCGCCGTTCCCCGCGAAACCGTGGGCGAAGTGGAGCCGGCCACGGTGCGTGCTCCCGATCTCCGGCATGCGGTCGCCGGTGATATCGATGGGACCGCCCCAGGCATCCTCCAGCCGAACGTCGCGCAGCATCGGCAGCAGGTGGTCCAGGTTCGCCACCACCCGTCGTACCGCTCGTCGGTCGTGGCTGAAGACCGGGCCGATGCGTCCGCCGAAGCCGGCGGCGCCGACGCCGGCGCCGAATGCGATCCGCCCGTCCGCGGTGGTCCGGAAGTAGCTGATCGTGAAGCGGTCGTCGCTGAGCAACTCACCGCCCGTCCAGCCGATCTCCTCCAGCCGGTCCGGGATCGGCTCCGTCATGACCATGTAGCTGCCCCAGGCGAGGACCCGACTTCTGAAGCCCGGCCAGCCCGCGGCCCAGGCGTTGACCGCGAGCACAACCTGGTCCGCTGTCACCGAGCCCGCGCTCGTCTCGACGCGCATGAGGGAGTCGCGCGCTCGCAGCCCCCGCACGGCGGTCCCCTCGTGGATCGCCACGCCCTGCTCGAGCAGGACCCGGCGCAGACCGCGTGCGAGCCGGGCTGGCTGGATCGATGCGGCGCTCGGCATGAGCAGGCCCTCGCCGAAGACGGGCGAGGCGCAGACCCTGCGTACCTCGTCGGGCGAGAGCGGCTGCAGCTGGTCGCCCACGCCGAGCGCTTCGAGCCTCGCCACCTTCGCGCGCCAGTCGCTCGCCCGGCGCGGAAAGGCGTTGACGGTGACGTAGCCGGCCCTGGTGTACCAGGCGTCGACATCGTGCTCGTTGCACCACGCCCCGATGCCGTCGACCACCTCGTCTGCCTCTCGGGCAATGGCCAGGCCGGCCTCGCGCCCGAATCGGTCCACCAGGTAGGGGAGGTCCTCCCACCAGCCGTGCACGAAGCCGCCGTTGCGACCCGACGGCCCACCGCCGCAGATGTCCTGCTCCAGGAGCACGATGCGCGTCCCGGGCGCTCGCCGCGCGAGGAAGTAGGCCGTCCACATGCCGGTGTAGCCACCACCGATGATGGCGACGTCGGCGCGCTGGTCGCCCTCCAGGGCGGGCTCCGGTGCCGGGTCGCCGTCGGCGGCAAGCGCATCGCGTAGCCACCAGCCGCGTCGCTGACCGGGCTGCGGGACCTGGCTCTCGGCCCGGACGTCCATCGCGTGGATCGTACCGCCGCCGGGGCCCCGTCGGGGAAGGCGCGTCATCGCTCGGTGCTAGCATCGCCAGAACGATGCAGCCGCAGCACGCCGACCCCGCCCGCACCCCTGTCGTCGTCGACGGCCTGCGAACGCCATTCGGCCGCTACGGCGGCGCGCTGGCCGGCGTGCGACCCGACGACATGGCCGCGCACGTCACCCGTGCGCTGGTCGAGCGGACCGGCATCGATCCCTCGCAGATCGACGACGTGATCCTGGGCGCTGCCAACCAGGCGGGCGAGGACAACCGCAACGTCGGCCGCATGGCCGCCCTGCTGGCGGGGCTCCCGGTCGAGGTGCCGGGCGCAACCGTGAACCGCCTGTGCGGCTCGGGCATGGACGCGGTGATCATGGCCGCACACGCCATCGTTGCCGGTGACGGGGACCTGTTCGTGGCCGGCGGGGTGGAGTCGATGTCGCGCGCGCCGTTCGTGATGGCGAAGCCGTCGGCGGCCTTCCCGCGCGGCGAGCAGACGCTGTACGACACCACGCTCGGCTGGCGCTTCACGAACCCGCGCCTGGCCGATGCGCACTACCCGTACTCGATGGGCGAGACGGCCGAGAACGTGGTCGAGCGGCTGGGCGTCAGCCGCGAGGAGCAGGATGCCTTCGCCCTCGAGTCCCAACACCGCTGGGCCGCCGCCCGGGACGCCGGCCGCTTCGCCGACGAGGTGGTGCCGATCGAGGTACCGGGCGCGAAGCGCGGCGAGACGGTCACCGTCAGCGTCGACGAGCATCCCCGGCCGGAGACGACCATCGAGCAGCTTGCCAAGCTGAGGCCGGCCTTCCGACGTGACGCGAGCGGCAGCGTGACGGCGGGGAACTCCTCGGGGATCAACGACGGCGCCGCGGCACTGCTCGTCACGTCGCAGGCGCGCGCCGCCGAGCTGGGGCTGCGCCCGGTGATCCGGATGGTGTCGTCCGCCGTGGCGGGGGTGGATCCGGCGACGATGGGGCTCGGTCCGATTCCCGCCAGTCGCAGGGCGCTGGAGCGCGCCGGGCTCGACGTGGCCGACATGGACGTGGTCGAGCTCAACGAGGCCTTCGCCGCCCAGGCGCTGCCCGTCATGCGGGAGCTGGGCCTCGACCCGGAGACGACGAACGTCAACGGCGGCGCCATCGCCATCGGCCACCCGCTGGGAGCGTCGGGAGCACGGCTGGTGGCGACGCTGATGCACGAGATGCGGCGTCGCGGCGCGCGGCACGGGTTGGCGACGATGTGCATCGGCGTCGGACAGGGGATCGCCTCGGTCTGGGAATCGGTCGAGTAGGGCGTTCACATTCCCCAGGAGCTGAGGCGCTCGATCCTGATCACGGTGGCGGCGCCGAACGGTGAGGTCCAGGTGGCGTAGTCGGGGTACTTGGCTCGCAGCAGCCTGATGGCGGTCTCCCGCTCCGGCCCATCGACTGCGACCCGCGCGACGCCGTCGGCGCGGACCCACCAGATGCCTGCCCACGGCTCGTGGTACTCGTCGACGAGGAGCGAAACGGCCGGCATGGCCGCGATGTTCCGGTGCCGGAGCAGGTCCAGCCCGTCCTTCGGCTTCGGATCGGCGATCGAGTAAATCATCTCGCCCTCGACCGCGAAAACGATCGGCACGATGTGCGGCCGTCCATCCGCCCGGATGGTCGCCAGGCGAGCGACACGCGCAGCGCCAAACCGGCGCCGGGCCTCATGGGCATCCAGCGCCGGCATCGGTCTCGATCAGGAAAGCTTCAGGCGGGGGAGCACCTTCTCGCCGAAGGTGCTGATGAA
This sequence comes from uncultured Chloroflexia bacterium, assembly GCA_963777045.1. GTDB lineage: Bacteria > Chloroflexota > Limnocylindria > QHBO01 > QHBO01 > JAPSGM01. The sequence goes on from CAVZPD010000028.1 coordinate 107,003, forward strand.
CTCGGCCTGGTTCCGCCCCACGTTGTGGAGGTAGATCTCGTCGAAGCCCATCTCGACGTAGTTCTGCAGCATCTCCACGTACTCGTCGAGATCGGCGCTGATCATCATCCGGTTGGCGAAGTTCTCGATGCGGACCAGCTTCGCCATGTTGGCGAAGTCCTCCGGATTCTTGATGTCCTGCTTCGGGAAGGGCATGCCGCCGTTCGGCCACTCCTTCAGCGCCTGGTCCTCGGCGGCCTGCTGCGATTCCGCCCACGAGACGTGGACCTGCAGCTGGGTCGCCATCTTCGACGGATCCTTGCCAGCCTCGCGGGCGCCGTCGCGGAACTTGTCCCAGAGCATGTTGATCTTCTCGTCGGCCGCGCCCACCGTGATGATGCCGTCCGCGTACCTGCCGGTGCGCTTCGCGTTCAACGGGCCGGCGGTGGCGACGTAGACGGGGACCCGCTCCTCGGGCAGGGTGTAGAGACGGGCGGACTCCAGCGTGAAGTACTCGCCGTCGTGCTTGACGACCTTGCCGGTGAAGAGCTTGTTGATGACCTCGATCGCCTCGAACATCATGGCCGAGCGGATGCCGATCTCCGGCCACTCGCCGCCGATGACGTGCTCGTTGAGCGCCTCGCCGGCACCCAGCCCCAGCCAGAAGCGGCCGGGGTACATGGCGCCCAGCGTGCCGGCCGCATGCGCGATGACCGCGGGATGGTAGCGGAAGCCCGGGCAGGTGACCGCGGTGCCGAATGGGAGCGAGGTTCGCTGGCCCAGAGCCCCCATGAAGCTGAAGGCGAAGGCCGACTGACCCTGCTGCGGGGTCCAGGGATGGAAGTGCTCGCTCACCTGGAACCCGGCGCTGAATCCTGCCCCCTCGGCCTGTTCGGCCCAGTCGAGCAGGTCCGTGGGGTGGAACTGCTCGAGCATGCATGCGTAACCGATCTTCGTCATGCCCAAAGCGTACCCTCTCGCCCATGCTCCGGCTGACGACCTACCGAAGCGCCCGTGCATTCCTGGCCGATGCCGGAGCCTGGCTCGCCGAGCGCGAGGCAGAGCACAACCTGATGCTGGGCATCGCCGGCGACATGTCCGAGGAGGCCGATGTCGATGCCGATCCCGGTGCCATGCCCTACTTCGCCGTGATCGCCGGCGACGGCGGCCCGGTGGCGGCGGCGATGCGCACGCCGCCGTGGAACCTCCTCCTGTCGGAGGTCGACGATCCGCTGGCGCTGCGGCTGCTGGCCGACGAGCTCGCCGATGACGAGCTGCCCGGCGTGACGGGACCCCCGGGCGCCGTCGATCGCTTCGCGGCGGCGTGGTCAGCGCACCGCGGCCGCCGCGTCGAGACGCTGATGGAGGAGCGCATCTACCGGCTGTCGCGCGTGACGCCGCCGTCGGGCGTGGCAGGAAGCGCCCGGCGTGCCGACGCCGGCGACCGCGCGCTCCTCCGCCAGTGGGTCGTCGACTTCCACGCAGAGGCACTACCGGGGCAGGACGCCGAGCGCGCGGCGGGCGGGGTCGACGGCTGGGATCCTGCCGGAGAGCGGCAGTTCTGGCTCTGGGAGGTGGCCGGCCGGCCGGTCTCGCTCGTATCGGCGCACAGCCCCACGCCGAACGGCATCCGCATCGGCCCGGTCTACACAGTGCCCGCCGACCGGGGGCGGGGCTACGCCAGCGCCCTGACCGCCTTCGCCAGCCAGTGGAACCTGGCCCAGGGGCGACGGTTCTGCTTCCTCTACACGGACCTCGCGAACCCTACCGCCAACCACATCTACGTCGCGATCGGGTACGAGCCCGTCACCGATGCGCGGATGGTCCGCTTCACGACCTGACCGCACCGCGGGCTGCCGACCTCAGCTGCTGAAGGCGCCGATGCCGTTCCCCGTTCCGGTGCCGCCCTGCGCGGGCCCGTGGCGCATGCCGTGGCCGGGACGGTCTCCGGGCAGGGGCGGGAACTCACCGGCGTCCAGGCGATCGGACAGGTGCGCCAGCCGCAGGTCGGCCCGCTCCTGGCTGATCCTGCCCGCGCTGACCAGCGCATCGAGGTCCCGCTGGGCAGCGTCGAGGATCGCCTGCGAGACGTCGCCGTAGTCGACGCCCTGCGCCTCGGCCACGTCCTGCAGCGAGTCGCCGTCGCGCAGCGCGGTCGCGAGCTCTGCCGGATCCATGGACAGCGCCTCGGCCGCGGCGCTCATCCAGTCGAGCCGGAAGTCTGCCCGCGCGGCGTGGCGACCCAGGCCCATGAAGCCGGCGCCGAGCAGCCGGCAGCCGTCGCCGTCGGCCGCCTGGATCCGCTCCTGCATGCGAGTGGCGACGTCCTGCGGCAGGTCGCCGTTGGCGAGCGCCTGGTCGATGGTGGCGATCGCGGCGGCCTTGCCGGCCGACGTCAGGTCGTCCACGGCGACGCCGAGCTCGTCGGCGAAGGCCTGGCGCCAGAGGTCGCAGTAGGCGCCGGTGTCCGCGTCGTCGCCGAGGATGCCGGTGCCGCCCGAGACCGGGGAGCCCGGGCTGGCGGAGACGATGCTGATGAGCGTGCCGCCCACGAGGGCCGCGGCAACGAGGCTACCCGCCAGGCCGAGCGCCTTGAGGGTCTTCATCGGTCCATTCCTTTCGGTCTGCAGGGATCGGATTCCCCTCCAGCTTCGGGATGGGTGATTCAGATCGCATCAAGATCGGTGGGGCGCGTCTTGACATCTCCTGAACCGCCGCGGGATAGCATGCTGCCATGGGTGCCAGGATCCTGGTCGTGGAGGACGAGCCGCGCCTGCGCGAGCTCGTGCGCCTCTACCTCGAGCGCGAGGGCCACGCGGTGACCGATGCCGGCGACGGACCAACGGCGCTGCAGGCGTACGCCAGCCGTGGAGCCGATCTCGTGATCCTGGACCTCATGCTGCCCGGGATGCAGGGCGAGACGGTGCTCGAGGCCCTGCGCGAAGCGGGCGACGTCCCGGTGCTCATCACGTCGGCCAAGCGATCCGACGCCGAGCGCATCGCCGGCCTGCGTCTCGGCGCGGACGACTACCTCGCCAAGCCGTTCAATCCGCACGAGCTGACGGCTCGCGTGGCGGCCATCCTGCGGCGGACGCTCCCGCCGGAGGAGGAAGACGGCATCCTCTCGCTCGCCGCTGGCCGGCTCGTCTTCGATCCCCGCAGCCGGGGGTACACGTTGGCCGACGGTGGCGCCGGCCGCCTGACGCCGGGCGAGGCGAACCTCCTGGGCGCCCTGGTGCGCCGACCGGGCGCCGTGCTCTCACGCGACGTGCTGCTCGAGGCGGTGGCGCGGCGCCCCGACGAGGTCTACCAGCGCGTGGTCGACGTGCACGTCGCGAACCTGCGCAAGAAGCTGGGCGACGACGCCGGGCAGCCGTGGCTCATCGAGACGGTGCCCTCGACGGGATACCGCCTGGTGGCCCACGTCGAGCGGGCATGATGGCCGCTGCGGTTCGCGGCCAGCCCCTCTCGCTGCGCCTGGCGCTGCTGCTCTCGGGCGCGGTTCTCGCCGTGCTGCTGATCACCGGGCTCGCGGTCAACCGCCTCGTCAGCCGCTCCCTCAACGAAGAGCTGACCGCCGTTCAGCGTGACCGGATCACGCTCGTCGCCCAGCAGCTGGAGGGCGTCGACATGTCCCAGCAGCGCATCCGCCGGGCGGTGGAGGCGGTGCTGCAACGCATTGCGCGCCCGGTCAACGGACGAGCGGAGCTGCGTGCCGCCGACGGGACGCTGCTGGCGGTGGCCGGCAGCGTGTCGAGCAACGAGGCGAGCGACACGGTGCAGGAGCCGGTACCGGGCGACGCGGGCTGGGTCCTCGCCGTCGAGGTGCCCGCCGCGGACCAGCCGTTCCTGCGGGTCTTCAACACCACGCTCGTCGTGGCCGGCCTGGTCGCCGTTGGCGTGCTGATGCTCATCTCGACCCTGCTCGCGGATCGGCTCACGCGCCCGCTGCGTGGCGTGGCAGCCGCCGCGCGGGGCCTGGAAGCGGGCGACCTCGGCAGCCGAGCCGCCGGCGGGCCGGACCGCGAGTCGGCTGAGCTGGCGGACGCCTTCAACGCCATGGCCGAGCGGTTGCAGCAGTCCGAGCAGCTTCGGCAACGCGCCGCGAGCGACATGGCGCACGATCTGGCGACACCAGCCACCGTGCTCGAATCGCAGCTGCAGGCCATGGTCGATGGCGTGATCCCGGCGGATCCCGACCAGCTCGATCGCGCCCGGGCGGCGGCCAGCGCCATGAGCGGCATCATCGTGCAGCTGCGCGACCTGGTGGAGGCGGAGGCGGCCCTGCTGCAGCGGAACCAGGAGCGGGTGCCGGTCGACGGACTGGTCGGCGAGGCGACGAGCGCGCTCGGGCCGCTCTTCGCGGAGCGGCAGGTGGGCCTGGAGGTGCCGCAACACGCTCCTGGGCTGGCGGTCCTGGCAGACCGCCAGCAGGCCGGAAGGGCGCTGCGCAACGTCCTCACCAATGCCGCCCAGCACTCGCCGCGCGGCGGGGTGGTGAGTGTCGGTGCCGACATGGAGGGCGACGCGGTCCTGATCCGCGTTACCGACGAAGGCGACGGGATCGCGGACGAGGACGTGGCCCACGTCTTCGAGCGCTTCTACCGTGCCGATCGGGCTCGGCGCCGGGAGGGAGAGGCGGCCGGAACGCGGTCGGGCAGCGGCATCGGCCTCACCATCGCCCGCGAGCTGCTGCGTGCCAACGGCGGGGAGGTGTGGGTGGAGCAGACGGGAGCGGCCGGCACCACCTTCGCAATCAGCCTGCCGCGCGCCGGCTGAGGAGCCTCAGGCGCGGCTGTCCCAGGCCCGGGGCCTGTCCTGCGCAAGCCATTCGTCGCGCAGGATCGACATCAGGACCACGTCGTGGTGCTTCCCGTGGTGGAATCGCGCGTGCCGTAACGTCGCGTCGACCTGGAATCCAGCCTTCTCGTACGAGCGCCTGGCACGCTGGTTGTAGTCGAAGACGTGGAGGTAGATGCGTTCCAGGCGCTGTTCGCCGAAGCCGAAGTCGACGATGCAGCTCACCGCGTCGGTCCCGTAGCCGCGACCCTGGTAGGCGCGGTCGACGATGACGACGGCCAGCTCCGCGCTGCCGTTCTCACGGTCGATATCGCGCAGGCTGACGTTGCCGATGGCCCGTGACTCGCCCAGCGGGCAGACCGCAAAGGCGTAGAGCGTCTTGCCCTGCTGCGAGAGCATCTTCTGGGCGTACTCCGCGGCACCATCGGGACCGACCGGCATCTTGAGGCCCAGGTTGGGGCCCGTCTCGGGGTGGTTGATGGCACCGCTCTCGTCCAGGAAGTCGGCCTTGGCCAACGCGCGCAGCCAGACGAGCTCACCGCGCAGCATGGGCACCTCCAGGGAGCGGTCGGTCGGGCATGGGCGACATCATAGCCACGCGCCGACAGGCGGCGGCCGCGGTACCATCCGGCAATGAGCGAAGCCGCCACCATCTCCGTCGAATCCCGTCTCCTGATCGACGGGACCTTCCGGGACGCTGCCGAGGGCGCCACTTTCACCACCCGTAACCCTGCCACCGGGGATCCGCTGGCCGATGTCGCGCGGGCCGGCAGCGCGGACGTGGATGCCGCGGTGGATGCCGCCCGCGGAGCCCTCGAGGGCGCCTGGGCGAAGACCAGCCCGGCGAAGCGAGCCCGCGCGCTGAATCGCCTGGCGCAGCTGCTCGACGAGCGGACCGACGAGCTGGCCGTGCTGGAGTCGCGCAACAACGGCAAGCCGAAGTGGCAGGCGGCGGCCGAGATCAAGACCGGCGTCGCCACACTCGAGCTCTTCGCCGGTGCCGCTCAGCACATCTACGGCCGATCGCACGTGGTCAACCCGTCGGTGGTGACCTACTCGCTGCGCGAGCCGGTGGGGGTCTGCGCGGCCATCATCCCGTGGAACTACCCGTTGATGATGGCGATCTGGAAGGTGGCCCCGGCGCTGGCGGCCGGCAACACGCTGGTGCTGAAGCCGGCATCGGCCACCCCCCTCACCGCGCTGGCCCTGGGCCAGCTGGCGCTGGAGGCCGGCATTCCGGCGGGCGTGCTGAACGTCATCCCGGGGCCCGGCGCGGAGGTGGGGGAGGCGCTCGCCACACACCCCGGCGTCGATAAGATTGCCTTCACCGGCGAGACCGAGACCGGCCGGCGCATCGCGGCTTCCGCCTCCGAGAGCCTGAAGCGGGTCAGCCTGGAGCTCGGCGGGAAGTCGCCGAACATCGTCTTCGCCGACGCGGACCTGGATGCCGCCGTCCTCGGCTCGCTGTGGGCGATCTACTACTCCGCGGGCCAGTCGTGCGAGGCACGCAGCCGCCTGCTGGTACAGGACGAGGTGTACGAGCGATTCTCGGCCGCCTTCACCGAGAAGGCCGCGGCGCTTCGGGTGGGGGATCCGCTGGCGGACACCACGCAGATCGGCTCCATGATCAGTCGCGAGCATGCCGCCAGGGTGCTCGGCTACGTCGAGTCGGCGGTGAACGAGGGAGGCGAGCTGCTGACCGGCGGTCCGGTGGACGGCACGTTGGGCGACGGCCTGGACGCGGAGGCCTTCGTCTGCCCGACGGTCATCGGCGGCGTGGCCAACGAGATGCGCATCGCCCAGGAAGAGGTTTTCGGTCCGGTCGTCACGCTGCAGCGCTTCGGCGACGAGGCGGAGGCGATCCGCTGGGCGAACGACGTGCGCTATGGATTGGCAGCCACGGTCTGGACCGGAAGCACGGCGCGCGGCCATCGCGTTGCGCAGCGCGTCCGGTCGGGAGCGGTCGGCATCAACACGCCGTTCGTGGCCTTCCCGGGCATTCCGTTCGGCGGCTTCAAGGAGTCTGGCTACGGCCGCGAGCAGTCGCTCGACGCGCTGGAGCTCTACACGGAGACGAAGGCGATCCTGGTCGGGACCGGGTCCAAGCCGGTCAACCCATTCGGAGCCTGAGCTGGAGCAAGGAGACGATCCCATCATGAGCCTGGCCGATTACGTATCCGAGTCGTACCTGCGCGCCCTGGCCGATGCCCGCGGCTGGGCCGATGGCGTCTCCCTGGCCGATGACGTCGTCTTCGAATCCGTCACGCCCGATCGCGCGGTCGCCACCGTCAACGCGGCGGATGGACCGGCCCGCGTCGAGCTGACCGCGACCGGCGACCGCTTCGGCTACACCTGCTCCTGCACCGACCTCCCCGAGGCCTGCCGCCACATCGTGGCGACGGCCACCGCGCTGCCGCGCTACCTCCCGCCCGCCTGATCCGCCGCCGTCGCGTGCGCGTATCGCCGGCATGGCAACCGTTCGCAGCCGCGCCTGGGTGGCGGCACCCATCGAGCAGGTCTTCGCCTTCTTCGACGATCCCGCCAACCTCGGCCGCCTGATGCCGCCGCCGGTCTCCATTCGGCTGGAGGCGGTCGAGCCCGCTCCGCCGCGACCGGGCAGCGTCTTCACCTTCAGCTACGGGATCGGTCCGCTGCGGCGGCGCTGGGTCGTGCGCCTGCTCGAGCGCGAGGTGCCGCAGCGCTTCGTGGACGAGACGCTCTCCGGCCCCATGGTCCGTTTCCACCACACCCACGGCTTCATCCCGGCGCGTCGCGGGACGTGGATAACCGACGAGATCGACTACCGGGTCGGGCCGGGCGGCCGGCTGGGTGCGGTGCTCGATTGGTTCGCCGGCGGGGTCATGCGCGCGACCTTCATCTGGCGTGCGGCACGGCAGCGACAGCTCCTGGGCTCGGCAGGAAGCGCGGACTAGTTCTCCCCGGACCCGGGGGTCGCCGGGGCCACCGCTCGGCTGGTTGCACCCGGTGGGCATGCCGCGTACCGTGCGGTGCACCATGGACCGCGCGCTCGTCGACTGGTACCGGCGCTTCCCGGAGGGCTGGTGGGGGTACCACTGGACGCTGCCGATGCCCATGAGCGCGGTCGAGATCGTCCGCTCCGGCAGCCTCGACGCACGCCTGATGGCAACCCTCTGGGCGGTCGTCGCGCGCCGCCGCGGGGTCATGCTCGCCTCGGAGGCGCCACAGGCCGGCAAGACCACCACCCTCTCAGCGCTGGTCGACTTCCTGCCGGAAGACACGGTGGGCGTCTTCCTTCGTGGCTGGGGCCAGGACATGTCATGGACCGATGAGATCGGCGCGGATCGCGGCTACCTGCTGGTCAACGAGATGAGCGACCACCTGCCGATCTACGTCTGGGGCGCCAACGCGCGGGCGGCCCTCCGCCTGACGGGGCAGGGCTACGGCTTCGGTGGAACGATGCACGCCGATTCGCTCGACGAGGCCCTGGCCTGCCTGCGCGGCGAGCTGCGCGCCACGGACGCAGACCTGGCGGGCCTCACGCTCTACCTCCAGTACTCGGCCTACTTCACGCCCTCCGGCATGTACCGGCGCGTCGAGGAGGCCTGGCACCTGCGGACCGATGGAGCGGGGGAGCTCGCCCCGGTTCGGCTCGCGGCGCTTGACGGCGGCCGCTCGCCGAGCCTGACCGGTGCCCAGCGCCTGCCGGTCCCCCCCACGCTGCCCGACGACGGCGGTCGCAGCGCGCGGTCGCTGGTGCATGAGCCGGCGGCCTATGCTGCCCTGGCCGCATCCCTCGGGACCGACCTCGGTGAGCTCGAGCGCGAGCTCGGCGAGCGGGCAGCATTCCTCGCCGCACTCGAGGAGCGCGGCATCTGCGGCCCGGCCGAGGTGGCCGTCGCCGCGGCCAGCTACCCGCACCTACCAGCGTCCCAGTCGCCCGAAGGAGCCAGCGCATGACCTCAGCCCCCGCCATCGCCACGCTCGGTGAGCTGCGTGCCGCCGGTTATCGGCCGCGCAGCGTGAAGGAGGAGATGCGCGCCAACCTGCTGGCGCAGCTGCGCAGCAGCGAGACGTTCCTGCCGGGGATCCTCGGCTACACCGAAACGGTACTGCCGCAGATCGAGAACGCGATCCTGGCCGGGCAGGACATCATCCTGCTCGGAGAGCGCGGCCAGGCCAAGAGCCGCATCGCACGTTCCCTCGTCGCGCTCCTCGACGAGTGGGTGCCGGAGGTCGCCGGTGCGGAGCTCCACGACGATCCGCTCGGCCCGGTCAGCCCCTTCGCACGTGCCCAGGTCGCGCAGCACGGCGACGAGACGCCCATCGCCTGGCTGCACCGCGACGACCGCTACGGCGAGAAGCTGGCGACGCCGGACATCACCATCGCCGACCTCGTCGGCGAGGTCGATCCCATCAAGGTGGCGGAGGGCCGCTACCTCTCGGACGCGCTGACGATCCACTACGGCCTGCTGCCGCGCACCAACCGGGGCATCTTCGCCCTGAACGAGCTGCCGGACCTGGCGGAGCGGATCCAGGTCGGCCTCCTCAACCTGATGGAGGAGCGCGACGTCCAGATCCGGGGCTACAAGGTTCGCCTGGAGCTCGACCTGTTCGTGATCGCATCGGCCAACCCGGAGGACTACACCAGCCGTGGACGGATCATCACGCCGCTGAAGGACCGCTTCGGGGCGCAGATCCGGACGCACTACCCCGAGGACCCGGAGGTCGAGATCGCCATCGTCGAGGCCGAGCGGATGGCCTTCGAGGACGAGGCGGCTGCATCGGTCCCGGTGCAGGTGCCCGGCTTCATGCGCGAGATCGTGGCCGAGCTGTCGCAGCTTGCCCGCCGCTCGTCGGAGGTGAGCCAGCGCTCCGGCGTGAGCGTGCGCGTGACGATCGCGAACCACGAGACGCTGCTCGCCGCGGCGCTGAAGCGCGCCGTGCGGCTCGACGAGCCGGCCGCTGCGCCGCGCATCAGCGACCTGCCGGCCGTGGTGGCATCGACTGCCGGCAAGATCGAGCTGGAGACGCTGGGCGACGAGACGCGCGAGGACCGCGTCATCGAAAAGCTGGTGCAGCGGGCGATCGCCAACGTCTTCAATCGCCACTTCCCGCTCTCGGAGCTCGTCCCGCTGATCGAGCAGTTCGAGTCGGGCGCCGACGCCGAGGTCGGCGAGGAGGTCCCGTCCTCCCGTCACGAGGCCCTCGCCAACGAGATCCCGGAGCTCGGGCGGGCGGTGGGACGGCTCGACGTGGGCGAGTCGCCGGCGGGACTCGCTTCCGGCGTCGAGTTCGTGCTGGAGGGGCTGCACCTCAACCGGCGGCTCAACAAGGAGCGGCGTGGCGGCGGCGTCCGCTATGCCCGCTAGCCCGGCCGCCGTACCGGCATGAGCCGCTACCGCTACTCCCGCTGGGACGGGAGTCAGCTGCTGCCGCCGTTCGACGCGGACGACGTGCTCGACGCGCTCTCGGACGACGTCCTGGCCGAGGGCGACATCCGGCGCGCCCTGCAGCGGCTCATGCAGCGCGGCATGCGCGGGACGCGCGGCGGCGACGTGCCGGGGCTGCGCCGCATGGTCGACCGGATGCGCGAGCGCCGGCAGGCCGAGCTGGAGCGCACCCACCTCGACGGCGTGCTCGACGGCCTGGGTGAGCGCCTGGACGAGATTTTGGGGCAGGAACGGGCGGGGATCGACCGACGCCTTCGACAGGCGGAAGGGGCCGCCCTCGACGCGCCGCCCGGGGAGGAGCAGGAGCAGGCACGGATGGCGGAGCAGGTGCTGCGGCGAGCGGCCCAGCAGCGACGCGACCGGCTGGATGCCCTGCCACCTGGACTTGCCGGGCGCCTGCACGGGCTGCGTGACTACGAGTTCATGGATCCGGCGGCGCGGGACGCGTTCAACGCCCTGACCGACGAGCTCCGACAGCAGCTGATGCAGACCTACTTCCAGGGGCTCAAGGAGGGCGTCGCCGGCCTGACGCCCGAGGACCTGGATGGGGTGCGCCAGATGGTCCGCGACCTCAACGCACTGCTCGAGAAGCACGCCTCCGGAGCCGATACGCGTGCCGACTTCGACGCCTTCATGGCGCACCACGGGCAGTACTTCCCGCCGGGCATCGGCAGCGTCGAGGAGCTCGTCGATCACCTGCACCGGCAGGCCTCGCAGATGGCCTCGCTGCTGGCCGGCATGAGCCCGCAGATGCGCGACGAGCTGCAGCAGATGATGGACGACCTGCTGCGCGACGACCGGCTGCGCTGGGACATGGCGCGTCTCGCGGGCAACCTGCAGTCGATGCGCCCCGACGCGCCCTTCGGCGAGCCGTATCCCTTCTCGGGTGACGAGCCGATGGGCCTGGTCGACGCCCTGGCGGCCATCGACCGGCAGCAGCAGTACGACGAGATGGAGGAGCAGCTGCTGGCCGCGCGCGATCCGGAGGGGCTCGACCGGCTCGACGCCGAGCTGCTGCGGGACCTCGGCGGCGACGAGGCTGCCGAGGACCTCGACCAGCTGCGCGAGCTCACCAGGGCGCTGGAGGAGGCTGGCTACCTGGAGCGCGACGGCGGCCGACTCGAGCTGACCCCGCGCGCCGCACGCAAGCTCGGCATGCGTGCCCTCACTGACATCTTCAGCCGCCTCCGCCGGGAGTCGCTCGGCGGGCATCCGCTCCCGATGTCGGGGAGCGGCGGCGAGCCGACCGACGAGACGAAGCGGTGGGAGCACGGCGACCCCTTCGCCGTCGATCTCAACCGCACGCTCTTCAATGCCATGGCGCGCGGCGCGGATGGTGCCGGCGGCGTGCCCCTGCGTCTCGACGTCGAGGACTTCGAGGTCCGCCGGCACGAGGAGACGACCGTCTCCTCGACCGTGCTGCTGCTCGACATGAGCCGATCCATGCTGCTGCGCGGATGCTCGACCGCGGCCAAGCGGGTCGCGATGGCGCTCCACACCCTGATCCACACCCGCTACCCGCGCGACCGCCTGTTCGTGGTCGGCTTCGCCTACTACGCCCGGCAGATCAAGCCCGAGGCGATCGCCACGCTTTCGCCCTACGAGTTCGAGTACGGGACGAACCTGCAGCACGCCCTGATGATCGCGCGGCAGCTGCTGGGCAGGCGCAGCGGCGGCAACAAGGAGATCGTGGTGATCACCGACGGTGAGCCGACGGCGCATATCCAGAACGGCCAGGTCGAGTTCGCCTACCCGCCCACCAGCCGCACGATGCAGTCGACCCTGCGCGAGGTCGGCCGCGCCACGCGCGAGGGGATCGTGATCAACACGTTCATGCTCGAGCGCTCGCGCTACCTCTCCGACTTCGTTGACCTGATGAGCCGCATCAATCGCGGGCGCGCCTTCTACGTCGAGCCCGAACACCTTGGCGAGTACGTCCTGGTCGACTACGTGAGCAAGAAGACGAAGCGGGTGGCCTGACCGTGGCGAGAGCGTTGAAGGTGGGGGTCCAGCTGCCGGAGGTGGAGTACGTCGCGAGCTGGGACGAGCAGCGGCGCATGGCGCAGACGGCCGAGGCGATCGGGCTCGACTCGATCTGGGTCGGCGACCACCTGCTCTACCGCGACGACGGGCTGCCGACCCGGGCTCCGTGGGAGGCGTGGACGAGCCTGGCCGCGCTCGCCGCCGTCACCCGTCGCGTGCAGCTGGGGCCGCTCGTGGCCGCGACGAGCTTCCACAACCCCGCGATGATCGCCAAGATGGCGGCGACCATCGACGAAGTCAGTGGCGGCAGGCTCATCCTCGGCCTGGGAGCCGGCTGGAACGAGGTCGAGTACTCGGCCTACGGCTTTCCCTACGACCACCGCGTGAGCCGCTTCGAGGAGGCCTTCACCATCATCCGCACCCTCCTGCGCGAGGGGCGCTGCGACTTCCACGGCACCTACTACCAGCTCGATGACTGCGTGCTCCTGCCGCGGGGGCCGCGGCCGGCCGGTCCGCCGCTGATGATCGGATCCGAGGGACCTCGCATGCTGGGCATCACCCTCCCCCACGTGGCGTCGTGGAACGCCTGGTTCACCTGGTTCGCGAACTCTCCCGACGGCTACCGGCCGATGCGCCAGAAGATCGACGAGGCCTGCCGCCTGGCCGGTCGCGACCCGGATGACGTCGAGCGCACGGTTGCGCTCTTCGTGGCGTTTCCCGGGTCCCAGGGCCGTTCGATGGGCGACCTCGAGACCGAAGATGCCGATGCCATCAGCGGAGAGCCGGAGGTGCTGGAGCCGATGCTGCGCGCCTTCGCCGACGAGGGCGTCGCGCACGTGCAGCTGGTGCTCGACCCGATCAACGCGGACACCATCCGCGCCCTCGTGCCCACCCTGGAGCGGCTGGAGCGCTGAAGCGGCGCGGGCGGCTGGTATCCTCGGCCGACGATGGATGAGCTGCCCGAAGCATTGCCCCTGGGAGCCACGGGACGCCTCGAAGCCCAGCCCCTGGTCAACGCCAGCGGCAACCATGCGCTCCTGCTCCGGGAGGGCGAGACGTCTCGGGCGCTGATCACGGGGGAGGCCGCCGAGGGCCGTGACCGCGTCATCGTCGTCCCGCTCGACGACGACGTGGAGCTCCACGTGGACGGTGACGCGCTGGCCGTCTGGCTGGCACAGGGATCGGTCACCAGCCGGGCTGCGGCGGCGCCGGCGTGGGCCAGCTTCATCGGCCTGGCGCTGGTGCTCGCGTTCGTCGGCTTCGCGGTCGTCGGCTCCATCACCGCGTTCGGCTGGCTGCTGGAGCTCCTCTCGTGATCCAGCTGCCGCCAACCGGCCTGATCGCCATGCGGATCCGCGCCGAGTACGGGTCAGCGGACGGGTTCGTCGAGACGCTCGAGCGGGCCCTCGTGCGTGGCGGCGAACGCGGCGCGACGATCGTCGCGCTGCTAGACGTTGGGGACCTGGCCATCCACATTCCGCGCGAGGACGGTCCCTCCTGGAACAGCGTGCCGCTGCTGCACCTGCATCGTGGCGACCGCCCTGGGCCGCAGGACTGGATGGCGGCCAACGCGGTGCTCGAGAAGCTCGAGCGCTACCGGTGAGCAGCGAGGACCAGCCGGAGGCCGCCGCGGCGGTCGAGCCCGCCGCAGCCGCCCAGCAGCGCATCGATCGGGAGCCCGCCGGCGGCGCGGTGGCGCCAATCACGCCGGATCAGCAACGGACGCTGCGCTCGATGATGGCTCGCTTCGCGACCGGCGTGACCGTGGTGGCTGCGCGGCAGGGGCCCCTGCTGGCGGGTATGACGGCCAACGCCATCGCCAGCATCAGCATCGACCCGCCGCTGATGATGGCGAGCATCGGCCAGACCTCGGAGACGCACGACGCGATCCTCGGCAGCCACTCCTTCGCGATCAGCGTGCTGAGCGAGCGGCAGCGGGGGATCGCCGACTGCTTCGCGCAGCCCACCACGGCGGCCAAGCTGCGCCGCTTCTGCGACGCGCCCTGGCACGAAGGCGAGACGGGCTCGCCGATCCTCGATGCCGCTATCGCGTACTTCGACTGCCGGTTGATTGCGCGGCATCCGGCAGGCGACCACACCATCTTCATTGGCGAGATCGTTGCCGCGGGGTTCGACGAGGGTGAGGATCCGCTGATCTGGTACGCGTCGCGCTATCGGCGGCTGGCCGACCAGGAGGCCTAGGCCCGGCCCATCGCCTCCAGCGCCGCAGCGATGATTCCGATCGCCGCGTCGATCTCGGCATCGGTGGTGACCAGCGGCGGGATCACCCGTACGACCTGGCCGTACGTCCCGCAGCTGAGCAGCAGCAGCCGGCGGTCGAACGCCTCGTGCAGGACCGCCTTGGCCAGGTCCGGCCGTGGCGCCAGCGTGTCCGGGTCCGCGAACTCGATCCCGACCATCAGCCCGCGGCCTCGAACCTCGGCCACGGCCGGGTGGGCCGCGGCGACGTGGCGAATGCCCGAGAGCAGCCGTTCGCCCTGGTACGCCGCGTTCTGCAGCAGTCCCTCCGCGGCGATGACGTCGAGCGTGGCGAGCGCCGCGGCACAGGCGACCGCGTTGCCGCCGTAGGTGCCGCCGTGCGCGCCCGGGCCGAGCAGCTCCAGCAGGGAGCGGCGCGCCAGGATGCCGGAGAGCGGCATGCCCGAAGCCAGGCCCTTGGCCATCACCACGATGTCGGGGCGCGCGTCGTACCAGTCGCTGGCCCACATCTTCCCGGTGCGGCCGAAGCCGGTCTGCACCTCGTCGGCGATGAGCAGGATGCCATGTCGGTCGGCCACCGCGCGCAGGGCGGGGAGGAAGCCATCCGGCGGGACGACGTACCCGCCCTCGCCCAGGATCGGCTCGACCAGGAAGGCGGCCACGTCATCGGGATAGACCATCGTCGCGAAGAGCTCGTCGATGGCGGACAGCGTGAAGGCGAGCGCGGCGCCATCGGTCCGGCCGGTGGGATTGCGCAGGACGTACGGGAACGGGACGTGGAAGACGCCGCCGCCGGGGACCGGCTCGAAGTGGCCGCGGTACTTGACGCCGGAGCTCGTCAGCGCCATGGCGGCGTGGGTCCGACCATGGAAGCCGCCGCGGAAGGCCACGATCCCGGGCCGCCGGGTGGCCTGCTTGGCGAGCTTGACCGACGCCTCGATCGCCTCGGCGCCGGAGTTGGAGAGGAAGAGCGCCGCCTCCTCGCCGGGATCGAGACCCGGCATCGTCCGCGGCAGGCGCTCGTGCAGCTCCAGGCCGGGCTTGTGGTAGAGGATGTTCTGCTGCGCGTGGATGATGCGGGCCGCCTGGTCGGCGATGGCCGCCACCACCCGGGGGTGGGCATGCCCGGTGTTCGTCACGCCGATGCCGCTGGTGTAGTCGAGGTAGCGCGTCCCGTCGATGGTCTCGATCCAGCTGCCCTCGCCGCGCTCGACCACGAGGTCGGTGTAGCGCGCCCAGACCGGCGGGACGCCGCTGCGGCGGGCGAGCCAATGCTCCTGCTCGCCGGCGGTCAGAAGGTCGGTGGCGTGTTGATCCATAGCAGTCGTGTCTCCCCACCGGCGCGGTTGCGCCAGCGATGCGGCAAATTGGACGGGAAGGTGAGGGAGTCGCCGGTGCGCAGGCGGTAGTGCTCATCGGCGCCGATCCAGAAGGTGAGCTCGCCATCGAGCACGAAGAGGAACTCCTCGCCGTCATGCGCGTACGTCCCGGCGCTGCTCGCTCGCGGCGCGAGGACGAACAGCTGCGGCTCGAGCTGCCGCGCTCCGCGCGCCAGCTGCTCGATGCGGACGCCGTCCTGCAGCTCCAGTCGAGGACGCTCCGCGGGGCGCAGCGGCCGGTGGCTGGACCGGGCACGCGGAGGGTCGAGAAGCTCCTGGACCGTCGAGCCGTAGACGGCGGTGAGGCGTTGCAGGGTTGCGAGGCTGGCGCCGCTCAGGTTCCGCTCGAGCGTCGACAGGAAGCTGACCGAGACGCCGGCACGCTGGCTGGCGGTGCGCAGCGAGAGGCCACCCTTCAGCCTCGCGCGTCGCAGCAGCTGCCCGTCAACGCGGCGTTCCTGGCGTCGTCCGTGCGTGGCGTCGGCGGCGGGCAGCATGCGCCGGATGCCCGAGGCGCTGACGTGCGCCTCGCGCATGTCTCGAATCTCTCGCAGGCGCGTCATGTCGTGTTCGGCGTAGAGCCGATACCCACCCGGTGACCTTGACGGGCGTACCAGTCCCTGCCGCTCCCAGAGTCGAAGTGCGGAGGCGGAGACGCCCATGCGGCGAGCCACGTCGCCGATGCGCAGCGGCGTCCCGGTCGCTTCGGGTCGCGCGCCAGGGTGGGCGCCGTGCGACGACGTCATTGGTCCAGGCGAGTCGGCGCGGCGCTCAGGTCCTTCCGCTGCAGGATGATCCAGAAGATGATGCCGATCACGGCCACGCCGAAGATCAGCGAGCCCATGGCGTTGACCTGCGGCGGGACGCCGATGCGCGAGGCGCCGTAGACCCACAGCGGGAAGGTCTGCGTCTGGCCGGCGTTGAACTGGGTGATCACGAAGTCGTCGATCGAGAGCGCGAAGGCGAGGAGGGCGGCGGCCAGGATCCCCGGGAAGATCAGCGGGAAGGTGACCTTGCGGAAGGTCGTCCACTCATCGGCCCCGAGGTCCATGGCGGCCTCTTCCAGGGACCGGTTGAAGCCGGCCAGGCGCGCCCGGATGGTGATGACGACGTAGCTGATGTTGAACATGATGTGGGCGATGATGATCGTGACGATGCCGCGCCCCACCCCGGCGGAGACCCACATTGCCAGCAGCGAAGCACCCAGCACGATCTCCGGCGAGGCGATGGGCAGGAAGATCAGGAGGTTGAGCTGTCCGCGGCCGCGGAACTCGTAGCGGGTCAGCGCCAGGCCCATCAGGGTCCCGAGCGTGGTGGCGACGAGCGTCGAGACCACCGCCACCACCAGGCTCGTGATGAGGGCCTGGTTCAGGGCCGGGTAGCGCGTGAAGAGCGTCTGCCAGTGCTCGAGCGTGAAGCCCTGCCAGGTGAAGTTGAAGCGCCCGGAGATGTCGTTGAAGCTGAACACGATCATCACCACGATGGGCAGGAACAGGTAGGCGACCACCAGTCCCGTGTAGGCGGGCAGGACCGCGCGGCTGAGACGGGCCCCGACGGGGCGATCGCGCTCGGGCGGCGCGGCCTCAGCCGCCGCCGGGAGCGGTTGTGCGACGGTGCCAGCCATCAGACCGTCAGCTCCTGGCCGCGCAGCAGCCGGGTGTAGGCGAAGATGCTGACGAGGATGCCCACCATGAGGATCAGGCTCAGGGCGCTGGCCTGGGGATAGTCGTTGTTCGTCAGGTAGAGCCGCTGGATCACGTTGCCGATCATCGTCTCGCTGCGGCTGCCGAGCAGCTCCGCGTTGATGTAGTCACCGACCGCGGGGATGAAGCTGAGCAGCGACGCGGCGAAGACGCCCGGGATGGAGAGCGGCAGCGTGACGCGCAGGAACGCCTGCAGCCGGCTGGCGTACAGGTCGTTGGCGGCCTCGATCAGGCGGTAGTCGATCTTCTCCAGCGCCACGTAGAGGGGGAGCACGACGAACGGCAGGAAGTTGTAGGTGATGCCGCTGATCACCGCGACGGGGGTGGCGAGCAGCCGGAAGCCCTGGTCCAGGATGCCCACGTCCTTGAGCGTCCCGAGCACGAAGCCCTGGTCGGCCAGGATGAACTTCCAGCTGATGGTGCGGATGATGAAGCTGGTGAAGAACGGCATGATCACCAGCAGCAGGAGGATCGACTTGTAGCGGCCGCCCCGGAAGGCGATGGTGTAGGCCATGGGGTAGCCGATGAGCATGGTGAGCACGGTGACGATCACCCCGTACTCGAGCGAGCGGATCAGCTGGTCGCTCCAGCGGGAGATGACCTCCGGGAAGATGCCGAAGTTGAAGGTCATCCGGAAGCCGCTGCCCAGCGTCCCCTCCTGGAGGGAGACGGATGCCATGGTCAGCATCGGCAGCAGGAAGAAGACGATGAGCCACAGGCCGCCGGGCACCAGGAAGAGGTAGGGCACCAGGCCCCGATGCCGCCGCAGCCAGCCGCTCATCGCCCTGCTCCTTCAGCGGGGAGCGACGATCAGCCCTGCACCACCGCCTGGAAGAGCTCGTTCCAGGTGCGCTCCTCCTCCTCGTCGAGCACCTTGTACGAGTAGAGCCGCGAGAGCATGTCCTCGCTCGGGAAGACGAGCGGGGACTCGGCCACGGCCTGCAGGTAGGACCTGTCGTCCTCGTTGTCGGCCTCGTCGGCATGCTGTCGGATGATCTCCTGCGCCGCAGGCACCGGGCAGATGTAGTTCACCCATTCGGTGATCTGCGCCGCGACCTCCGGCTGGTAGACGTAGTTCATCATCGCCAGCGCATCGTTGGGGTGGGCCGCCTTGTTCGGGATGGCCATGTTGTCGACCCACAGGATGCCGCCCTCCTCGGGCACCACGAACTTCAGGTCGGGATTGTCGAACTGGAGCTGGAAGACGTCGCCCGACCACGCCATGGTGATGGCGAGGCTGCCATCGGCCAGGCCCTGCGCGTACTCGTTGCCGAAGTAGCCCCGCACGTGCGGCGCCTGCGCCTGCAGCGTCTCCTGCGCCTTCTGGACGTCGTCCTGGGTCGCGTCCTTGGGCACGACCCCGTTGTAGAGGAGCGCCATGCTCATCGAGTCGCGCATCTCGGTGAACATGCCGATCTGCCCGGTGTACTTCTCGATGAAGCTCGGGTCGAAGAGCTCCTTGAAGGAGGTGACCTCCTCGCTCACCAGGGCGGGGTTGTAGCCGATCCCGGTGATCCCGGACTGCCACGGGACGGTGTGGGCGTTGTTCGGGTCGTAGGACGGGTCCTTGTACTTGTCGGCGGCGTTCGCCACGAAGTTCGGGATGTCCCGTTCGACGTCGATCTGCTCGAGGTAGCCGAGCCGGATCATGTTGCCGATCATCCAGTCGGTCATGACGATGATGTCGTAGCCGGTGTCGTTGCCAGCCTGCAGGTCGGGCTGGACCAGGCCGAAGAACGACTGGTTGTCCTCGATGTTCTCCGTGTAGGTGACGTCGATGCTCTTCTCGTCCTGGAACTGCTGGATGGTCGGGGAGCTGCCGTCATCGTCCTGGTCGATGTAGAGCGGCCAGTTCGCGAAGTTCAGCGTTCCCGACGGATCGCCGCCGCCCACCGGTGCCCGGGAGGGCGCGCCGGTCGCCGATCCCGTGCCGCCGATGCCGCAGGCTGCGAGGATCGCCGGCAACGAGAGCGCACCGGCCGCGTAGAGCCCGCCCTTGCCCGCCTGGCGGAAGAATGCGCGCCGGCTCAGCCGGCCTCGTGGCTGGAATGCCCTCGAGATTGCGCGCTCCAGTCGATCTCGCTCTTCCTCACTCATGGGTCTCGCTCTCCTCCTGAATGTGCGGATCGTCGTGAACGTGCTCCGACGCCTCGATCACGAACGTGTGCTGGGGCTTCCAGCTGAGCTCCACCTGCTGGCCGTCGGCGAGCGCCTCCGCCGCGCCGGTGGTTTCCAGGTTCTGGGCATAGACGGTCAGCCGATGGCCGTCGAGCGTCTGCACCAGGTACTGCGTGCTGACGCCGATGTAGCTGGCGTCGAGCACCTTTCCCCCGAGGCGGTTGTACTCGCCATCCGCGGCGGCTGTCCCCTTCGCCGACGGCTCCACCCGAAGCTTCTCGGGGCGAACGCCGATGCGGACCTGCTGCGCTCCGTTGACTCGGTCGGCCGGTGCGCGGAGGACGGAGCCATCGGGCAGGCGTACCCGCGCCCAGTCGTCGTCCCGGCCGACGACTTCGCCATCGAGCAGGTTGCTGACGCCGAGGAAGCCGGCCACGAAGGCGGTGGTCGGCCGCTCGTAGAGGTCCTCCGGTGGACCGAGCTGCTCGATTCTGCCGTGGCGCATGACCGCGATGCGGTCGGACATGGTCATGGCCTCTTCCTGGTCGTGGGTCACGTAGATGAACGTGATGCCGACCTCGGTCTGGATGCGCTTCAGCTCGATCTGCATCTGCTTGCGCAGCTTGAGGTCGAGCGCGCCGAGCGGCTCGTCGAGGAGGAGCACGCGGGGATGGTTGATCAGCGCGCGGGCCAGGGCGACACGCTGCTGCTGGCCGCCGGAGAGCTCGTTCGGCTTGCGATGCTCGTAGCCGGGCAGCTCCACGAGCTGGAGCATCTCGCCCACGCGCCGCGTGACCTCCTCGGCGGCGATCTTCTTGCGGCGCAGACCGAAGGCGACGTTCTCGAACACGGAAAGGTGCGGGAAGAGGGCGTAGTTCTGGAAGACGGTGTTGACGTCGCGCCGGAAGGGCGGCAGGTTCGTCACATCGGCCTCACCGAGGTAGATGGTTCCCGCGCTGGTCTCCTCGAAGCCGCCGATCATGCGCAGCGTGGTGGTCTTGCCGCAGCCCGAGGGTCCGAGCATGGAGAAGAACTCTCCGCGCTGGATCTCCATGGAGAGGTCGTTCACCGCTACGACGTCGTGGAACCGTTTCGTCACGCGGTCGAGGCGAACGTCAAGCTCGGACGACAAGCCGACTCCTCTGGTGGGCACGCGCAACCTTGTCGCGTTACTGCAAGGCTGGACGGACCGCCGAAGTATGGTCGGCGCCTCGAGCGCGTGTCAACGCTATTTCGCTGCAACCATGGAGCGTCATCGTGCGTCTGACGACCGATGGCCAAGCCGAACCACGCGAAGCGCTCCCGTCCGCGCCCGCCGGCGACGAAGAACCGGCGCCTGGCCCAGCTGCGCAACGCGGAACGGCAGTCGAGGCGGAAGATCGAGCGCTGGCGGCGCGGCTGATCTGGCGGCCTCGGCCGGCACGTACCCGGGCAGATGACCGATAGATCGGTGGAATCGCGGCCGGGGGGCTTGTGAGGCATCGCAGTGCGCGATCTATCGGTGCAGGTTGCGCACAGGCTGGACCTGGAGGCGCTTCTCACGCTCGGCTCGTACCGATCTATGGCGCACGCCGCGCCCGGAATGCGCTTCGGCGGCGGGCGTTGCAGCTCGTGCAACGAACCACTCCGGAGCAGCGCTCCGGGACGCTTCCCGGCGCGAACCGTTGCAGCTGGAGCAACAGATCACTCCAGACGCCCCCCTTCCGCGCCTCCCGTTGCTGTCCGTGCAACGAACCACTCCGGAGCGGCGCTCCGCGACGCTTCCCGGCGCGAAACGTTGCAGCTGGAGCAACGGACGAGGGCGGCAACGCCAGCGCCCACGATCCGCTGCTAGACTCGCCCGCAGATGGACTTTGCCCTCTCCCCCCAGCACGCCGAGATCCGTCGCACGGTGCGCGATTTCGCCGAGCGCGAGATCGTCCCGGTTGCCGACGAGCTCGAGCGGCGCGGCGAATTTCCGCACGAGATCATCCGCAAGGCGGCGGCACTCGGGCTGCTGGGCGTGCCCTATCCGGAGGAGATCGGCGGTACCGGCCTGGACTCGCTGGCCTACGCCATCACCGTCGAGGAGCTGTCGCGCGCGAGCGGCAGCGTGGGCATCATCGTCTCCGCCCACACCAGCCTCGGCTGCAACCCCGTCTGGCTGGCCGGCACCGATGAGCAGAAGGAGAAGTTCCTCCGGCCGATGGCTTCCGGCGAGGTGATCGGCGCCTACGGCCTGACCGAGCCCGGGGCCGGCTCCGACTCGCGCGGCACGCGGACGCGCGCGCGGCGCGACGGCGACGAGTGGGTGCTCAACGGCAGCAAGCGCTTCATCACCAACGCCGGCGTGGCGGGGACCTACATCGTCACCGCCGTCACGGAGCGCGACGCCGAGAGCGGGAAGATCTCCGCCTTCATCGTCCCGGCCGATGCGCCGGGCTTCTCCATCGGCCGCATGGAGGAGAAGATGGGGCTGCACGCCAGCAACACCGGTGAGCTGCTCTTCGACGACTGTCGCATCCCCGCCGAAAACCTCCTCGGCGAGGAGGGCGCCGGCGACAAGCTGTTCCTCAAGACGCTCGACGGCGGCCGCATCGGCATCGGCGCCATGGCGCTGGGGCTGGCGCAGGCGGCCTACGAGGCCGCATCGGCCTATGCGCAGGAGCGACGCCAGTTCGACCGGCCGATCGGGTCCTTCCAGGGGGTTGCGTTCATGATCGCGGACATGGCGACCCAGATCGACGCGGCGCGGCTCATGGTCTACCGCGCGGCCTGGCTGAAGGACGCTGGCAAGCCGTACTCGACCGAGGCGGCGATGGCCAAGCTGTTCGCCTCCGAGGTCTCGCAGAAGGTCACCAACGACGCGATCCAGGTCCACGGCGGGTACGGCTACATCACCGAGTACCACGTCGAGCGCTACCTGCGCGACGCGAAGCTGACGGAGATCGGCGAGGGGACGAGCCAGATCCAGCGCATGGTCATCGCGAGGAACCTCCTCGGCCTGCGCGCGATGTAGCCGGGATGGGCGTGGCGCCGCCGGTGCGACCCCGTCCGATTCACGCCAGGTGACCATCATCGGCTCATCTGACGTTCGCCGCCGGCAGCGCCTCACGAACTTGTCACCTGCGATTGGCAGTCGCGTTAGGCGTGTTCGCCTGGTGAAGCGGGCGCGGCGATGGGGTCGGCGAGCGTGCAACCGTCCTCTCGGCGACGGTTATCGCCGCCGGATGATGGATAAGGTGACTCACAGTCGCACCTGACGAGATGGCGCACCGGAAACCTCGTCACCGGTGATTCAGAGACGCACCTGACGAGATGGCGCGTTCAGCGCAGCCCGCCGCCGCCTTCGACATCGAGCGAGCTGGAGCGATTCCGCCCACGGGCCAGCTCCTCGAACGCGTCCAGCGAATGGGGATTGGCGAGCGAGCCGCGCGAGGCGGCCAGATCAGCCGGCGTCCCGGTCAGGATTCGCTTCACCGGCACCTCCAGCTTCTTGCCGGAGAGGGTGCGCGGTACCGCGGGCACGGCCACCACGCGGTCCGGCACGTGGCGGGGCGACAGCGCGGAACGCAGCGTCGAGCGGATCCGCGCGACCAGCTCGTCGGACAGCTCGCCGCCGGAGCGCAGCGCGACGAAGAGGATCAGCTCATCGGCCTCCTCCAGGTGCACGACCACCGAATCGGCAATCTCCGGCAGCCCCTCCACCACGGCGTAGAACTCCGCGGTCCCCACCCGCACCCCGCCGCGGTTGAGCGTCGCGTCGGAGCGGCCGGAGATCACGCACGAACCCCGCGACGTGATCGTGATCCAGTCCCCGTGACGCCAGACCCCGGGGAATGCGTCGAAGTAGGCCGCGCGAAAGCGTGAGCCGGACGGGTCGTTCCAGAATCCGACCGGCATCGACGGCATCGGCTGGGTGAGGACGAGCTCTCCCTGTTCGCCCACCAGCGACCGTCCGTCGGGCGCGTACGCCTCCACCGCCGCACCGAGTGCCCGGCAGCTGATCTCGCCCTCCCAGACCGGCACGAGCGGTGCGCCGCCCACGAAGGCGGTGCACAGGTCCGTCCCGCCCGAGACCGACTGCAGCTGGACCGATGGGCTGACCGCCTCGTACACGTAGCGGAAGCCCTCCGCCGGCAGGGGGGCACCGGTGGAGCCGATGGAGCGCAGCGCCGACAGGTCGGCCAGCTCACCCGGTCGCAGGCCAGCCTTGCGACAGGCCATCAGGTACGGCGCGCTGGTCCCGAAGCAGGTCACGCCCTCCTCGGCCGCCATGCGCCATAGGGCGCCCAGGTCGGGATGACCCGGCGACCCGTCGAAGAGGACCAGCGTCGACCCCACGGCAAGTCCGCTGACGAGGTAGTTCCACATCATCCAGCCCGTGGTGGTGTACCAGAAGAAGCGGTCGGCCGGCCCCAGGTCGTGGTGCAGGCCCAGCATCTTCAGGTGCTCGAGCAGGATGCCGCCGTGCCCGTGGATGATCGGCTTGGGGAGCCCGGTCGTTCCCGACGAGTAGAGGATGTAGAGCGGGTGGTCGAAGGGCACCTGCGCGAACTGCTCGAGCGGGCCGGCATCGGCCAGGAGGTCGGACCAGGCCAGGTCGCCGTCATCGGCTCCGGTGTGGAGGTAGGGAAGGACCACGGTTGCCTGCAGCGACGGGAGCTCGGCGCGAATGGCTGCCAGCTCCTCGCGGCGATCCACCTCCGAGGCGCCGTAGCGGTAGCCGTCCACGGCCAGCAGCACGCGCGGCTCCACCTGGCTCAGCCGATCCACCACGCTGCGCACGCCGAACTCGGGCGCACAGGAAGTCCAGACCGCGCCCAGGCTGGCGGTCGCCAAGAGACCGATGACGGCCTCGGGCACGTTGGGCAGGTAGGCCGCCACCCGGTCGCCGGGACCGATGCCCAGCTTCTGCAGCCCGGTCCGCGCCCGCTGGACAGCCTCGATCAGCTCGCGGGAGGTGTAGGTCACGCGCTCGCGCGTCTGCGACAGGCCGATGACGCGGACGCCGTCGTCCAGGTGCCGCCGGGCGTACCCGCCCATCAGGACCTGCTCAGCGTAGTTGAGGCGGGTCGCCGGGAACCAGCGCGTACCCGGCATGGCGGGATCCACCAGCGCCGGGCCGTCGAGCTTCACGTCGAAGAAGTCGGCGATCGACCGCCAGAAGGCGTCGAGGTCGCTGGTCGACCACGCCCACAGCTCGTCGTAGCCCTCGAAGTCGTGCTCGCGATCCGGAGCCAGCCACTCCAGGTAGGCGCCCATGCGCGTGCTGGTGCGGGGATCGGCGGGAGGTCGCCACAGGACCGGCGGATCGGCCATGGACCGATGATGCCATGCCGGCGGTATGCTGGCCGACCAATGCTTCTGCGCGCCCTGACGCTGGCGTCGCTGCTCGTGGCCCTGCTGTCGTCGCCCATCAACGCCGCGACCGCCATCCCGGACGAGGGAGCGGTGCAGCTTGCCGGGGATCGCGCGACGGCCGCCATGGTGGCCGATGTCGACGGCGACGGTTCGCGCGAGCTGGTCCGGCTGCTGCCGTGGAGCACGAACCCCGGCCAGATGGCGGTGGAGGTCACGAGGCTCGACGCCGGGGTCGTGCAGACCCGCGGGGATGCCCTGCTCGAGCGGACGGCCACCTCCGAGACCTCCGACCTGCAGCGCCGGCCGTCGGACGACAACTTCCTGCCGCTCGGCGTCGGCGAGCCCGCGCGCCTGCTCGCCTGGCACGAGGATGGTCGCGAGAGCGTGCTGGTGGCGACGATCGGCAGCGCCGGTCTCCCACGCCCCTGCTGCCTCACGCTCTGGCGCGTGGGATTCGACACCCGCGGCGGCACCGCTGCCGTGCTCGTCCAGCAGAGCAGCCTCAGCGCGGCAGTCATCCGGGCGGCGGACCTCGACGCCGACGGCACCGATGAGCTGGTCCTGGTCGAGACGCCGAACCCGGAGCTGACTCCGTTCGTGTTCCAGCGCGGCGTGGTCGTGCTGCGCTGGAACGGGGAGAGCTTCGACGAGCTGCGTGGCATCGCGGACCCGTCGGCGGCAGGCGGGCCGCTGATCGCGCTCGGCGACAGCGACGGGCTGGCGGGCGACGAGGTGGGCTTCTTGGAGTCGCCGCGCTTCGACCAGGTGGCGCCGACGCTGTTCCGCATCCGTCTCGACCACGACGGCGAGGTGGCGATCGAGCACGGCCTGCTGCCCGCCCCCGGTGCGATTGCGCCGGTCGCGGCGGCCGATGGCGGTCGGCTCGCCCTCGTCAACGACGACTCCACCTACCTCCTCGACTGGCCGTCGGGGACCGTCAAACCGGAGGTGGCCGAAACCTCGTGGCGTGGCGGCGAGCTGCTCGGGGTGCTGGGCAGCGGCAGCCAGGCCGCGATCCTGGTGCTGCGGGGTGGTGCCGTCGACGTGCTGGACACGACCCTTGCGTCGCGGCAGGGCATCGCGGCCAGCCCCACCGCCGTCCAGTTCGTGGCAGCGGGCTACCCCCTCTACCGCGGATCCCTCCCGGGGGCTGGCGCCAGTGGGGACGACGAGGCGGCGATCCACGGCGGACGCCTCATCACGCTGCAGCCGCCGCGCGGCTCGCGCACCCCCGGCTTCCTCGCCTCGCGCAACATCGCCGGACTCGCCGGCATGACGGCAATCGGGCTGCTGGGACCGTTCGGCCAGTGGGCCGCAGTGGCGAGAGGCGGGCCACCGACCGTCGAACGGACGGGCGGTCTGCTGGCATCACCCGCCGGCAACCCGGCCGGGCCGATGTGGATCGTCCCGACGAACGAGCTGATGGCGCCGGAGGGAAATGGGGGAGCACTTGAGCCGGCCATCGATGGCGGCGTGCTCGACGCCACCCGCCAGGTGCCGACGCTGCTGACCGCCGGGACTGTGACCGCCACGCTCAGCGCACCGGCGGGGAGCGAGCTTCGAGTCCGGACGCGAACCGGGCAGCGGGCGGCCGTCGAGGTGCAGCTGGTGGGGCCGTCGGCGAGGGCCGTGGTGCCCATCTCGGAGCCGAGCAGCAGCAGCGGGGGCGGCCTCTTCAACGTCGAGCTCGACCTCGTCACGCCGGCCGGCCACGGCTACACGGCACGCTGGGTGGTGCGCCTGATCCAGCACGCTCCGCGGCTGGAGCTGCGTGCGGATGGGCTCTCCCTCTCGTTCGACGTCGCACTGAACGGCATGACGGAGCCTGGCGCGAGGGTGGAAGTGGAGGGCAGACCGGTCCACGTCGCCGGCGATGGGTCGTTCCGCGCATCGGTCCCCGGCGGCATCCTGCCACGCGACGTCCACGTGCGAGCCAGCGACCAGCTGGGCAACGCGACCGAGGAATCGGTCTCGGTGGTCGCGATCGCCGACTACCGCATGCTGCCCTGGGTGCCGCTCACGGTGGGCGTGACGGTGCTGCTCGGCATCGTGCTGTTCATCCGGACGCCGCGCGGCGCGCGCAGCAGCGCGGCGGGCATCTTCGACGAGATCGAGTAGCGCGCAGCGGGGCGCGGCGTAGCCCCTGCAGCGCCACCCGGAGGCACGAAAGGGCCAGTGCCGAGAGGCACCGGGCGGTACTAGAGTCGCAAGCGCCACCCGCCGACGAGGTATCGGCTGCCCATGCAGGCCGTCGCACACCAGCTTCCCGACCTGGAGGCGCACCTGGAGCGACAGATGCGCGGCCAGGAGCGGCAGCTTGCCTTCGCCCGCGCGCTGATCGCGGCCGCGGCGCTGGTGGCGGTGGTGCTCTTCCGCGACCGGCTCGACTCCTTCCCGTGGCTCGCCGGCCTGTCCGTCGCGGTGCTCGTCTACACCGGGGCGATCCTGGTCCTGGTCGGACGCTTCCCGGCCCGCGAGGTGGGCATCGTGGCCACCGCGCTCGACATGGTGGTCGTCACACTGGCGATCTACGTGGAGCCACGTGCGCTCGACGCCTACCTCTTCTACGTCCCGGTGGTGCTCGGCGTGGCGCTGCGCTTCGGCTTGGGCGCCTCCATCTGGGCCGCGGCCGTGGTCTCGTTCATGTACGCATCGGTCGTCCTGGCGTCGGGGGAGTCGGGGCAGGTGCTGGAGCTGGTGCCGGTGCGCATCGGCTACCTGTTGGGACTCGGCATGGCGGCCGGGCTCTTCGCGCGGGTGGTCATCGGCCGGGCGAACGAGAACGCGCGCCTGCAGCTGCGGCTGGAGGCGGAGGAGCGCGAGCGCGCCCGGCAGCGGGAGGCGGAGCTCCTCTCGCAGATGGCCCGCGAGTTCGGGACCACGCTCGAGTGGCAGGCGACGGTGGATGCCATCGTGCGCGCGGCCGACACGCTGCTCGGCGACGTCAGCTGGCTGCTCACCGTGGAGGAGGCGGACGGGGACGGCGCGTCGGCGCGCCTGGTGCTCGCGGGAGCGCAGGGCCGCAGCGAGGAGGTCGTCGAACGCCTGCGCGCCCATCTCTCCGCGCGATCCCCGCGCCTTGGCGAGGGCGTGGCCGGAGCAGCGGCCGCGACCGCCTCGCCGCACGTCCTGCAGGCCGATGAGCTGGCCGCCGCCACGGCCACCGGCGACCCGGACGCGCTGGCCCTGCTCGAGCCGCACTCGCTGCTGGCCGTGCCGATCATCTCTCGCGCCAGGGTCCGCGGCGTCCTCGTCTCCGCTTCCAGCGCGGGCCCGCCCCTGGGTGAGGGCGAGGCGCGCCTGGCCGTGGCCATCGCCGAGCGTGCGGGGCCGGCACTCGAGAACGCCCTTCTTTGGGCAGACCTGCAGGAGCAGGTGGCGCGCGAGCAGGAAGCGCAGCGCGCCAAGGACGACTTCCTCTCCGTCGTCAGCCACGAGCTGCGAACGCCGCTCACCTCGATCCAGGGCTACTCCCAGCTGCTGGAGGCGCGCATGCGCGACAGTGCCCGCCCCAAGGAGCAGTCGCAGATCCACGTCATCCGCAACCAGGTGGGGCGGATGCGGCGCCTGGTGGAGGACCTGCTCGACGTGAGCCGCATCGACCGTCGCGGCGGGGTGAGCATCGAGCCGGAGGCCCTGGACCTCGCCGTCGAGCTGCGCGAGGCGGTGGCGCGCACGCAGCGCGACCACTCGGAACGCTCCATCTCGGTCGACGCGCCGGAGAGCCTGCCCATCGTCGCCGATCGAGACCGCATCGGCCAAATCCTCACCAACCTGCTCGACAACGCGCTGAAGTACTCGCCCGAGGGCGGGCCGGTGGCGGCCTGCGCCCAGTCGACCGCCGACGGTATCGAGCTGACCATCACCGACGAGGGGATCGGCATCACGCCGGAGCAGGCCGAGCTCGTCTTCGAACGCTTCTTCCAGGCCGATGACGGCCACGGCGCGCGCCGCTTCAGCGGGCTTGGGCTGGGGCTCCACATCACGCGGGCCATCGTCCAGGCGCACGGCGGCGAGATCCACGCCGCCCCGAACGCCGCTGCCGGCCGCGGGACGGTGATCACGGTGCGACTGCCGCGTCGCGCGGTCGCGCCCGAGGACCCGCAGCACGAGGCCGACGCTCCACCGCCCTTCGTCCTGCGACGCGGGTAGACTCGCGTGCATGCCCCTGGTTCGCCCGCTGCGTGGCCTCGAGTACGCGCTCGACCGCTTCGCGACGCCGCGCATCCCCGACCGCGTCCGGCTCCCCCACGAGCCTGACCTGACGCCCGGCCGCCGGCTGGCCGACCTGACCGACATCGTCTGCCCCCCGTACGACGTCATCGGCGCCGACGAACAGGCGAGCCTCGTGGCGCGCAACCCGTTCAACGCCGTCCGCCTGGAGCTGAACCCGGACTCCGATCCCCATGCGGCGGCGGCGCACACCCTCCTGGCCTGGCAGGACGACGGGGTGCTGACGCGGCGATGGGAGCCATCGGTCTACTACTACGCGCATGCCACGCCGGCACAGCCGGACGAGGCGACCGTCCAGGGCGTGCTCGCCCGCGTGCTGCTGGAGCCGTATGGAAGGGACGTCCGCGCGCACGAGCACACCATGGCCGGTCCGAAAGCCGATCGGCTGGCGCACCTGGAGGTCACCCGCACGCAGGCCTCGCCGATCCTGGCCGTCTACTTCGACCGATCGCAGCGCTACCGGCATGTGATGGGCCGCCCGTGGGCCGACGAGTGGCGCGCTCGCGACCCGGACGGGCTGCTGCACACCGTTGCCGCGGTGGAGCCGGACGATCGGATGCTCAACTACCTCTCGCGCCAGCGCCTCTACATCGCCGATGGGCACCATCGCTACGAGACCGCCCTGGCCTACCAGGCCGAGACCCGATCCGACCCGCGCCGGGCCGATGCGCCGCCAGGCTCGCTGGCGGCGGACTGGATCATGGTGGTCCTCGTCAACGCCGAGGTGGAGGAGCTCGAGGTGCTGGCCACCCATCGGCTCATCCTGGATGCCGATGCCGACGCCCTGCGCTCGCTGGCTGCCGAGGCGAATCCGCTCTGGCAGGCCATTCCGGTGCACCCCGATGAGCTCGCCGCACGGCTGGATCAGATGCGCGACGCGGAGGAGCCGGTCTTCGGCCTGGTGCTGCCGGAGGGCGAGGGCTGGCTGCTGGTCGGGGATGCGGAGGGGATGGCCGATCGGATGCGCCGCGAGCGGACGAGCACGGCGGTGCGGCGGCTGGACCTTGCCATCCTGCACGCGTCCATCCTGGCCGACGAGCTCGGTATCGATCCCGGCGTCGTGGCCGGCGGTGGGCGCCTCGCCTACACTAGGAACGAGGCCGAGGCGCGGGACGCGGTGGCTCGCGGCGAGGCCAAGGCTGCGCTGCTGGTGCGCCCGACCCGTCTCGACCAGCTCGCCGAGGTGGCCAGCATCGGCGACGTGATGCCCCAGAAGTCGACCTACTTCTACCCGAAGCTGCTGACCGGCTTCGTCTTCAACCCGCTGGAGGACTGACGAGACCGCCATGGTGCAGGCGATCAAGCGCGACGAGGTCTACATCGAGCCCGAGGGCATCTACGTGGAGACGCACCAGCCGGAGCGTCGCTCGCGCAAGCCCCCACTGCTTCTGGTGCATGGCGCCCTGGCAGGCTCGTGGATGTGGTCCAGCTTCGCCACCTTCTTCGCCGAGCGCGGCTGGGAAGCGCACGCCATGAACTTCCGCGGCCACTACACCTCCGACGTGGCCGACCTGGATCGCACCTCCATGCGCGACTACGCCGACGACATCGGCGTCGCCGTTCGTCAGCTGAATCGCCCGCCGGTCGTGATCGGGTGGGGGATCGGCGCACTGGCCGCCATGCTCTATGCCGAACGGGCCCGCACCCTGGGCCTGGTGCTGCTGGCTCCCTCGCCGCCGGCCGATGCCCTCCCGCGCCGTCCCAATGCCCTGGAGCTGAAGGCCGTCCCGGGAACGTATGACGCGACCTGGTGGGGCTGGATCGCCGCCCCGGAGAAGCTGCGCGAGCTGATGCCGGACATGACCGACGACGAGATAGAGAAGATGCAGGAGATGCTCGCCGGTGCACGCGAGTCGGGCAGCGCCCGCCGGGAGCGCATGCAGGGCGTGCACGTGGAGACCTCGCGTATCGACGTGCCGGCCCTGGTCATCGGCGCCGGCCGCGACGACGTCATCCACCCCTCCGAGGCGAGCCGCACCGCGGACCTGCTCGGCGCCACCTACGAGTTCATCCCCTCTGCCTCGCACTTCGGGTTGGTGATGGGCTCCGATTCGTGGCCGCAGGTCGCGCAGTCGGTGCT
>CAVZPD010000029.1:0-97605 GCA_963777045.1 uncultured Chloroflexia bacterium
ACGCCATCCGCGCTGCCATCAGCCCGACGTACGGACCGCCGAATGAGAGTGGGATCCCGAGGGGCTGCCCCTCGGCCGTCACGATATCGGCGCCGTAGCTGCCGGGGGCGGCCAGCATGGCGAGCGATGTCGGCTCGACCAGCGTCACGAACTGCGCGCCGACCGCGTGGACCGCCGCCCCCAGTTCCGCCACCGGCTCGATTCCGCCGAAGAAGTTCGGCTCCTGCACGATGAGACAGGCGACCGACTCGTCCAGCACGCCCTCGACCGTCGCGATCGCGGTCAGGCCGCTGCCGTTCTCTGCCAGGTCGGCCGGCAGCTCGACCACCTCGACGCCGGGTCCCGAGCAGTAGGTGGCGAGCACCTGTCGCACCTGCGGATTCACGGCGGTCGAGATCACAACTCGCTGGCGGCGCGTCAGCCGGCAGGCCATCAGGGCCGCCTCCGCCGTGGCCGTTGCGCCGTCGTAGTGACTGGCGCTGGCGACCTCCATCCCGGTCAGCTCGCAGATGAGCGACTGGAACTCGTAGATGCTCTGCAGCGTCCCCTGGCTGACCTCCGGCTGGTAGGGCGTGTAGGCAGTCGCGAACTCCGAGCGGCCGATCACCTCCCCGACCACGGCCGGGACCAGGTGGCGGTAGGCGCCGGCGCCCAGGAAGCTGATCTCCGGCGTCCGGTTGCGGCGGGCGATGCGCGACACCTCGCCGCGCACCTCCTGCTCGGCAAGCTCGGCCGGAAGCGCGAAGGCCCGCGCGCGAACCGCGGGCGGGATGTCGGCGAAGAGGTCCTCGATCGAGCCGACGCCGATCGCTCCGAGCATGCGCTCGTGATCGGCCGAGGTGTGCGGGGTGTAGGCCATCAGCCGGCGGTCGTCTCCTCGTAGGCCGCCGCATCCATCAGCCCATCCAGCCCCGAGTCGTCCGCGAGCGCCACCTTCGCGATCCAGCCCTCGCCGTAGGGATCGCTGTTGAGCAGCTCCGGCCGATCGCGCAGGGCCTCGTTGACCTCGCGCACCTCTCCCGACACGGGCGCGTAGAGGTCGCTCACCGCCTTCACGCTCTCGACCACGCCGAACGTGCCGAACTGGCTCACCGCGGCACCGACTTCAGGAAGCTCCACGAAGACGATGTCGCCCAGCTCATCGGCGGCGAAGCTGGTGATGCCGATGGTTGCCTGCGCGTCGCTGACGCGCACCCACTCGTGCTCCTTCGAGTAGTGGAGATCGTCGGGGTACATGGGCTGCTGCGGCTCCTCGCTGCGGTTGTCGGCGGCGGCTCCCGGGCGTCAGGCGGCGTCCGGCCGCGGCCGCTTGTAGAAGGGCAACTTTACCTGCTCGGCCCGATACGGGCGGTCGCGCACCACGACCTGCGCCTCGGCGCCGACCTCGGCCGCGGCGGCGGGAACGAAGGCCATCGCGATCCGCTCCCCGAGGCTGGGCGAGGCGGTCCCACTGGTCACCATGCCAGCCGGATCGCCGTCGACGAGCACGGGGTAGCCGTGGCGCGCGACCGCGTTGTCACGCATGACGAGCCCGACCAGCTTGCGTGCCGGCCCCGCCTGCCGAACCGACGCCAGCGCCGCCCGCCCGACGAACTCCCCCTTCTCGAGCTTCACGACCCTCCCGAGGTTCACCTCGTACGGGTTCACGTCACGGCCCAGCTCGTTGCCGTAAAGGGGCATCCCCGCCTCCAGGCGCAGCGTGTCCCGCGCACCGAGCCCGCACGGCTTCAGCCCCAGCGCCTGGCCGGCTGCAGTGAGGGCATCCCACAGCCGCCTGGCATGGCGTGAGTCGCAGAAGAGCTCGAAGCCATCCTCCCCGGTGTAGCCGGTCCGCGCGACGAGGCAATCGACACCGGCGACGCTGGCCGACAGCGAGTGGTAGTTGGCGAGCTCGGAAAGATCGGCCTCGGTCAGCGAGCCGACCAGCTCGGCGGCGCGAGGTCCCTGCGGCGCGACGAGCGCAGTGACGTCGGACCGATCCTCCAGCGCGGCGTCGAAGTCTCCGCGGCTCCGCAGCGAGGCCAGCTGGTCGACCACCGCGTCATGGTTCGCCGCGTTGCAGACGACCAGGTAGCCGGCATCGGTTCGGTACACGATCAGGTCGTCGATGATGCCGCCGTCATCGGCGCAGAGCATGGAGTACTGCGCCTGGCCGGGATCCAGTGCACCGGGATCGTTGACCGTCGCGTAGCGCAGGAAGGCGAGGCCCTCCGCCCCGCTGATGAGCACCTCGCCCATGTGCGAGAGGTCGAACAGCCCAACCGCGTCGCGCACGGTTCGATGCTCCTCGACGATGGAGGTGTACTGGACCGGCATCTCCCAGCCGGCGAACGGGACCATGCGCGCACCGAGTGACCGATGCACCTCGTCGAGCGGTGTCTGCCTCAGTTCGGACGCGTCGCTCATTGGACCGCCTCGCCGCTGCGCTCGGGCCGCTTCGCCGCGATGCGCAGCGCGGCCTCCTCCACCACGCTGCGCTCGGTGGCATGCGTCATCATCTCGAGCGCCTCCTCGAGCTGGAACCAGCGCGCCTCGTCGAACTCATGATCGTGGAGCGAGACATCCCCGCCGCTGGCTCGCATCAGGAAGAAGTGCACCGTCTTGTGGAAGCGGGTCCGGCCGCGGACGAAGACGTAGCTGATGGAGTTCAACGGCTCCTCGATCGCGACCTCCAGGCCGGTCTCCTCGCGCGTCTCGCGCAGGGCGGTCTCCTCCAGCGTTTCGCCGACGTCCGGGGTCCCCTTCGGCAGGGCCCAGAGCCGGGGCATGCGTCGGTGAACGAGGACGATCTCCGTGCGGGCGCCGGAGTGCCGGTGCACGACGCCGCCGGCCGAGGTGGCCCGGGCGTTGCGGAGGCCCGACACGCCGCCTACGCGCGGCGAACGCGCGACGTGCCGAGGGAGAGGGCGGCGCGACGGTCAGCCACGCGGCCAAGCTGGCCAACGGAGGGGAAGCTGAACCGGGAGGTCAACGGACGCAGCGCGGCCACGGTAGCGCCTGTGCTGCCGGCCGGCCGCGGTCCGTGGAAGACGGTACCGGTGTGGCGCAGGCCGAGCCGCAGGCGGCGCTCACCGGGGTGGCGCGATCCGAAGTCGATCGTCGGGTGGGAGACGTAGCGGGCCGTCAGACTCACTCGCATGTCCGGCATTGTACGCCGGAGCGGTCGACGCGCAAACGAATTCAGCCGCTCGTGGTGCGCCCTGTCAGCAGCTCGTGGTAGAGCGCTTCCATCTCGGCGATCCTGCGCCCGACGTCGAAGCGGGCCGCCCCCTCCCTCGCGGCCGCGGCGAACGCGGCACGTCGCCGGGCGTCGCCGGCCAGCTCGGCCAGGGCAGCGCCCAGCGGCCGCGGGTCGTCGCCATCCGGCGCGGCGTCCACCAGCAGGCCGTCCGTCCCGCTGCGCAGGGCGTCACCGATTCCCGGTCCCTCGCGAGCGATGACCGGCAGGCCGGCTGCCAGGGCCTCAGCCAGCACCAGGCCCTGGGTCTCGGTGCGCGACGCGAAGACGAAGAGGTCCGCGCCCCTGGCCCGCGCCAGGGCCTCCGAACGCGGCAGGCGGCCGGTGAAGGCCACGAGCCCGCGCAGGTCCGCTGCTCCGGCGCGTTGGCGCAGTGACGGCTCCGCAGGACCGCCGCCCACCAGCAGGAGACGGAGCCGCGGGCTCCGCGCCACGGCCAGTGCGAACGCCTCGAGCAGCAGGTCGACGCTCTTCTCGGCCGCCAGGCGGCCGACGCTCACGGCCACGATCGTGTCCGCCGGCCAGTTGTGCTCGGCTCGCGGATCGACAGGCGGCAGCGCTGCGATCGCGTCCACGTCGACGCCCGTTGGCAGCACGCGAACGAGCGGGCTCGAACGCCCCCCCAGCTCCGTCCGGATCTCGTCCGCCAGCTGCACTGCCGGGCGCGACGACCGCAGCGCAGCCGGCCCAGAAGTCGCGGAGGTAGGCCCGCATCGTCGCCGCTCCCGGACCCGCCAGCGGACCGAGGTAGTGGCGGTAGTCGGCGAAGCGGGTGTGGTGGGTGAAGACGAGCGGCACCCGCTGGCGCTGCGCGAGCCGGCGCGCCATCAGGCCGGAGACGAACGGCGACTGGGCATGCACGACGTCGGGAGCGAAGTCGCGCGCGCGCCGCAGCGCCGGCGACGGCAGCGGCAGCGGCATGCGGTAGCCGGGTGGGGCGGGGTGCGGACCCTGGTAGGAGGGCAGCCAGGCGTACTCGGGCTCGGGGCCGGCGGCCCCGGTTCCGGCCGGCAGGGCGCCGTCGCGCGGCTCGGGCGCGAGCAGCAGAACCTCATGGCCGCGCGCCCCAAGGCCGCGCGCCAGCGTCTCGGTCGACACGGTCACGCCCGAGAGGTAGGGCAGGTACGACTCGGCGAAGACGGCCACCCGCAGGAGATCGCTCATGCTCCCTCCCCGCGCACCCCAACGTGGAGCGTCGCGAAGCCGGAGGGAAGCCAGCGCCAGCTGACCTGCTCGAAGCCGCGCTCGCGCATGAGGCCGGCGACGTCCTCGGGCGGCGGGTATCGATCCAGGCTGGCCGGGAGGTAGCTGTACGCGCGGTGGCGGCCGATCAGCCGACCGAGCAGCGGGATGATGCGCCGAAACCAGGTCGCGAAGAGGAGGCGGCCGACGCTCGAACGCGGCACGCTGATCTCCAGGATGGCCAGGCGCCCCCCGGGCCGCAGGACGCGCGCCGTCTCCGTGAGTCCGGCCCCGAAATCTGGCAGGTTCCGCAAGCCGAACCCGATGCTGACCGCGTCGAAGGCGGCATCCGCGAATGGCATCGACATGGCGTCCCCGACCACCCATTCGATGGCGCCAAAACCACGGTCGGCGGCATGTCGGCCATGGGCACGCGCCGCTCGCGCCAGCATCCCGGCGGAAGCGTCGAGGCCGATGACGACGCCGGCCGGCCCGACTCGCTCGGACGCGGCGAGCGCCAGCTTGCCGGTCCCGGTCGCCACGTCGAGCACGCGGTTGCCCGGTCGAAGGCGGAGCGAGGCGACGGTGGATCGGCGCCAGCGGGCATCGGTTCCTCCGGTCATGACCGTGTTCATGAGGTCGTAGAAGGGGGCGATGCGGTCGAACATCGTCCGCACCTCTGCCGCTTCCGGCCGGCGTTGCCTGCCGTTCATCTTTCGGCCAGCGGCCACCCGTGCGGACGCGCGCTGGAGGTCAGCATCGGTCCGGCGGGAGCGAGTGAATGGTGGGCGATACTGGATTCGAACCAGTGACCTCACGGATGTGAACCGTGCGCTCTAACCAGCTGAGCCAATCGCCCGTGACGGGGAGGGCAGTATAGCGGGGGCGCGACAGCGCCTTCAATTGCCCGTCTCGAGAGCGCGCAGCCGGGCTGCCAGTTCGTCGGGCTGCATGCCCTCGATGAGGTAGCGCTTCTCGCGCCCCCGCGAACCGGCGGCCAGTCGGATGCGGGAGGGCGGGATATGGAAGGTCCGCGCCAGGAGGCGGCGGATCGCCTCGTTCGCCTCGCCGCCCACCGCGGGCCGGACCACGCGTACCTGCAGAACGCCGCCGGCGAACGGCCCCACCCGGTCGCTGCTCGCTCGCGGGTGCGCGCGGACGGTGAGCGTGACGCCCGGCTCAGCCACCTTCCGGCTCCGCGTCCTCCAGGAAGCTGGCCAGCAGCCGCTCTCGGTCTGCTTCGCTGTCGAGCGCCAGCAGTACCTCGATCCCCCAGTCGCGGAGCTGAACCACGGGTGCGCTCTCGGTCACCGTCCAGAGGCGCCCAGCCGATGCGGTCGACCAGCGGTGTCGCCGGAACGCCAGCGTGCGGTCGTGGGCGGCGGTCGTCAAAGCGAAGTACGGATCGTCGGGCCGGTTGCGCCGCAGGCGGCGCAGCTCTGCGCGCGGCGCGCCCAGACCCGTTCCGGTCTCGTTCTCCGGCTCGACGGCACGGAGACGGAGCCTCTCGCCGGGAGTCAGCGGCCGAACGCCGGCCCGCACGCGCGGCGACCCGAGACGAATCACGGGGTAGCCCATCCAGCGCCCGACCAGCAGCACCGCCGCGGCGATGACGAGCAGCCACACCGGGGTCCAGTTCCGGTTGTCCTGGGGCACGATTGGGTCATCCACGCCGAGCACGTAGCGATCGATCACGTCGGTCGCTTCGCTCGGAAAGCGGGGCCCACCGATCCGTTCCGCGGTGACGCTCATGTTGGCGCTGTTGTTGACCCGGCCCGTGACCTCGGTCAGGTTGTCAACCACGCGGTGCGAGTTGAGCACGATGGCGTCGCCGCTCGGCTCCACCAGCAGTGACTGCACCTGCTGGCCGCGGGCAACGTTCTCCGGGGAAGTGAGGGTCACGATCCGCCCATCCATCCGAACCCAGCTGGAGAGCGACGAGACGCCGTCGCGCAGCCCATCGACCGTCTCCGAGATGGGTTGCTGCTTCGATCCCTCCACGATCAGCGGAACACTGGCCGCCGCCAGCAGCACCATGATCAGTAACGGGACGCCGCCGAAGCCACGCAGGACCGTGCGGACGCCGCGATCGACCTGCAGTACCAGGTAGGGAACGATGGCGAGCAGCACCGTCATGGCGTCAGCGAGAAGAGCTCATGGGTCAGCGCAGGAAGGCGCGGGTCAGGATGCCGAGCAGCAGGATGGCGATCATCGGCGAGAAGTCGAAGCCGCCGGCGGGCGGCAGGACGCGTCGGATCGGCCCGAGAATGGGCTCGGTGACCTGGTAGAGGAAGGCGGTCAGTCCTCCCCCGCCCATCGGGTTGGTCCAGCTCACCAGGACCCGGCCGAGGATCAGCAGCATCAGGACCATGGCGAACATGCCGATGAAGGTCGTCAGCAGGGTGTACATCAGGTCCGAGGATAGCAGCCGATCAGCTGTGCGGGCGCGGGCCGAAGATGGCCGTGCCGACCCGGATCATGCTGCTGCCCTCGGCCACCGCTGCCTCGGCGTCGCCGGACATGCCCATCGACAGCTCGGGCAGCTCACGGCCGATCCGCTGGGCCAGCAGGTCGCGAAGCTCGCGCAGCCGGGCGAAGACGTCATGCTGCTCGCTCGAAGCGATGCCGAACGGGGCCATCGTCATGAGCCCCACCACGCTCACCGCCCGCAGCTCGTCGAGCACCTCACGGAGTTGCCCGGGATGCGTGGCTTCGGATGCGAACCACGTGCCGTCGAAACCCTCCTTGCGCTCCTCGCCGCTGA
Source organism: uncultured Chloroflexia bacterium (assembly GCA_963777045.1). GTDB lineage: Bacteria > Chloroflexota > Limnocylindria > QHBO01 > QHBO01 > JAPSGM01. The sequence goes on from CAVZPD010000029.1 coordinate 7,185, forward strand.
CGTTGACCTGCAGCAGGAGTCGCGTGGCACGACCCTCTTCGGCGGCGAGGCGATCCAGGCGCAGCAGGAGGTCGATGCTGTCGACCGAGTGGATGGTCGAGAAGAGCCGAACGGCCTGGCGCGCCTTGTTCGACTGGAGGTGACCGATGAGGTGCCAGTCCGCCTGGGGCAGTGCCTCCGCCTTCGGCCGCGCCTCCTGCACCCGGTTCTCGCCGAGCGCTGTGAGGCCGGCCCGCAGGGCGGCCGCCGCCACGTCGGCTGCGAAGCCCTTCGTGACGGCGATGAGCCGGAAGGCGCCCGGATCGCGCCCGGCCGACTCGGCGACCGCGCGCAGGCGGGCCATGAGGGCATCGGCGCGCGATCGGATCAGCTGCGGCGTGAGCTCCGGCTCGTCGATCGGCTGCACCCCGCGAGGGTACCGCGGCCGTGCCGTCGCCACAGCGCATGGGCTTGGTGCGGAGGCTAGTCGCTCTTGCGGCGCAGGAAGGACGGGATGTCGAGGTCCGTCTCACCATACGACGGCCGCTCGGTGGCGCGCACCGGCGCGGTCTCGCGCTCCACGCCACGCGTCTCTTCGCGGTCCGGCGAAGGAGCGAACGGCGAAGGCTCGGGAATCTGCGCGTCGAGCGAACGCTTCTGCTCGCGCTCGCGCTCGATCTCGGCCAGGATCTCGCGGCTGCGCTCGTCCAGGCTGGTCTCGATCCCGATCGCCACGTCGCTGGCAGCCCCCACGGCCCGCGCCGGTCGCGGCTTCTTGCTGGCGTCGAAGCCGGTGGCGATGACGGTGACCTTGACCTCATCACGCATCCGGTCGTCGATGACCGTGCCGAAGATGATGTTGGCCTCCGGGTCGGCGGCCTCCTTGATGACCTCGGCCGCCTCGTTGACCTCGAACAGGCCGAGGTCGCTGCCGCCGGTCACGTTGAACAGGATGCCGCGCGCACCGGTGATGTTGACCTCGAGCAGCGGGCTCATGACCGCGGCTCGCGCGGCCTCCACCGCACGCTGCTCGCCGGTGCCGATGCCGATCCCCATCATGGAGGAGCCCGCGTCGCGCATGATCGTCTTCACATCGGCGAAGTCCAGGTTGATGAGGCCCGGCACGGTGATCAGGTCGCTGATGCCCTGGACGCCCTGGCGCAGCACGTCGTCCACCACGCGGAAGGCGTCCAGGATCGACGTCTTCTTGTCCACGACCTCGCGCAGCCGATCATTGGGGATGGTGATCAGCGTGTCGCACTTGTCCTTGAGCTGCTCCGAGTACTGCTCGGCGACCAACTTGCGGCGCACGCCCTCGAAGCTGAACGGCTTGGTGATGACGCCCACCGTCAGCGCGCCCAGGTCCTTGGCGATCTCGGCGATGACCGGGGCCGCGCCCGAGCCGGTACCACCGCCCATGCCCGCCGTGATGAAGATCATGTCGGCATCCTTGAGTGCCTCGTAGATCTTCTCCGAGTCCTCCTCAGCCGCGCGTTGGCCAACCTGCGGGTCGGCACCGGCACCCAGGCCGCGGGTCAGCTTGTCGCCGATGCGGATCTTGTGGGGGGCATCGCTCTGGAGGAGGGCCTGCGCATCCGTGTTCACGCTGATGAACTCGACGCCCATCATCTCGGCGCGAATCATGCGATTGACGGCGTTGCTACCACCCCCTCCGACGCCAATGACCTTGATGAGTGCGAAGTGCTCTGCGTCGGACCGTAGCGGCATTGGGTGAGTCTCCTGCGCGGGTGAATGGAGTTGGAACCCGTCTCGCCGCGGGTTTGACCGATTCTAGCGAGCCTGCCGGAGGCGCGTGGCGGGTTTTTCCACATACCGTGCCGAAGTTATCCACAGTCCTTGACGCCGACGTGGAAAGGGGTGGCTGGCTGTCCACCGTCTCGGCTAGGCTGAGACCGTGACGCTTCCGGAGCCCGATCCGCGAGCCGAGCTGCCCCGTCCGCTGGCGGGGGCGGTGACCTTCGTGGCGATCCCGCTCGGTGGCGTTCTGGCCGGCGCGGTCCTGGCCGTGGCGACGGCGCCGGGATCGGGAGCCGCGTTCACGATCGGCGCCATCGCGCTGCCCCTCGGCTACCTGCTGGCCATCGCCGCTTGGCGCGCCTTGCTCGGCGTCTGGCTGACGGCGGTGATCGGGCGTTCGATGCTCCGCTCCGGCGGCAGCGAGGAGCGGTTCCGGGCAGAGACGATCCGGTCGTTCGGGGCGATCCGCCAGGCGGGGCTCGGTCGCCTGCCCTTCACCTGGGTCTTCGTGCCCGTCGGCCTGGCCGTCGGTTTCGCGGCCGGCCTGCTGCTGCTGGTGCTGACCGCCGGCAGCGCGGCACTTGCCGCCTCGACGCTCCTCGTGGCGGCCACGGTCCAGGGCGTGCTCCTGCGTCGGCTGGCGCGAGCCGGGCGTCTCCCGCTTCCCGACGAGTAGGGTCCGTGCCGAGCGCGACAGGTCGATCGGTACCAGCCGCTTCCACGGCCCCCGGCGGATAAGGTCGGCTCAGCCCGCGCGCCGGCGACGCGGCAGCAGCGGGATCCGGACCGCGAACGTGGCCCCTTCACCGGGCGTGGATTCGAGCGCCAGGCTGCCGCCGTGCGCCTCCACGATCGAGCGGGCGATGGAGAGGCCCAGCCCCAGCCCGCCATCCTTCGATGCGCTGGCGTGCTGCGGCCGGAGCCCGGCCATGATCCGTTCCCGCTCCTCGGTCGAGATGCCCGGGCCGTGATCGCGGACCGAGACGATGGCCGTATCGCCGTCGCGCTCGATGGTCACCTCGATCTCGTCCGTGCCGGGTGCGTGGCGGACGGCGTTGGAGAGCAGGTTGATGAAGACCTGCTCGAGGCGTTCCGCATCAGCGTTGGCGACCAGCTTGGCCCGCGTGCGAAGGTGGAGGGCGATCGGCCGGTCATCCGCCAGCGGCTGCATGATCATGATGGCCGCCTCGAGGATCGGCCGCAGCTCGACCTCCTCCAATCGGTACGAGACGTGACCGGTGCGCAGCCGGTTCGCGTCGAACAGCTCGTCCACCAACCCGGCGAAGCGCTGGACCTGGGTCAGTGCTCGCTCGGCATACCGGTGCAGGCGGGCGTCCCGCCCGTCGCGCAGCTCTCGCTCGATGAGCTCCAGGTATGCCGAGACACCGGTCAGCGGCGTGCGCAGCTCGTGGCTCAGCATCGCGACGAACTCCTGTTGCAGCTGCTGCAGGCTGCGGTCGGTGACGTCCCTGATGACGACGACGCCGCCAGCCACGCCGTTCTTCTCGATGGGACGGCTGCTCGCCTCGTACCAGCGCCGCCGTCCCTCGTCCGCCACGACGGCGAAGCGCATGACGAACGCCTCGCCGCGCGCAGCGCGGCGCCACGGCTCCTGGTCGCGCGCGATTGGGCCACCCTGCTCGTCCTCCAGGGAGGGGCCGCCGCCAGCGAAGAGCGTATCGAACGCGTCGTTGGTCAGTACGGTATCGGCATCCGCGTCGACGACCACGACGGCGTCACCCATGCCCGCCAGGATCGCGGAGAGGCGCGCACGTTCTGCTTCGCTCAGCTCGCGCTGCTGCTCGAGCGAGGTTGCCAGCCGATGCAGCTCGTCACTGCGAGCCTCCAGGTCATCGTTGGTCGTGTTCAGCTCTTCGACGGTCGCCTGGAGCTCCTCGTTGAGCGTCTCCAGCTCCTCGTTGGTCGCCTGCATCTCCTCGTTGAGCGTCTCCACCTCCTCGGTCGCCGCCTGCACCTCCTCATTCGAAACGAGCAGCTCCTCGTTGTGAGTGCGCAGCTCAGAGTTCACCGTCACCAGCTCGGCATTCGCTTCCCGAAGCCGCGCGGCGGCCGCCGCCATCTGCTCCACCTGCTCCGTCAGGCGCCGTGCGGAGGCGGTCTCGCGCTCGAGGGACGACTGCAGCCCCTGCAGCTCCTGCCGCTCGCGCGTCACGTCGCGGACGGTGATGGCCACCAGGTCGACGCTGCCATCCGTGCTCGCGGTGTGGCGGTAGCAGAGCGTCTCCAGGGTCATGCGCTCGCCGGAGGTGCTCTCGAGAACGGCGATCTCCCAGGTGCTGACGGCCGGTTCGCCCCGGAACGCCGTATCCACGTCCCGCCGCAACTGGGTGCTGGGAATGCCGTGTACCTGGTGGATCAGATCCTGGCCGATCGCAGCGCCGTGGACGCCGAGCAGGTTCCTAGCCGCTGCGTTGATGCTGACGATGTCGTACTTGCGGTCGATCAGGACGACGCCGGTCGGCAGCCGCATCAGGACGGCGTCCGCGCGAGCGGCGAGAGTGCGCCCGATGCGCGCATCCTCGGCCGCGCCGGTCAGCGCGCCATGCGCACGTCGCTGCGGGGCGATGGGGCGGTCCGGCACGCGGGAAAGCATAGAGCCGTCGGCGCGGCCGCTCGCCAGTGCGACGCGGGAGCCTCGACGGCGATAGACCTTCGTCCGCGAGTGGACGAGGACGAAGTGCTCGCTCAGCGCCGATGTCGTCTCGGCCTTGCCCAGCACCAGGTAGCCACTGTCGCGCAGCGAGAAGGCAAAGAGCCGCAGTGTCCGCCGCTGCAGCTCCTGCGTGAAGTAGATGAGCACGTTGCGGCAGATGACCATGTCGATGCGCGGGAAGGGGGCACGCTCGGCGAGGTCGTGCTCCCCGAAGGCGATCAGTGATCGGATCGCATCATCGACCTCGAACTGTCCGCCGACATCGGTGAAGTACCGGTCGCGAAGGTCATCGGGCACCGACTCGAGCGCAGCATGCGGATAGATGCCGCGTCGGGCGAAGTCGACCGAGAGCGCGTCGACATCGGTGGCGAAGATGCGGAGCGCAGGGGGGTTCTCGCGATCGCGCAGCGCCTCGGCTGCCACGATGGCGAGCGAATACGCCTCCTCGCCCGTCGCGCAGCCCGCGGACCAGAGGCGAACCTCATCCCCGTGCTCGGCCGCTGCGCTGATCAGCTCTGGCACGATCCGCTCTCGCAGGTGCGTGTAGAGGTCAGGATCGCGGAAGAACTGGGTCACCTTGATCAGGAAGCTGTTGCTGAGCCGAGCCAGCTCCTCGCGGTCCCGTTCGACCAGGCGCATGTACTCGTTCAGCGACTGCGATCGCGTGGCAGCGAGGCGGCGCTGGAGCCTACGCAGGATCGTGGGCCGCTTGTACTGCGCGAAGTCGATCCCGGTCCGTTCGCGCACCCGCTCCAGGAAGACGTTCAGGGCCTGCTCGTCGTCGGCCCGTGCCGGCAGGTACTCGCCGCTGACGAGGTCGCGCAGCAGGTCGGGCAGGGCTTCGAGGTCGACCACGATGTCGACCGTGGTCGGCGAGAGCGAGAGGGGCATCCACGGATAGGTCGCGGTCTCAGGGTTCTGGATGACGACCGTCCCACCCGCACTCTTGACATACCGCGCTCCGGTGGCTCCGTCGGACCCGGCCCCGGTCAGGATGACCGCGACGACTCCCTCGCCGTAGCTCTCCGCGGCCGAGCTCAGGGCCTGGTCGATGGAGGGGCTGGGACGGATCAGGGCACCGTCGGCCGTCGTCTCCACGGTGTGATCGCGGATGAGGACCTGCCGGTCGGCCGGGATGACGTAGATGGTGCCGGGTACCAGGCGGGTGCGCCGCGCGACGCCCCGCACCTTCATCGCCGCGCGGCGCGCCAGGATCTCTGCCAGGTGGCTCTCGCGCCGCGGATCGAGATGCTGCACGAGCAGAATGGGGGCCGCGAAATCGGCCGGCAGCCGCTCCACGAGCGTGGAGAGGGCGTCGATTCCACCGGCAGACGAGCCGATCACCACCAGGTGCTCGGCGAGGGCCGCCGACGTTGGCTTCTTGCTCACGACATGGCCATCTGCAGGAAACTCTTCCGAGGAGGGACCGGGCAAAGCCGCTTGCGCTTCCACGGCCTCGGGGCTGGATTCATTCTTGCACAGCCTCGATGCATGGCATCTCGCGGGCAGGGGCCGGAGAGCGCCGGCTCACCGATCGTGGCCATCGGCGCATCCGCCGGAGGCATCGAGCCGCTGCTCCAGATCGTCGCCGACCTGCCACCCGAGTTCCCCGCGGCCCTTCTTGTGGTGGTGCACATGCCGTCGGCGCGGCGCAGCGTCCTGCCACGGATCCTCGCCAGCGCGGGCCGGCTCCCCGCATCGTTCGCCCGGGATGGTCAGCTGCTGCAGCGGGGGCGCATCTACGTGGCGCCGGCCGACCGCCACCTGCTGGTGAAGGATGGCAGGGCCTCCGTGTTGCGCGGATCCCGCGAGAACGGCAGCCGCCCCGCCATCGACCCGCTCTTCCGCAGCGCGGCGCTGAGCCACGACAGCCGCGCCATCGGCGTCGTCCTGTCGGGCAGCCTCGACGATGGGGCGCTCGGGCTGGCCGCGATCAAGGCGCGTGGCGGGGTGGCCATCGTGCAGGACCCGAACGAGGCCAAGTACCCGAGCATGCCACTCAGCGCGACGCGGTCGACGATTCCCGACTACTGCCTTCGCGCCGGCGAGATTGCATCGGTCCTGTCCAGGGAGGTGGCAAAAATGATCGAGCGCGGCGCGCACTACGGCGGCGCCCTCTGGCAGGTGGGCAACCCGGGCACTGCCTACCGCGACGGCACGGCTTCCGCGAAGGACGCCGATGGGGTGGACGACGAGCGGGAGGAGACCGGATGAGCTCCGCGCCGCGCATCACCGTGGTCGACGATCGCCCCGAGACGCTCCAGCTGCTGCGGGACGTGCTCGAAGCCGATGGCTATCACGTCACGGTCCTGCGGGGCGTCGATCCACGGCTCCGCGGCCTGCGCGAGTCACGCCCGGACCTCATGATCGTCGACCTCCTGCTCAGCAGCGACCAGCGCGGACTCTCGGGCTGGGACGTGATCCGGCTCGCCAGGTCCCATGCCGAGCTGCATCGGCTGCCGGCGCTCATCATCTCGGCCGACTACCCGATGCTGCGCACGATCCGCCAGGAGGCGGAGCGGATGGAGGCCGTGGGCATCCTCGCCAAGCCATTCGGCCTGGACGAGCTGCGGCGGACGATCTCAGCTCTGCTCGCGCCGCGGCGCGCCGACCCAGCGCCGGCCATTGCGGCACTGCCAGGAGACAGGGTAGATGCCGAGGGGTAATCTGGAGGCGACTGCGAGCACCGGGGAGATGCATCCCATGACCGGACGCGGCGAACGGGCCGACCCACGCGGAACAGATGAAGAGCTGCGCTACCTCATCCGGCAGCAGCGTCGCATCATCCTCGAGGCGAGGACGGTCAGCGTAACGCTGCAGTCCGCCCTTCGCCAGCTCGAGGGGGTGCATCCCGTGCTCTCGGTCGACGATCGGATCGTCCTGCGGCGCCAGTGGTGCGAGCGCGCCTCCTCCCTGCTGCTGGAGGTCCGCGCCCATTCGGCGCGCATCGCTGCGGTTACCGAGCAGGTGGCCACGCGCCTCGGGTCTCCCAGGCAGCGAGGCGAGATGCTTCGCCTGCGCGAGGCGATGCGGATAGCCGACGGGACGATCGCCGCCTCCGGCGAGGCGCTGGACGAGGCGCGCGAGCAGCTATCGGCCTGAGGCCGGCCCCAGCATCAGCCCGGGAAGAGCCCCCTGATCCAGTCGACCACCCGACCGCCGGCACCCGACAGGGGCGAAGAGGTCGCGTAGCCGATCGGTTCCTCGCCGGCATGGCGCGCCCCCCACAGCAGCAGGCCGATTGGGGTGGCGAAGGCTGGATTCGAGAGCTGGTCCATCAACCCGCCCACGCCCTGCGGCGACCCGATCCGCACCGGCATCTGGAACGCCTCGCGGGCGAGCTCGGCGGCGCCGGAGATGCGGGCACCACCGCCGGTCAGCACGACCCCGGCGGGAAGCATGCCTGGGTGGCCTGAGCGCTTGACCTCCTCGGCGATCAGCGAGTAGATCTCGCTCATGCGCGCCTCGATGATCTCGCACAGCTTCCGGCGCTGGATGGTCTGGCCTCCCCCGTCCCCCAGCACGGCCACGTTGAGCAGCTCCTCCGGCTGGACCTCGCGCAGGTCGGCCGTCCCGTGCTTGATCTTGATCTCCTCGGCGAGGTTGAGGCTGGTGCGGAGGCCGATGGCCACGTCGTTGGTGACGTTGATGGCCCCCACCGGCAGCACGGCGGAATGGTAGGCAGCGCCGTCGGTGAAGATCGAGATGTCGGTGGTGCCGCCACCGATGTCGGCGACGAGCACGCCGAGCTCCTTCTCCGTGTCGGTCAGCGTCGCCTCGGCCGCCGCCAGCGAGCCGTTGACGAGCTCGTCGATCTCCACGTTCGCGTTGGCGATGCACTTCGACAGGTTCTGGACCGATGTCGCGGCCCCGAACACGATGTGCGTCTCGACCTCGAGCCGTACCGCGCTCATGCCGAGCGGGTCCTTGATCCCTTCCTGTCCGTCGACGATGTAGCCGCGCGGGATGACGTGCAGCATCTCCCGGTTGGAGGGTGTCTGGATCGCCTTGGCCGCTTCCATGGCGCGCGCCACGTCCTCGCGGCTCACCTCGCGCTTGTGGCCGGAGACCGCCACCACGCCGCGGCTGTTCTGGCTGCTGATGTGGCCGCCGCCGACACCGACGTACGCAGAGCTGATCTTGTAGCCGGATAGGCGCTCGGCCTTCTCCAGGCTGGCGGCGATGGAGTTCACCGTCTGATCGATGTTGGCGACCATCCCCTTCTTCATCCCGACCGACGGCGCGATGCCATAGCCGATGATGTTCACGTCGCCGGTTCGCCCCACCTCGCCGATGAGGGTCGTCACCTTGGTCGTGCCGGCATCGATGCCGACCAGCACCATCTCGCGGTCCAAGCTACCTCCGAAGGTCCCGCCGGACGCTCCGCGGCATCCGGCCCTGATCCGAGCCTACAGGAAGTGGCGCCGAATCAGCGCCACGTTTTGGAAGATGCGCAGCCCGAAGGCGAAGAGCGCCACCAGGTAGAGGTCGATCCCGAGCCGGTCGCCGACGAAGGTCAGGGCCACCGCCACCAGGGCGTTGGTCACGAAGCCGGACAGGAACACGCGGTTGTCGTAGTGAGCGTCCAGCTCGGCCCGAATGGCGCCCAGCACGGAGTCGAGGCCGGCCAGGATGCCAACCGCGGTGTAGCGGGCCAGGCCCGGGTCGACGGTCACGCCGAACGCCAGTCCCAGCAGGATGCCGAGCACCAGCCCGATGAGCGGAAGCAGCACGATGGAGGATCCCGGCGCGCCCGATGCGGACCGGTCCCGGTGCCGTCATGAGCGCTATGGGGCCCAATATACCTTCCCCGGGTTTCGAGCATCGACCCAGCTCACGTTGCGTTCGCGGTGCGCGCTGAAGAGGGTCCGAATGGCGGCGATCTGGGCGTCCAGCCGTGCACCCGCCGAGGCCGCCGTCTCGCCTGGCTTGAGCTGGTAGAAGCCGAGCGCCGCCTTCCAGTCGGGCGAGTGCGAGACGAGGATGAAACCGTACTCGTCGTCCAGCCGCAGCTGGAAGTGGCTGGTGGTAGAGCCGATGAGCTCCGGATCGATGCCGAGCAGCCGTCCTGCGGTCGCCAGCTCGCTGGCAGGCAGCCGGTCGCCGGGCGCGAGGCCGCGGCTGGCCGAGCGCTGGTCGTCGACCACCGCCAGCGCGGAGAGGTCCGCCGGCAGCTCGCCGTCACGGGCGAGCGAGGCGACGACCGACCCATCACCGGCCACGAGCAGTTGCGCCGAGCGCGTGAGCCAGGCGAAGGCAGGCGCCCGCTCGGTGATCCGCACCTCGAGCGTGTCGGGCAGCTGCGCGCTCACCTCGACGGCGGCGACCGCCGGCAGGGCGCGCAGCCGGCTCACCAGCCCCTCGCTGTCGAACAGGAGCAAGGGCGTGCCGCGGTAGGGATCGAGCAGGGCATCGAGCTCGTCGGCGGCGGTGAAGTTGGCACCCGCCGCCGCCACCCGACCGATGCGCAGCCATGGGCCATTGACGAGCACCACGGCCCCCGCCAGCAGGGCGACGAAGAGCGTCCCTGCCAGCAGTCGAGCGCCGGACGGGAGGCGTCGGCGCAACCGATCTCGAAGCGATCGACGCGACCGCCGGGCATGGCCCGCGGCAGGGCGGCGCCGCGACTTCGCAGCCGGCCGGCTCATGGCGCTGCCTCGCGGTCAGGCGGGGGCGTGCCCTCTGCGGCACGATCGAGGCCCAGCTCGATGATGCGCTCGACCAGCTGCCCGAAGGCGATCCCGGCCAGCTCCGCCTGCTTCGGGAACATGCTGGTGGTCGTGAAGCCCGGGATGGTGTTCATCTCCGACACGTAGAGGGCGTCCCGCGGGACCAGGAAGTCGATCCGTGCGAAGCCGGCACAGTCCACGGCGCGGTAGACGCGTTCCGCGAGGTCCCGCAGCCGTACCGCGAGCTCCGGCTCGACGTCCGCTCGCGGGTGGACGTCCGCCATGCCGGCGGTGTACTTCGACTCGTAGTCGTACCACTCGTTGTGGCTGCGCACCTCGCCCGGCGGGAAGACGATCGGCTCGTCGTTGCCGAGCACGCCGCACTCGAGCTCCCGCGCGTCCGGCACGTACGCCTCCACGATCACCTTGCTGTCGTGGCGGAATGCCTCGTCCATGGCCGGGCGCAGCTCATCCGCAGCGTGGACCAGGCTCATGCCGACGCTGCTGCCGAGGCGGGCGGGCTTCACCACCGAGCGAGCACCGAAGCGGGCCGTCACCTCCTCCACGACGGCGCCGGGCGCATCGGTCCAGCTGGAGCGGCGATACCAGGCGTAGTCGACCACGGGCAGGTCATGACCGCGCATCAGGTCCTTGAAGACGACCTTGTCCATGCCGACGGCGCTGGCCAGCACGCCCGCCCCGGTGTACGGGATGCCGGCGAGCTCGAGAAAGCCCTGCAGCGTGCCGTCCTCGCCGAAGGGACCGTGCAGCACCAGAAAGGCGACGTCGATCGCCTCGGCCAGCGAACGGAGCGCCGCGCGCGGAGCCAGTGCGCCTCTCTCGAGGTCGACGGCCAGCGGCAGGTTCGAGGGCTCACGCAGGCGCGCCGTATGCTGCGCGGGCGTCTCGATCCCGAGCCGATCGGCCAGGCTGGACGCGTCGAGCTCTGGAGCGGGCCCGGTAGGCAGGTGCCAGCGGCCGGAGCGGTCGATGTAGACGAGGTAGGGCTCGAAGCGCTCCCGGTCGATGTGGCGCAGGACCGACTCGGCCGAGGCGACGCTCACCTCGTGCTCAGCGGAGCGACCACCCGCGAAGATGCCGACCCGCGTGCGCGTCATTGCTCCTCCTCCTCGCCATCAGGCCAGTCACCGACGAACTCGATCTCGTACTCCAGCGCGATGCCGAAGCGCTCCTGCACCGTTGCGCGCACGAAGTCGCCCAGCGCTCGCACGTCGGCGGCTCGTCCGCCGCGCTCGGTGACGATGAAGTTGGCGTGCAGGGTGCTCACCGTGGCGGAGCCGATGCGGTGGCCCTTCAGGCCCGCCGCATCCACCAGCCGCCCGGCGTGGTCCCCCGGCGGGTTGCGGAAGACGCTGCCGGCATTCTGGTCGGCGAGTGGCTGCGTCGCCCGACGCTGGGCCTGGTGCGCGTCGACCCGCGCGCCGATCTCCCCGGGATCCCCGCGCTCGAGGTGCAGCTGCGCGCCCAGGACCACTTCCCCCGAGTGCTTGAACCGTGACTCGCGGTAGGCAAAGGCGCACTCGGCATTGTCCAGGCTGAGCAGGCGATCGTCGACGGGGTCCCAGGCATCCACCCCGACCACCACCTCGCGCATCTCGCCGCCGTGCGCCCCCGCGTTGGCCCACACGGCGCCTCCCAGCGTGCCGGGGATGCTGATGCCGAACTCGAGGCCCGCCAGGCCGGCGCCGGTGCAGCGCTTCACCAGCATGGCCATGGCGGCGCCGGCGTCGGCGACGAGCTCCGTGTCCGTCAGCGTCGCCTCGCGGGCGCGGTTCCGGATCACGAGGCCCCGGATACCGCGGTCGGAGACGACGAGGTCGCTCCCGTTGCCGATCAGGAAGACGGGCACCTCCGCCTCGCGCGCGGCCCGCAGGCCAGACAGCAGCGTCTCACGCGAGCGCGCCAGCAGGAGGCGGTCGGCCGGTCCGCCGACGCGCAGGGTGGTCATCGGCGCCATCGGTTCATCGCGGGCAAGCTCGATCCCCGCTCCAGCCGCGAGCCGGTCCAGCCTGTCGAGCCGCTCGGCGCTGGCAACCGCAGCATCGCCGACGTTCATGCCGCGTTCGCCATCTCGAGCAGGACCGCCGCGATGCCGTCCGCGGCCTCCGGCCTCCCCAGCGATCGGGCTGCCGTCGCCAACCCGGCCCGCAGCTCGTCGTCGCGCAGTGCGCCGGTTTCGCGCAGCAGGCGGCCGGCATCCAGCTCCGCGTCGGGCACCATGCGTGCGGCGCCCTGCTCGGCGAGCCAGGCGGCGTTCTCGCGCTGGTGTGCGCCGGCGTACGGGTACGGCACCAGGATCGAGGCGACGCCGGCCGCGGTGACCTCGGCGCAGGTCGAGGAGCCGGCACGCCCCAGCACGAGGTCGGCCGAGACGAGCGCCTCGGCCATGCCATCGGTCAGGAAGGCGACCGGTCGGTACCGATGACGGATCGATGCCGGCAGTCGTTCGCGCGCCCGCTCGGCGTGGACCATTCCAGCGTCGCCGGCAATGTGCAGCACGTGCCAGTCTGCGAGCAGCCGCTCCAGCGCGCCCTCGAGCGCGGCGGTCAGCCGCGCCACCGCCTGCGAGCCGCCGAAGGCCAGCAGCAGGCGGTCGTCGGGACCGACGCCGAGGTGCGCCCGGGCCCCGACACGATCGATGCCGTCGAACGAGCGGATGGGCGTGCCCGAAACGAAGGAGCGGCCCGGGAACGAATCCATGGTCGGCGGGAAGGAGACCGCCACGCGGTCGGCCCAACGCCCCACCGCCGCCGTCGCGCGGCCGGGGACGAGGTTGCCCTCCCACACCAGGCTGGGAACTCCCCGAGCCCGTGCCGCCAGGACGAGCGGGATCCCCAGGTAGCCGCCGGTGGTGAAGAGGACGTCGGGGCGCCAGGCTCCGAGCAGCCGCCACGCCTGCGGCACCGAGGCGGCCAGGCGCAGCGGATCCAGCACGAGGTGCGCGTTGAACCCACCGCTCCGCAGCGAGCGCACCATCAGCTCGCGGTAGGGCATGGCGGCGGGACGAACGATCCGCCGCTCCATGCCGCGCACGCCCCCGACGTACATGAGCTCAAGCCCGGGCTGGGCGGCGCGCAGTGCGCGCACGACGGCCAGCGCGGGGAAGATGTGCCCGCCGGTCCCGCCGCCCGATACCAGACAACGCATCGAGCAATGATCCTGTCTGCGAGGTCTCGCGCGAGATCGACAGCAGGATGCCGGCCGCGACGAGGTTGATGGTGAGGGCCGAGCCCCCGTAGCTGATGAAGGGTAGCGGGATTCCGGTGACGGGCATCAGCGCCGTGACGACCATCATGTTGATGCAGGCCTGCACCACCAGCCAGGTGGTGATGCCGGCCGCCAGCAACCCGGAGAAGGTGTCGGGGGCGTGGATGGCGATCCTGTAGCCGTGGTAGGCGACGATCAGGAACAGGGCCAGCACGGTCAGCGTCCCGATCAGCCCCCACTCCTCGCCGATGATGGCGAAGATGAAGTCGGTCGACGGCGCCGGCAGATAGAGGTACTTCTGCTTCGAGGCGCCGAGCCCCAGGCCGGCGATGCCGCCCAGGCCCAGGGCATAGAGGCCCTGGATCGTGTTGTAGCCCGTGCCCAGCGGATCGCGGAATGGATCGAGGAAGGTCTCGACCCGCTGCAGCTGGTAGGGGGTGCTCGAGATGATCAGGTAGCCGGTGGCGGCGACCCCCGAGCCGATGGCGCCCAGGTAGAGCAGGTTGGCGCCCGCCATGAAGAAGATCGAGAGCGCGGTGATGACGTAGACACCGGCGGTGCCCATGTCCGGTTCGAGGGCGATCAGCAGGAACCCCGGAGCGACCAGCAGCCCGAACGGGACCAGCCCGTTCCAGAACGAGTGGGCGGCGCGGCCGCGGCGGTCGAGCCAGTGCGCCAGGTAGATGGCGATGCCCAGCTTTGCCAGCTCGGCCGGCTGCAGGCTCCCCATGCCGGGAATGACGATCCAGCGCCGCGCCCCGAATGCCTCGGTCCCAACCCCCGGGATCAGGACGGCGACGAGGAGCAGGATGCTGCCGACGTAGGCCGGGATGGCGAGGTAGCGGAGCAGACGGAAGTCGAGGCGGCTCGCGAGCCACATGGCGGTCAGGCCGAGGACCGCCCAGATCGCCTGCTGCATCCCCTGCGCGCCGGGATCGTCGCCGGCGAGGTACTCGCGGACGCTCGAGGCGGAGTAGACCATCACCACGCCGATGGCGACCAGGGCCAGCACGGCGGTCAGGAGCGGGTAGCTGAGCTGGTGGCGCTCGCGCCGCACGCCTCCCCGCGCCGTGCGGGCTGAGCCCCTCCGTCCCACGCTCGCGGCCGCGGCCGTCATCGATCGCGCTTCGTGAGCGCAGCCACGGCGGCGCGGTAGACGTCGCCGCGGGCGGCGTAGTCGGCGAACATGTCGAAGCTGGCGGCCGCCGGCGAGAGGATCACGACGTCGCCCGGCGCCGCCAGCTTCGCGGCGCGCTGCACCGCATCAGCCATGTCTGCGGCGCGCTGCACCTCGATCCGACCGGCGAGCAGCTCTTCCAGCGTCCTCGCAGTCTCGCCGATCAGGACTGCCGCGCGACAGCCTCCCACGATCGCCTCGGCCAGCTCCTCGTACTGCAGGCCCTTCCCGCGGCCGCCCGCGATCAGCACCACGCCCCGACCGGCATACGCCTGCATGGCGGCCAGCGTGGCGGCCGGGATGGTGGCCTGCGAGTCGTTGACGTACGTCACCCCGGCGCGCTCGCCCAGCGTCTCGAGCCGATGCGGTACTCCCGGGAAGGTGCGGATGCCCTCCGCCGCGGCAACCGGCGATGCACCCGCCAGGGACGCGCCCAGCGCGGCGGCCATGGCGTTGCTCAGCATGTGCCGCCCGGGGAGTGGCACGTCGGCCGTCGGCATCAGCTCCTCCGTGCCCAGGTAGATGCGGCCGTCCTCCACCGTTGCCTGCAGGTGTCGGTCCCCGAAGCCGTACCAGCGCCTGCCTCCCGGGAGAGCACGTCCCAGATCGATGCAGCCGGGGTCGTCGGCGTTCAGGACCACGGTCCCGCGCGCCGCGGTGAGCTGCGCGAGGCGGGCCTTCACGGCGCGGTACGCTTCGACCGTCCCGTGCCGGTCCAGGTGGTCGGAGCCGATGTTGGTGTAGACCGCCACGTCGGCCCCGCGGCTGATGGTCGGCAGCTGCAGCTCGCTCAGCTCCAGGACCGCCCACTCGTCCGGCCCGAGGGCATCCGCCCGCTCGATCAGCGGTGTCCCGATGTTGCCGCCCACCGCGTGCGGGACGCCCGCGGCCTCCAGGATCGAGCCGATCATGGCCGTCGTCGTCGTCTTGCCCTTCGTGCCGGTCACCGCCAGGATCCGCGCACGGGTCAGGCGCAGGAAGAGCTCGATCTCGCTGACCACCTCGATGCCGGCGGCTTCGGCAGCCTGCATCGCCCGCTGCAGCCACGCATCGGCAGTCGGGAAGCGCGGCGAGATCGACGGGCTGGTGACCACCAGCTCGGCGCGCTGCATGAGCTCCGCGACCGCATCGGGAGCGGCCGCCAGCGCCAGCGTCACGCGCCGCTCGCCGAGCGAGGCCACGGCATCGGCCAGCTCCTCGCGCGAGCGCCGGTCGTAGACGGTCACCTCGGCACCCGCATCGGCCAGCATGCGCGACGCCGCCAGGCCGGATCGCGCCAGGCCGAGCACCAGGACGCGCCGGCCGGCGAGGTCGGAGCGGGTGGAGACGGGGGCGAGCGGGCTCATCGGTCTCATGTCAGCCCGTTGACGCTGTAGAGGAAGAGGCTGAAGCCGAGCAGCCCGGCCAGGGCAGCGACGATCCAGAAGCGCAGCGTGATCTTCTCCTCCGCCCAGCCGAGCAGCTCGAAGTGATGCTGCAACGGCGCAATGCGGAAGATCCGCCGTCGCCGAGAGCTGGAAGGAGAGCACCTGCAGGACGACGCTCATGATCACGGCGAAGAAGACCGCGCCGATGACCGCCAGCAACGGCAGCTGGCCGGTGATGGTGGCGACGACCGCCAGCGTGGCGCCCATGGAAAGCGCGCCCGCATCGCCCATGAAGAGCTGCGCGGGATGGACGTTGAACCACAGGAATCCCATCAGCGCGCCGATCAGCAGCGCGCAGAAGACGGCCAGGTTGGGGCGGCCGTTGGGAACGCCCTCGACCGGGACCAGCGCGATCAGCAGGTAGGCCACGAAGCTGAAGATCAGGATGCCGCCCGCCAGGCCGTCGAGGCCATCGGTCAGGTTGACCGCGTTGCTGACGCCCACGATCACGAATGCTGCGAACAGGATGAAGGCGATGGCGCCGATCTCGAACTGGCCGATGGGCGGCACGGTCACCTCCGTCACGTCGAAGTGGCGCTGGATGTAGAACGCCGCCAGGATTGCGACGATCGTCTGCCACACGAGCTTCCAGCGTCCTCGCATGCCGATGCCGGTCCGCACGTTCACGAAGTCGTCGATGGCGCCCAGGATGCCGACGCCGACCAGGGCCAGCATCGGGCTGAGCGTGTAGGCATCCTCGATCCGCATCGCCATGGCCAGGAACATGACCACCAGCACGATCAGCATGCCGCCCATGGTCGGGGTGCCGGCCTTGACCTCGTGCCCCTCCGGGCCCTCCGCCCGGATCTGCTTCCCGAAGCCGAGCCGCCGCAGGAGGCCGATGTAGACCGGCGCCAGCATCACCACCCCGACGAAGGCGAGCAGCAACGCCAGCAGGATCGAGAGCATCGTCACGGCCGGCCCTCCTCACCTCGCAGGGCGTCGACCAGCAGATCCAGCGTGACCCCGCGCGAGCCCTTGACCAGCAGCAGGTCGCCGCCGGCCGGCGCGAGCGTGCGCCCCACGGCCTCGAGCTGCGGCCTCGGCATCGGGCGCCGTGGCCACCCGTGCCAACCCGGCCCGTCGCGCCGCCTCGGCGATCCAGCGCCCGCGCTCGCCCACCGCGACGAGCCCATCGACGGTCGCCGCCGCCTTCGCCCCGATCTCGTGATGCAGGCGCTCCTCGTCGGGACCCAGCTCCAGCATGTCGCCCAGGACCGCGTAGCGACTGCCGCCGGGCTGCAGCGGCGTCTCGAGCAGGAAGTCCAGGGCGGCGCCGACCGAGACCGGTGACGCGTTGTAGGTGTCGTCGATGAGCGTGGCCCCGGACGCGGAAGCCAGGACCTCCATGCGGTGCTCGGCGCGGCTGCCCTCGGCCAGGGCAGCCTCGACCTCGCCCATCGGCACCGCCAGGTGCTCGGCAACGCTGATCGCGGCGAGCGCATGGGGCACGAGATGGCGCCCCGGCATCGCCGAGCGAAGGCGCCGCCTGCCCCACGGGGCGCGCAGCGTGAACTCGGTGCCCTCCAGGCCGCGCGACGCGATCTCCTCGGCCCGCACGTCCGCGGCTGCGGTGATTCCGAAGGTGCGCACTCGAGCGCTCGTCACGGATGCCATGGCGGCGACGCGCGCATCGTCAGCGTTGAGGACGGCCAGGCCCTGGGACGGGAGGGCCGCAGGCAGCTCGGACTTCGCCCGCGCGATCGCCTCAATGCTGCCGGCGCGCTGGAGGTGCGTCGGGTGAACCGCCAGGACCACGCCCACCTCCGGGCGGGCGATCTCGGCCAGGCGCGCGATCTCGCCCTCGGTGTACATGCTCATCTCGAGGACGGCCACCTCGTGCTCAGGCTCCAGCCGCAGGAGCGTCATCGGGAGGCCGGTCTCGGAGTTCAGGTTGCCCTCGTTACGCAGGACGTGGAACGTGCGCGCCAGGAGGTCGGCGACCATCTCCTTGGCGATCGTCTTGCCGGTCGATCCGGTGATGCCGACCACGCGGACAGCGAATCGATCTCGCTGGGCTGCCGCGAGCTCCTGGAGGGCCGTCAGGCTGTCCGCGACGCTGACGAGCGCCACGTCCGGCTCCCCTTCCAGTTGCGTTGGCGGACGCTCGAGCAGCACCACGCTGGCCCCATTGGCGACCGCCTGCCCGATGTAGTCGTGTCCGTCGGCCCGCTCCCCTCGTAGCGCGACGAAGCAGCTCCCCGGCCGGACGTGCCGCGAGTCGACGGCTGCGCCTGCAAAAGAGGTGACGCCCGTGGGGCGTAGGAGCCGGCCGCCGGTGGCGGCCAGGAGGTCATCGAGAGCGATCGATGGAGGCACGCGGCTACCTGCGGAGGATGGCGCGGAGTCTAGCAGTCTCATTTCTGGGCCACCGGCTGGCCGGGCCGGTCGGGTGGGATCGCGAGGTAGTCGAGCATCTGCGGCGCCAGGGAACGGAAGACGTCGACCGGCGCCTCCGCCATCTCGTAGAGGCCCCAGACGGCCGGGCGGTGCACGAGGATGAGCGTTGCGATCTGCGGGTCGCTGGCCGGCATGAGGCTGACGAAGCTCGAATCGATCCAGCCGTCGATGTATTCGTACCTGGTCACCTTCTCGTAGGTCGGGTTGCCATTGGCATCGGTCCCCGTTCGAACGCTCTTGGTCACCGGCCCGGCGATCTGGGCCGTCCCGGTCTTGCCGGCCACACCGTAGCCCGGAATCGAGGCGGGCTGCGCGATGCCGTCGTCGACGGCGCTGGTCAGCAGCTGCAGGACGGTGCCGGCCGTCTGCTCTCGCATGATCCGTTCCGGTGCGGCCTGCTCGGTCGGGTGGTAGGTGCCGTCCGGCGTGGTCCAGCCCGCCAGCACGTGTGGCGTCACGAGCAGGCCCCCGTTGGCGATGGCGGCATAGCCGGAGATGAGCTGCATGGCAGTCACCGAGAGCCCCTGGCCGAACGAGTTCTGGGCCGTGGTCAGGTCGCCCGACCCGTTCGGGCCCTGCGGGTTCCAGACGATGCCACTCGCCTCGCCGGCGATGTCGACCCCGGTGGGCGAGCCGAACCCGAACCGACGGAACGCCTCGTAGAGTCCCGGACCGCCGAGCGTGAGGCCGATCTTGGCCGCGCCGACGTTGTTGGACAGCTGGAGCACCTCGGCCGGCGTAATCTCGCCGTGGCCGTACTTGTACCAGTACCGGTCGGCATTCTGGATACGGACCTTGCCGATCACCAGGTTGTTGTCGTCGACGAACTTGTCGCTGGTGCTGATGGCACCGGCGTCGAGCGCGGCGGCAATCGTGAACGCCTTCATGACCGATCCCGGTTCGTACTGTCGCGCGACGGCGGGGTTGCTGAAGAGCGACGGGTCGCTGACGCCGTACGAGTTGGCGTCGAACGAGGGGAAGGTGGCGAGCGCCAGGATCGCGCCGCTGTGCACGTCCATCACCACTCCCGTGGCGCCCTTGGCCAGGTTTCGCTGGTAGGTCTCCCACATCGCGGCCTCGAGCAGGTGCTGGAGGCCGGCGTCGATGGTCAGCCGCAGGTCGGAGCCATCGACCGGTGGACGGAGCTGGCGGATGGAATCGGCGATCTGGCGTCCGATGACGTCCTCCTGGGCGGTCACCGAGCCGGGAAGGCCGGAGAGCAGCGAGTCGCGCGCGGCCTCGATCCCGTACTGACCGGCGCCATCGGCATTGACGAAGCCGAGCACCTGCGCGGCGAGGGTGGTCCCGGGCGAGACGCCCGTGACGGGGTAGACGCGCTTGGGCTCGGTCAGCATGCCGATGCCCGGGAGGTGCAGGTCCGACACCCGCTTCGAGACCGCCGGATCCACCCGGCGGCGCAGCCAGACCCACGGATCCCCGGAGGCGAGGCGCTCGCGCACGGCGTCGAGGTCCATCCCCAGGATTGGTGCCAGCAGTGCGGCACTGCTCTCGGCGTCCGCCACCGAGGGCGGCGTGGCGTAGATCGATTGCAGGTCCATGGAGGTTGCGAGCACGACGCCGGACGCGTCGGTGATCTCGCCACGCTCGGCGGGGATCTCCTCCTCCTGCGCCAGCTGGTGCAGTGCGGCCGTCGCGAGCTGGTCACGGTCCACGACCTGCCACCACACGAGCCGCGTGCCGATGCCGCCGGCGACGAGCGCGGCGACGATCAGCAGGAAGAGGGCACGTCCTCGGCTGTCGGTCCTGGCGAGCATTGGCTACTCCGTCGCCACCGCCCGGCACATGGGCGGCGGCGCTGGGCTATCGGCTTCCCTGGTCGGTCGATTGCGGTTCGGCGAACGTCACGGATTCGGTCGGGAGTGGGGTGAGGCGCAGGCGCCCACGGGCGGCGCGCTCGATGACGGCGGGAGATCGGGCCACGGCGATTTGATAGACCAGCTGCTGCTGGTCGGCCCGCAGCTCGGCGATGCGAGACTGCAGCGCGTCGATCTCGTAGCCGGTCGCCGCGACGTGCGACGACTGGCTGAGGTAGAAGAGCGCCAGCAGCGCGGCGGCGCCGATGACTGCCAGCACGCCGGTGGCACCGGCCCACTCACGCCGCCGCCGCTGCGCGCCCGATTGGCGTCGGGCGCGGGGTGCCGTCCGCGGCCGTGGTCGGCTCCTTCGGCCGAACGGCCCGAAGCCGGTCGCGGGTCGGGCGCCGATGACTGCCACGATGCGTGCCCCTCGCCTCAGGCCGCGGTGCGGCCAGGAAGGCGAACCGCCCACGAGGTCGGCGACTCGAAGTCGAGCCCCTCCTCGATCTCGATGGCGGCCACCTGGTCGGAGAGCCAGTACTGCTCGGATTCGCGCTCTCGGGTGCGCCGCTCACGGACCTCGCGCTGGCGCGTCGAGTAGAGGCGCCTGCGGCTGGCCTGGTGGCGTGGTCGTCCTCGACTCATGAGTAGAGCCCTCCTGTCACTTGCTGGAGCTCGCAGTCGCGAGCTTCTCGGCGATTCGCAGCCGGGCGCTCCGGGCGCGTCGGTTGCGGCTGATCTCTTCGGCGCCGGGTGTGATCCCGCGGCGCTCCACCACGCGCAGCTGAGCGCGGTGGCCGCAGGTGCAGACGGGTGGGAGCGGGTCCTCGACGCAGTCACGGCTCTCGCGGGCCATGAAGCGCTTCACGATCCGGTCCTCGCCCGAGTGGTAGCTGATCACCGCCAGGCGGCCACCGGGCCTGAGCGCGGCGAGTGCGCCGGCGAGCCCCGAGCCGAGCACCTCGAGCTCGCGGTTGACGGCGATACGAAGCGCCTGGAAGGTCCGGGTCGCAGGATGGATGCGGCCTGCGTCGGCCCCCCTGGCGGGCGCCGCGGCCGCGACGACCGCGGCGAGGTCGCTGGCCGTCACGATGCGGTCCTCCGCACGCGCCGCCAGGATCGCCTTCGCGATGCGACCAGCACGGCGTTCCTCACCAAACGTCGCGAGGATTCCGGCGAGCTCTCGCTCCGATGAGCGGTCGATGAGCTCCAGGGCCGATACACCACGATCTTCATCGAATCTCATGTCCGGCGGCGCATCGGCCGCAAAGCTGAATCCACGCTCGAGGTCGGCCAGCTGGTAGCTGCTGAGCCCCAGGTCGAAGAGCGCGCCATCGAGTGGAACGAATCCCTCGGCGACCGCGACCTCGTAGAGCGACTCGAAGTTGGCCTGGCGCAGCACGACGCGTTCCCCGTACTGCGCCAGCACGTGTTGCGCCTCCGCGATGGCCGCCCGATCGGCATCGAGGCCGAGCAGGCGACCATCCGGAGACGAGGCCTCCAGCAGCCGTTCGGCGTGCCCTCCGCCTCCGACCGTGCAGTCAGCGAGAGAGCTGCCGCTCCCCACGTCGAGAGAGGCGAGAACCTCGTCGACGAGGACCGGCAGGTGCCCTTCTCCCATTCGCGATCGCACCTCAATGGTCGGATGACGGGCCGATCGGCCCGGAGACGCATGAATGGCGGGGTCGTGACGTGCGTCATGGCGTCGCGTCCCGCTAGATGCCCAGGTCGGCGAGGTGCTCGGCCAGCGCCTCCGGCGCGTCCTCGATCTGGGCCCGGTATGGCTGCCAGGCCGATGGCGCCCACAGCTCCAGCCGATTCAGCGCGCCCACCACGACCACCTCTCCCTCCGTGATCCCGGCGTACTCGCGCAGGTAGCTCGGCACCAGCACTCGCCCCTGCTTGTCCAGCTCCACGTCCACCGCGCCGGAGGACATGAAGCGTCCGAACTCCCTGGCGCGCGGATTCGTGACCGGCAGCGCGCGCAGCTTCGCCGCCAGCTCCTCCCACTCGTCCTGAGGGAAGAGGCCCAGGCATCGGTCCAGCCAGCGGGCCAGCGTGGCTCCCTGACCCAGCCGGCCGCGGAAGCGCGCCGGTACGGCGACCCGACCGCGGTCGTCGAGCGCGTGCCGGAACTCGCCGGTCAGGAAGGAGGCCCGTTCCATTGCTATGGCTCACCACTGTTCCCCATTTGGCCCCACTTTGGACCACAGGCCGCCATTCTACAGGCCATAGGCCGCCCGTCAAGGCTTTTCCTGCGTCGTCCAGGAGCTCTGGGTCAGGGAGTCGAGCCGGGTCCGTCCACGTGGGTTCGTTGACGTGTTCTTCAGCCACTGGGGCCGCGACGTCCAGGTGACCTCGGGAACCCACATCGGCCGAACCTACGAGCAGGACGGCACGCTGATCGACGGCGTCTCAGTCACATCGGCGCCACGACCTGGACCTACTCCGAGTACGCGCGGCTCAACGGCGACCCGGCGGTGCTGCTGACGTCAGGCCCGCTGGCGGGACGATGGCTCATCCTCGACACCCGAACCCTTCGCGACTCGACGCTCTTCAGCGACGTGGAGTTCTCGATCTTCCGTGGCGACATCATCTGGCTCACGAACCAGGGGATCACCCGGGGCTGCAGCACCTGGAGCTACTGCCCGGACGGCTCGGTCACGCGGGAGCAGATGGCCAGCTTCCTGGTCCGCTCGCTGCGGTTGGCCGCCACCGGCGTTGACTACTTTGCCGACGACGATGGCCGTTCGGCCGAGGGCGACATCAACCGACGCGCCGCCTCCGGCATCACCGCCGGCTGCGCTCCCGGCCGCTTCTGCCCAACGAGAACGTTGACGCGCGCAGTGATGGCGAGCCTGCTGGCGCGCGCCATCAAGCTGCCACAAGCCGGACGCGACTACTTCACCGACGATGCAACCAGCCAGCACCAGGGCGACACCAACCGGCTCGCCGCCTCCGGCATCACCGCCGGCTGCGCTCCCGGCCGCTTCTGCCCCGATGGCACGCTCACGCGCGGACAGATGTCCGCTCTGCTGCACCGCGCTTTGCAGCTCCGGTAAGCGAGGCGGTCAGTACTCGGTTTCGTCGATCTCGCGGAAACGCGGATCACCCTCCGCGTTCTGGAAGGTCTCGTAGATGGTGAAGCCACCCGAGAGGGCGCGACTGTAGGCGCGACCGGTGTAGCCGCCCTGCAACGTCCGCCAGTAGATGTCGCCGCCGACCTCGATGCGCTGGACGGGCGCCCAGGAGGTGCCGTCGAAGCTGTTGCTTTCGGGACCGAGGATGGTCCCGTCGGCGTCCATGTCCATCACGTCGTATTGCCCAGCCTGGACGCGGACGGCGTATCCGGTGGACGTGTCTCCCGGACCCGGTGTGGGCAGAGCGCCGGTAGACGGAACGGCGATCGGCGTGATCGTCGGAGTTGGGATCGGCGTCGTGGTCGACCCAGGCGTCTCCTCAGTCGAGGACGACCCAGACGCGGCCGCGTTGGTGGGGGTCGGTGAAGCCGTCTCCTGGGCGATCGGTGCACCGCCGCTGAGCGCCAGGAACGCGGCCCCGCCGCCGCCCACCGCCAGCAGCAGGACCACGACGGCGACGAGCAATCCGCGTCGGCTGCCACCTCCCTGCGCTGCGGCAGCCACGGGGCCAGCGACGGGTGGCGCCGGTGCCGGGCTTGGATGGCGCAGGGCCTCGAGCTCCTCGGTCGGGATGACGAGCACCCCTCGCAGGTAGCGCGGGCAGTTGCCGTACCCCCGCTGCAGGCAGACCTTCTGCTGCTGCTCGGCGGATAGCTCGGCCGGCTCGCCGAAGGCGTAGCAGCGGTGCCCGTCGCTCACGCGCTCGCGGAACTCGGTGCGGGCGCTCTCCAGCCCAAGGAAGGGGCAGATGGTATCCGGGCGCTTGGCGAGCTCCTCGAAGAGCGCGCGGCGCTCCGCCTCGCGGGCTGCCTCTTCCTGCTGTTGCTGCTGCTTGCGTCGTCCGAACACGGCAGCCTGAGTCTAGCGTGCCGTTCATCGCCGAGTGGCCGGGCGCGGGGGTACGAACGCGCCATTGAGGACGTGGACCGGCCGGCGCTAGGCTGGGCGAGGTCGTGGCTGTTCCAGCAGTCTCGGCGGTCTGAGGCGACCCACATGGCACTCGAAACGAACGGCATCAGCGAGCGGATTCACAGGCCG
Source organism: uncultured Chloroflexia bacterium (assembly GCA_963777045.1). Lineage (GTDB taxonomy): Bacteria > Chloroflexota > Limnocylindria > QHBO01 > QHBO01 > JAPSGM01. The sequence goes on from CAVZPD010000029.1 coordinate 31,492, forward strand.
CGCCAGGGAAACATCCGGCGCTGTCGCGTCCGCCACGTCTCGATCGTCGCGGGTACAGCCAGCCCCACCGTGCAGGTCGACTGCCTCCTCGGCGGACGCGAGCATCCGCTCCCGCTCGGCACGATGGATGAGGCACGGGCCATCTGCAACGCGTGCACCGCGACGACGGTGTGGCGCGCGGACGAGGACTAGCCGACCGAGTCGCCTGGCGTGGGACGTTCTGGAGGCGGCCTGTAAGCCGAGTTCTGTCCCGGCCCGATTCGCATCGGACCATGGACGGCCATCCATCTATGCGACCTACCCGAGGGCTGAGCGAGCAGCCTCGACGCCCTCCTATTCGGTCTTGCTCCGGCTAGAGCTTGCCCGTTTCACTCCCGCTCGCGCGGGCATCGTCACTGTGGCGCTGGTCCTCGCCTCACGGCGGACGGGTGTTACCCGCTAGCCTGCTCTTTGGAGCTCGGACTTTCCTCGGACGCGGCCTTTCGACCGGTGCGCCCGCGGCCGTCCGGCCGCCTCCAGGAACGCGATTGTAGCCGATCGAACGCGCGTTCTGAAGCATCGGCCATCCTTGCGTGGGCAGACCGCTGCGTGGAGAATCGGGCCCATGCCTGCCGCGAGCAACCCCGCCGAGCTTGAGACGTCGCTCCGCATCCTCCGGGAGGTCGCGGCGCGCGCGGCAACCGCCGGTCGCCTGCAGGCGGCTTCGCAGCAGCCGCTGCTCGAGCGCATCGTCGACACCGTCCTCGTGCTCTTCGCGGCAAAGGCCGCGTCCGTGGCGCTCTACGACGCGAAGGCCCAGCGGCTCACCTTCAAGGCGGCATCGGGTGATCAGGGTCCGGCCGTGGTCGGCATGTCGGTGGCGCCCTCGGACGGCATCGTCGGGTATGTCTTCTCCACCGGCGAACCGGTGGCGCTCGCAGACATCACCGCCGACCCTCGCTTCGACCGCGCCGTGGCCGAGCGGGTCGGCTACATTCCTCGCTCCGTTCTCGCGGTGCCCCTGCAGTCGAATGGCGAGGTTACCGGCGTGATCGAGGCATTCGACAAGGGGGGCGACCAGTCTTTTACGGTCCGGGACATGGAGCTGGCCTCGGCCTTCGCGGCGCAGGCCGCGGCAGCGATCGCCGGGACGCAGGTCCTGCACGACCTCCCGCTCCTCCTGGCCCTTTCCATCGCACGGGTGGCGCCCGACCTCGGCGCCGAGCAGGTGGAGGCTCTGGTCGGCGAGGCGACGACCGACCTGGACGCCGCCGCCGAAGCACCCTTCTGGTCGCTCGTCGACCAGGTCGCCAGGCTGCGCGGCCTGGGTGACTCCGAGCTCGAGCTGGTGGGCGACATCCTGGATGCGGTGGCGACGCACCGGGGCCACCTCGCCCGTGGCGGCGGCCGCGCGGCCAGGTGACGAGCCCGGCGCCCCGCGACCCGGGCCTTCCGGCCTGGTCGGAGCCGTTCACCCGCGAGGCTAGGTCGCGCCTTGCCCGCCTGCCCGCATTCGACGCCATCGATCGCGAATGGGCATGGGGCGGGTCGACCGGTGCGGGCGTCCGCGTGGCCGTGGTCGATTCGGGCATTGAGGCCGACCATCCGGACGTGCGGGGACGGCTCGTCGAGAGCCTTGCCGTCGAGATGCGGGGTGGCGAGCCGGAGGTGGTTCCCAGCGAGGCCATCGACCTCTTCGGCCATGGCACTGCCTGTGCCGGCATCATCACCGCCATGGCGTCCGAGGTGGACCTGGTCTCGCTGCGCGTCCTGGGGCCCGACCTGCGGGGCAAGGGCAGCGTCTTTGCGAAGGCGTTGGATTACGTGATCGAGCAGCCGATCCACGTCGTCAACCTGAGCCTGTCGAGCAAGAGCGACGCGCTACTGCCCGTCTTCCACGATCTGGCGGACATGGCCTATTTCCGCCGTATCGTGCTCGTGAGCGCGGCGAACAACACCGTCGGGCCGAGCTATCCGTCACTGTTCAGCTCGGTAATCAGCGTGGCGGCCCACCCCGAGCCCGATCCATGGTGCTTCTTCTACAACCCGGAGCCGCCGGTGGAGTTCGGAGCGCGCGGCATGAACGTGCCCGTGGCCTGGCGCCAGGGCGGGCATACGATCGCCACCGGGAACTCGTTCGCCGCTCCCCATATCGCCGCCCTTGCGGCGCTGATTCTCTCCAAGCACCCCGGCCTGACGCCGTTCGAGATCAAGGCCATCCTGGCCGCCGTGGCCAGCAACGAGCACGCCTGAGCGTTACAGGCTCCCGTCTGGAAGGAACCACAGATGGCTTCGGCGCCCGGGCGCCAGGGCGGTGCGCCCAAAGACGGCGATGGCCTCGCCTGTGATCGCACGGTCGCGCGCCAGCTCCGTCCCCAGCCGTCCCGGATCATTGATGAGGCTGGCGTACATTCCCAGCCGATCGGCTCGCTCCTCGGCCTCTTCCAGGGACGCTGCTCGGCGCGTCGCGCGCTGGAGGACCACCCGGTCCAGTTCCTCCGGGGCGGGAGGTTCCTCCGCGAGGCGATCCAGCTCCGCGTCGATCGCGCGTTCCAGGCTCGCCGGCGGAACGCCGTCGCGTGCCCGCACCTCCAGGACCAGGAGAGCGGCACCGTCAACCAGCGGGACCATCCATGCCTCCGCGCGCTGGGCCAGCTGCAGCCCGCGCACGAGGCGGGCATGCAGGCGCGCCGCGCGCCCCGTCGTCAGCAGGTCGGTCACGAGGTCCGCTACGTCGAACCCGTCATCTCCCAGCGGTGGTGTGCGACAACCGAGGTAGAGGCGCGCCAGCGGAGCCGGTTCGCTGGTTTCGAGGCGTCGGCCCGCTGAGCTCGGTTCGCCGCCGAGGGGGGGCGGTGGGATGCGGCCCGCAGGGATGTCACCGAAGTGGCGCTCGACCATGGCGATCGCGCTCTCCGGATCGATCTCGCCAACCATGGCGAGCGTCGCGTTGTTGGGGACGTAGTGCTCACGGAAGAAGGTTCGCACGTCGTCGAGCGAGGCGGCGCGCAGGTCACGATCCGATCCCCATGACGAGTGGTGGTACGGATGGCGGGAGGGGTAGCAGAGCGCGAAGAGGCGCTCCTCCCACGACCCGTAGGGCGCGTTGTCCACCTTCTTGCGACGCTCGTTCAGGACGACCTCGCGCTGGTTGTCGAGGGTTGCCTCCGTGAGGGCGTTCGCCAGCGAGCGCATGCGGTCGGCCTCGAGCCACAGGGCCAGCTCCAGCTGATGGCTCGGCAGCGTGTCACTGAAGACCGTGGCATCCAGTCCCGTGTAGGCATTGGTCCGGCCGCCAGCGGCCTGGATCAGCTCGAAGTGCTCACTCTTGGCGACGTTCGCCGAGCCCTGGAACATCATGTGCTCGAAGAGGTGCGCGAAGCCGCTCCTGCCCGCAGCCTCGTGGCGGCTCCCCACCCGATACCAGAGGCTGATGCCCACAGCCGGAACGCGGCCATCGCGGCGGGCGACCACGCGCATGCCGTTCGCCAATCGCCGGTCGACGATGTGCGGGACGGCAGCGGCGGAAGCGGTCATCCCCTGGGCACAGACAACCGTCGCGGTCGGGGCGCGAACCCCGACCGCGACGGCACCTGGTCGACAGAACGTCGCAGCCTAGGAGTCCTTGGCTGCAGCGTCCTTGGCCGCGTAATCGCGGGAGAACTTGTGTCCCTCCACGTCGTCCTCGCTGTCCTGCCGCGCGGCGGCTTCCCGTGCTGCGGCGTCACGGGCAGCCACGTCCTTCGCCCAGGATTCCCGGGAAGCCGCCTCCTGCGATGCGGCGTCGCGCGAGAACTTGTGTCCCTCGGTGTCCTTCGTGTTGTCGTCGGTCACGATCTGCACTCCCTGCTCACTGCGAACCCCTCGGCGTGGGATTCATCGTCCCGAGTCTAGGAGGCTGCGCCACGCGAATACAAGAACCCGGGCGACCGAATGCCTGTCACCTGGCCGACACATCCACGCACGGAACGCTCGTTCCCGCGATGGCCGTAGACTGGCTTCTCCGATGGCCAAGGCAGCCGACCACGCGCAGATCACCAGGAGCCTGGCGCTCTGCACCCTGTTCAATGGCGTGCCTTCCGACACGCTAGCCGCTATTGCCACCGATGCCAGGCGCCGCCGCTTCGGGCGGAGTCAGGTCATCTTCCACGACGGGGACCCGGCCGAGACCCTGCACGTCATCGACGCCGGACGCGTGAAGATCACCCTCGTATCCCGCGACGGCAACGAGGCGATCCTTGCCATCCTGGGGACCGGCGACTTCTTCGGCGAGCTGGCCCTGCTCGATTCCGGCCCGCGATCGGCGACCGCCCAGGCCATGGAGGCGACCGAGACGCTGGAAGTGTCGCGCCGCGGCTTCGGCGCCCTGCTGGACGACAGCGCGGTGAGGAACCGGGTGCTGCAGCGCGTGGCCGCCGAGATGCGCCGCGTCGACCGCCAGGTGGAGCGACTGCGGTTCGTGGACCTGAGCGGGCGGGTGGCCCTGCACCTCATCGATCTCGTCCACGAGCAGTCCGGAACGCGGAACGGGGGTGCGGCGCACGCCGGGCCGGCGATCCTGACGCTCCCCTACCGCCAGGCAGACCTGGCCGCCCTGGTGGGGGCGAGCCGGCAGGCGGTCAGCCGCACCCTGCGCGAGCTCGAGCGCGAGGGGCTGCTGCGTGCCGATGGGCGTCGCATCGTCATCCCTGACCTGCGCCGGCTCGAGCTTCGCGCCGGCGGCTGATCAGGCCCGCTGGTCGATCGCCACGTTCGAGAGCCGGTCGGCGTCCTTGTTCAGCGCGCGCGGGACATGCGCGACGGTGTATCGCTCCAGCTGTCCAAGCAGCGCCATGACCCGGGCGTGAATGGGCTGCAGGTCCGGGTGCTTGACCCGGTAGCGGCCCGATATCTGGCGAGCCACCAGCTCCGAATCCATCCTCAGGTCGACCTGCGTAGCCCCCAGCGAGAGCGCCTCCTCCAGCGCCAGCTCGACGGCCGTCCACTCGGCGTAGTTGTTGCTTCGTTCGCCGAGGAAGCGAGCGATCTCGGCAACGGTCGCTCCATTCGCGTCCCGCAGGATGGCCCCGGCACCGGCCAGGCCCGGGTTGCCGCGAGCGGCGCCGTCGGTGTAGATGAGGAGGTGCCGCCGCTCGGACGCGTCAGCCACGGGAGCCGCTGGAGATTTCGTTGGTGACCTCGAGGATGGCCCGCGTGATGCGGATGTCGCGGGGGCACGCCTCGACGCAGTTGAAGACCGTTCGGCAGCGCCACACCCCGTCCGGATCGGCCGCGATCTGGAGCCGCTCCTCGTGCGCGTCATCGCGCGTATCCATGATGAAGCGGTGCGCGTTCACCAGCGCTGCCGGCCCGACGTACGAACCGTCCGCCCAGAAGACCGGGCACGAGGTGGTGCACGCGGCGCACAGGATGCAGCGGCTGGTGTCCTCGTAGCGTGCGCGGTCCGCCGGCGACTGGCGGCGCTCCTTGCCGTCGTCCGGGACCTCGTCGTTGACGAGGTACGGCATGACGCTGCGGAACTGGTCCCAGAACGGCTCCATGTCGACCAGCAGGTCCTTGATGAGCGGCAGGCCCATGATCGCCTCGACGGTGATCTCGGTACCGGCGTCCTTGATCAGGTACTCGCAGGCTAGGTGGTTGCTGCCGTTGATCAGCATCGCGTCGGAGCCGCAGACGCCGTGGGCACAGGAGCGACGATAGGTGAGCGTCCCGTCCTGGTACCACTTCACCTGGTTCAGCACGTCGAGCACGCGGTCGGTCGGCTCCGCCTGGACCAGGTAGTCCTCCCAGTGCGGCTCGGTGTCGAGCTCCGGGTTGAATCGCTTGATGCGCAGCTTCACGTCGAGCGTCATCGGTTCAGTAGACCCGTGGCTTCGGCTCGAACTTCGTCACCGCAACCGGCTTGTAGGCGAGGCGCGGGTGACCTCCGCCGGCGTCGCGGAAGGCGAAGCTGTGCTTCAGCCAGTCCTGGTCGTCACGCTCTGGGTAGTCCTCGCGGGCGTGGGCTCCCCGGCTCTCGAGACGCGCGAAGGCCGACTCCACCGTCGCCTCCGCGCAATCGATCAGGAAGCCGAGCTCGAGCGCCTCGCCCAGATCGGTGTTGTACCTGCATCCCTTGTCGTCCACCACGACCGACTTCGCACGCTCGCGCAGAGCGCGGACGTCGGTCCGGCATGACTCGAGGAGCTGCGCGTCGCGGTAGACGCCGCACTTGTTGAACATCACCTCCTGCAGCTCGGCGCGGATGGTCGCCGCCCGCTCCCCCTCCCCGCGGCCGAGCAGGTCGGCGATCGACCGCGCGACGGCGAGCTCCGCTGCCGCGTCCTCATCGGCCTCCGGCGCAGAGCGCAGGTCCTTCGCCATGGCGATGCCGGCGCGGCGGCCGAAGACGAGGATGTCGAGCAGCGAGTTCGTCCCCAGCCGGTTCGCCCCGTGGACCGAGACGCAGGCACACTCCCCCGCCGCGAAGAAGCCGGGCACGATGGTGCCCTGCTCATCGGCCAGGACACGCCCGTCGATGTCGGTCGGGATGCCGCCCATCGCGTAGTGGGCGGTTGGCTGGATCGGCACCAGCTCGTGGAGCGGCTCGATACCGAAGTAGGTGCGAATGAAGCCCGCCATGTCCGGCAGCTTCTCGTTGAGGACCTTGGCGCCCAGGTGGCGGACGTCGAGGTGCACGTAGTCCTTGCCGCCGATCCCCCGTCCCTCGGCGATCTCCTGGTAGATGCTGCGGCTGACGACGTCGCGGCTGGCGAGGTCCTTCATGGTCGGGGCGTAGCGCTCCATGAAGCGCTCGCCGGCGTCGTTGAGGAGGACGCCGCCCTCGCCGCGCATCGCCTCCGAAAGGAGGAAGCCCAGCTTGTACATGCCGGTGGGATGGAACTGGAAGAACTCCATGTCCTCCAGGGGTAGCCCGCGTCGCCAGACCACCGCGGCGCCGTCGCCGGTCAGCGTGTGCGCGTTGGAGGTGACCTTGAAGATCTTGCCCCAGCCGCCGGTGGCGAAGAGCACCGCGCGCGCCCGGAATGCGTGCATCTCGCCGGTCGAGAGCTGCAGTGCGATGACGCCGCTGACGCGTCCGCCGGGCCCGTCGGGCATGGCCAGGTCCAGCACCTGGTACTCGTCGTAGAAGGCGATATCGGCCTTGATGCACTGCTGGTAGAGCGTCTGCAGGATGGCGTGGCCGGTGCGGTCGGCGGCGTAGCACGAGCGCCGGACGGGACCCTCGCCGTAGTTGCGGGTGTGGCCGCCGAAGCGTCGCTGGTTGATCAGCCCCTCATCGGTCCGGTCGAAGGGCAGGCCCAGGTGCTCGAGCTTGATGATCGTCTCGATGGCGTCGCGGCACATCACCTCGGCCGCGTCCTGGTCAACCAGGTAGTCGCCGCCCTTGACGGTGTCGAACCAGTGCCACTCCCAGTGATCCTCTTCGACGTTCGCCAGGGCGGCGCACACGCCTCCCTGCGCGGCCCCGGTGTGGGAGCGGGTGGGATAGAGCTTGCTGATGACGCCGATGCGGGCCTCCGGCCCAAGGTCCTGCTTCAGCTCCAGGGCCGCGTAGAGGCCGGCGCCGCCGGCGCCGATGACCACCGCGTCCAGGTCGTGGCGGCGCACCGCGCCCTGCAGCGCCGGGGCCTGGTCGGTCCGGGCGACGGTCACGAGAAGGGGCCCACGCTGACGCCGGAATTGGGGTCGAATGCGACCACCACCAGCAGGCCGAGCAGCAGCCACACGACGGTGAGCGCGGCCAGGATCCAGACCAGGAGCCGGCGCAGGTCGCCCGACGCGTAGTCGTTGATCACCGTCCGCGCTCCCCGGACGCCGTGGAGCAGGGCCAGCAGCAGCAGCGTGGCGTCGTAGATGCGCCAGAAGGGCGAGCCCCAACGGCTGGTGACGAACGCGAAGTTGATCTCCCCGCCGGTCAGCTCCACAAGCACGTGCATGATGAACATGTGGCCCAGCGCCAGCAGCACCAGCAGCAGGCCGCTGATGCGCATGAAGTACCACCAGGCCCGATCCCAGCCGGGACGGTCGGGTCGCGGCGTGGCGGCGCGTGACGGGTTACGCCGGAGCGGATCGCCTTCCACCGGCCAGACACGACGTCCCACGGACATCAGCTGCCACCCCACGGCGTGTAGGGCGCGATCATGATCAGGCCGATCGGGACCATGCTGATCAGCGTGGCGGCGATCACGCCGTAGGTGAGTGGCCGGTAGAGCAGCGTGGTGCGCGGCCAGAAGTCCATGGCGATGACCCGCAGGCCGTTGAGCGAGTGGTAGACCAGGGCGGCCATCAGGAGGACCTCGCCCAGCTTGGCGGGCAGGTTCCTGTAGAGGGTCTGGGTGAAGTCGTAGACGTCGGGCCCGAAGAGCACGGTCGAGGTCTCGACCACGTGCAGGAAGAGGAAGATCAGCACGCCGATGCCCGAGAGCCGGTGACCGATCCAGGCCAGCTCGGCCCAGCTGATCCGGTATCCGAACAGCCTCACCAGTGGCGCTCCCTCTTGTTCGACTCCATCGTCCCGGGCGGCAGCGACGCGCCGTCTGCTGGCGCGTGCGGCGCCTCGATTCTAGCGCGGGCCCCGCCTCAGGCGCGGACCCGTGCTGCGACCGCCTCTCCGAACTCGCGGGTGCCGGCGCTGCCGCCCAGGTCGTAGGTGACCGTCCGGCCGTCGGCGATGACGCCGCGCACGGACGACTCGAGGCGGTCCGCCGCCTCCGTCTCGCCCAGGTGGCGCAGCATCAGCGCGGCCGAGAGCATCAGGGCGGTGGGGTTCGCCTTGTTCTGCCCCGCGTACTTCGGCGCCGATCCGTGCACCGGTTCGAAGACCGCGGCCCGTTCCCCGATGTTGGCGCCCGGCGCGACGCCCAGGCCGCCCACCAGTCCGGCAGCCAGGTCGCTGATGATGTCGCCATACAGGTTGGGCAGCACCAGCACGTCGTACAGGTTTGGCTTCTGGACGAGCTGCATGCACATGTTGTCGACGATCCGATCCTCGAAGGCGACGCGTCCCTCGTAGTCCGCCGCGACCTGCTGGCAGCTCTCCAGGAAGAGGCCGTCGGAGAGCTTCATGATGTTCGCCTTGTGGACGGCGGTCACCTTCCGCCGCCCGTTACGCAGCGCGTACTCGAAGGCGTAGCGCGCGATTCGCTGGCTGGCGGCGCGCGTGATGATCTTGATGCTCTCCGCGGCATCGGCGCCCACGCGGTGCTCGATGCCGGCATACAGGTCCTCGGTGTTCTCGCGCACGATGATGAGGTCGACGTCGTGGTAGAGCGTGTGCACGCCGGCCATGCTCCGTGCCGGGCGCACGTTGGCGTACAGCTCCAGGGCCTGGCGCAGGCCGACGTTGACGCTGCGGAAGCCGGAGCCGACCGGCGTGGTGATCGGTCCCTTGATGGCGACGCCGGTGCGCCGGATGCTCTCGATCACCCGATCTGGAAGTGGCGTCCCCTCGGTCGCGATGGTCGCCTCGCCGGCCGACTGGAGGTCCCATTCGAAGCCGATGCCGGTGGCCTCCAGGACCTCGACGGTGGCCTCCGCTAGCTCGGGTCCGATCCCGTCGCCGGGGATCAGGGTGACGGTGTAGGTCACGGTTGGTGCTTGCTCCGCTGCGTGCCGGTCAAAGCGCCGGCGGGTGCGCTCCAGAGTGTAGGGGGCGTGGCCCGGTCGGCGCGGGCCGAGGGGGTGCGGCACGCCGTCCGCCAGCCCTTCGCGACATGAGCAATCCGATCGGCACAGCAATCCGGCCGGCACCGCGATCCGAAGTACAAGCGCCTGCTGGTCGAGGACGCGTACGGGATGCTGATCTGGGGCGGATCGGCCGAGGACTCGGAGGTCTCCGACGGGTCCGATTCGACGTGGTGCGCGTCGGCCTGATCGTGGCGCAGACGGTCCATTACGACGTCCACTGGGGGCGAAGACGCGGCCGCACGACTAGCGACGGGGCGGCCGGGCACCGGGCGGAGACTAGGGCGACGGCATCACGTGCCCCGGCGCCCGGGCGACCTCTGCCAGCCGCAGCACCTCCCCGTGACCGGCTGGTGGCGGATCACCGAACGTGCGAGCCACCACGACGCGGTATGCCCCCGAGACCCACGACACCTGGTCTGCGTACGGATCCCCACTGCCATACCGGATCCGAAGTCCGACCGCGCCCATGCCAGCGTCGAAGTGCTCCGTGGCAAAGGCACAGGCGTAGCGCGTCACCGCGAGCTGGTAGGCGGACGCGCCAGCCGGCGTCGCGAACTGGAAGACGTCGGCGCTCGCCTGGTGGCCGTCCGCGAGGAGCCAACCGACCTGGTAGCCGAGCTCGAAGCCGGCGTCTTCGAGCTGCGCCCGGGTCTGCGGGTCGTACTTGACGCTCGCCGCGTCATCCAGGGTGAGGTAGCTCTGGGTCGCTGGAGCGGCACCGACGGCTGCGGCGGTCGGCAGCAGGTCCGGGAGGGAGCTCGGCGGCGGCGACTGCGCGTCGCCGCTGACGGACAGCTGCAGCTCGGCTGCCGTGCAGGGATCGGTGCGTGCGACGAAGGCCGCCCCGGGAAGGCCGGTGAGGAGGACTGCGAGCAGCACGATCACGATTCGCTGGCGGTGGGGCTGCTGCCTGATCCCGAGCAGCTCATCACGGGCGCGTTCCACCTCATGGAGACTGGCGGCGGTTCTGTCGTCGGCAAAGGCCGTCGCCCCGGCGTCGCCCAGCCGTTGCAGGGCATCGACCAGGCGCGCCGTGGTGGCCGTTCGCCAGCGCGCCATTTCCCGGACGGCGACCAGCCAGGCTTCCACCTCTCCACGGCGAAGTCGAACCTCCGCATGCTCCATCGCCGCCAACAGAACGTCCCATTCGGTCGGCCGCGAGCCGCCGGTTATCCTGATCAGCAGCGAGGGGATGACTGCAGCCGCAAGCCACGCCGCCAGCGCGGCCAGGGCAGTCCAGCCGGCGAGGGGCATCCCCGAAGCGCCCCAGACGAGGAACGATGAGGAGGCAAGGACCGCGGCAACGTCTACCAGGATCAGCGCACGGCGCCGGGCGCGCAGCCGCAGCAATCGGCGGCGCAGCATGAGATGGATCGCGGCCAGGAGCGCGCCGGCCAGGCCGGCGAGCAGTGCCACCGCACCGATCTTGGCCAGCGCCGGCATCATTCACCTTCCTTCCGGCGGGCAGTCTATCCGGCCCGTCCATCGCCGATCGCGAGTCGACCCGATCCCCGACTACAATGTCCGCGTCCCAGGCAGCATGGCCTTTGCGCCGCCACGCCCCGCAGGAGGATGGATGAAGCTCCAGGAATATCGGTCCAAGGACATCCTCGCGGCCCATGGCGTGCCCACCCTGGCCGGCCGCGTCGCGACGTCACCGGCAGCGGCACGCGAGGCGGCGCAGGCGCTCGCTGGCCCCGTCGTCGTCAAGGCGCAGGTCCTGGTCGGCGGCCGCGGCAAGGCCGGGGGCGTGAAGCTGGCGGCCGATCCCGACGAGGCGGAGCAGCGGGCACGAGAGATCATCGGCCTGGAGATCAAGGGCGTGACCGTCAAGACCGTGCTGGTCGTGCCGGCGGCCGATATCGCCAAGGAGTTCTACCTGGGCCTGATCCTGGACAGGGCCGCGAAGACGGTGACGGTGATCGCCAGCGCCGAGGGCGGCGTCGAGATCGAGGAGACGGCGCGCACCAACCCGGATGCCATCCTTCGCATGCCGCTCGACCCCCTGCTGGGCCTGCAGCGCTACGACGTGCGCCGCGCGAGCTTCTTCCTGGGCATCCCGCCCGACCTGCGCTCCGCCTTCGCGGAGACCCTCCAAGGTCTCTACGAGGCCTTCATGGCGGTGGACGCCGACCTGGCGGAGATCAATCCACTGGTCATCACCACCGATGACCGGCTGCTGGCACTCGACGCCAAGATCACGCTCGACGACTCGGCGCTCTTCCGGCATCCGGAGCTCGAGGAGATGCGCGACCTCAACGAGGAGGAGCCGTCGGAGATCGCCGCGCGCGAGGCGGGCATCAACTTCATCAAGCTCGACGGCAGCATCGGCTGCATGGTCAACGGCGCAGGCCTGGCCATGACCACCATGGACCTCGTCAAGCTGGCCGGCGGCGAGCCGGCCAACTTCCTGGACATCGGCGGCGGCGCCAAGGCGGACAAGGTGCTGGCCGCGTTCCGGATCATCCTCGACGATCCCAACGTCAAGGCGATCCTGGTCAACATCTTCGGCGGGATAACCCGAGGCGACGAGGTCGCTCGGGGGATCGTCGAGGCGAAGGCCGGCATCCAGCGCGAGGTCCCGATGGTGGTGCGCATCGTCGGCACCAACGCCGATGAAGCGGCCGAGATCCTGGAGCAGGCCAGCCTGGTGACCGCGTCGAGCCTGGACGATGCGGCGGCGAAGGCGGTCGCCGCCGTGAAGGGAGCATCGGCGTGAGCATCCTGGTCGGCTCGCAGACGCGGCTCGTGGTCCAGGGCATCACCGGGCGCGAGGGCGCGTTTCACTCCACGGCAATGCTGGAGTACGGCACGAACATCGTGGCCGGCATGACCCCGGGCAAGGGCGGCCAGAGCGCCCTCGACGGGCGCGTCCCCGTCTTCGACACCGTTCGCGACGCCGTACGCGAGACCGGCGCCAACGCGAGCTGCATCTTCGTTCCCGCGGCTGGCGCACCCGATGCCATGCTCGAGGCGGCCGATGCGGGGATCGAGCTGGTGATCTGCATCACCGAAGGGGTGCCCGCGCTCGACATGCTGCGGGTCTACCACGTGCTGCGCCAGAAGGGCGTTCGGCTGATCGGCCCGAACTGCCCCGGACTCACCACCGTGGGCGAGGCGAAGGTCGGGATCATCCCCGGCGACATCCATCGGCCCGGACCGGTGGGCCTGGTGAGCCGATCCGGCACGCTGACCTACGAGGTCGTGCAGGCCATGACCGATGCCGGGCTGGGGCAGACGACCTGCGTCGGCATCGGCGGCGACCCCGTAGTCGGGACGAGCTTCATCGACGTGCTCGACCTGTTCAATCGGGACGACGCGACCGAGGCGATCGTGATGATCGGCGAGATCGGCGGCGACGAGGAGGAGAAGGCGGCGGAGTTCTGCGCGCGCGAGGTGCGCAAGCCGATGGCCGCGTTCATCGCCGGCCGCACGGCACCCCCCGGTCGCCGGATGGGCCACGCCGGCGCGATCATCTCGGGTGGGGCGGGTACCGCGGAGTCGAAGCGCAAGGCGCTGGAGACGGCCGGCATTCACGTGGCGGATTCGCCGTCGGATATCCCGCGGCTGCTTCACGAGGCTGGCGTACGCGGCTGACGCCGAGATCCGAGCTGGAGAGCTCCTCCTGAGCGTACTGGGGCTCCTGAGCGGTGAGTCCGCCGCGCCGGGTCCGGGGGAACGGGGGAACAGATCGCGCGTTTGCACCGCCGTCTGTCCGGCACGTGCGGTTTGGGCCATGGATCGCCCAGTAGCGCCCCTGAGCTGCGCGCGCCGGCGCACTCCCCGCTCAGCGTTGCGCGATCGATCGCGCATCTGCAGCCTGGGGCTCGGACCAGGCGCTGTTTCGGCGATGTGTCGCCCGTCCAGCGTGCTGCACGCCGGCGCCAGCGTGCGCTGAAGCGCGAATCTGGCGATGTGGAACCGGAGTTCGAAAGGCTGGCGGGCGACGTGGGAGTGGGCTCCTAGCCGCCGGCGGTGGCGACCATCGGCAGCCCGGACTCTTCCAGGCGCTGCATCTCCCTCAGTCCCTGCTGCAGCAGCTCGCGATCCCCGGCGACGGTGCCGAGCTCAACTCGAAGCCGTGCGGCGAATCGGCCGGCGCCCATCTGCTCGAACTCGCGAAGCGCGGTCCGCAGGTCGGCGGCGTCGTCGTGCAGGACGCCACGCAGCCTGAGCGTCTGCGCGCCCAGGACTCGCATACCGCCGGCGTGGGCACGGGCGAGCACGGCGTCGAGAACGTCGCGCGGGACGGGCTCGCGATGGTCCGCGCAGAGCGCGACCGCGTGATCGACGTAGTGGATTCGATCCGGGTAGCGCTCATGCTGCGTGACGATGCCCGAGATGCCGTCGAGGTCGAGATGCGCCACGACCGTGAGCTCCGCGACCGGGTGGCCGGCGGGAAACCGACCGATGATCTCGTCCGCCACGTCGCACCAGCGCGCAAGGTACTGGTCGGCCGAACGGTTGCGCGCCCAGGCGATGCCGCTCAGGAATCCCTGCAGGCCATACGCGGCGGCGGGGCGATCTGCCGCGATCCAGAGCAGACGCAGGCGCTCGATGCCGGCGACCAGCTCGTCCCACTCGCCGCGCAGCGCGCGTGCGTACGCGTTCCACGACCCGCCTGCCAGGGCGAATCCGGCGCTCTGGCCCGGCTGCACCAGGTCTACCGCGGTCTGGCTGCTTTCGATGACCGCTGAGAGGTCGCCCAGCACCGCGGATGACCACGCCACCATGTTCAGCGCATCCATGCGCTCGTCGAATGGCAGGTGCTCGCCCATCGCCGTACGACGCAGCGAGAGCGCCAGCGTGCGTTGCCAATCGGGTGCCACGGTGCCGGTCATGGCGTCCAGCGCGGCGCTGACGAGCACCGGTTCGTCGATTGCCTCGGCCGTCGCCAATCCGCGTCGGGCCAGCGCATCGGCTTCGCGATACTCGTCCGCGGTCGGTAACCGCTCGCCGTGCTGGCGAAGCCAGAACGGCAACCCGGCGGCGGCCACGAGGTACGTGGCGCGTGCGCGATCGTCGGCATCGGAGTACCAGGACTGGCCGCGCTCCTTCAGCTCCTGGATCTGTCGTTCGTCGACCGTCCTGGCGACCGAGGCGAACCACCGCGTCAGCACCATGAGCTGGTGGCCCAGGTTCTCCAGCAGGAAGCTGGCGGGCATGCCCTGCGCCTCGCCCAGCTGCCACGCCTGTTCGTACGCCTCCACGGCGCGGTCACCTGACCCGTGCACCTCCCCCAGCCGCTGATGGATCCGCGGCTGCTCCGGCGCCGGAGCCAGCTCGAGCGCGGCGTCCAGGTGACGTGCGGCCTCGATGACGGCCCGTCCTGCGGCCGACACATCGGCCGCACGTCGCAGCCAGCGCAGGGCCTTCGCGCGGACCTCGGGGTCGACCTCCTGGAACGCCGGCACCAGGGTCGCCGCCTCGCGATAGTGGAACGCAATCAGTTCGGCGAGCTCGTCCTCGCGGTCCCCCGCCCCGTCCTCCAGCCACCGGCCGGCAGCGGCATGCAGCGCCGCCCGTTCGGAACGGGGAAGGGTCCCATAGGCGACGTCGCGAATGATGATGTGGCGAAAGGTGAGCTGGCCACGGCGACCCGCCCTGACCAGTTCTCGCTCGATGAGTGGATCGGCAGCCGCTTCCACCTCTGCTGCGGGGTCGCCGGCGATCGCCCGGACGCCGGCGAGGTTGAAGCTTCGCCCGAACACCGACCCGACCTGGAGGACCCGCCGCGACGTCTGGTCGAGGGCATCGAGCCGCGACAGGACGGTCGCCTGGACAGTGTCGGGCAGCTCGCGAGCGGCCGCCGCGAGCGAATCGGGGTCGGACAGGTCAGCGCCGGCTTCCAGGAGCGTTCGCACGATCTCGCCGGCGTAGAAGGGATTGCCCTCCGCGCGCTGCGCGACGAGGGCGACCAACTCGGGCGCGGCGTCCTCCACCAGGTCGCTGACCAGTTCTCCGATCGACCCGTCATCGAGTGGTTGGAGCGCCATCGAGACGTGGTTCCGGTGGCCGCCACCCCACGTCGGTCGCCGCTCGAGCAGCTCCGGTCGGGCGAGCGCGAGCAGGAGCATCCGGCTGTCGGCGCGCGGCTGCAGGATGAACTCGATGAGGTCCAGCAGCGAGTCGCTCGACCAGTGGAGGTCCTCGATCAGGAGCACCAGCGCCTGCTCCACAGCCGCAAGCTCCAGCACCTGCCGCCACGCGTTGAAGAGCGCGGAGCGATCCGGTGTCCCGTCCGCCTCGGAAGCGCCGATCGTGGCCGCCAGCAGCTCGGCGGTGGTCTGGACCTGCTCGGCGCCGGCTCGCTGCAGCCAGCCGTGGATCCGGTGCCGGGTCTCCTCCGCAGAAGCGTCCTCCTCGAGGCCGACGATGCCGAGGAGCAGCGTGCGCAACGGCCAGTAGGTGAGCCGCTCGCCGTACGGCAGGCACTGGGCGGTCGCCACCAACGGTGGCTCTGGAAGCTCGACGAGCCGCGCCAGGAACTCCTCGACGAGGCGGCTCTTCCCGGTCCCCGCCGGCGCGATCATGCTGACCAGGTAGGGCCTACGCTCGGACAGGGTCCGCCGGACGACGAGGTCGAGCTGTGCCAGGTCGGCCTGGCGGCCCACCAGCGGCGACCGCCGCCGATCGGGCTCGCTGGCGCGCCCCAGCAGAACGCGCGTATCGACCGCGGCAGCCTTGCCCTTGAGATCCACCGGAATGACCGGCCCGAACTCGTGCGCGCCGAGATCTGCGCTGGCAGTGCGGGCAGTCACCACGATCTGCCAGGGCTCCGCGACCTGCTGCAGACGTGCCGCGACGTTGACCGCGTCGCCGGTCACGAGGAAGTCGCTGCGTGCCGGATCGCGGGTGGCGACCACCTCGCCGGTGTTGATGCCGATCCTCACCGGCAGCCGGTCCGCCAGCATGAGATCGCCGCGCAGCCGTTCCCGCAGGTCGAGGGCCGCGTCGAGCGCACGACGCGCGTCATCGTCGTGCGCCTGCATCAATCCGAAGATGGCCATCGCGGCGTCGCCGATGAACTTCTCGAGCGTCCCGCCGTGCTCGGCGACCACTTCGCTCGCGATCTCGTAGAAGCGCGACAGGAGCCGTCGCAGGTCCTCGGGATCGAGCGACTCGCCCAGGCTCGTCGAGCCGACCACGTCACCGAACAGGACGGTGACGAGCCTGCGTTCCTCCGACATGGCGCGATGGTACGCGAGGCTCCTAGCCCTGGGCCGCCTCCCACTCCTCGCGCAGGATCGCCATGAGGACACCGTCCTCGAGGCCGCGCGGTCCGCGCCATAGGTTCCGCATCCGGCCCTCGAGCTGGAAGCCGACCCTCTCGTAGGAGCGAATTGCACGGGCGTTCCCGGCGGAGGCGGTCAGGTACACCCGCTCGAGGCCGACGCTGCGGAAGGCGAAGCCGAGCAGGACGCGCTGCGCATCGGTACCCCAGCCGCTGCCGATGTGATCACGATCCATGAATATCGCCAGCTCGGCATTGCCGTGCAGCAGGTTCAGCTCCTTCAGCCAGGTGGTGCCGATGAAGCGGTCGTCCCCGAGCTCGCAGACGGCGAAGAAGAAGCCCTGGCGTGGACCGCCCTGCGCCGTCACCTGGTGCAGCCACTCCGTCGCCTGGCTCACGCTGAGCGGCACGCCGTAGCCGGCCATGGCGCCGACCTCGGTGTCGTTGATGCCCGCCACGTAGGCGGGCATGTCGCGCTCCTCGAGTGGTCGGAGCCAGATCCGCTCGCCGCGAAGCAGGGGGCGTTCGGGAATCATCGGCACGTCGGTCACGACGTGTGCGCCGTCGTGGAGAGCAGCTCCCAGAGGACGCCGTTCAGGGTGCGCGGGTGGACGAAGGCTACCTCGCCGTGCGCCCCGGGTCGCGGGCCAGCGTCGATCAGCTCCGCCTCGCTGGCGGCCAGCGCCGCCAGATCGGCGGGAAGGTCATCGGTGAGCAGGCAGACGTGGTGGAGACCCTCGCCCCGAGCCCCGAGGAAGCGGCCGACGCCGCTGGTGGGGTCGATCGGCTCGATAAGCTCGATGCGGGCGGCGGGGGACGGGCCGGTGGGAAGGAAGCAGATGCGAACGCCCTGGGGCTCGAACGCGAACGGGGCGGCCTCCGGCTCCCAGCCGAAGAGGTCCCGGTAGCGGGCCAGGGACGCCTCGATCGATCGAACGACGACCGCGACGTGGTGGATGGGACCGATGCTCACGGCCGGTACTCGCCCCACGCCTCGCGCAGCGCGTCGCTGATCTCACCGAGCGTCACGCTCGCCTCGACGGCCGTCCTGATTCGGGGGAGGAGGTTCTCCGTGCCGCGGGCTGCCCGGCCAAGCGACTCGCGCGCCGCGCTGGCGGCCGCCTCATCCCGTCCGGCGCGCACGGCGCGCGTGCGCGCCACCTGCCGCCGTTCGTCCTCCGGGTCGATCCCCTGGGGTGCCGGACGCTGCTCGTCGCCGCCATCGCCGTAGGCGTTGAGGCCGACGACGATTCGCTCGCCCGACTCCACCTGTCGCTGGACGTCGTACGCCGCGTCGCCGATCGCATCCTGCTGGTAGCCCGCGGTGAGGGCCGCCAGGGTCCCGCCGCGGGCCTCGATCTCCTCGAGCTCGGCGTCGATCCGCCGCTCCAGCTCGTTCGTGAGCGATTCCAGGTAGTACGAGCCGGCCAGTGGGTCGACGGTCGCCGCGACCCCGGACTCGTAGTACAACACTTGTTGCGTCCGAAGGGCAAGACGGGCGGTCGAGGGGCTCGGGAGGCCGAGCGCCTCGTCGAGTGCGTTGGTATGCAGTGACTGGGCCCCGCCCAGGACCGCGGCCAACGCCTGAACCGTGGTCCTCACCACGTTGGTGTCCGGCTGCTGGGCGGTCAGTGTGGAGCCGCCGGTCTGCACGTGGAAGCGCATCGCCACGCTGCGCTCGTCGCGCGCGCCGAAACGCTCGCGCGCCACGCGCGCCCAGACACGGCGAGCCACGCGGAACTTGGCGACCTCCTCGAGCAGGTCGTTGTGGGCTGCGAAGAAGAACGACAGGC
This sequence comes from uncultured Chloroflexia bacterium, assembly GCA_963777045.1. Lineage (GTDB taxonomy): Bacteria > Chloroflexota > Limnocylindria > QHBO01 > QHBO01 > JAPSGM01. The sequence goes on from CAVZPD010000029.1 coordinate 50,188, forward strand.
GTGGCGCGAACTCGTCGAACGCCAGGCCGGCGGCGATGGCAGCATCGGCATAGGCGATCGCATTCGCGATGGTGAAGGCAACCTCCTGGACCGCCGTGGCCCCGGCCTCGCGCATGTGGTAGCCGCTGATGCTGATCGTGTTCCAGCTCGGCAGCTCGGCGCGGCAGTACGCAAAGGTATCGGTCACCAACCGCATCGAGGGTTCGGGCGGGAAGATGTAGGTCCCGCGTGCGATGTACTCCTTGAGGATGTCGTTCTGGATCGTCCCGCGCAGCCGCTTCGGGTCCACCCCCTGGCGACGGCCGACCGCTTCGTAGAGGGCGAGCAGAATCGCCGCGGTGGCGTTGATGGTCATCGAGGTGCTGACCTCCGCCAGGCCGATGCCCTCGAGCAGGATCGCCATGTCCTCGATGGTGTCGATCGGCACCCCGACGCGTCCCACCTCGCCCACCGCCTCGCGCGCATCGGAGTCGTAGCCCATCTGGGTCGGGAGGTCGAACGCCACCGAGAGCCCGGTCTGGCCGCGCTCGAGCAGGTAGCGGAAGCGACGGTTCGTCTCCTCGGCGGAGCCATACCCCGCGTACTGGCGCATCGTCCACGGGCGCTGCCGGTAGCCGCCGGCGCGCGCGCCGCGCGTAAACGGGTAGGAGCCGGGCTCACCCAGCTGCCGATCAGGGTCGAAGCCCGCCAGGTCCCCGGCATCGTAGACCGGCTCGATCTCGATGCCTGAGGTCGTGCGGGGTGGTGGCGCCGGACGCTCGGGCTCGCTCATCCCGGCGATTCTACCGGCGCGCGCCGGTGGGCCGGCGGCGGGCGAAGCAGATGCCGGCGTGGCAGACTCTGCTTATGCCCGCCGCCGCGTTCGCACTCCTCGCCGTCTTCATCGGCCTCTCCATCGTCGCCGGGCTCGGCGCGTGGTGGCTCGCAGGGCTGCGCCGAGGCTGGGCGGCGATCCTTCCCATTCTCGCCACGTTCGGGGCGCTCTACCTCTTCGGTCACCTGCTCGACCTGTCGCCAGGGCCGACGGTGACGCTCTTCGGCTTCGACGTGGCGCTCGCCTTCGACATGGCCCTTGCCGTCCTGGTCGCCGGCGGCGTCGCCCTCCTGCAGCGGTTGGGGGCCGGGCGCGTTACTCGAGACGCAGCAGCAGCGCGCCGGTAGCGACGGTCGCCCCGGCCTCCACCAGGATCTCGACGACACGACCGGAGCGAGGTGCTCGAACCTCGTTCTGCATCTTCATCGCCTCGATCGTCAGGAGGGCGGCTCCCTCGTCCACCTCGGCCCCGACATCCGTCTCGATCGCCACCACCAACCCGGGCAGCGTCGCCTTGATGTCGATGGGACCGCCGTGGACGCGACTGGCAACCTCGGCCTCGACCAGCAGCTGCTCGCGGCGTGTGCGCACGGCGACCGGGATTCGTCGGCCCCGGACGTTGACGTGCCAGTCGCTGCCGGCTCCCTCGAGCACGACCGTCTCCGCTCGATCCCCGTCCGAGATGCGCGCGATACCGGCCTCCCGGTCGAGCCAGGTCAGGGTCCACCGCTCGTCCGGCGCCACGCGTTGACCGTCGATGCTGACGAACAGCTCGCTCATCTGCGCAGCGACTCCTGGCGCGCGCTGGCTGCCCACGCGGAGGTCGACGACGCCGCCACCACTGGAGCGGCTTTCGTTGCGCGCGCGCGGGCCATCGCGGCGGCGCTGGCCGCCAGCTCCTCGAGCTCGGCGGAGAGCGGCGGCCCGCTCCCCCACTCGCCAGCGATGAGCCCGGTGTGGTAGTCCCCCGACACGAAGGCCGGCTGGTCGACGAGCCAGCGATGGAAGCCGAGGTCCGTCTGCAGGCCGGCGATCAGCATCTCGTCGAGCGCTCGGCGCAGTCGCGCCACCATGGCCGGGCGATCGGCGGCGTGGACCATCAGCTTGCCGAGCAGCGGATCGTATTCGGGCGTCAGCTCCAGGTCCTCCTTCACCGCCGCATCGAGGCGGACGCCGGGGCCCGACGGGAATCGCCAGGTCGTGACGGCTCCGCCGAGCGGCCGGAAGTCGTTCCAGGGATCCTCGGCGTAGATCCGCACCTCGACCGCGTTTCCGCGCAGGGCCGGCTCGAGGATCTCGGAGGGAAGGCGCTCGCCCGCGGCGATGCGGATCTGCCAGGCGACCAGGTCCAGGCCGGTCACCAGCTCGGTGACGCCGTGCTCCACCTGCAGCCGGGTGTTCATCTCGAGGAAGTAGTGGTTGCCCTCGGCGTCGAGCAGGAACTCGACCGTGGCGGCGTTCTGGAAGTCGACGGTGCCCGCCACCCGCCGAGCGGAGTCGTAGAGGGCCGCCCTGATCTCGGGCGTGACCGCCGGCGAGGGGCTCTCCTCCACCAGCTTCTGGTGCCGCCGCTGGACAGAACAGTCGCGCTCCCCCAGGCAGGCCAGTTGGCCGTGGCGGTCGCCCAGCAGCTGCACCTCGACGTGGCGCGCCGGCTGCACCAGGCGCTCCAGGTAGACCGTCCCGTCGCCGAACGCCGACTGCGCCTCGCGGCGCGCCGCCTGCAGCTGGGCCGTCAGGTCCTCCGGGTGGTCGATCCGCCGCATGCCGCGCCCGCCGCCACCGGCCGCCGCCTTCAGCATCACCGGCAGACCGATGGAATCCAGGTCCGGCAGCTCCCCCTCGTCCAGCGCGACGAGCAGGCCGGGCACGATGGGCACCCCTGCATCGGCAACCGCGCGCCGTGCCGCCAGCTTGTTGCCGAGCGCCTCCTGCGTCGCCGGTGGCGGGCCGATCCAGACCAGCCCGGCATTTATCACGGCTCGGGCGAAATCAGCGTTCTCCGACAGGAAGCCGTAGCCGGGATGGATGGCATCGGCGCCACTGCGTCGCGCCGCGTCCACGACCGCGCCGATGTTCAGGTACGACTCCGCCGCGCTGCGCGGTCCAATCCGCTCGGCGGCATCGGCCATCTCGACGTGGAGCGCATCGGCGTCCGCGTCGGAGTACACGGCGACGCTCTTGATGCCCATCTCGCGGCAGGCGCGGATCACACGCACCGCGATCTCGCCGCGGTTGGCCACCAGGATCGTCCCGAATGGCCGGCTCGCCGTTCCGTCTTTGCGCAAGGACACGGCCGCTAGAGGGGGATGTTGCCGTGCTTCTTGGGCGGCACCGATTGCCGCTTGCCCTCCAGCAGGGCCAGGCCGGACGCGATCCGGGCACGCGTCTCCGAGGGCATGATCACCTCGTCGACGTAGCCACGCGCCGCGGCCACGTACGGATTCGCGAACCGCTCCTCGTACTCGCTCACCAGGCGTGCCCGCTCCGCCTCCGAATCGGACGCCTCGGCGATGCGCTCGCGAAAGATGATATTGACCGCGCCCTCAACGCCCATCACCGCGATCTCGGCGGTCGGCCAGGCGAAGTTCAGGTCGCCGCGGACGTGCTTGCTGCTCATGACGTCGTAGGCACCGCCGTACGCCTTGCGGGTGATGATCGTCAGCTTCGGCACCGTCGCCTCGGAGTAGGCGTAGAGCAGCTTGGCGCCGTGGCGGATGATGCCGCGGTGTTCCTGGTCCACGCCGGGCAGGAAGCCGGGCACGTCGACCAGCGTGACGAGCGGAATGTTGAAGCAGTCGCAGAAGCGCACGAAGCGGGCCGCCTTGTCCGACGAGTCGATATCCAGCACGCCGGCCAGGACTTCCGGCTGCTGCGCCACCACGCCCACCGGTCGGCCCTCGATCCGTGCGAAGCCGCACACGATGTTCCGGGCAAAGTGTGCGTGCACCTCGGTGAAGGATCCGCCGTCGGCGACGCCGTCGATGACGCGATGCATGTCGTAGGAACGCTGCGCCGAATCCGGGATCAGCTCGTCGAGCTGCTCCCCGCTGACGGCAGGTGGCTCCCACTCCGGCGCCCGCGGCGCGGGATCGATGTTGTTGGGCGGCCAGTAGCCGACGAGCCGGCGCGCGAGGTCGAGCGCCTGCGACTCGCCGTCGGCCAGGAAGTGCGCGACGCCGCTCGTCTCGTTGTGGACGCGCGCACCGCCGAGGCCCTCGAAATCGATCTCCTCGTGGGTCACGGTGCGAACCACGTTCGGCCCGGTGACGAACATGTAGCTGCTCCCGTCGACCATGATCGTGAAGTCGGTGATCGCCGGCGAGTAGACCGCCCCGCCGGCGCAGGGACCGAGCACCAGCGAGAGCTGGGGCACCACGCCCGACGCAAGCGTGTTGCGCAGGAAGATGTCGGCGTAGCCGCCGAGCGAGACGACACCTTCCTGGATCCGGGCACCGCCTGAATCCGACAGGCCGATGATCGGGGCGCCATTCTCCACGGCGAGGTCCATGACCTTGACGATCTTCTCGGCATGCGCCTCCGAGAGGGAACCACCGAAGACGGTGAAGTCCTGCGCGTACACGAACACGGTGCGCCCATCGATGGCCCCGTAGCCAGTCACCACGCCGTCGCCGAGGTAGCGCTCCTGGTCGAGGCCGAAGTCGGTGGCTCGATGCGTGACGAACGCGTCGAGCTCCACGAACGTGCCTTCGTCGAGCAGCAGCTCGAGGCGCTCGCGCGCGGTGAGCTTTCCCCTGTCGTGCTGCTGCTCGATGCGACGCTCTCCCCCGCCGAGCCGCGCACGTTCTCGCATCTCCTGCAGCTGGGCCAGCTTGTCCGCGGTCGACACCTGTGTCCTCCGAATGGTGGTGGGCCCAGCAGGGATCGAACCTGCGACCAGCCGGTTATGAGCCGGATGCTCTGACCACTGAGCTATGGGCCCTGGGGCGTGGTGGACAACTCGGAGTATATCGGCTCGTCTTTGCACAAAGACGTCCCCGGCGGAGCACGTTGTGGATAACTTGGATGACCGTCCACGCGTCGCTCGGTATCATCGCCGGGAACGCCATCCGCGATCGCTCTTCCCAACCGCACGACAGGTGAGCTGCGTTGACCAAGGTAATCTCCATCGCGAACCAGAAGGGTGGCGTCGGGAAGACGACGACATCGATCAATCTCGCCGGAGCGCTCGCCGAGCTGGGCTACCGCGTCCTGTGCATCGACATGGACCCGCAGGCGAACCTGACGGTTGGGCTTGGAATCTCACTCTCGGACGTGCGCCTTTCGATGTCCGACGTCCTGGCCGAGGGGCGCACGCCGCTCGAGGAGATCATCCGTCCAACCGAGATGCCCGGCCTCTCGGTCGCGCCGGCGACGCTCGAGCTGGCGTCGACCGAGGTGGAACTGTTCACGGCCATCGGCCGCGAGATGATCCTGCGTGACGCGCTCGGGGGATGGGCGGACCGGCAGTACGACGTGGTCATCATCGACTGCCCGCCGACGCTGGGCCTGCTCACCATCAACGCGCTGGTGGCAAGTTCGCGCGTGATCATCCCCGTGCAGACCCAGTACTACGCCATCAAGGGCCTGACCGCGCTGATCAAGGTCATCAACACCATCAAGCTCAAGCTGAACCACGACCTCGAGATCCTCGGACTGCTCGCCACCTTCTTCGACGGGCGCACCGTGCTCGCCCGCGAGATGCTGGAGAACCTGCGGGAGCTCGGAGATCACCGCGTCTTCAACACCATGATCAAGCAGACGGTGAAGCTGGGCGAGGCACCGCTGACCGGGAAGCCGGTCACGGAGTACGCGACGAACTCGTCGGCGGCGCGGGCCTTCCGCGAGCTGGCACGAGAGGTGGTGGAGCTTGGCTAGCAAGCGCCCCGCATTCCGGGAGAACATCCACCGGCTGTTCGACGAAGCGCAGCAGGCCGACCTTGGGCCGGGCGTCGTGTCCCTGATCGAGTCGCGGGCCACTCGCGCCACGATTCGCGAAGTACCGCTGGATCGCATCCTCCCCAATCCCGCGCAGCCCCGCCTCTCCTACGAGGAGGAGTCGCTCAGCGAGCTGGCGGACTCGATCCGCGAGCACGGCGTTCTACAGCCCATCCTCGTCCGGCCGGTCGGGTCGCAGTTCGAACTGATCGCAGGCGAGCGCCGATGGCGCGCGTCACGGCTTGCGGGTCGCGAGGCTATCCCGGCCATCGTGGTCGAGTTCGACGAGCAGACCGCCCTCGAGGTCTCGATCATCGAAAACCTCCAGCGCGAGGACGTCTCGCCGCTGGAGGAGGCGGCGATGTTCCGCAAGATGACGGACCTTGGCTACTCGGTGCGACAGCTGGCGCAGAAGATCGGCAAGGACAAGGGCTACGTCGAGAACCGCATGCGCCTGGCCGATGCACCGGCGGAGGTGCGTGAGCTCGTGTCCGTGCGCAAAGACACGATCAGCCACGCGTACGAGCTGATGAAGATCGGCGACGAGCGGACACGGCGTCGATTGGCGAAGAAGGTGGCGGCGGGCGAGCTTACGCTCGTCAAGCTGCGGGCCATCACCGGCGGCAGGCCCGATGACGAGGCCGATCCCGGAAGGGGCCGACGCCGGCGTCGGACGATTGCCGGTGAGGTGGCGGTGGCCAAGGCGGCACAGGCGACCGACGATGCCCTGATGGACAACCGGGCCCGGCTGGCCGATGCCATCGACGAGCTGGTGCAGCTGCTGCGCCAGCCGGAGCTGATGGAGCAGATCCCCGACACCAACCGGGACAACCTGGCGCGCAACCTGACCGTCACCAAGCTCAAGCTCGAGAACGCCATCGCCATCATCCGCGCGTCGCGCGAACCGGTCTGAGCGGGCGGCTCAGGCCGTATAGCTCATCACCTCGCGGTTCGCGACGAGGAAGTCGACAAGTCGGCCGCGGGCCCCTGGGTCGATGCGGCGCAGGCCACGCACGGCCTTCGGCAGCTCGAAGATCGGCGCCGACAGGGCGCCCGCCGTATCGATGGCGACCACGTGGTCCGGTCCCCCGCCCACCAGGAAGGCGCGCTGAAACCCGCGGGCATCGAGGCCACCGACTCGGCAGAAGGTGGCGATGGCGGTCCCCACGCCATGGCGCTTGGCGAAGTCGATGAAGAGGTCGGCCGCCCAAGCGTCGATCTGCTCGTCGGACTGCGCCGACACCATCTCGCGGTAGGCCGTCTCGTCGCTCTCGCTCACGCGCTCCTCCAGTGGATCAGGACAGGTGCGATTCTAGCCGAGCCGGCGCTGGAGCCCCGCGCAATCCGGCCCGCCATCGGCCGCCGGTTCGGCTATCCTGCGGCCCATGCTGGACCGCCCCACTGATCCGAGGACCGAGGATCGCATCGTCTTCGAGCTCGTCCGCACCGACCGTGCGAGCGGTGCCGAGGAGGTGATCGGTCGCGCGACCTACCAGGAGGGCCGCTCCCTCGTTGATGCCCCGGAATCGGTCTCGCTGGCGGTGACCGACCTGCTGCAGCGGGCGTTCGTCGACCGGGTCCAGGCGGATGAACGACCGCGCGGTTACCGTCGCAGCGGGCGCGGCATCGTCGACATGCTCGTGCCGGGAATGGCCGAGCACTTCCTGGCCCGCATGCGCGGCCTGTGGCTCCCCTACCCCGACGGTACCCTGGTCACCGCTCGCGAGTCGGCGCTGCCCACCCGCCCCGCCAGGCCACAGGACCCCGAGGCGGCCGAGGCCGGACCGCCGGTCACGGACCCTGCCGTCAGGCGGGCCAGCCTGGCCGAGTCGAACGAGATCCTCAACGTCCATCCGCTCGTGCCGGCCAACCCGCCGGCGTCCGGCCTCCGTCTGGCGGGCGAACGCGTCGACGTTCAACGCACCGACTGCGGATGGATAGTCTAAGGACTAGGTTTACCCAGGTTTTCTGACGAGGGCGCAGCATCCCGCGGCTGGGATATCATCAGCCGCATGTCGCTGAGAAAGTACCTGCTGCTGCCTGCCCTCATCATCGTGCTCGGTGTCGTCTACTGGTTCGTGAGCTACGAGTGGGTCGGCACGGTGCTGCTGATCGTCTTCGGCGGCGCGATGGCCGTCATGGGCTGGATCCTGGTCCCGACCCTGGACAACGTCGGGCCGACGGCTCCCATCGATCCCGATTTCGAGGATCCGGGCCGCTGACCTGGCTCCTCTCCCCCTTCCGCGCCGGGCCCGTCGGCATGCGCCGGGCAGCAAGATGCCGGGCAACTGTGGCTGCCCTGGCGGCATCGCCGCCAACACAGCTGCCCGGCTCAGTGGTACTAACGGCCAACGCCGCCGGGCGTTAGCCCTACGCCCTGTCAAATGCCCGACACCCTCGTCCACATCCCGGAACCGGCGCAGTCCAGCCAGCACGGCCGATAGGATCGATAGGATCTGGAGTGAAGCTTACGATCCTCGGCGCGAGCGGACGCATCGGTCGACGCGTCCTCGAGCAGGCGACCGCGGCTGGCCACGATGTGACCGTCCTCGTGCGCGACCCGACCAGCGTGAGTGTTGATCCGAGCCGTGTGAAGGTCGTCGTCGGCACCATCCAGGATGGCAGCGCCCTGGAGCGCGCGATCGTCGGGGCCGATGCCGTCGTCAGCACCATCGGTCCGGATGGCAATACGGCCGACCAGGTCGAGAAGCTTCGCTTCGGCATGCGCCGAACGATTGCAGCGATGCACGCCCACGGCGTGCGGCGCATCGTCAACCTGTCCGGGGCCGGCATCACCGCCCCGGGGGAACGGAAGCCGCTCCTGGACAAGCTCGCAACCCGCCTCGTTCGGCTGCTGTCGCGCCACGTGGTGGCGGCGAAGCAGGCAGAGTACGACGAGCTGGCGCAGACGGACCTGGAATGGATCGCCGTGCGGCCGGCGCTGGTCACGGACGGGCCGCACAGCGGGCGGTACGTGGCCGGGCCGGGTGAGCTGCGGCCCGGGGCCCGCATCAGCCGCGCCGACATCGGGCAGCTGATGCTGGCGGAGGCCGAGCAGCCGACGCACATCGGCCACCCGGGAATCTTCGTGCGGCAGACCTAGGCGCACCGATCCGTGCCGCACGGCCAAGCCGACTGAGGGTGGCTCCGGCGGTAGGATTCGAACCTACGACCAAGCGGTTAACAGCCGCCCGCTCTACCACTGAGCTACGCCGGATCGCACGCACGCCATCGGTAGCCGGACCGATGGGGACGCCGCGGATGATACCCGCGCGGCGAGTTCCGGTCAAAGGCGCGCGCACCGTCGGCAAGGGTTTTGTGCTCCTCTCGCACAAACGTGTGGTACGCTCCTCGCCACGACAATTCGAGGTGCGGGCGCAGGAGGCTGCACGGTGGAAACCGATTTCTTCGCGGACGTCTCGGAGCCGATTCGATACGCCGGTCTGTCATCGACTGATCCCTTCTCGTACAAGGTCTACGACCCCGACCGGATGGTCCTCGGCAAGCGCATGGAAGAACACCTGCGCGTCGCCGTCTGCCTCTGGCACTCGTTCAACTGGCCGGGCTCCGACGTCTTCGGCTCGGGCACCTTCGACCGCCCCTGGCTGGACGGCAGCTCAGAACCGATGGAGGCGGCGCGCGCCAAGCTGGCGGCGGCCTTCGAGTTCCTGGAGAAGCTGGGGACGCCGTACTTCACCTTCCATGACCGCGACGTCGCGCCCGAGGGCCGCACCTTCGCCGAGACGCGGGACAACCTGGACGCGATCGTCGGTGACATCGAGGTCCACGTGGGGCGGACCGGGAAGCGCCTGCTGTGGGGCACCGCCAACCTCTTCAGCCACCCCCGCTACGCCGCCGGCGCTGCCACCAACCCCGATCCGGAGGTCTTCGCCTACGCCGCCGCGCAGGTGAAGCAGATGCTCGAGGTCACCCATCGGCTCGGAGGACAGAACTACGTGCTGTGGGGCGGGCGCGAGGGCTACGAGACGCTGCTCAACACCGACCTCAAGCGCGAGCAGGAGCAGCTGGCGCGGTTCCTCGCCCTGGTGGCCGACCACAAGCAGCGCATCGGCTTCGAGGGAACACTCCTGCTGGAGCCGAAGCCGCAGGAGCCGACCAAGCACCAGTACGACTACGACGCGGCGACGGTCCACGGCTTCCTGGTGAGCCACGACCTGGCCGGCGAGTACCGCACCAACCTCGAGGTCAACCACGCCACGCTGGCGGGCCACAGCTTCCACCACGAGGTGGCGCAGGCCTTCGCGAGCGGCATCTTCGGCAGCGTGGACGTCAATCGCGGCGACTACCAGAACGGCTGGGACACCGACCAGTTCCCGAATTCGGTCGATGAGCTCTCCCTGGCGATCTACGAGATCCTGCGCCACGGCGGCTTCACGACCGGCGGCTTCAACTTCGACACGAAGCTGCGCCGGCAGAGCATGGCGCGCAGCGACCTCTTCCACGCGCACATCGGCGGGATCGACACGCTGGCGCGATCGCTGCTGGTTGCCGCCGACATGGTGGAGGCCGGAGACCTCGCGCAGCTGCGCGACGACCGCTACGCCGGCTGGTCGGGAGAGCTCGGCGAGGCGATCATGGACGGACGGCTGAGCCTCGAGGACCTGGCGCGCCGGGTGACCGACGAGGGCATCGATCCCAGGCCGGTCTCAGGCCAGCAGGAGCGGCTCGAGAACCTGGTCAACCAGCGCATCTGGGCGGTCGAGCAGGGCGACTGACCCGTGGCCTGCGTGCTGGGGCTCGACGTCTCGACGACCGCGACGAAGGCGATCCTCGTCGATGAGGAGGGGGCGGTCGTGGCCACCGGCACGGGCGAGTACGACGTCAGCATCCCGCAGCCGGGCTGGAGCGAGCAGGACCCGGAGCTGTGGTGGGAGGGGACGCGTCGCGCCATCGAAGCGGCCCTCGGCCAGGCGGAGGTCGCCCCGGCCGAGGTGCGCGCCGTCGGGCTGACCGGACAGATGCACGGGGCCGTCCTGCTCTCGTCGGCGGGCGAGGTGCTGCGACCGGCCATCCTATGGAACGACCAGCGGACGGGCGAGGAGTGCGACCTCATCCGGGAACGCATCGGGCTGGAGCGGCTGGTCGCGATCACGGGCAACGACGCCGTTACCGGCTTCACGGCTCCGAAGCTGCTCTGGGTGCAGCGCCACGAGCCCGACGTGTGGCAGCGGACCGCGCACGTGCTGCTGCCGAAGGACTACGTGCGCTACCGGCTGACCGGCGAGTTCGCCATGGACAAGGCCGATGGCTCGGGGACCCAGCTGTTCGACCTGGCAACGCGAGACTGGTCGGCCGAGATGCTGTCGGCTCTCGAGATCAATCCGGCGCGCATGCCGCCCACCTTCGAGGGGCCCGCCGTGACCGGCTCCATCGGCGCGAACGCGGCGGAAGCCTGCGGGCTGCGGGCCGGGACGCCGGTGGTGGCCGGCGGCGGCGACCAGTCGGCCAATGCGGTTGGCCTCGGGGCGGTGGCGCCCGGCGTGGTGGCGCTCTCGCTGGGGACGTCGGGCGTCGTCTTCGCCGCCACCGATGCGCCGCTCCACGACCCGCTGGGCCGAGTCCACGCCTTCTGTCATGCGGTGCCGGGCCGCTGGCACATGATGTCGGTGATGCTCTCCGCAGCGGGGAGCCTGCGCTGGTTCCGCGACGCGCTCTGGCCGGAGGCCAGCTTCGCCACCATCAGCGATGAGGCGGCAACGGTGGCCGCGGGCAGCGACGGCCTCATCTTCCTCCCCTACCTCACCGGCGAGCGCAACCCGCATCCCGACCCGCTGGCGCGAGGTGCCTTCGTGGGGCTGACGGTCCAGCACGATCGGCGGCACCTGGCGCGCTCGGTGATGGAGGGGGTCGCCTACGGCCTCCGAGACGGACTCGAGCTGATGGTCGAGGCCGGCATGCCGCAGCCATCCACCATCCGTGCATCGGGCGGCGGAACGGCCAGCCCGCTCTGGCGCCAGGTCCTGGCCGACGTGCTGGAGGCGGAGATCGCCACCGTCAGCACGACCGAGGGGGCGGCGTACGGTGCAGCGCTGCTGGCGGCCGTGGGCGCCGGAATCTTCGCGAGCGTCGACGAGGCAGTGGCGGCCAGCGTCCGGACCTCGATCACGGAGTCGCCTGGGGCCGATGCCGCCCGCTACGCCGCGGCCTATCCCCGCTTCCGCGAGCTCTACCCAGCGCTTGCCCCCACCTTCCGGCGCCTGGCCTGAACCCCGCCGCGCTCAGACCTTGAGCGCCGCCCGTTCTTCCTCGTTCAGCTCGCCGGGCGCGCGACCCATGATGATCATGGCCAGCACCTCGTCCGGCGTGACCTCGTCACGTGGCATCGTCCCGACCAGCTTGCCCTGGTACATGACGCTGATGCGGTCGGACATGTCGAAGACGTCGTGGATGTCGTGGCTGACCAGGAAGATGCCGATCCCCTCCGACTTCAGCCGCCGGATCAGGTTGCGGACCTGCTCGGTCTCGGCCGGACCGAGCGCGGCGGTCGGCTCATCCATGATCAGGATTCGGGCGTTGAAGTGGACCGCGCGCGCGATGGCGACCGACTGGCGCTGGCCGCCGGAGAGCGTCTTCACCGGCGCCTTGAAGTTCCGGAAGTTCGGGTTGAGGCGGTGCATGACCTCGCGCGTCGCCGCTTCCATGGCGCTGTCGTCCAGGCCGCCGATGAGGCTGGTGATCTCGCGACCCAGGAACAGGTTGCCGGCCGCGTCGATGTTGTCGGCGAGCGCCAGGTTCTGGTAGATCGTCTCGATGCCGAGCAGCTGGGCCTCGCGCGGATTCGAGATCGAGACCCGTTCCCCGTTGATCCGGATCTCGCCGGCGTCGGCGGGGTGTGCGCCGGAGAGGACGCGCATCAGCGTGGACTTGCCCGCGCCGTTGTGGCCGACCATGCCGACCACCTCGCCGGGCATCAGGTCGACGCTGACGTCGTCGACGGCGTGCACGCCACCGAACGAGACGTGGACGTTCTTCATCTCGACGAGCGGGGTGCGCGTCGCCTCGGCGGTGGCGGTCATGATCTGCCTCCCTTCTCGCTCATCGTCCGCCGCCACGCCGGCGGTTGTAGGCGTCGAATGCCACGGCCAGGATGAGGACGAGGCCGCCGGCCACGTTCTGGCCGGGCGAGTTCACGCCGAGGAAGCTCAGGCCGTACGACAGCGAAGCCATCACGAACGCGCCCAGCACGGCGCCGGGGATGGTGCCGATGCCACCGGCGAACGAGGTGCCGCCGACCACCGCTGCGGCGATGACGTACAGCTCGTAGCTGACCCCGATGTCGAGCGTCGCGCCATTGAGGCGGGCCGAGGCCACCGCCGCCGACAACGCGCACAGGACCCCCATCAGGATGAACGTCTTCATGATCGTCCAGCGCGTGTTGATTCCGGCCAGCGCCGCAGCTTCGGGGTTCCCGCCGTAGGCGTACACGTAGCGCCCGAACCGGCGCCGGGTGGCGAGCCAGGTCATGGCCAGGGTCACGGCGACCAGCAGCATGAGCGGGAACGGGAAGCCGGAAGAGATCTTCAGCCCGCCCGCCGGCTCGGTGATGCCCTGCTGGACGGCGTACTCCGTCGCGAGCCGCGGCGGCCAGTAGTTGCCATTGGCGAACCACGCCAGGCCCAGGATGGCGGCGCACCCTGCGACTCCGATCAGGATCTCGGCCCACATCGGCCGGACCGGGAAGTCGAACCGCCGCCGCTGCCGCCGTCCGCTCACCAGGAACACGACCACGGCGAGGCAGCCGACCGCCGCGACCACCCAGGTCCACGTCCCGCCAATCGATCCCTGGGCGCTGCCGTTGAGGAGCTGGAAGGTCGGATCCAGGCCGAACACCGCCGCTCCGTTCGAGAGGTACCAGACCGCGCCGCGGATGGAGAGCAGGCCGCCGAGGGTGACGACGAAGGAAGGCACCCCGATGTAGGCGATGATGAAGCCCTGGAGCGCGCCGAACCCGGCGCCGATGCCGATGCCGATCGCCAGTGCGATCAGCCAGCGGAACGGGAAGTCCGGCCCCATTCCCAGGAAGTTGGGCAGCCAGTCGGTCATGAGCAGCGCGTAGCTCATGGCCACGAACCCGGTCAGCGACCCCACCGAGAGGTCGATGTTCCGCGAGACGATGATGAGGACCATCCCGGTCGCGATGATGGCCACGCTCGTGCCCTGGATGGCCAGCGTGACCATGTTCACCGGGCGGAAGAACTTGCCGTCGCTGAGGATGTTGAAGGCGACGAGGATGAGCGCCAGCGCGATCAGCATGCCGAACAGGCGGCTGTCGATCTCCGTCTGGCCGAGGAGGCGGCGCAGCCGCCCGGTGGCGGAGGGCTGCGGCGTCGTGCCGGACGGCGTTGCTGCTTCGACCACGTTCGCCACGGTCGTTCTCCCGAAGCTGAGTGTCGGTCCCTGCGCCCCCGGACGGATCCGGGGGCGCAGGACAGGCTAGTTCACGAACTCAGGCGGCTGCGGTCAGACCCCGCAGGCGTCAGCTCCCGGATCCGAGGAGGTGACGTCCTTGCAGATGTCCTCCTTGGTCGCCCACCAGCCAGCGTTGATCACGTCGCTGAGGTTGTCAGCGGTGATCGGGGTCGGCTGGAGGATCAGGGACTGGACGGTGTTGCCGCCCGGCGTCTCGAAGTCGGTCGGACTGTTGCCGTCGGTCGGGGCGACCGACGCATCGATGTCGATCGCGACGTCCGACATCGACATGCCATCGCACAGGGTCAGTGCGGCCTGGCCGGCCGCCTTGCCGAGCTCGTTGGCGTTCTTCCAGACGTCGACGTACTGCTTGCCCAGGGCCACGTTGTTCAGGTTGGCGGGGTCGCCGTCCTGACCGCTCAGCGGTGGGAAGCCGTAGTTCTTGGCGGTGAGGGCAGCCACGACGCCGAGCGCGGTGCTGTCGTTCTCGGCCAGGATTGCATCGATCGGCGTGTTGTCCGCATTGGCCTTGTCGATGATCGCTTCCATGTTGGACTGGGCCTTCTCGGTCGCCCAGGCATCGGTGTAGGTGCCGTAGTCATCCGGCCACGTGCCGCTGCCGGACTCCGGCCCGTTCAGGATGGTGATGTCGCCAGAGTCGACCTTGTCCTTGAGGCCGGCGTTGTCCCAGCCCTGTGGCAGGAAGGTCGAGGCATTCGGATCGCCCGGATCACCCTTGATCAGGACGTAGTTGCCGCTCGGCACCGCATCCAGGATCGCAGAGGCTTCCGCCTCCCCGACACCGACGTTGTTGAACGTGATGTAGAGGATGTCCGGGTCCTCGATGAGGCGGTCGTAGGCGATGACCGGGATGTTGTTGTCCTTCGCCTTCTGCAGCGCCGGCAGGATGGCATTCTGGTCCTGGGCCAGCAGGATGAGGACGTTGGCTCCCTGCGCAATCAGGTTGTCGACGTCGGTCAGCTGCTGCTCGTTGCTCAGGTTGGCGTCTGCGTCGATGTAGGTGCCACCCGCATCTTCGACGACGTTCTTGATACTCGGCTGATCAGCCGCGGCCCAGCGCGGCTGCTGGAAGTTGTTCCACGAAACGCCGACGGTGCACGACGTCTCCGTCATGCTCTCGCTGGCGCTCCCGCCGGTGCTCGGCGCTGTCGAGCTGCCGCCGGTGCTCGGCGACGCCGAGCTCCCGTTGCTGCAAGCCGCCAGCCCGATCGCGACCACTGCGAGGATGGCTCCCAGCCTCTGAGTTCGCATGGATCTAGATCCTCCGCATGGATGTGATGGGTCGGGCGTCCCATGTGCCCGACGTAGCCTACTCCGCTGTCAACTCCACTCTTGCCGTTCGCCGCACCTCCGTCGCCCTACTCGTCCCGCCGGCCCGCACCTCATGCGCTCGCCAGCTCTACTGCTCCATTCCGTGGCGTGATCCACGTCGCGGGGTCGGTGAGGAACGGTTCGAACGCCAGCTCGGCAGCGCCGAGCAGCGTGGCGTCCGCACCTAGCGCGGCCGGAACGACACGAACCTGCTCCCGAGCGGCCGCCAGCCCACGTGCCTGCAGCTGTTCCTCGATCGAGGCCATGACGTACGGCTCGATACGGTCGAACAGGCCGCCCAGGACGACCACCCGCGGGTTGAAGACGTTGACGATGGCGGCGATGCCGATGCCGAGCCAGGACCCGGTCCGATGCAGCGCCTCCAGCGCCTCCCGATTGCCTCCGGCCGCATCCGAGAGCAGCTCCCCCACCTTCGACGGTCCACCGTCCGCCGGCCGGCCGGCGGCAGTCAGCAGAGCGTGCTCGCCGACCTCCGTCTCCCAGCAACCGCGCGACCCACATGCGCATGCCTGCCCGCCGGGATTCACGGGCAGGTGCCCAACCTCCCCCGCGTAGCCCTCGGCGCCGCCGAGCGCCCGGCCATCGATCAGGAAGCCGCCACCCACCCCGACCTCGCCGGCGATGTAGACGGCGTCGTCGACCCCGCGGGCGGCACCGCGGCGATGCTCCGCCAAGACGCCCAGGTCGGCGTCGTTGGCGACGAAGATGGGGACCGATACGCGGAACGCATCGGTCAGCAGGCGCCCCAGCGGGACGTCGCGCCAGCCGAGGTTCGGCGCCAGGCGCACCAGCCCGTCGCTGCGGCGCACGATGCCGACCACGGCCACGCCGATCCCGATCAGGGTGCTCTCCGCTGCGGCACGCCGCAGCATCGGCCCCGCCAGATCCACGAGGTCGGACACGATCTCGTCGGCGGCGAGGTGGCCGCGAGGACGATCGACGCGGACCGAATCGTGCACGACGCCACCGAAGCCGACCAGCGCGGCGGCGAGCGAGTCGACCGAGATCTCGATGCCAAGGACGGTGGCGCTCAGCGGGTTGGGCTTCACGATGGGTGACGGACGGCCCGGGACGCC
Organism: uncultured Chloroflexia bacterium; assembly: GCA_963777045.1. Taxonomy (GTDB): domain Bacteria; phylum Chloroflexota; class Limnocylindria; order QHBO01; family QHBO01; genus JAPSGM01. The sequence goes on from CAVZPD010000029.1 coordinate 66,799, forward strand.
CAGCGGCTCCGATCGCTCCTCGGCGACGAAATCGGCAGCGACGAACTCCCCGATCAACCCGCGGATGGCGCTCCGGGTGAGTCCGGTGCGCGAGACGAGCTCGGATCGGGAGAGAGGACCGTTGAGGTGGAGCTGGGTTGCGATGGCGCTGAGGTTCGCGCGGTGGACGGTCTCGCTTCGCTGGCCAATCGCTTCCCGGGGAGTCACCACGACCAGTTTTGTGATCCTCTTTCTCAAATGTTTGTCGTAGACTCTTACATCACGACCCGACGTGTCAAGGGCAGATCAAAGGGAGGCTTCCATGGAGAGCCTGAATGGGAGGACCGCGCTCGTCACCGGGGCGAGCCGCGGCATCGGTGCAGCAGTCGCACGGGCATTGGCCGAAGGGGGCGCACAGCTCGCGCTCGCGTCGCGCAGCGGCGACGATCTGGGGATCTCCGGCTCGGTGGCGCAGCCTGCCGATGTCCGCGACCTGGGCTCCATGGAGGCCATTGCGAAGGCGACTGCCGAGCGGTTCGGCGGCATCGACATCCTGGTCGTCAACGCGGGGGTGGGTGCCTACGGCCCCTTCCTGGACCTCGACCGCGAGCACCTCGACGAGATGATCGACGTGAACGTGAAGGGCGCCATCTACTCCGTCCGGGCGGCACTCCCCTACCTCCTGCAGAGCCAGGCGCCGGACCTGATCACCATCGCCAGCGAGGCGGGACGCCGCGGGCTGCCCTACGAGGCGGTCTACTGCGCCTCGAAGTTCGCGCAGGTCGGCTTCACCGCCGCCCTCGACCACGAGCTGCGCGAGCAGGGCGTGCGCTGCACCAACATCTGCCCCGGCGGCGTGGCGACCGACTTCGCCATGGGCCGCGGCCGGACCCCGGACATGCCGCAGCTGGCCGGCATGATGCGTCCCGACGACGTGGCCGAGGCGGTCGTCTTCGCGCTCACCCGGCCGCGAACCCATCGGATCCTGGAGGTCGCCTTCCGGCCCGTCAGCGAAACGTCCTGGGGCTGAGGGACGCCACGTGAGCACGCTCCGCATCGGGATCCTGTCCACCGCCGAGATCGCCCGCACGAAGGTGATCCCCGGCATGCGCAAGGCGAAGCGGTGCGAGGTGGTGGCCATCGCCTCGCGCGACGGCGCTCGGGCACGCGAGGCGGCCGCCGAGCTGGCGATCCCCACCGCCCACGACTCGTACGAGGCGCTGCTGGCCGACCCGACGGTCGACGCGGTCTACATCCCGCTCCCCAACCACCTCCACGCGAGGTGGACCCTGGCCGCGGCAGCGGCCGGCAAGCACGTCCTGTGTGAGAAGCCGCTGGCCATGACCAGCGGCCAGGCCACGGAGATGATCGACGCCTGCCGGTCGGCGGGCGTAGTCCTGATGGAGGCCTTCATGTACCGCCTCCACCCCACCTGGATCGCCGTGCGCGAGCTGGTCGCCTCGGGCCGCATCGGACGCCTCGTGGCGGTCCAGAGCTGGTTCTCGTACTTCAACGACGATCCGGCCAACATCCGCAACATCCGCGAGGCCGGCGGCGGTGCGCTCTACGACATCGGCTGCTACAGCGTGAACCTTTCGCGAATGCTGTTCTCCGGCGAGCCCACGCGGGTGACGGGCTCGTTGCGCCGGGACCCGCTGGGCGGTACCGACACGCTGGTCAGCGCGCTGCTCGAATTCGGTGACGGCGTCGCCACCTTCACCGCGTCCACGCGCGCGGAGGACGACCAGCGGGTGCACATCTACGGGACGGAGGGCCGCATCTCGATCGGCATCCCGTTCAACATCCCGCCCGACCGGCCGACCGAGGTGTACCTCACCGCCGGCGGCAACCCGCCGACCGACCCGGACACCGAGGTGCTCACCTTCGAGGTGGCCGATCCGTACACCGTCGAGACGGAACGTTTCGCCGAAATGGTGCTGGACGGCGCGCCTCCCCCTTTCCCGCCGGAGGATGCCGCGGCCAACCTGGCCGTGATGGAGCGCATCGTGGCCAGCGCCGAGGCGTCGGGGTAGCCCGCTGCCGGCCGGGGTGATGGCGCGTTCACGGCTCCTGCTCATCGCCGGCGCACTGCTGCTGGCCGGTGCTGCCGCGGCGTTCGTGCTGCTCGGGCCGATGGCCAGCGGATCGAACGCCCTGCCCGCGCCCCGCTACGTCGAGGAGGCGGCGGCCGCCGGCATCGACCACGCCTACACGGGTGACTTCAACTTCTTCGTCGGCGGCGGCGTGGCCGCCTTCGACTGCAACGACGATGGTCGCCAGGACCTCTTCCTCGCCGGCGGGGCCGGTCCAGCGGCCCTCTACCGCAACGAGAGCGCGGTCGGTGGCGCCCTCCGCTTCGCGCGCATGAGCGATGCCGGGACCGACCTGCCGGACGTCACCGGTGCCTACCCGCTCGACGTGGACGGTGATGGACGGACCGACCTCGCCGTGCTGCGCCTCGGCGAGAACGTCCTGCTTCGCGGGCTCGGTGACTGCCGCTTCGAGCGGGCCAACGAAGCGTGGGGCTTCGATGGCGACAGCGTCTGGTCGACGGCGTTCAGCGCGACCTGGGAGGGGGCCAACGCGCTGCCGACGCTCGCGGTCGGCAACTACCTGCAGCTCGACGCGGACGGCGAGGCGACGTTCGACTGCCAGGAGAACGCGCTCATCCGCCCCCCGAGCGACGGCACGCGCTACGCGTCGCCCGTGGCACTCGCTCCCGGCTACTGTCCCCTCTCGATGCTCTTCAGCGACTGGAGCCGCACCGGCCATCGTGACCTGCGCGTCTCGAACGACCGCCACTACTACGGCGAGCTGAGCGACGGCCAGGAGCAGCTGTGGCGCATCGACCCGGGCCAGGCGCCGACGCTCTACTCCGCGGCGGACGGCTGGCAGACGGTCAAGGTGTGGGGCATGGGAATCGCGAGCTACGACGTCACCGGCGACGGGATCCCGGAGGTCTTCCTGACCAGCCAGGGCGACAACAAGCTGCAGACGCTGGCCGAGGGGACCGACGGTCCGGACTACCGGGACATCGCCCTGGGTCGTGGCGTGACCGCCCATCGGCCCTACATCGGCGACACCAACCTGCCATCCACCGCCTGGCACCCGGAGTTCCAGGACGTCAACAACGACGGCCTGGTGGACCTCTTCGTCTCGAAGGGCAACGTCAGCGCACAGCTCGACTTCGCGAACCGCGACCCCAGCAACCTGCTCATCGGCCAGGCCGACGGCACCTTCAGGGAGGAGGCGGAGGCGGCGGGCGTCGTGAGCTTCGCCAAGGCGCGGGGCGCCGCGATGGTCGATCTCAACCTGGACGGTCTGCTCGACCTCGTCGTCGTCAACCGCCTCGAGAACGTGAAGGTCTACCGCAACCTCGGCGCCGGCGACGCGGCATCCGCCGAGCCGATGGGCCACTGGGTCGGCATCCGCCTGGAGCAGCCGACGCCCAATCCCGATGCTGTCGGGGCGTGGCTGGAGGTGACGGCCGGCGGCCGGACCATGACGCGCGAGCTGACGGTCGGCGGCGGCCACGTCAGCGGCGAGCTGGGCTGGATCCACTTCGGCCTGGGCGACGCAGCCGAGGCCAGCATCACGGTCACCTGGCCGGATGGCAGCGTGGAGGGGCCCATGGACCTCCCCGCCGATGGGTTTGCCATCATCCGACGCGGCGCCGGCAAGGCTGAGGCGTGGACGCCGTGAGCGGCGGATGGAGGCTGCGCGAGCTGCCGCCTCGAACCGCCCGACCTGCCTGCCGCCGTTCCTGCTGCGCCCGGATCGGCTCATGGTGAGCACGTGAAGGCCCTGCGGGTCGCTTCTGACGAGCTGGAGATCGAGCTGTTGCCGGAGCTGGGGGGACGGTGGCATCGGCTGCGTGCCTTCGGAGCGGACCTGCTGCGGACGCCGGACGAGCTGGACGCCTACCGGCGTGAGCCGTTCTTCTGGGGCAGCTTCGTGATGGCGCCGTGGTGCAACCGGATGGCGGCCGGCGCGCAGCACGTCGCGGGCAGGAGCGTCGACCTCCCCGCCAACTTCCCCGATGGGACCGCGATCCACGGCCAGGTGCAGGCCCTCGCCTGGGAGGTCGCGGCGCCCGGCATGCTGCGGGTGACGGCCGGTGGCCACGGCTGGCCGTGGCGGTACGAGGTCACACAGCGTCTCGACGTCGCGGGCCGCCGCCTGCGCCTGCACCTCGAGGTCGTCAACCGCTCGACCGAAGCGATGCCGGCCGGCATCGGCGTCCACCCCTGGTTTCGGCAGCCGATCGAGCTCACCATCGCAGCCGATCGCGTCTTCACCTCGAACGAGGCAAGCCCGCCCGAGCCGGTGCCCGTCGGCGCCGAGCACGACCTGCGCACGCCGCGTCCAATGCCGCCAGAGCTGGACGCGACCTGGGCCGGGCTGCGGGGGCCGGAGGTTGCGGAGATTCGTTGGCCGGAGCTGGGGATCAGCGCCAGCATGCGCACCTCTCCCGAGGGCGCGTACCTGTGCGCAGCGAGCCCGGCGGCGCTCGCTGCGGTCGCCATCGAGCCGCAGACGCATGCGCCCGATGGACTGCGCCGCCTGCTCAACGCTGAGCCGGGTGGCCTCCGCTGGCTCGAACCAAGGTTGACCCTCCACCTCGCGATCGAGATCGAATTTCGGGAGGCGTGAGCCATGCCGTCCGGCACTGGTGGCCAGCGGGGTCACGACCGAGCATTGCGGGCGAGGAGGACTTGCTCATGACCAATTCGACGCCTCTTCGGGTGCCGATCGCCGGCTGGATCTCCATCATCTTCCTGGTGCTGCTCGGCATCGGGGCCCTGTCCGGCGGCGCCACGCTCGTGGTCAAGCCGGACGGCAGCATCATGGGCTTCGACACCGACATCCTGGCCGGCAGCCCGTTCACCGACTTCCTGGTTCCGGGGCTGATCCTAGGCGGGCTGTTCGGCATCGGATCGCTGGTGGTGGCGGTGCTCGGCGCTCGCCGCCTGGCGGCCGCGCCATTCCTGGCCTTCGCGATCGGTTTCGGCCAGATGCTGTGGATCATCGTCCAACTCGCCATCATCAAGGAGCTCAGCTTCCTGCATCCGACGATGTTTGGGATCGGGCTCGTCATCGCCGTATCAGCGGCTGCCTGGGGTTGGGGCTCGTTCCACGCCTGGATGCTGCGCCGCGCGCCGGCGCCGCGCGCAGCCTAGCGGCGCCCGCCTCGTCGCGACGAGCGGCGCCTGGCCGGCGGTGAGCTGCAAGCCCTCATGCTGCTCGGGCCCGGCGAGAGCCTGCCCCTTGAGGTGGAGATGGCGTTTCCCCGCTCCGATCCCTGACGTCGGGCGCTGGCGAGCTTTCGGCGTCCGGCTGACGGGCGCTATGGAGTGGGCGGGTCCGCTGCGGCCGACGAGGCCGACCATTCTTCGACGATCATGCCGTCGCGGACGATGAACAGGTGGAACCTCGTCAGCCGGCCATCCTCCCCGCTCCACGTCTCCTTGGTCAGCACCTTCTCCCCGTCGGCGATGACCTCGTCGAGCGAAACACGGAGCGTCGGATCGTGCTCGAGGTAGCGCGAGACGACGAAGCGGATCCCCTCCCTGCCGGGCCGCTGGCCATCACCCGGCGAGTGGTCGACGACGTCGGGCGCCCAGTACTCGTCGATGGCATCCAGACGGCGCGCATTCAGCAGCTCGTCCAGCGCCCGCCGCACGATGGTCGCCGGGCTGGACGATCCCGCTGCCACGGTCGCGGCTACTCGAGGTAGTCCTTGAGCTTCCGGCTGCGAGATGGATGGCGCAGCTTGCGCAGCGCCTTGGCCTCGATCTGCCGGATCCGCTCGCGGGTCACGTTGAAGTCGCGTCCGACCTCCTCCAGGGTGCGGGATCGACCGTCCTCCAGGCCGAAACGCAGCTGCAGCACGCGGCGCTCCCGCGGGGTGAGGCTGTCGAGCACGCCCTCCACCTGCTCCTTGAGCAACTGGTGGCTGGCGGCATCGGCCGGTGCGACGCTGGCCAGGTCCGGGATGAAGTCGCCGAGGTGGGAGTCCTCCTCCTCGCCGATGGGCGTCTCCAGGCTCACCGGCTCCTGGCTGACCTTCATGATCTCGCGCACCTTCTCGGGTGAGACGGTCTGCGGACCGATCGCCTCGCGCTCGTCGACCTCGCCCTCGGTCGGCTCGCGCTGCAGCTTGTCGCGCAGCTCGCGGATGATCTCGTCGCGGCTCATGCGCCGCGCGATCTCCTCCACCGTCGGCTCGCGGCCCAGCTCCTGCAGCAGGGTGCGGCTGACACGGATGAGGCGGTTGATCGTCTCGACCATGTGGACCGGGATGCGGATCGTGCGCGCCTGGTCGGCGATGGCGCGCGTGATCGCCTGCCGGATCCACCAGGTGGCGTAGGTGCTGAACTTGAAGCCCTTCTCGTAGTCGAACTTCTCGACCGCCCGGATCAGCCCGATGTTGCCCTCCTGGATCAGGTCCAGGAAGCTCATGCCGCGCCCGATGTACTTCTTGGCGATGCTGACCACCAGGCGCAGGTTGGCCTCGGTCAGGCGCTTGCGGGCGTCGACGCTCTGCTCCACCAGGCGCCCGGAGCGCTTCTCGAGCGGCACGTCGGGCGGGATGGTCGGGTCGTAGCCCAGCTCCTGCAGGTAGCCGGCGTCCTGTCCGTCCTCGATGTAGTGCCGCACGATCTCCTGCGCCGTCTCGCGTGCCCAGCGCTCGAGCTCCATCAGCTCCGAGGCGCCGGCGTGGTCAATGGCGCGGAATCGGTACGAGTGGCCGAACAGGATCGCCTGCTTCAGGCCCTCGCCCGGGTCCTCGGCGAGCAGCTTCAGGATCGACTCCGCGTGCATGATCCGCTCGCGCGCCTCGTCGTTGAGGTCGCTCGCCTTGCGGGCCTTGCTGAGCTTGATCTGCGGCGCCTCGATCGGCTGCCTGCGGCCGACCCACCAGTCGATCGCCTCGCTGGTGACCCGCGGCGACTCCTTGGGCAGGTCGAAGGCGCGCATGGCGGCCATCGCCCGCGCCTTCGGCTCCGAGTTCGAGAGGACCCAGGTGTAGAGATCGACCAGCGCGCGTGCCGGGTCCTCGACCGCGAGCTCGCCGAGCTCGATGGCCTTGGCCAGCACGACCTCCTCCTCGGCGGTCAGCAGCGCGACCTTGCCGATCTCCTTGAGGTACATGCGCACCGGGTCGTCGATGCCGATCAGGTCGGCGGCGAGCGCCTCCAGGTCCTCCTCGCCCTCGGCCTTGCGCCCGGCGGGCTTCGCCTTCTCCTCTTCCTCCGGTTCGGCGATCAGCGTGGGCTGGTTCTCAGCGTCCAGCACCTCGACGCCGCTCTCGGAGGCTGCGGCGTAGAGCTCCTCGATCTGGCCGAGGTTCTCCTCCGGCTGTGGAACCGCCTGCAGGATCTGGTCGTGGGTGATGAAGCCCTCTTCGCGACCCTTCTCGAGCAGCCCCCTGATCAGCCGGTTGTCGCCGGTCCCGTTGCCGGCCTTGGTGCGCGCCGAGCCTGAGGCGGCGGTCTTCGCCTTGCGCGTCTTGTTCGAGGTGGGCGCGGCTGCCTTGGTCGCCTTCGTCGACTTCGTCGACTTCGCGCCGGTTGCGGCCGCGGGCCCGGTTGATGCGCCCGCCTTGCCCACGGGCTTGCCATCGGCCGGCACCTTGGTGCCCCGCTTCTTCTCCTTGTCGGCCGGCGCCTTCGCACCGGACTTCGGGGTGGTTGTTGCCACGCTAGGTCCTCCTCGCGCCCGCCGCCACGGGCGGTTCATGCATCTCTCGGGTTGCCTCGGCCTTCTCCCGGCCGAGCTGGATGAGTCGTTGTTCGATGGCGGCCAGTCGCTGCCGGTCGCCGTCCCGCTGTGCCTCCTCGAGGAGGAGGCGGCCGTCCCGCAGGTCCTCGTCGATGCGCTGGATCCGGAGCCGAAGGAGCGTCGACTTGAGCACCGTGCTCGCCTCCTCCGCATCGAGGCGCTCGTCGCGTCCGGCTGCGAGCCGGGCCAGCAGGTCACGCGCCAGCTCGGCCGATCCCGGATCGAGTCCCGCCACGAACGCCTCGAGCGACGCGCTCTTCGTGGCGGTGCCGTTGGCGGCTGCCAGGTGACGGCGCCACGCGCTGACCAGCGTCAACGCGGCCGCGTCCCGAAGCGGGATGGGGGCCTCCGCCGGCAGTTCGGCCGCCAGGTTCGGGTAGCCGAGCAAGAGCTGGAGCAGCTGCGCCTCCAACGGCGGGAGCGCCGTCGATTCGCCCTCCACCGGCGCCGGCGGCCGAATGGGAATCGGCCGTGGTCCGTGCGCCAGGTCCTCGCGCAGGATGCGCTCGTCGATGCCGGCCAGGCTGGCCAGCTGCGGCACGTAGGAATCCCGCTCCACGCGATCCGGGATGCGCCGCAGCAGGTCGAGCATGCGACGGGTGTAGGCGCTGCGCCCGGTCGGCTGCCGCATGTCGAACTCGCCGGCCGCTCGTCGCATGAAGTACGGCAGCAGCTCCTCCGCCTCGGCGATGGCCTGGCGCCAGCTGGCCGGATCGGTGCGGATCAGCTCGTCGGGATCCTTGCCGGCCGGGATGCGCACCACGCGCACCTTGGTGACCACCCCGCCCAGCTCCTCCAGGAGGCCCCGCTGGGTGGCTGCCTCACCCGCGACGTCGACGTCGTAGGCGAGCGCCACCGCGTCGGCGTAGCGGTTGGCCAGCGCGACCTGTCCGGCGGTGAGGGCCGTGCCGAGGCTGGCGACGACGTTGCCGAAGCCGGCCTGGTGGGCGGCCATCACATCGGTATAGCCCTCGACGATCACCGCCAGCTTCTCGCGCCGGATCGCCTGCTTGGCGAGGTCGATGCCGAAGAGGGTCCGGCTCTTGTCGAAGAGCGGTCCCGCCGGCGAGTTGAGGTACTTGGGTCCCTCCGCATCGGGCAGGATGCGGCCGCCCAGACCCACCGCTCGCCCTGACGCGTCGCGAATGGGAATGATGATCCGGCCGCGGAACTTGTCGATCACCCCGCCGCGATTCGACGGCGAGGCGAGCCCCGCCCCGATGAGCTCCTCGTTGCTGAATCCGCGCCCGATGAGCCGCCTCGTCAGTGCCTCCCAGGTGTTCGGCGCATAGCCGATGGCGAAGCGCTCCAGCGTCTCGGGGCTGAATCCTCGATCCTGCAGGTAGGTCCGCGCCCGCTCGGCCTGGTGCGCCTGAAGCAGGACCTCGCGGTACCAGGCGATGGCGCCTTCCAGCGCACCGCGCAGGCGCTTGTTGCGTCGATCCTCGCGCGCGGAGCGCTCGGAGAGCTCGACGCCCGCCTTCTCGGCCAGCGCGACCAGCGCCTCGCGGAAATCCATCCCGTCGCGACGCATCAGGAACGTGAAGATGTCGCCGCCCTCGCCGCAGCCGAAGCAGTGCCAGGTCTCGCGGTCCGGGCTCACGATGAACGACGGCGTCTTCTCGGCGTGGAACGGGCACAGGCCCTTGTAGGCTGAGCCGGCGCGCTTGAGCGCAACCGTCTCGCCCACGACGTCGAGCACGGGCAGCTTGGATTTGATCTCGGTGGTGATCCCCGAGGAGGTCATACGCGTGGCGGGTCCTGCAGGCTCCGGGTGGTTGTCAAGGGGTTTGTCAATAGGGTCACTAACATTCTACGCACTTGTCAACACATCGGTTCACCTGCGGGGCCGATGCTTGCCATGACCACGGGGTCTCGCGCTACACTCCGAGGCACCCCTCGGCACCGGACCGCCCCGCACGCTCCACGGCGGCGGCGCAGCGGCCACCGCCCGAGCGGTGGAGGGACGCAACGAGCATCCAGCAGCAGCAGTCCGCGAACCCCGGCCCGATGAGTGACCGCCCCGCGGCCGTGCTGCAGGCAGCCTTCCGGGACGTCCACGGGCCGCGCCTCCACGGCTTCGCCCTGCTGCTGACCCTGGGGAACCGACCGCTGGCGGCGACGGTGGCCGCCCAGGCCCTGGCCGAGGGCGCCCGGCGAGCGAGCGAGCTGCGGCACCCGGAGCGTGCCGCCGCATGGCTGCGCAGGCGCGTGCTGCGCGGCCTCCCGCGTGATCCGGCACCCCTCACGCGAGCCTCGGAGCCCCAGCGACGTGCGGCGCTGCGATCGCTCGGTGCCGCGGACGAGGTCTTCGACGCGCTGGCCGCCCTGGGCACGGAGGCACGTGCGCTGCTCGTCCTGACCGCCATCGAGCGGTTCTCGGAACGCGACGTCGAGTCCATCCTGGATCGACGCGACGCGGACCGGCGACGGCTGCTTCTGCAGGCCCGTGCCACCTACCTCGCGCGCGCGACCGAGCATCCTCTTGGTCCCGCACCATCTCCGGTATGGCGGGACAGCCTCACCGCACGTATCCAAGACGAGGCAGCCCGGACGCTGGGGACTGCGGTCGATCACCAATGAGCCACCCCCCGCGACCCGAGGCCGACGACCAGCATGCCCGCTTCCTGGACTGGCTGATCCGAGGCGCCGAGGGCTCCCCGGGACGCGATGTGACGGTGCACGCAGCCTACTGCGACGCCTGCCGGGCGCGGGCGAGCGCGTTCGACGCGCTGGCGCTGGTCGACCCTGGCCGCGCAGCCATGCCACCCTCGCGCACGGTGCAGTCGGCGCTGGTCGGCCGCCCGGCCCGGGCGCTGCGACTGCTGGCGGGCAGCACGGCAGCACTCCTGCTGTTGGGCGGCGGCGCAGCCGCCGTTGGCCGCTTCCCGGGACTTCCGGGCGCGGCGTCGGGAGCGGCAGCGACCCCCGTCCAGGCCGTCCTCGGTGCGACGGGCCGGCCGTCGCCGACGGCGTCCGCCACGGTTCCACCGCCATCCGCCGGCGCGACGGCGACGGCTCAACCGGCTTCGGTCGAGCCGAGCCGAGCTCCTGCGCCGGCCACCCCGGCGCCGGCCACGCCGGCGCCAGCCACGCCACCACCGACCACGCCGCGCCCGACGGTGGCGGCCACGCCGCAGCCGACGCTGCCGAACACTCCGTCGCCGACCGTGGCCGCCACGCCGAGCGCGACCGCATCGGCATCGCCGACATCCACGCCCACGGCGGCGGCGACGGCCACGCCGAGCGCTACGGCCGCCGAGAGCCCGGCGGCCACTCCGACCCCGACCGAGACGCCGGGCCCTGCTCCGGACGCCTGAGGCGGCCCAGGGCTACTTGTCGCGCACCTCGGTCGACTCGATGGCCGCCTGCGCAGCCGCCAGCCTCGCGACCGGGACGCGGAACGGCGAGCACGACACGTAGTCGAGGCCGACCTCGTTGCAGAAGCGGATGCTGGCGGGATCGCCGCCGTGCTCCCCGCAGATGCCGACCTTGAGACCCTTGCGTGCCTTGCGGCCGTTCACCGTCGCCATGCGGACCAGCTGGCCGACCCCCTCGGCGTCGAGCACCTGGAACGGGTTCTCCGGCAGGATCTTGCGGTCGACGTACTGCAGCAGGAACTTGCCCTCCGCGTCGTCGCGACTGAATCCGAAGGTCATCTGCGTCAGGTCGTTCGTCCCGAAGCTGAAGAACTCGGCGTGCTTGGCGATCTCCCCCGCAGTCAGGGCTCCGCGCGGCACCTCGATCATCGTGCCGAACTTGTAGTCGACCTGCTGGCCGGTCGCCTCGACGATCTTGGCGACCTCCGCCTCGAGGATCTCCCGCGTCTCGGCCAGCTCGTTCACGTGGCCGACCAGCGGGATCATGATCTCGGGGAGCGCCGTCTTGCCTTCGGCGTTCACGCGAGCGGCGCCGGCCAGGATGGCGCGGGTCTGCATGCGGATGATGTCCGGCATGAGCAGGCCCAGGCGGATGCCCCGCATGCCGAGCATGGGGTTCTGCTCGCGCATGGCCTCCACGGCCGCCAGCAGCTCCTCGCTCTCCGCCAGCTCGGCATCGGTCCCGGACCGATCGGCGGGCTCACCCGCCGGGCTGGCCTTGCCCTCGCGGCCGATCAGCTTCATCGCGCGTCCGGCGTCCTTCTCGCCGAACAGCTTGACCAGGCCCTTCTCCAGCGTCGGGCCGACCCGGTCGGCCACGGCATCGGTCATGCCTCCCCCGGCAACCTCGCGCAGCGTACGGAGGCGGGTCACCTTCTCCAGCAGCTCGTCGTGCGAGGGCAGGAACTCGTGGAGCGGCGGGTCGATGAGGCGGATCACGACCGGCAGGCCGTCCATGGCCCGGAAGAGGCCGGCGAAGTCATCGGTCTGGAGCTCCTCCAGCTCGGCAAGCGCCGAGTCGAAGGCGTCGACGGCCGCCTGGTCGTCGACGGAAAGTTCCGTTCCGGCATCTCGCCGGTGCTTGGCCTCGGTCGCGCGGCCGGCGTTGAGGATCATGCGGCGCACGGTCGGCAGCCGCTCCTCCTCGAAGAACATGTGCTCGGTCCGGCACAGGCCGATCCCCTGTGCGCCGAATGCGCGCGCACGCTCGGCGTCGCGGGGATAGTCGGCGTTGGCCCAGACCTGGAGCCGGCGGACCTCATCGGCCCAGCCGAGCAGGGTGGCCAGGTCGTGCTCATCCTCGAAGCGGGCCTCGATCGTCGGCAGCTCGCCGGCGTAGATCTCGCCGGTGGTGCCGTCGATGCTGATCATCTCGCCTTCGCTGACGGTCACGCTGCCGGCCTGCATGCGGCGCCTGGCGTAGTCGATCTTCAGCGCCTCGGCGCCGGCGACGCAGGGCAGGCCCATCGAGCGCGCCACCACCGCGGCATGCGATGTCGCCCCGCCGCGGGCGGTCAGGACGCCGCGCGCCGCGAGCATGCCGTGCACGTCGTCGGGCGAGGTCTCGATGCGGACCAGGATGACCGGATCGCCGGCCGCCTTGGCCTCCACCGCCCGGTCGGGGTCGAAGATGGCCTGGCCGGTGGCCGCTCCCGGCGACGCGTTGAGGCCCTTGGCCACGAAGCGGTCGGCGGCGCCTGCCTTGGCCGCCTCGTCGAAGCGCGGCAGGAGCAGCTGGACGATCTGCGCGGGGTCCACCCGCTGCAGCGCCTCGTCGCGGGTGATGACGCCCTCGTTGGCCATGTCGACCGCGATCTTCACCGCGGCGGGCGCCGTCCGCTTGCCGGTGCGGGTCTGGAGCATGTAGAGCGTGCCCCGCTCGATCGTGAACTCGAGGTCCTGCATGTCGCGGTAGTGGCTCTCCAGCCGCTGCGCGATCTCCTCGAACTGCGCGTAGACCTCGGGCATGACCCGCTGCATCTCGCTGATCTTCAGCGGGGTGCGCACGCCGGCCACCACGTCCTCGCCCTGCGCGTCGGTCAGGAACTCGCCGTAGAGCTGCTTCTCGCCGGTGTTGGGGTCGCGGGTGAAGGCGACGCCGGTGCCCGAGTCCTCGCCCATGTTGCCGAAGACCATGGTCACCACGTTGACGGCGGTGCCCAGGTCGTGCGGGATCCTGTTGAACTCGCGGTAGTCGTGCGCACGCTTCCCGAACCAGGAGTCGAAGACGGCCCGCGTGGCCAGCTCCAGCTGGCGGTAGGGATCGGTGGGGAACGGCTCGCCGGTCTTCTCCTGCACGATGTGTGCGTACCGCTCGCCGATCTCGCGCAGCTGCTCGGCGCTCAGGTCGGTGTCCAGCTTGGCCTTGACCCTGTGCTTCAGCTCGTCGAAGGGCTCGTCGAAGTCCTCCGCCTTCAGCCCCTGCACGATGCGGCCGAACATGGCGATGAACCGCCGCCAGGCGTCCCACGCAAACCGCTCGTTCCCGGTCAGCCGGATGAGGCCCTGCACGGTCTCGGGGTTGAGCCCGAGGTTCAGGACGGTGTCCATCATGCCCGGCATGCTGAAGGCGGCGCCGGAGCGGACGCTCACCAGGAGCGGATTCTCGGGATTGCCGAACCCCTTGCCCGTCTGCTGCTCGAGCTCCTTCATGTGCGCGACGACGCCGTCCCACAGGCCCTCCGGCAGCTCCTTGCCCGCTGCGTAGTAGGCGTTGCATGCCTCGGTGGTGATCGTGAAGCCGGGCGGGACCGGCAGCCCGGCGTTCGTCATCTCCGCCAGGCCGGCGCCCTTGCCGCCGAGGAGGGAACGCATGCCCGCGTTCCCCTCTGCGAACGTGTAGATGAGCTTTCCATCGCTCGACGCCTTCGCGGCGGAGCGGGTCGTGCGCTTGCTGCTGGTGCTGGCCATACGGCGTGAGTGGCCTCCGAAATTTGCGTTAGGGGAGCTTCGATTGTACCGGTCTGCTCGCTGCGCCGGTCGCGGGGCGCTTCTGGATCAGCGAGCCGGCCTGACGCGTCGCCTGCCGGGCTCCCGGTAGCGCACCTCGATCAACGGCCACAGTTCATCCAGGCGCAGGCGGTAGTCACCGCCCACCCGCCGCGCCCGCAGTCGTCCCGTTCGGATCAGGCGCCGCACGTGCTCGGGGTGAAAACCAAGCACGGTTGCCGCCGATTGCGTGCCGAGCTCGAGGGTCGCCAGGTCGATCTCCTCGCCATCTGGGATGCCGGCCAGGGCCACTGCCAGGGCCTTGGAGCGATCCGCGGTGAGCGCGATCGCTTCCGGCTCAGGTCGCCGCATGCCGCTGGCGAACGCCGCAGCGAGCCGGTCACGCAGGAGGCCGGCCGTGGTCGGGCCGGGCGGATCGCCGAGGGGCGCTCCGCGGCGTCTCATCGGACGCTCGCCCAGCCCCGCTCCAGCGCCACCGGAAAGAGGCCCGGCACGAGGAGCAGCAGGCGGCCGAGCCACCCCGCTCGTCGCGCGTAGAGGGCACGCGCCTTCGCCAGCACGCGATCGCGCGCCTCACCCTCGAGCTCGGAGGCCAGCGCGCGGAACTCGTTGAAGGCGGCAGCCTCCTCGCCGGCCAGCCAGCGCGCATCGGCCAGCACCTCGCGCGCCGCGGGGTCGCCCGGACGCAGACGTGCGGCGCTCGTGGCGGCCTGTACCGCCCCGGAGGCGTCGCCGCTCCTGGTGAGTGCCCGGGAGAGGGTGAGCTGGGCGCGGGGATCAGCGGCATCCAGCCGGACTGCGCGCCGGGCCGCCTCCACCGCGCCGCCCCCGTCGGCCGCGTCGAGCCGCTCACCCGCCTCGGCGAGTGTCCACGCCTGCTGCCGAGGGTCGTTGCGTGCCAGGCGCGCGTACTCGCCGGCCGCTTCCCGGTGCGCGCCGCTCGCCGAGAGGACCTCGGCCAGCAGCTCCCGGTAGCGGATCTCGTCGGGATCCAGCCGGACGGCGTCGGTGGCGTCGCGCTCAGCCTCGTCGATCCGCCCCAAAGCCAGCAGGGCGCGAGCCCGCAGCTCGTGGGCCGCGTCGTCGCCGGGACGCGCATCCAGCACGAGGCCCGCCAGGCGTGTCGCCTCGTCGTGGCGCCCGCCGGCCAGCGCATCGCGGATATCGGCGAGCGCGGGCGGTCCCTCACTCATCGGCTCAGCTCGCCTCCTCGCGGGGCTTTCCCTCCCAGCGGGTCGTGCCGGCGACGAGGCCCGCCAGCCGTTCCGGGATGGCGTCGAGCGCCACGCGCTCCTGCGTCATGCTGTCGCGCTCCCGGATGGTTGCCGCCCCATCCTCGAGCGATTCGGGGTCGACCGTGACGCAGAACGGCGTGCCGATCTCGTCCTGGCGGCGGTACAGCTTGCCGATGGAGGCGGTGTCGTCGTACACCGCTGCCATTCGCGGCTTGAGGTCCTCACTCAGCGCGCGCGCGCGCTCGACCAGCTCCGGACGGTTGCGCAGCAGCGGCAGGACCGCCGCCTTGACGGGCGCGAGCGCTGGCCGCATGCGAAGGACCACGCGCTTCTCCTTCTGCAGCTGCTCTTCTTCGTACCCGTCGAGCAGCACGGTCAGGACTGCACGATCCACGCCCATGGCCGGCTCGATGACGTACGGGGTCACGTGCTCACCGGAGGCCTCGTCGAAGATCGAGAGCCCCTTGCCGGAGCCGGCGGCGTGGGCCTGCAGGTCGTAGTCGGTCCGGTCGGCCACACCCTCCAGCTCGGACCAGCCCATCGGGAAGGCGTACTCGATGTCGGTCGTCTGCTTCGAGTAGTGGCTGAGCTCGTCGGAATCGTGCGGGCGCAGGCGCAGGCGGTCTGGCGCGATCCCGACCTCATCGGTCCACCAGCGCAGGCGTTCGTCGACCCAGTAGCCGAACCACTCGTCCTCCTGGGAGGGGTGGACGAAGAACTCCATCTCCATCTGCTCGAACTCGCGGTCGCGAAAGATGAAGTTGCCCGGCGTGATCTCGTTACGGAAGCTCTTGCCGATCTGGGCGATCCCGAACGGCAGCTTCTTGCGGCTGGTCGTCGCCACGTTGTCGAAGTTGACGAAGATGCCCTGCGCGGTCTCGGGGCGCAGGTAGGCGACGCTGGCGCTGTCCTGCATCGGCCCGACGTGCGTCTGGAACATGAGGTGGAACTGGCGCGGCTCGGTCAGGCTGTCGCGCGCGCCGCAGTTCGGGCAGGCGATCTCCGACGGCGGGCCCTTGAGGTCGTCGGCGCGGAAGCGATGCTTGCAGTTGCGGCAGTCGACCATGGGGTCGCTGAAGCCGCCCACGTGGCCGGAGACCTCCCACACGCGCGGGTTCATGACGATCGCTGCATCGAGTCCCACGATGTCGTCGCGCAGCTGGACCATGGCGCGCCACCAGGCGGCCTTCACGTTGTTCTTGAGCTCCACGCCCAGCGGGCCGTAGTCCCAGAAGCCGCCCATGCCGCCGTAGATCTCGCTCGACGGGAAGACGAAGCCGCGCCGCTTGGCGAGGCTGACGATGACGTCCATGTTCGGGGCGGGCACGGTCGGTCGTTGGCTCCTGTTGCAGCAGTTGTTGATGGACCGATGGGCGGGCGCTGGGCGTTCGAGTCTACCGCAGCCTGCGTCCCCGTCTCGCGGCGCGCCAGGGATCGCGGTCGATAGATGTTCCCGATCAGGCCAGGACGGGCGTTTCGGGCGGACCCCTGGTTGGTCTATCGGTCCAGGTGGAGCGTGGACCACAGCTCCGGGGGGCGGTTGGTGCTCAAGGTGCACCGATAGATGGTGCGAACACCCACCAGGGCCACGCTTCAGTCACGGAAACGCGAGATCTATCGGGCCGATGCCGCACGCCGATGCCGCACGCCGATGCCGCGGAAGGGGGCATGCCGAACGCTAGTCCAAGAGCGGCACGCCCTGCTGCACCTGCGGCGTGCCGCGGCACGGTGGCAGAGGGTCCGGCGGCGGACCCGGCCCGAGAACCGAGTCGGCCGATTCGGCGACTTCGACCAGCGTCAGCTGCTGGCCCGTTTCGCCGCCGCCTGCGCCGAACGCGTGGACGTACAGGTTGTCCGCGCCGACGCGCACCTGGTCCACCCGGAAGTCGGGATCGCGCGCAGAGCCGCAGGCCGGAACGACGAGCACCTCGCCATCGGCGGCGACCAGGGTGATCTCCATCTCGGTACGGTTGTAGACCTGCAGATCGGCGACGACCGCGGGCTGCCCGAAGGCCGGTAGGTTCCCGACCACCCCGCAGCCGGCCAGCAGGAGGCCGATTCCGAGCCCGGCGCCAACGGTTCGCAGGATGCGCATGCCGCTCAGACGCCTCCCGCCCCGGCCGGGTTACAGGCCAGGTGCCGGAAGCGCGGCTTCCCGCGCCGCCACCTCTTCGAGGAAGTCGCGGCTGCGCAGCTCCCGCTCCAGCACGGCCGACACGGTGGCGTGGAGCAGGCGCTCCACCTCGCGGTGCGTCGCCGGCGCAAGGCTCAGGCGCAGCACCTCGACCAGCGGCGAGCGCTGCAGGTGGCGCAGCACCTTGAGCGCATCGGGACCGATGGCGCGCCCGCCCAGCGCCGCGTGCGAGCACTCGGGGCCGACCACGCCGCCGCCCGCCGGCGAGTAGAAGTTGCCCTCCGGACCGATATCGGCGCCGCACTCCAGGCATCGGGTCAGCTCGGGGCGGAAGCCCATGGCGTCCAGCAGGGCGATCTCGAACCAGCGGGCCACCACCTCGCGGCCGACTTCGTCGGGCTCGGCGTCGAGCGCCGAGAGCGCCTGCGCCAGCAGCAGGAAGGCGGAATGCGAGTCGGCGGCCCCCTCGCAGAAGCGGTCGGCCAGCTCGACGAGGTACCAGGCCGCCGCAGTCGAGTGCAGGTCGTTGCGGAGCCCCAGGTGCGGGTCCTCGAGGGCGGCCTGCGTCACGACATCGAAGGTGCGCCCGACGGCGAGCACGAGGTGCACATCGCTGAACGGCTCCAGACCGCCGCCCAGCCGTGAGCGCGGCCGGCGAATTCCCTTGGCGATGATGCGAAGCTTGCCGAGGTGCGGCGTCAGGACGGTCAGGACGCGATCGGCCTCGCCCAGGTCCATGCCACGCAGAACGATGCCCTCCGTCTTGTAGAGGCGTGCGCGCGGACTCATCGGGCCCGAAGCCTGCTGCGTACCAGCGACATGGCACGCCTGCTGACCGACCTCGGGTACCCTTCCCGGGTGGACGTCCGAACCGAGTTCACGCGGCTATTGTCCGACATCGAAGCGGAGATGCGGGATGTCCTGGACCAGCGCAACCACCACGCCCGCCCGCTCTACGAGATGCTCTCCTACCACCTCGGCCTGGACCAGCCGGACGGCCCGCGCGGGAAGCGCATGCGCCCCCTCCTGGGGCTCCTCGCCTACCAGTCGCTGACGGGCGATTACCGGCCCGCGCTGCCGGGCGCCGCCGCGGTCGAGCTCGGCCACAACTTCAGCCTGGTCCACGACGACATCGAGGACTCCGATCGCGAACGTCGTCATCGACCGACGCTGTGGGCGATCTGGGGTATCCCCCTGGCCATCAACGCCGGAGACGCGCTGTTCGCGCTGAGCCGGCTGGCGCTCTACCGGCTGCTGGACGCCGGCTTCAGCGAGCGCCGCGTGCTGGCGCTGATGCGCGTCTACGACGAGACCTGCCTGGCGCTGTGCGAGGGCCAGTTCCTGGACATCAGCTTCGAGCGTCGGATCGACGTCACGGTCGAGGAATACCTCGAGATGATCGGTCGCAAGACGGCCGCGCTGGTCGGCGCATCGGTCCAGGCCGGGGCCATCCTGGCCACCGACGACTCCGACACGATCGAGTCCTACCGCCACTTCGGCTATCACCTGGGGCTGGCCTTCCAGATGGCCGACGACATCAAGGGCACCTTCTGGACGAGCGCCGATTCCGGCAAGCCCGAGGCGGGCGACGTGCACAAGCGCAAGAAGAACCTGCCCCTGGTCTGGGCCCTCGAGCATGCGTCGGCGGCCGACCGCGCTCGCCTGGGCGAGATCTATGGTCCGGATGTTGCGGATGCCGATGGACCCATGTCTTCCGACGAAGTCGACGAGGTCCTCGCAATCCTGGAACGCGCCGGGGCGCGCGACCACTCGCTCGCCGAGGCACGGCGCTTCCGCGACCTGGCCCTGGCCGATGCCGAAACGCTGCCCATCGATCCCGACCGGCGCGGCGTGCTCCGCTCGCTCGTGCAGTCGGTCATCGCGCTGTGATCGGCCGCTCGCGCAAGGCGCTGGTCGCCTGGCTGGCGGTCAGCTTCCTGCCGGGCGTCCTGGGCGCTCCCTTTCCGGCGCCGAGCTGGTACCGCCAGCTCCGGAAACCGCCGTGGAGCCCGCCCGCGGAGCTCTTCGGGCCGGTCTGGACCATCCTCTACGCGCTCATGGGCGTCGCCGCCTGGCTGGTGGCGGGCGGACGGTCGCGAGGGCGGCGCTCGGCGCTCGCCGCCTTCGGCGTGCAGCTGGCGCTGAACGGCGCCTGGACGCCGATCTTCTTCGGGCTGCGGCGCCCCGGGCTGGCCCTTGCGGAGATCGTCGCCACGCTGTTCGCGATCGTGGCGACCGTGGCCCTCTTCACCCGCCAACGGCTGGTTGCCGGTCTCCTCCTGCTCCCCTACCTGGCCTGGGTCGCCTTCGCCACCGCGCTGAACGCCGAGATCTGGCGCCGCAACCGCTGACCGCGCCCGTCGCCCGATCCCGCGCGAGCACCTTCGCGCCGAGACCTTCCTCGCCGGTATCCTCCTCGCCGATACCTTCCTCGCCGATGCCCTCCGCGCCGATAGATCGCCGGAATCACGCCCGAGCGGGCGTTCGGGCGCCTGATGCGTCGGTCTATCGGTCCTGGGCGTGCGTGGAGGCAACCTGGAGGCACTTCCGGTGCTCACCGTGCACCGATCTATCGACCAACCCACGCTCCGGAACGCCGTTCGGGTCTCGTTTCAGCGATCTATCGGTGCACGCTACGGCCCGAGCGGGCAGGCGCCGTCAGGCGGCCTCGCCGCTGTCCTCCGCCTCCTCCTCGGGTGGCTTGGGCCGCGTGGCGATGACCTTGGCGACGCGGCGGGGCTCCGCTGCCTCGACGGTCAGCGTCACATCACGCAGCGGTACCGTCGCGCCGGGTAGCGGAATGCTCCCGACGCGGTGCACGATGAAGCCGCCGACGGTGTCGTAGGCCTCCTCGTCCTCCTCCTCCTCATCGGGCAGGTCGAACAGGTCCCGAAGGTCGTCCATGCTGACGCGGCCGTCCAGGCGGAACGAGGTCTCGCCATCGCCGGCCAGCGCCTCGACGAGCACCTCCTCGGTGTCGTACTCGTCCTGGATCTCGCCCACGATCTCCTCCACCACGTCCTCCATGGTGATGAGGCCCGCGGTCCCGCCGTACTCGTCGACCACGATCGCGATGTGGCGCTTGGCGGCCTGCATCTCGTGCAGCAGCTCATCGACGCGCTTCGTCTCCGGGACGTAGACCGGCGGTCGCACCAGCTTGCGGATATCGATCTCGCGTGCCGCCTCGCCGTTCCGCTTCAGGTAGGGGAGCATGTCCTTGGCGTAGAGCACGCCGACGATGTTGTCGAGGCTCTCCTCGTAGACCGGCACGCGCGAGTGACCGGCGCGGATCACGAGATCGAGCACCTGGCCGAGCGGATCGTGCACCTCGACGGCGCGGATGCCGATGCGCGGCACCATCACCTCGTGCACCTGCTTCTCGGCCAGCTCGATGACGCCGTGGATCATCTCCTTCTCGTCCTCCTCGATGCCACCCTGCTCGCTGCCGGTCTCGACCAGCATCTTGAGCTCCTCGGTCGACAGGTAGCCGGCCTGCGGGCGTTCCCGCCCGCCGAGCGCGCGGACGAGCACGTTGGAGGTCGACGAGACCAGCCAGACCACCGGGCGCAGCAGCCGGTCCATCCAGCCGATCGGCCGAGCGACGAACAGCGCGAACCGGTCGGCGAAGGTGAGCGCCAGGGTCTTCGGCACCAGCTCCCCGATGATGATCGAGGCGAGCGCGATCAGCAGCGTGATCAGCACGAAGGAGATCTCCTCGGCCGCATCCTGCACGGCGGGGATGGGGATCAGCGCGACGAGCTCGCCGAGCGAGCCCGAGAGGGAGACCGCGCCGACGGCCGACGCGAGGAACCCGAGGAAGGTGATGGCGATCTGGATCGTCGCCAGGAAGCGGCTCGGGTCATCGGTCAGCCGCTGTGCGATCCTCGCCGCGCGGCTGCCCTCGCCGATCAGCTGGTTCAGCCGATGGCGCTTGACGGTGATGAGCGCTATCTCGGAAGCGGCGAAGAAGCCACCGATCATGATCAACCCCAGCACCCAGATCAGGTCGAGGAACCACGTGCTGCTCATCTCGGCCGTCCCGGGGCGGAGCGCCATTGACCGGCGGCGCTGCTACTGCTGCCTTCAGGCATCGCGGGCCTTGTTCGTTCCTCCTGGCTGCGTGTTCCGTTCTGCGCCGAGGCCTGCCGCGCTGGCTTCCTCGTCGCGGCGCCGACGCGCCACGATGGGACGCGCCGGCATGCCGACCACCGTCTTGCCCGGGGCGACGTCGCGGGTCACGACCGCCCCCGCCCCGGTTCTCGCGCCCTCACCGATGGTGATGGGCGCGCGAAGCATGGTATCCACACCGATGAAGGCGCCGGCACCGATGACGGTGGTGTTCTTGCGTTCGCCATCGAAGTTGGCGGTCACCGCGCCGGCGCCGATGTTCACGTCCTCCCCCACCTCGGCATCGCCGAGGTAGCTGAAGTGGTGCTGCTGCGTCCCCGCGCCGACGTTCGACTTCTTGATCTCCGCGAAGTTCCCGATGCGGCAGCGTGGACCGATGCGGCAGCCGGGTCGCAGGTGGCTGTAGGGACCGATCTGCACGTCCTCGGCCACCTCGGACTCCTCCACCACGCTGGCCCACACCGACGTCCGCGGCCCGATGCGCGATGCGCGGACGTGGGCATTGGGGCCGATGATGGCGTCCTGGCCCACGACGGTCGCACCGGCGAGCACCGTCCACGGCTCGATGCGGGCGTCCTGCCCGATCTCCACGGCGGCGTCGATGTAGGTCGTCTCCGGGTCCACGATCGTCACCCCGGCACGCATGTGCCGGTCCGCGATCTCGGCGCGCATGAGCCGCTCCGCGGCGGCCAGCTGGACGCGGTCGTTGATCCCCGTGGTGAGCTCGGAACGGGGAGCATCGACGACGGCCACCCGCCGGCCGGCGCCGACGGCCAGGGCGACCAGGTCGGTGAGGTAGTACTCGCCGACCGCGGAGCGCGGCACGTTGCCCACGTTGGCGCGCAGCCACGCCGCATCGAAGCAGTAGGTACCGACGTTGACCTCGTCGATGGCGCGCGTTCGCTCGTCGGCATCCGCCTCCTCGACGATGGCGGCGGCGGCACCCGAGGCGTCCCGCACGACGCGACCGTAGCCGGTCGAATCCGGCATGCGGGCGCTCAGCAGGGCGATGGCGGCCTCGCCCTCGGCCTGCTCGCGCAGCAGCCGCTGGAAGAGCTCGGTGGGCAGCAGCGGCACGTCACCCATGGTGACCAGAACGTGGCGCACCGCCGACGGCACGCGCGTCATCCCACAGCGAACGGCGTCGGCCGTCCCGAGCTGCGGATCCTGGCGGACCGACGGGGTGTGAGCGCCCAGCGTCGCCTCGACGGCATCGGCTCCGACGCCGGTCACGACCACCCGATGCTCGATCCCCGCTGCGGCGAGCGACGCGAGCACGTGCGCGAGCATCGGCCGTCCGGCGAGCGGGTGCAGGACCTTCGGGATGCGCGATCGCATCCGGGTCCCCTGGCCGGCGGCCAGGACGATGGCCGCGGAAGCTAGCAAGGGCGGTGGGCTCCTACGGGGCGCGGCAAGTGGCGCCGATGGTATCCGGGGGCCGTCCGAGCGGTCAACCGAGCCTCACTCCGCGTCGCCGGAGAGAGCCACCGCCTCGATTTCGACCAGGGCGCCCTTCGGAAGCCCCGCCACCGCCACGGTCGAGCGCGCCGGGTACGGGGTCGAGATGTGCCGGGCGTAGACCTCGTTCACCGCCGCGAAGTCGCCCATGTCGGCGAGGAAGATCGTCGTCTTGATCACGCGCTCCAGCGTCGTCCCGGCCGCGTCGAGGATCGCGCTCAGGTTGCGCAACGCGCGCTCCGCCTGCTCCGCAACGCCGTCGACCAGCTCGCCGCTGCTCGGATCGAGGCCGATCTGGCCCGCCGTGAAGACGAGGGTGCCGCTCCGGATGGCCTGGCTGTACGGACCGATGGCCCCCGGAGCTGCATTCGTCTGCACCACCGTTCGCATCTCCTAGCCCACCTCCACTTCTTCGCTGCCCCCGATCGTAGCCGGTCGGCGACGCAGGCGAGTGCGGCTGGCCCGCAATCCGGCCCGTTCGACCCTGCCGACGATGGCTGCCGCGCGCTCCGGGTCGTCCGTACGGACGAAGATGGTCGGTCCGGAACCGGAGAGCTGCGGCCTGCCGCCTGCTCCCGCCACGACCCTCGAGACATCCTCCAGCTCCGGGCGCAGGCGGCGCGCCGCCGCCTCGAGATCGTTCTGCCCCTCGCCGGCCGAACTACCGCTCCAATCCGAGGCGCGGAGCTCGGCGAAGACCGCGTGGGTGGAGAGGGTGAAGGACGGGTGGACCAGCACCACTTCGTCGCCGTCGCTGGGGATCTGCGCGGGGGTGACGAGCTCGCCGATCCCCTCCACCCTGGCCGCAGCCAGCTGCGCCGCGAAGTACGGGACGTCGGCGCCGATGCGCGACAGCTCGAGCAGCTGCTCGTCATCCGCGGTCTCCGGCTCGCCGATCCAGCGCCGGCCGAGCCGCCACGCCGCGGCCGCGTCCGAGGATCCACCGCCCAGTCCGGCCGCTACGGGGATTCGCTTCTCCAGGGCGAGCATGGCCATCGGGACGGCGCCCTGCGTCGCCGCCAGGAGCCCCCGCCAGGCGAGGTTCGCTCCCGGCGCGGCCGGCACCTCCTGGCCACCGGACGCCTCCACGCGCAGGCCGCTGCCGCCGGGCATGAGGAGCAGCCGGTCGGCCAGCTCGAGCAGGACCATGTTGGTCGAGAGCTCGTGGTAGCCATCCGGGCGGCGACCGGTCACGGCCAGCGACAGGTTGAGCTTGGCCGGCGCATCGAGATCGAAGGCCGTCATGCTGGCCGCTCGCGGCGTCCCCGGGGATCGTCGCCGAGCTGCGGCGTGAGCCACCCTGCCAGGCACGCCCACTCGTCCACGGAGAGCGTCTGCGGGCGGCGCGAGGAGTCGATGGTGCAGGCCGAGAGCGCGGCGTCGAGCGCCCCGGGCGGGAGCGGCAGCTCGCGCCCCAGGCCGTTGTGCAGCTGCTTGCGCCGCTGCCGGAAGCCGGCCTGGACGATGCGGTAGAAGGCCTCCCGGCCGTCGCCCGGCGGGATGAGCGGATCCGCGCGGCGGCGCAGGCGAAGCACCGCGGAGTCCACCTTCGGCACCGGCTCGAACGCCGCCGCCGGCACCCGCGCCACGACCTCCGCGTCGGCGATGTTCTGGGTGAAGACCGACAGGTAGCTCATCCCGCCCGGCGGCGAGGCAACACGTTCGGCGACCTCCAGCTGGACGAGGAGCACGCTCAGGTCCGGCGGGCGCTCGCCCTCGAGGAACGCGTGCAGCAGCGGGCTGGTGATGTGGTACGGGATGTTCGCCACCAGCTTGAACGCCTCGCCGGGGAAGCATTCACCGGCGTGGATCTCGAGCGCGTCGGCCTCCAGCAGCTCGAAGGCGCGAACCCCAACGAGCTCCCGGCGGAGCCAGGCCGCCAGCCGCGGATCGAGCTCCACCGCCAGCACCGATGCGCCCGCGGCGAGCAGCCGGCGCGTGAGTACGCCCAGGCCCGGGCCGACCTCGACGACGCTGTCGCCCGGCTGCAGCTCCGCCGCGGCCACGATCTCGTCGAGCACCTCGGGGTCGGTCAGGAAGTTCTGCGAAAGGCTGCGGCGCGGTTGCAGCCTCTCGGCCGCCATCAGCTTCCGCAGCTGGCCCGGCGTCGGCGGGGCGAGGCGACCTGCGGCGAGCGGATCGGTCATCGGTCCAGCCAGGGCAGCGCCAGGTTCGGGATCGCCTCGAGCTCGGGGCCGGCCCGATCGCCGGCAAGATAGCGGAAGCCGGCGGCGGCGCCGATCATGGCCCCGTTGTCGGTGCACCAGGCGGGCGGTGGGACGAGCAGCGGCACGCCTTCTGCCTCCAGGCGCTCGCGCAGCTCGGCTCGCAGGGAGCGGTTGGCCGCCACTCCTCCTCCGAGGGCCACGGCCGCAACGCCGAAGGCTCCGGCGGCGGCCACGGTCTTGGTGGCGAGGGCGTCGACGACCGCCTCCTCGAAGGCCGCCGCGATCGGCTCCACCGGGATCGGCTCGCCTCGCTGGCGATAGCCGTTGACCTGCCGCAGGACGGCTGTCTTGAGGCCGGAGAAGCTGAAGTCGTACGGACCCTCGGTCCGCGCCCGTGGCAGCCGTGCGGCCGGCGTCGCTCCCTCCGCCGCGGCCGAGATGGCCGGCCCACCCGGATACGGCAGGCCAAGCAGGCGGCCGACCTTGTCGAACGCCTCACCCGCGGCGTCGTCAGCCGTCTGCCCCAGGAGGCGGTAGCGCCCGTGGTCCTCCATCAGGACCAGCTGGGTATGCCCGCCGCTGACGACCAGGCAGAGGAGCGGAAACGGCGGCTCGGGCGGCTCGGGCTCGCCGGCGACCGCATCGGTCAGCCAGTTGGCGTAGATGTGCCCCTCGATGTGGTTCACGCCGACCAGCGGCAGCCCGCGAGCCTCCGCAATCGCCTTGGCCACGTTCACCCCGACCAGCAATGAACCGATCAGCCCGGGCCCGTAGGTGACCGCCACGGCGTCGAGGTCGTCCCAGGCGCAGCCCGCCTCTTCGAGCGCCGCGTGGACCGTCGGCGTGATCCAGCGCAGCTGCTGACGGGCGGCGACCTCCGGCACGATCCCGCCGGTTTCGGCGTGGATCGCGATCTGGGTCGCGACCTGGTTGGCCTCGATCCGCCGTCCGTTGCTGACCACGGCCACGCCGGTCTCGTCGCAGCTCGTCTCGATGGCCAGGATGCGCGTTCCACTCATGCGTCGCGCTCGCTCGTCCCCAGGCGCTCGCGCTCGACGCGGAGCAGCGTCCGCATCTTCGGCCCACCTAGCTCGGGCGTGGTCATCACCAGGGCGTCCTCGCCGTTGTCGGTGTAGTACCGCCGCCGCTGGCCCGCGACCTCGAAGTGGTACCCACGGTAGAGCGACTGCGCGGCCCTGTTGGAGACGCGCACCTCGAGGGTCATGCGCCGTGCACCGAGCTCGTTCGCGAGCTCCAGCAGGCTCAGCATGAGGCGCCGACCGATCCCCCGCCGGCGCCATTCTGGGTGGACGCCGAAGGTCGTGATGTGTGCCTCGTCGACCATCAGCCATACCCCGGCGAAGCCGACAACCCGATCCGCGCCGGCACGCGCCACAACGTAGCGGGCGAGGCGATTCCCGGTCAGCTCCTGCTCGAAGGCATAGGCCGGCCATGGGCTGCTGAAGCTGAGCCGCTCGATCTCGTGGACCTGGGGGATGTCGCCCAGGCGCATGGCGTGGACCGAGAGCGGGACGCCGATGGCCATCACGAGACCTGCGCGCGCCCGGGCTGTCCCAGGCCCCGCGGTGCTCGGATGTAGGCCGGTTCGAGCCGCGCGAGGTCGTCGCCATCGGGATCGCCGGCGAGTCGGCGCGCTGCGGCGAAGGCCACCGCCCCGGCGGCGCGGTGCGGTGGGATCGTGTTGCCCAGTCCGAATGCCGCGGCGAGCTCGACCGCTGCCACCAGTGGCGCCGTCGAGGCACCTTCGGGAAGCGCGTCGCGGTCGACGACCCGCGGAGCCTCGTCTCCGCGCAGCAGGAGGTACGCCTCCCGGGCGCCGGCCCGCGCCACCGCTCCCTGGCTGCCTGGTTCGGTCGCCAGCCAGCTCGCCAGACTGGGCACGCCGACGAGCGGCAGCTCGAGGGCCAGCGCAAGCCCCTTGGCCAGGCTCAGGCCGACGCGCAGCCCCGTGAAGGACCCGGGACCGAGCCCGACCGCCAGCGCCGAAGCATCGGGCAGGCCACGCCGGTTGCGCGCCAGGAGGCTGAGGAGCCGCGGCAGCACTTCGTGGCCCTGGCGGCGGTCGGAGGTCCAGCCCTCGACGGCGATCAGCTCGCCGTCGGCTCGTGCGAGCGCAACGGAGATGTCGGTGGAAGCGGTCTCCAGCGCGATGATCATGCCCGCTCCAGCACGCCGGCGGCGAGCTCCCGGTGGGCTGCGCCATGCGCGCGCCAGGCGATGCTGCGCGTCTCCTCCTCGTCCGCCGCATCGATCCCGATCTCGATTTCGAGCCGCTCGGCCGGGAGCCAGCCGTCGAGCCGATCCGCCCACTCCACGACCGTGACGCCATCCACCTCGCGCTCATCGAGCAGCCCCGCGGCGACCGCCTCCTCCGGGTCGCCGAGCCGGTAGGCGTCGATGTGGAAGAGCCGCAGCCGGCCCTGGTGCTCGTTCATGAGGACGAAGGTCGGGCTGTTGACCACGCTCCGAATGTCGAGCCCCTCGGCGACGCCCTTGGCGAGCAGCGTCTTGCCGGCACCCAGTGGACCAATGAGCGCGAACATGGTGCCGGGAGCGGCGGCGCGGCCCAGCGCGGCGCCGAGCGCGCGCGTCTCGTCCGGCGCGCGGCTGGTCAGCGCGCCGGCAGAGGCCGGCGCCGTCATCGGGCCATCCATGCCCAACAGGATACGGGGCTCAGCCGGATGGAGCGACCGGAAGGGTGGCCTCGAGGTTTGCCACCGGAACGGCGGCCAGTCGGCCATCCTCGAAGCGCACCAGGCCCATTCGGGCGGGGATGCCCGATGGCGATGCGTGCAGGTCTTCGAGCTCGGCCACGAGAACGCCGGCGCGACCCTGGAACGGACGCCGGTGGGCAATGACACGCTCACCCACGCGCGGCAGCGTCCGGCGGCCCGGCGCCGGCGACGCGTCGTGGACGAACAGCAGCGCGTCCGCGCCGAAGAGGCTCACCATCCGCCCGGCGTGCGAGCGGAGCCAGGCGAAGCGCTGCGGATCGATCCCGACCTTCCCGAACCCTTCGAGCATGACGACCCCGAAGCTGCCGGCCAGGCCGCCGATCTCGCGCCGTCGTCGCTGGATCGCCTCGAAGTCGCGCAGCTCCTTGTCGAGCACGCCACCCAGAACGATGCCGGCGACCCCCATGGCTCGCGCCCGGGTGAGGGTCTCGGCCGAGGCGCGCGAGCCACCGAGCACGATCTTGCCGGTCGCCCCGACGTCGATCGCCGCGGCCCGCAACTCCTCGTCCGCGCCGCGGACCCCCATCACCAGCTCGCCATGAACGGCGTCGCCGGTTCCCCCGACGCCACGCACCGCCACACCAGGGACCTCGAGCGTGATCCAGCCGCCCTCGATGGCACGCACCCGTCCCCGCACGTGACCGATGACGGCCTCCTCCTCGCCGAGCGGCGCCACGAGCACGCTGCCGTCGGCGGCGGAGAGCGCCAGCAGCAGCCCAGCGATCGGTGAGGTCACCTCGTGCTCATCCGCGCGGGCGATGGGGTCCCCCTCCTGCAGGCGCGCCCCGGGCTTGACGACCAGCAGCTCGGCGAGGTCACTCGGTCGACGGTGGAGGGCAGCGGTGACGCGGACCGAGACCGGTGATCGCGGGCGACGGCGGACCGCCAGCACCTGCTCCGGCTGCACCTCGGCCCCCACCCCCACGCTCGGCGTCGCGCCACGCGGAATCCGCACCCTGTGCAGCGTAAGTCCGCTCATGACGCCTCTCCGCCCTCGGAGGCCGCCACGGGCATGCTTGGCTCCCGCAGGAAGGTGTCGCGCCAACCGGCCAGCACGGCCCTGCGGTCGTCGGACCGACGCGGCAGCGCCAAGGGGATTCCGCGTGCATCCAGGATCACGCCGACCAGCCCGCCCGCCACGGTCGCCTGTACCCGGGCCGCCGGCCGACCCCGGCCCAGGCTGGCACCATTGAGCAGCTCCACCTGGAGATCAGCCTCGTGGCCGCGGGCCAGCGGAAGCACCTGCAGCTGCCCGCCGCGGACCTCGATGGGACCGATCTCCGGCCAGCCGGCACGCCGAAGCCAGGCGCGCATCACGATCTGGCCCGGCCTTCCACCCCGACACACGACTGACGTCCCGAGCGGCACGAGGAGATCGTCGCGCAGCGCCCCCATGCCCTCGGCGATCTCGCCGTCCTCGAGAGCGCCGAGCGGGGCGAGGGCGCCGGCCGCGTCCAGTGCCAGCTGCGTGACGCCGAGTGGGCGAATGCCATCGAGCAGCAGCTGGGCGGCCTGGGCCGGACGCGGGGCGGCGGCGATGGTGCGACCTGCGCCGATGAGCAGGTCCGCATCCTGGAAACGCTCCGAGCCGGCCTCGTCTCCGGCGGTCTGCGCCAGCAGGTGGCGGACGGCGGCGTGCAGGATGACCAGCTCGTCATCGGTCTGGGGCAGTGTCCCGGGGCGTGCGTGCAGGTTCTGCAGGGCATCGGCGACCGCCAGCTCATCGAGCGCAATCGGCAGCCAGCGCGCGAGCCTGCCGGGACCACCGGAGGTGACGAGGCGAGCCGCGCCGAGTCCGCCGGCGGCGAAGACCCTGCTCTCCGCGTTGCCGTCCTCATCGGCCTGCGCCCAGGTCAGGTAGCGCGCGCCGACGTCCACGCCCACCACCCGTCGCACGCTCGAGCGAGCCAGCTGCGCCACCGATCGACGGAATGCGACCGGGGTGTGCTGTCGCGTGCCCGCCGGCTCGACGACCCGCTGCAACAGCTCCTCGAGGGCGTGGCGCAGCGGCACCAGGTCCTCGGCGGTGGCCGTCGGGCGCGGGTTCGCGACGATCGAGACGGCGCCCTCCTCGAAGAGCTCCCGGACCTCATCGGCCAGGGACGATGCACCGGCCCAGATCACGGGCAGACCCGATCCGTCTCTCGCCACGGCCACGAGGCTGGCCATCTCGAGCGCCTGGTCGGCCCGTCCATGCTCGAACCCCCCGGTGAGCAGCCAGGCGTCGACCTCGGCGGCCTGCAGGCCGGCCAGTCGTTCCGAGATCGACCGGCCGTCGTCGGCGGTCGCCACCGCCTCCACCGACCAGCCAGCCGACTCCGCCCCCCGCAGGGCCGACGCCGCCGACAGCTCCTCCGAGACACCCGCCAGCGCGATCCGCCCGGCGCGGCGCGGGGTGTGGGACGAGATGCGTGGTGCGGCGGCGAGCAGGTCCTCCAGGTGGTCCACGACGCGGCGGTCGGCGGCCCCAGCCAGGTGGGCCGCCAGGCTGCGGCGCAGCTCCTCGTCTCCCCATGCGGTTGGCTGCGCGACGTGCGCGGCGATCCGCCACCGTCCACGAGATCGCGCGATGACCGATGCCTTGGTCCAGGCCGATCCGATGTCGGTCAGGAGCGACATCTCGGAGGCGATCGCCGGGGTTGCTGTCAGCTCCGGTCGCGTGACGCTCATCGGATCAGTCCCAGCCAGTCGCCCAGCAGGAAGTGCATCCGATCGACGAGCAGCGCCAGCCGGCTCACGACGAGGAAGCCCAACCAGCCGCCGATCCCCGCCAGGAGCAGCCATCGTCCACCGACCGCCGCCGAGGCGCCCAGGCGCCCGGGTCGGGTGCCGTGC
>CAVZPD010000030.1:0-96694 GCA_963777045.1 uncultured Chloroflexia bacterium
GCTGCCTGTTGATGATCCCCACCTGATCCTGCGCATCCCGATCCAGGAACTTCGTCGCCATGTACCGGAAGATGTAATCCACCAGGCTCTTCGCCATCGGGATATCCCGGTTGGTGGTGAACCCCGCCGGCTCGAAGCGCAGGTGGCTGAACTTGTTCACCAGGTCGCGCAGCGGCACGCCGTACTGCAGCGCCAGGCTGACCGCCGTGGCGAACGAATCCATCAGGCCCGAGATGGTCGAGCCCTCCTTGGCCATCCGCAGGAAGATCTCGCCCGGCGTCCCGTCCTCGTACATGCCGATGGTCAGGTAGCCCTCGTGCCCGCCCACGTTGAACTTGTGGGTGATGGAGGCCCGCTCATCGGGCAGGCGGCGTCGCATCGGCTTGTAGACGGTCTGGATCTCGGGCGCCGCGACCGCGGCGACCGCATCGGTCCCGCCCTCGCGCTTGGTGTTCAGCGGCTGCGAGCGCTTGGAGTTGTCGCGGTAGACCGCGATGGCCTTGAGGCCCAGCTTCCAGCCGTCGATGTAGACCTTGGCGATCTCCTCCGGGGTGGAGGCCTCCGGCATGTTCACCGTCTTGCTGATGGCGCCGGAGATGAAGGGCTGCACCGCGGCCATCATCTTGAGGTGGCCGTTGTAGTGGATGGAGCGTGAGCCGTTGGCCGGCTTGAAGGCGCAGTCGAAGACGTCCAGGTGCGCGTCCTTCAGATGCGGCGCGCCCTCGATGGTCTCGTGCTCGTCGATGTAGGCGACGATCTCCTCGGTCTGCTTGGCGTCGTAGCCCAGGCGCTTCAGCGCGTGCGGCACGGTCTGGTTGACGATCTTCAGGTAGCCGCCGCCGACCAGGCGCTTGTACTTGATGAGCGCGATGTCCGGCTCCACGCCGGTCGTGTCGCAGTCCATCAGGAAGGCGATGGTGCCGGTGGGGGCAAGGACGCTGACCTGGCCGTTGCGGAAGCCGGCCTTCTCGCCCAGGGCGATGACCTCGTCCCAGGTGGTGAGCGCCGCGTCCAGCAGGTCCTCGGGGACCAGGCTGTCCTGCAGACGGTAGGCGGCGTCGCGGTGCTGGCGCATGACCTTCAGGTACGGCTCGCGGTTCTCGGCGTAGCCGGCGAACGGGCCGCCCTGGTCGCGGGAGATCCGCGCGGACTGGAGCTCCGCCTCGCCCTGCATGATGGCGGTGATGGCCGCCGCGTAGGATCGGCCGCCGTCGGAGTCGTAGGCCAGGCCGCGGTTCATGAGCAGCGCGCCCAGGTTGGCGTAGCCCAGCCCCAGCGGCCGGAAGTCACGGCTGTTCTCGCCGATGCGCGGCGTGGGGTAGCTCGCGTTGTCGACGATGATCTCCTGCGCGGTCAGGACGATGCGCACCGCGTGCTTGTAGGCCTCGATGTCGAACTCGCCATCGGCCTTGACGAACTTCATGAGGTTGAGGCTGGCCAGGTTGCAGGCCGAGTCGTCGAGGTACATGTACTCGCTGCACGGGTTGCTGGCGTTGATGGGGCTGGTGTTGGCCGATGTGTGCCAGCGGTTGATGTTGTCGTGGTACTGGATCCCGGGGTCGCCGCAGATCCAGGCCGCCGCC
Source organism: uncultured Chloroflexia bacterium (assembly GCA_963777045.1). GTDB lineage: Bacteria > Chloroflexota > Limnocylindria > QHBO01 > QHBO01 > JAPSGM01. The sequence continues at coordinate 1,584 of CAVZPD010000030.1, forward strand.
GCCATCTTGTCGAGGAGGTGCCGGGCCTTGACGGTCTCGACCGGGGCGCCGTTGGTGATGGCGCGCGTGGTCCAGTCGCTGTCCTGCTCGACGGCTTCCATGAACCCATCCGTCACCCGTACGGAGTTGTTGGAGTTCTGGAAGAAGACCGATGCGTACGCCTCGCCCCCGTTGAAGTTGCCGTCATACCCCGCATCGATCAGGGCCCAGGCCTTGCGCTCCTCGTTCAGCTTGCAGTCGATGAACTCCTCGATGTCCGGGTGCTCGGCATTGAGGATCACCATCTTTGCCGCGCGTCGCGTCTTGCCACCGGACTTGATCACGCCGGCGAAGGCGTCGAAGCCCTTCATGAAGCTCACCGGGCCCGCTCGCCTCGCCGCCGCCCGCCAGCGTCTCGCGGGAGGAGCGGATGGTCGACAGGTTGGAGCCGGTGCCGGAGCCGAACTTGAAGAGCATGCCCTCCGTCTTGGCCAGGCCCAGGATGCTCTCCATGGTGTCTTCGACGGAGTTGATGAAGCAGGCGGAGCACTGCGGATGCTCGTCGATCCCCACGTTGAACCAGACCGGCGAGTTGAAGGCGGCGCGCTGCTTGAGGAGGATGTCCTTCAGCTCGTTGCGGAATGCTTCGGCGTCGTCATCGGTCGCGAAGTAGGCGTCCTTGACGCCCCAGTCGGCGATGGTGTCGGCGACGCGGTCGATCATCTGGCGGACGGAGTGCTCTCGTTGGGGGGTTCCCATGTGGCCGCGGAAGTACTTGCTGGCGACCACGTTGGTGGCCAGGGCGGACCAGGCCTTGGGGAACTCGAGGTCCTTCTGCTCGAAGACGACCTTGCCGTGCTCGTTGGTGATGGCGGCTTCGCGTGTGTCCCACTCGACGGTGTCGTAGGGGTGGACGCCGGGGGTCGTGAATCGGCGCTCGATGCTGAGGCCCTTCCAGGCCGGCTTCTGGCCTTCGCTCAGCTGGTGGTAGCCGCCGGTGCGCGTGCTGGCTCCGGCCTGCTGCGTCTTCGTCCCGTTGCCGTGCCCGTTCCCGTTGGTGCCGTGGCCGTTGCCGTGGCCGGCGGCGTTGTGGCCGGTGGTCGCGTGGCCGTTGGTGCCGGGCTTCGTCTGGGTTGCGCTGCGAGCCATGTCTGCCTGCGGTCCTCACCTCCGGAAGCTGCTGAGCCTCCGGCCTCCTCCTGCTTGGGCGGTCCCTGCAGCGGAGCCGATAGATCGCCCTTGTTCGGGCGCTCTCGGGGTCGCGCGGAGGCCGCTCAGGCGCATTCGGGCGCCCTCTCAATAAGGAGTTCACTGTAATACGAGCGGAAGGGCCAGTCAACCCGAAAACCACAATATCTGGTGGTCCCTTTGGGTACACCCCCACAAGATGATGGGCCTAGGGCGTGGCACTGTGTATGACATGTGGACGAGCTGTGGACGGAGTGTGGAGTGGTGGCGGTACCGTGGCGGCTGCGGGATGCCCGTGCGCGTGCCGGATTATCAGTGGGGGTGATGATCTGTGGAACGAACGGCCGGATCAGCGCCAGAACGGCCTCTTCATTCGCGATTTCATCAGTGGGGGTGATATCGCGGCGGAGGGCTGGCGGTTCGTTCGCCGGATCATCAGTGGGGGTGATATCACGGCGGCGGAGCGGCGGGGAGGGGCCGCGGCACGGGCGGGGGGCCGCCGCACGGGGAAGGATCACAGCAGGATGATCGCATCACCGTCCGGGTCGCGGCCGTCGGCGAGGGCCCGAAGCGCGACGCGCGGGGAGATGACGAAGGCCGCCAGAAAGGCGGGGCCGGCGTCGCGGAGGGCGCGTCGGTTGGCACCGGTATCGGCCAGGAGGAGGATGAGGCGATCCGCTCCAAGGTCGCGTCGCTTGCGCTGGGCGGATCGCGTCTGGGCCTGGGCATCGACGAAGCGGGTAATGGCCTCGACCAGGACCGCGCATCCGGGGATCGTGATCCGGCAGTCGGCGGCGCGCAGGTCACGCGCATCGGGCATGGGAACCTCCAGCTCCCAGTCCCAGCTGGTGTGCAGGCGCCGATGGAGGCGATCGAGGAGCCCGAGCTGCGGTCGCGTCGAGCAGGATGCGGCCGTCGGGGAAGACGCGGATCCAGGTTCGGAGCCCGACGGCCGCGGCGTGGCGAGCGAGGCCGAGCACCGACAACGCCGGCGCGCGGGCGTGCTCCACCTCGCTGATCCAGCCCTGTGAGCACCCGAGCTGCCCTGCGACAGAGCCCTGGGATCGGCCGGCGGAGATCCGCGCCAGCCGCAGCTCGCGGCCGAGATCGCGCAGGTTCCACTCGGCGCGGAGCGTGGCCTCGTCCAGGGGGCTGCGGCGCGTCGGCATGCTTCGGAGTGTGCCCCAGGACCGATTACCGCCGGCTTATCAGCGGGGGTGATGATCTGGAGGATGAGGGCCGGGACGGACGGCCGTGGTGCCGCCTCGTTCTCGGGTTTATCACTGGGGCCGATGAGATGGAGACCGAGCGGCGGCGCCGATCTCCAGTTCATCAGTGGGAGTGATATCCCGGGGCCGCGCCTCAGCCGACCGCGCCGCCGATCTCCAGTTCATCAGTGGGAGTGATATCCCGGGGCCGCGCCTCCTCTCCCCCACGCGGGGCGAGGACGAAAACGGCCACCGCGGTCACGAGCAGGATGACGCTCCCCAGCAGCACCGCGTTCCCCACGCCGGAGACGAACGCCTCGCGCGCGGCCGCGACGATGGGTGCGGCGGCAGGGGTCGACTGGACCTCCGGCGCCGCGGTGAAGGCGATCGAGGCGAGCACGCGGTCGGCGATGGTGGCGGGGAGGCCGGCCACGACATCGGTCATGGCGTCGCGGTAGGACTGGTTGAGCACCGACCCCAGGATGGCGATCCCGAACGCGCTCCCCAGCTCGCGCGCGGTGTCGTTCACGGCCGAGGCGACGCCCTGCTTCGAGACCGGCAGGGCGGAGGTGATGGCGGTCGTCGCCGGCGTCCCGGCCAGGCCCATCCCGAACCCGAACAGCACCAGGCCGATGGCGAGGTACCAGTACGGCGTATCGACGGTCAGCTGCGAGAGCATCGCGAACGCGGCGGCGATGAAGAGCAGGCCGATGGCGCCCAGCCAGCGGAACCCCACGCGCGCCGCGACGTGCGGAGCGTTGCGCGCCGTGGGGATCAGCACGAAGGGCAGCGGGAGCAGCGCCACGGCGGCCTCGAAGGGCGAGCGGCCGGTCACGAACTGCAGGTACTGCAGCAGGATGAAGAAGAAGCCGAAGGCCGCGAAGAACTGCACGGTGATGGTGAGCGTCCCCGCGGAGAGCCCGCGCAGCCGGAAGAGGCGCGGGTCGAGCATGGGCTGCTCGCGTCGGAGCTCCCACAGGACGAAGAGCACGCCGGCGAGGAGGCCGATGCCGATGCCCGCCAGCGTCGCCGGGTCACCCCAGCCACGCTCCGGTCCCTCGATGATGCCGAAGACGGCGCCGCCCACCGCGGCCAGGCTGAGCGCGGCGCCGATCCAGTCGAGGGCCGGCGGCTGCTCGTCGGCCGAGGCGGGCACGACCGCGAAGACGCCGATGAGGGCCAGGATCGCCAGCCCCACGTTCAGGCCGAAGAACGACTGCCAGGCGAAGAACTCGAGCAGCAGGCCCGATGCGAACAGGCCGAGCACCGCTCCCCCGCCGGCGATGCCCACCCAGACGCCGATCGCCTTGGGGCGCTCCTCCTCCGGGAACGAGGTCGTGATGACGGAGAGGGTGGTGGGCATGATCGCGGCGGCGCCCATGCCCATCGCGGCGCGGGCGGCGATCAGCATCCACGGCTCGGCGACGACCATCGCGACGGCGGCGGCCCCGCCGAAGACGACCAGGCCGATGAGGAGCAGGAGCTTGCGACCGTATCGGTCCCCGAGTGCGCCGGCGAAGAGCAGCAGGCCGGCGAAGACGACGGTGTAGGCGTCGACGATCCAGGTCAGGTCGGCCTGGCTGGCGCCGGTCTCGCGGGCGAGGCTGGGCAGCGCCACGTTGAGGCCGGAGACGGCCGAGACGACGGCCATCAGCGAGAGGCCGACCACGGCCAGGACGAGGCGGGTGCGCCGTGGGGAGAGCGTGTTCGTGTTCATCGGCTCCATCGGCTCCATCGGCTCCATCGGTCTGAATTCCTCCATCGGTGAAATGTTATTCTTCAACCGATGAAAACGCAAGCCCGACGTGGACGCGGCCGTCCGCACGGCGACACTGGCGCGCGAGAGGCGATCGCTGCGGCCGCGCGGCGGCAGTTCGCGGAGCGCGGCTACCGGGGCACGACGCTGCGCAGCATCGGGCAGGCGGCCGGGGTGGATGCGCGGCTGGTGCTGCACTACTTCGGCTCGAAGCAGGAGCTCTTCCTGCAGTCGGTGGAGCTGCCGGTCGACCCCGATGAGGTGATCGCGCGCGTCTTCGAGCCGGGGATGGAGGGCGCGGCGCATCGCGCGGCGGAGCTGATGCTGCGGGTGCTGGAGGAGGAGGCCAGCCGCCGGGCGCTCGTCGCGCTGCTGCGCGCGGCGGTCACGGAGCCCGAGGCCGCGGAGCTCATCCGCGACCTGCTGACCCGGCGGCTGCTGCTCCCCATCGCGAGCCAGCTCGGCGGGAAGCGGCCGGAGCTGCGGGCCGCGTTGGTGGCATCGCAGCTGGTCGGCGTGGTGGTCGTGCGGCACGTGGTGGGGATGCGTCCGCTGGCCGAGGCCTCGCGCGAGGAGCTCGTCGCCGCGCTGATCCCCGTCTTCGAGCACTACCTCGGCGGTGAGTGGGTCCCGTAGCGGGTGCCGGGGCCGAGGCGGGTGCCGGATTATCAGTGGGAGTGATGATCTGGAGGATGAACCAGCGCCCGCTTGCCTGGGGAGGCGGTTCGTTCCCCGTTTCATCGGCCCCGCTTATGAACTGGCGGTGGACGGGGCCCTCGTTCGCTGGATCATCAGTGGTGGCAATAACGCGGCGCTAGCCACCGGGTCAGCGGCGGGCGCACAGCTCCAGTGATGAACCACCGGTTGGAGGCGGGTTCCGGCCGCCCCCCGCAAGGAGGGGTCAGCGCCAGTCGACGGCGACGACGTCGATCGGCTCCGAGAAGCCCTTGAGCAGGATGCTCCGCGCCGCGGAGGTGGGCACCGACTCGCCGACGGTGGCGACCGAGGCCAGGATCTCGCCGCCCGCCGCGACGTCGGCGATGCGCGCCGCCTCGTGCACGCCTCGGCCCCGGAAGTTGGCGCCGACCTGGGAGGCATCGGAGGCATGCAGGCCGATGCGCACCTGCGGCGCGAACCCCTGCTTGGACCGATGGTCGGCCAGGCGGCGCTGGATGGCGACCGCGGCCGCCAGTGCCGTCTCGGGAGAGTCGAAGCCGACGAAGAAGCCGTCGCCGGTGGCGCTGATCTCGGTCCCGGAGTGCGCATTGAAGATCTCGCGCAGGGTGGTGTCGTGCCAGCGCAGGAGCACGTCCCAGGCCTCGTCGCCCATGGCTTCCACCAGGTTGGTCGAGCCGACGATGTCGGTGAACATGAAGGTCTTCATCACGCGGCGCGTCGGGCCGGAGGCGGTGCCGCGCAGCTGCCAGGGCAGGAGCTCCTCCACGTCCTCGATCGCGACCGCGCCGGTGGGACAGGCGATCGCCGCCTCGCGCAGGAGCTCCTCGGAGACGCTGTCCGGGCCCACCACATCGGCCTTGCCGTAGTCGCCGGCGAGCCAACCGAAGGCGGTGGGCGCGATGGTGATGCAGTTCCCGGCACCGATGCACTTGTGCCGGTCGATGTGCACCCGGATGCCGCCGCTCACAGCGCGAGCCCGCGGAAGGCCATGGTGGTCGCCTCGGCCCGCGTGGATGCGCCGATCTGCGTCAGCAGCCGCGCCAGGCGCTGCGCGACCGTCTCCTCGTCGAGCCCCAGCTCGGTCGCCATCTCGGCGTTGGTGCTCCCCTGGGTCAGGAGGCGGAGCAGGGAGCGGTCGTCGTCGGCCAGCGGGGCCGCCTGCGCCGCAGGCTGGGATGGCTTCGCGGCGACCTGGAGCTCCTCCATCGGTCCCGCGAGCTCGGCCAGGTCGCGGCCCCAGGGGCCGCGCAGCCAGCGCACGCGCATCGCCTCGTCGGCCGTCGCCTGCGCGATGCGGCTGAGCTGGACCTGGAGCCAGCCGCGGACCATGCCCTGCACGTCGGGTGGACCGGCGGCCAGCAGCGCGCGGGAGGCCGGGACCAGGATCTCGAGCAGCATGTCCTCGCTGCCGGAGGTCTGCATGAACTGCAGTGCCGCACCGGCGGCCGTGGCCGCCGCCTCGTGCTCGCCGCGGGCCAGGTGGACCTGGGCCATGGCCGCATCCGCCTGGGCGCCCCACGGCGCGCGTCCCGGCAGGAGCGGGTAGAGCTCCCTGACCTGGGCAGCGGACGACTCGGCCAGCGCGAGGAGGTCTGCGTCGTTGGTGGCGGCCCCGAGGCGGGCGGCATCCACTGCCTGCCGGGCGAGGACCTCGCAGCGAGCGGCGGGGCGACCCTGCTCGGTCGCGCGGCCGATGGCCGCCTCGAAATGGCTGCGCATGGCGTCGGCGTCGCCCGCCGCGGCGGCGACCGTGGCGCGCCACATCTCGAGCTGCCGCAGCCGCGTGGGGGTCGGGGTTGAGCTGACGGCCGCGGCGGCCTTCTCGAGCCACTCCCGCGCCTCGTCGATCTCCCCCATCTCGGCGTGCGAGAGCGCCACGCCGCCGGCGGCCAGGAACTCGACCGAGCGGTCGCCGATCATGCGCGCCATGCGGAACGCCTCCTCGCCGCGCGAGAGCATGAGCTCCGGCACCACCTTGGCGCGGGCGTAGACGTGGACGCCGTAGAGGAGCTGCAGCTCCAGGCGGGAGCGCTCGCTCTCGGTGACCAGGGCCGACATGCGGCTGACGACGTGCCGGATCTCCTCCAGGTGCCGCGCGGAGCTGATGAGGTGGATCACCGGGGCGTAGTTGATGTAGGCCATGGCGATGACCGTCGACATCACGCCGGTGCGGTCGCCCAGCCGCTCGAAGATCGAGAGGGCACGCTCGAACGAGGCACGGGCATCGGCCAGCATGGGCGCCACCTCGGTCTCCTGCAGGAGCTTGTCGACCGGCTCCCCCGCCGCGGCGCGGGTGGCGAACTCCATGGCCATGGGGCTCTCGCGCATCTCGCCGAACCAGATTCGCAGGCGGCCGAGCAGGATGGTGCCCAGCTCGCGCAGGGCCGATGCGACCGCACGCTCGTCCCCGATCTCCTCGCCGATCGTCGCAGCGGCACGGAAGACCTCCTCCGCAGCCGCCAGCTCTTCGTCGCTGCCGCTGGCGCTGAAGCCCTCGCCCAGCGTCGTGCCGAGCAGCGCCTGCCCCAGCTCCAGGTTGGCGCGCAGCTCGGCCGGCCGGTTGCCGTTCTGTGCGGCGCGGTCACGGATGCGGCGGGCGAGCTCCGCGGCGGATTCGGGGTCACGAGCCAGGCGCAGGGCGGCCGCGCGACGCAGCTGGACGTCCAGCTCCAGGTCCGGATCGCGGAGCGCCTCGACCAGGGCGGCTAGCTCGGCCAGGCCCTCGAGCCGGTCCGATGGTCGCCGCAGCGTGGCGTAGGCGTCGTCGCGGGCGGTGAGCAGCTGGCGGCGCATCTCCGACGAGGTGACGGTGGGGAGCGCCTTCTCCACCAGCCGCAGCGCCTCCTCCGCGGCGTTGGAGCGGAGGGCGCCCTGGGCCGCCTCGACCGAGAGGCGACCGGCACGCTCCTCGTCCCCGGCCGCGAGGGCGTGGTACGCGATGAGTGGCAGGCCCGCCGCCGACGGCTCGCCGGCCTCCAGCATCAGGTCGACGAGGGCGCGGTGCAGCGCGCGCCGACGTGCCTGCGGCAGCTCGCCGATGGCGAACTCGCGCACCTGCTCGTGGGTGAAGGTGTAGTCGGCCGGTGCCCCCTGCGGGTGCTGCAGGAGGAGGCCGGCTTCGCAGGCCGGCCCGAGAGCGTCGGCCAGGTCGACCGGATCGTTCGCTTCCGCGCCGGCGATACGGGCGCGGACCGCGGCCAGGTCGCGCAGCGAGAAGCTGCGGCCCAGGACGGCGGCATCGGACAGGACGGCGCGAGTCCCGGGAGCCAGGCGCCCGGCTCGGCGACCGATGAGCGTGCGGACGGCGGACGGCACGAGCTTCGCCGCGTTCCGGGTCAGGCGCCAGGTGCCGTCGATCTGCTGCAGGAGGCCGGCGTCGCGGTAGCTGCGGATCAGCTCCTCGACGATGAAGGGGACGCCCTCCGACTGCTGGTGCATCGCCTCGGCCGAGGCCGGGTCGACCTTCCCGCCCAGCTGCTGGCGCGCCAGCTCGGCGGTCTCCGGCGGGCTGAGGCGCGAGAGGCGCAGGCGGCGCACCAGCCCCATGCGCTCCATGTCGGCCACCAGGTTGACCGCCTCGCCGACCTGCGCGAACTCGTCGGGCCGGATGCAGAGGAAGAGGAAGATGGGGCGGTCCGCATCGGTCCGGGTGACGTAGCGGAGGAGCCGGAGCGTGTCGTCATCCGCCCACTGCATGTCGTCGATCAGGAGCGCCACCGGTTTCTGGCTGGCGACGGCGCCGATGGCGACCGCGGCCAGGTCGAAGGCCCGCAGCTGCTTCGACTCCGCCTGCATGCCCACCACGCCCGGCTCCTCGCGCCCGCTGATCGCCTCCAGCGCGCGCTGGACCGATGCCTCCGCCGGCGTTCCGCTGATCGCCTCGCGAAGCTGCGGCGCCAGGAGCAGGCTCTGGGCCAGGAGGAAGGGGCCGTGGATCTCCTCGTCGGCGGTGATTGCCACCGCGGTGAAGTCGGAGGCGGTTGCGAGCTCGGCGGCGGCCAGCAGCAGCCTCGTCTTCCCGATGCCCGGCTCCCCCTCCAGGGTCACGGCGGCGAGCCGGCTGCGCGCCTCCTTCAGCTCCTGCCCGATGGTGGCGAGCTCGCTGGCACGTCCGACCACGGCGCCGGTCACGCGGCGCAGGTGCACGGCGAGCGAGCACTGCGGCTGGACGAGCGGGTCCAGCGCGTTGCCGACCGCGCCGGCGGGGTTGAGCTGCTGCACGGCACCGTCGGTCGCTCGAGGCGCCGTCCCCTTGTCCCCGGTTGCGCCTGCCATGCGAAGAAGAGTACCGCTACCCGGCGCCTCGTGGGAGGGTCGCCCCCGCGGGTCCCCGGCCCGCACCCGGCCGGCGGGTAGATCGGGGACGGCCTCCCCATGGGACCCTCACGGACGGGTGAACCGGGGAGGCGCGGGCCCGAACTTGCCCGATCTACCCCCGGAGGCGGGTGGAACGGGGAGGGCCTCCCCGTTATGCTCACGGGGCGGGTAGGAGGAAGCCCGCGGCCGCGCAGCGGCCGCCGGCCGCCGCGTTATCAGTCCCAGTGATGAACCAGCGGTTGAAGGGCGGATCAGCCGCCCCAGGAGGCGCCTCGTTCGCCGGCTTATCGGCCCCGGTGATATCCCGGCGGAGGCATCGGCGTTCGTTCGCTGGAGCATCAGCCCCAGTGATAGCGCGGCGGCGCGGGCATCGGCCTTCGTTCGCTGGAGCATCAGCCGCAGTGATAGCGCGGCGGCGCGGCGCGGCGGCGGGACGTCAGGCCGAGCGAGGGCTGAAGGGAGCGGCCCGTCGCGGCGACACGCCACCAAGAGCGGTCGCCGCGGAGGGGGCGCCGTCCCGCAGCAGGGCCGCGAGGTCGGCTGCCGGCATGGGGCGGGCGAAGAGGAAGCCCTGGCCGAGCGGGCAGCCGGCCTCGCGCAGGCGAGCGAGCTGGACGCCGTCCTCGATCCCCTCGGCAACCGCGACCACGCCCAGGCGCCGGGCGAGGTCCAGGATCCCGCCGACGAGCGACTCGGCACGTGGATCGGACGAGAGGTCGGCCAGGAACGAGCGGTCGATCTTCACGACGTCGAACCAGGACCGCGACAGCTGGGACAGCGCCGCGAAGCCGGTACCGAAGTCGTCCAGCGCCAGGCGGACGCCCATCTCGCGCAGCGGCCAGATGGCGTGCGCCGCGACCTCGTCGTCGAGCCGCGACGTCTCGGTCAGCTCCAGCACCAGCCGCTCCGGCGGCAGCCCGCTCGTGCGCAGGACCTCCCGCACGTCGTCGACGAAGGAGGGCACCTCCAGCTGCTGGGCCGACAGGTTGACCGATACGAACGGCCCGTTCCACCTGGCCGCGGCGTGGCCGGCCTGCTGGAGCATCCACCGGCCGAGGGGCACGATCGCCCCGGTCGTCTCGGTCAGGCCGATGAACTCCGACGGCAGCAGCCGTCCCTGGACCGGGTGGCGCCAGCGCACGAGCGCCTCGACGCCCGCCATCTCGCCGCTGTCGAGGTCGAAGATCGGCTGGTAGTCGAGCTCGAACTGGTGCTCGTGGACCGCCTGCTCCAGGTCGTTGCGCAGCTCCAGCCCGCGCACCACGCTGTGCAGCTCCGACGGCTCGAAGACGGTGAAGCTGCCCTTCCCACCGCCCTTGGCGACGTACATGGCGATATCGGCCTCGCGCATGAGCGCATCGGCATCGGCTGCACCGCAGTCGCCCAGGCTGATGCCGATGCTGGCGCCGACCGTGCGCGCGTGCCCGGCCACCTCGATCGGCGCGCGGATGGCGTCAAGCAGCCGGCCGGCGATGGTTGAGGCGGCGAATCGGTCCGGCGAGTCCTCGACCAGGATGGCGAACTCGTCGCCGCCCAGGCGGGCGACCGTGTCGGCCGACCGCGCGGCAGCTGCCAGCTCGGTGGCGACGGTGCGCAGGACGCGGTCGCCGGCCTCGTGTCCGAACGAGTCGTTGATCGTCTTGAAGTCGTCGAGGTCCAGGAAGAGCACCGCCACCGAGCCGTCGCGACGCGAGAGCGCGTGGGCCAGGCGGTCGTGGAAGAGGACCCGGTTCGCCAGCCCGGTCAGCGGGTCGTGCAGCGCGCGCCGCTCGAGCTCGCGCTCCAGCAGGGTGCGCTCGTCCAGCGTCCGCCGCAGGTCGGCCACCACGCCCTCCAGCCGGGCGATGACCAGGCCGAAGAGCACGATGCAGCCGCCGGCCACCATCGGCGCGTCGACCGGCATCCCGGCGAGCGACTCGAGCACCAGCACCGCCGGGCCGAGCAGCGACGCCACGCCCAGCAGGGCGAGGCGCCAGGCGCGCATCTGCGCGACCGGCTGCCCTGGTCGCGCCGGCGTGCGCATGGAGGGATGCAGCGCGGCGGCACCCCAGAGGGTGGTGCCGAGCAGCCAGCCGGCATCGATGGGGCTGCCGACCGCGTAGCCGTCGGTCAGGGTGAGGACGGCGTACTGGAAATCGGCCAGCAGGAAGGCGACGAGCCCGGCGATGAGGAGGCGAACCGCCACCACCATCTCGCCGGGCGCCAGGACCAGGCGGATGAGCACGCCCAGCAGCAGCAGGTCGATGGCCGGATAGGCAAGCGCCACGGCCAGCTCGCCCGGCGACTGGCTGACATCGGCCGCGATGGGCGCCATCACGAAGACCCACGAGAGCAGGCCCACGCCCACCGTCACGATGAGCGCGTCGAGCACGCCGGCACGGTCGCCGCCCGGGATGCGGCCGTGGAGCATGCCGCGCACGGCGAGGGCGATCGTGACCATGCCGCCCAGGTAGAAGAGGTCGGCAAGCGACGGGAAGGGGTCGATCCCGTACACGCTCTCGAGGACGACCCAGGTCCAGTCCCCCGCCGAGGTGAGGCCGATGCCCAGGGCCAGCAGGTACCACGGACCGGCATCGGCGGGCCGGTGCAGGCGAATGCCGAGCAGCACCGCCACCACGGCGACCATCTCGGGGAGCTGGTAGAAGAGGTCCTGCCCCTCGCTCGTCGGGAGCTGGAAGTAGACGAGCGTCAGGATCAGGCCTACGCCCAGCAGGATCGACCAGGGCTGCGGTCGCAGCGCCCGGATGCGTCGCTGCAGCGAGGCTCGAAGCAACGTCCCCTCCGATGTTGGTCCCAGGTGGCCCGGCGCCGTCCGCCGGCGCAGCCGTGGAACCGGGGCCCACCCTACGGCCCGGCGCGCCCGCAGCGCCACGGGCCGATGGTCCCGGTCGGGTACCGTGTGCGTACGGGTCCTGCAACCGCTGGATGATCAGGGGGGGCGATGACCCGGCGCCCGGGCGACGTGTCGAGATCCGGAGGCGCCCCTCCCCCGTACTGGAGGCGTGATGAGCAAGCACGCAGCCCGGGTCGCCGTCATCGGCTCCGGCATCTCCGGCCTGGCGGCCGCGCATGAGCTGAACAAGGCGGGCCTCGCAGTCGCCCTCTACGAGCGAGACGGGGCGCCGGGCGGCCACGTCAAGACCGTGGCAATCAACGGCGGACCGAGCGTCGACACCGGCTTCATCGTCTACAACGAGGCGACCTACCCGCGCTTCACCGCCCTCCTCGCGGAGCTGGGCGTGGAGACGCAGCCGAGCGAGATGAGCCTCTCCGTCACCTGCCGCGCCTGCGGCGTGGAGTGGGCCACGCGCGGGCTGCGCAACGTCTTCGCGACGCGGGCGACGGCGCTCTCCCCCGCGCACTGGGCCATGGTCCGCGACATCCTGCGCTTCTACCGCGAGGCGCGCGCCACGCTCGACGCTCCCGAGCCGACCAGCCAGACGCTGGGCGAATTCATGGACGAGCGAGGCTACGGGCGCGCCTTCCGGCAGCACTTCCTGGTCCCGCTGACCGCGGCCGTCTGGTCCACCGCGCCGGAGGAGGTGGAGGACTTCCCCGCCGACTACCTGCTCCACTTCCTCGACAACCACGGGCTGATCGGGCTGGGGCGGACGCACCAGTGGCGGACGATCGTGGGCGGCTCGCGGACCTACGTGGACCGCATTGTGGAGCGGCTCCCGGCCGGCACGGTGCGCGGCGGTGCTGCGAGCATCCGGCGCACGCCGCGCGGGGTGGAGGTTCGCGGCACCGATGGATCGGTCGAGCGCTTCGACGCGGTCGTCCTGGCCACCCACGCCGACGAGGCACGCGACCTGCTCGGGACCGATGCCGATGCCACCGAATCGGCCGCCCTGGGCGGCTTCGAGTACACCACCAACCGGGTCGTGCTGCACACCGACACGGCGCTGCTTCCGCGGCGGCGCGATGCCTGGGCCGCGTGGAACGTGGACGTGGCCGACTGCCGCAGCCCCGGCGACCGGCTGACGATGACGTACCACATGAACCGGCTGCAGCGGCTGGACGGCGCCACGCAGTGGTCGACATCGGTCAATCCGGGGCCGGAGCTGCGCGAGGATGAGGTGATCATGACGCGCGACATGGCACATCCGCTCTACACCTTCCGGACGCTGGCGGCGCAGGAGCGGATCGCCGGGATCCAGGGGCGCAACGACACGTTCTACGCGGGCGCGCACCTCGGCTACGGCTTCCACGAGGACGGCTGCCGCTCCGGCCAGCAAGCGGCCGAGGCGGTGCTCGAGGCGCTCGAGGCGCTCGGCGCCGAGGAGGAGGTGGCGGCGTGAGGTCGCACCTCGTGCGCGGCAAGGTGCGGCATCGGCGCAGCAGGCCGTTCGTCTACGCGCTGGAGCACGACGTCTTCTACGCCGCGCTCGATCTCTCGGAGCTCGATGCCGTGGCGAAGCGCCTCCGCCTGGTCGGCCGCAACCGCCGCAACCTGTTCGCGTTCAGGGACGCCGACCACTGGGTGCCGCCCAGCGCGGACCTGGAGGCATCGGTCCATGCCCACCTGCGCTCGGAGGGGTTCGAGCCCGACGGCTGGCGGATCACCATGGTCACGAACCTGCGCATGCTCGGCCACGTCTTCAACCCGGCCACCTTCTACCTGTGCCGGGATGCCGGCGGCGACCTGCGCGCGGTGCTGGTCGAGGTGCACAACACCTACGGCGACCGGATCATCTACACGCTCCGCCCCGACCTGCGCGGCACCGTCCACAGCGCCGGCATGCCGAAGGAGATGTACGTCAGCCCGTTCATCTCCATGGATTCGGCGTACGAGCTGCGCGTTCGCGACGAGCCGGATCGGCTCCAGGTCGTCATCAACCAGTCCGAGCACGGAGAGCCGCTGCTGCAGGCCTCGCTGGCGCTGACGCGCCTGCCATTGACCGATGTGAACCTGCTCCGCATGCTTGTCCGGTACCCGCTGGTGACGTTGAAGACGATCGGCATGATCCACTTCCACGCGTTCCGGCTGTGGCGGCGTGGTGCGAAGTTCCACTCGCACGGCGAGGCCAGGCAGCCGATGGCGAACACGGTCCGATGACCGACCGCTCGCTTCCCCGCTTCGCCGAGGTCCCGGCCTCGATCCTGGAGCAGGCAGGCGAGCGCGTGCTGCTCGGCGCGGCGGCAGGCATCCGGGCCGGGCGCCTGACGGTGGAGCTGCCCAATGGCCGGCGGCGCGAGTTCGTCGGGTCGGCATCGGCGGAGCCGGCGGGCGAGATCCGCATTCACGACCGCGCAGCGCTGGTGCGCCTGCTGCTCGACGGGGAGACGGGGGCCGGCGAGGCGTACATGGACGGCCAGTGGTCGTCGCCGGACCTCGTCGCGCTGCTGCAGGTGGCGGCCATGAACCGGCGGGCACTGGCACTGACATCGGGCTGGTGGCGAGCACCGACGCAGGTGGCACGGACGCTTTCGCATCGGGCCCGGCGCAACACGCTCGAGGGGGCGCGGCGCAACATCGTCGCCCACTACGACCTGTCGAACGACCTCTACCGGCTCTTCCTTGACGAGACGATGACGTACTCGTCCGCTGTCTTCAGCTCCCGCACCCAATCCCTGGCCGATGCGCAGCGCAACAAGTACCGCGTCATGGCCCGCGACGCGGGCATTCGCAAGGGCATGGAGGTGCTGGAGATCGGTTCCGGCTGGGGCGGCTTCGCGATGTACGCCGCGGGCGAGCTGGGGTGCCGGGTGACGACGATCACCCTGTCATCGGCCCAGCTGGAGCTCGCGCGGGAGCGGGTGGCGGAGGCCGGGCTGGCCGACCGCGTGAGCGTGGAGCTGCGCGACTACCGCGAGGTGGGCGGTACGTACGACGCGGTGGTCTCGATCGAGATGCTGGAGGCGGTCGGTGCCGAGTACCTGGATGCCTACTTCGCCGCGGTGGATGCGGCTTTGCGGCCCGGGGCGCGGGCGGCGGTGCAGGTCATCTCCCTCCCCGACCCGGACTACGAGCGGCAGCGGCGCGGCTCGAACTGGATCCAGAAGTACATCTTCCCCGGCGGCCTGCTGCCGTCGCTCGGCGCCGTCGAGCGGGCGTGCGAGGGGACGTCGCTGCTCATCACCTCGGTGCGCGACATCGCGCCGTCCTATGCCCGCACCCTGCGGTCGTGGCGCGAGCGCTTCTTGGGCTCGTTGCCGGCGGTGCGCGAGCTGGGCTTCGACGACCGCTTCATCCGGATGTGGGAGTTCTACCTCGCCCAGTCGGAGGCGGGCTTCTCGACGGGGCAGTTCCAGGACCTGCAGATCACCCTCGCCAAGCGCCGGGGCAGCGTCTTCGCCTAGCCGCGGGGCAGCGTCTTCGCCTAGCTGCGGGAGCGTCGGGCGAGCCTTGGGGGTAGCGTCGGGCGGGGCAGCGTCTTCGGGCTTCCTGGCGGGTGACGCGATTCGGTTCCCGCTCCTTCCCCATGCGCCTTCGCAGGTGCAACAGGGACGCCGTGTTCGCGTCATGCGTCCCGGGGGGTAGTCCGGGGAGGCCGCGCGGCTCTCGTCGCTGATCTACCCGCTGCGGGGGGTAGATCGGGTATGCCCTCCCCGCTGCACCTGCCGCGTGGGGTAGCGGCAGCCGGGAGTGGCAGAGCAGACCGGGCCGCAGGCGTCGACGCCTCCTGGGCGTCCCCAACCGCCGACCATGCGCGGGACTGATCCCGAGCGCCGCGCGACCCGGGCCGGCCGGCCGGCGGTTTGCCCGGCTCTCGCCGCCGCAACGCTTTCCGGCGCCGCCGCACTCTCCGCCGCCGGGATATTGGCCGGGCTGATGAACTGGGGAACGAAGCGCGGTTTCGCCGCCGGCATATCAGCGAGGGCGATGAACTGGCGATTGGACCGGCGTCTTCGACGGGTTCCGGACGGCCCGTTCGCTGGATCATCAGTGGGGCTGATAATCCGGCCCTCGCCGGCGCGACCATGCGCCGGGTGGCTGTGACGGCCGGGATGTGGGCGTTGTAGTCGCGGGGCGGATGCACGGCGAGACCGCGGCTGGGCGAAAGGGGGCAACCGGCGCGGGATCAGGCCGCGTGCAGGGCATCCACGACCTCCTGCATGGCCGGAACCGCCTCCTTCAGCACGCCGATGTCCTCGCGCGGATGGTAGACGTCACAGCGCACCTCGCCGATCCCCAGCTCGCCGAAGGAAAGCAGCTGCTCGGCGACCCGGGACGGCGGGCCGGAGAACGACGCGGCGTCCCCATAGCGATCGAGGGGATCGCACCTGTAGACGTCAAGGGATCGCGGCAGCGTGGCCGGGTCGCGGCCGGCATCGGCGCAGGCGCTATCGAGCGCCCCGAGGAGCGTGCGAAGCTCGGCGGAGTCCGGGGTTGACGTCCACCAGTTCCAGGCATCGGCGTAGCGGACGGCGAGGCCAAGCATGCGAGGCCCCTTGGCGCCGACGACGATGGGTGGACCCTGCGGTCGCGGGCCGCGCATGACCAGCTCCGACTCCCGTGCCGACCAGTGGGCGCCGGTAAAGTCCACCCGCCCCTCCTTCAGTAAAGCGTGAATGATCTCGAGCGCCTCCTCGAAGCGGTCGGTCCGGTGAGCGCCGTCGAAGCCGAATGCGGCATAGTCCAGGTCCGCCACGTTGCCACGACCCAGCCCCAGGACGTATCGGCCTCCCGAGATCTCATCGAGCGTCTCCGCGATCTTGGCCACCAGGGCAGGCGACCGATACGGGCCGTTCAGCACCGAGTGCCCGATCTCGATGCGCGTCGTCGCCGCGGCGAGCGCCCCCGCCATGGCGATCGACTCCCAGTAGCCGACCGTCTCGTCCTCGTCGCGGTAGAGCAGCGCGTCCTCGATGACGGCGATGTCGAAACCCATCTCCTCCGCCGCCACTGCCCGTTCCCGGATCCCGACCCAGCGGGGCGTATCACGCTCGCCGCCAGGCGGCCCCCCGTGGAGTCCCATCACCAGACCAATGCGCATCCTTGCCCCTCCTTCGTGCTGCGCAACCGTACCGCCTTGGCCCACACCTGGTCGCGAACCGGCGCGACGCGCCTCCTAAGGTCACGAGCTCGCGGGCGAGGTTGCCTGTGTTGGGCTTCCCGGCCCTTGACGAGCTCCAGCGGTGGTGGATGGACGACGCGGCCGATGCGCCGCTACAAGATTGATGCCTCTCCCCGCCGCATGAAGCTGACCGAAACCGCCGCATGGCGCAGGAGCCGATGCCGCCGCTGGAGCTCAAGGGCATCCCGGAGCCGGTCGCCGCACTCCGCATCTCGGCGCGCGACTCCTGAGCGGATCGTCAGCGCTCGCCGGCCGAGGCCGGAATCAGCACCGCCACGCTCGCCAGCCAGCAGACGAGGATCAGTGCGGCGAAGGCGAGGAACGCCCAGAAGCCAGGCACGAGGTAGAAGCAGAGCGGCGTACCGGCGGTGAGCACGGCCAGGACGCCCAGCAGGATCCAGAAGGTGAGCCTCGACTCGCGCCATGCGCCGGCCTCGCGAACCGGTTCGGTTGGTCGTTCTGCCATTGGCCCGGTCCTTTCCTATTCGATGCTGAAGTAGTGCCAGCTGCTGCCGCCGAACATGCTGTCGAGCGGCACGCGCAGCATGTAGCTGCCCGGTGCAAGCTGGGTGCCCAGCTCGATACGCATCTGCAACCCGTCCTCGGTCGCGCGCCCCAGCGGCACGCGGGCGCCGCTGCCGAGGTCGTACAGCTGGTACTCGTCGGGCGCGCTGAAGGCCTTCTGCACCACGGCAATGCCGTGCACGCGCGAGGCATCCAGCGTCGGCGCGTCGGCGGGCATCTCCTCCGGCTGCACGTACCACGTGTAGAGCTGCATGACGCCGTCATCGGTCAGCAGGTAGGCGCCCCGGTTCTCCGCCGGCAGCTCGGCAGTGTAGACGTGCTGCACGTCACCGACGATCCCCATCGTCCACGGCAGGATCGGCAGCGAGACGATCGCGAGCGTGACGGTGGAGATGCCGGCGCCGATGCCGATGCCCGCGAAACGCAGCCGGCGGCGGGCCATCTCGCGGCGCGGCAGCGGTGCGGCGGCGGGCGAGGCCGACGAGGCGAGCCGGAAGCCGGCGTAGATGCACGCCAGGCCCGCCAGCTCGGACAGGTAGAGGAGCTCGAGGATCCCGAACCTGGTGAGCGTGCCACCGGCGGCGATCACCAGCGCTCCGCCGCCGATCAGGCCAGTTCCCGCAGCGCGCAGTCCGTTGCCGCCGTTCCATCCCCAGCGCACCACGGAGAGCGCGGCGATGCCCACCAGGGCCAGCGTGCCGTAGACGTTGAAGAAGGGGGTCAGCAGCCGGACGCCCCCGGGGAAGCCCGCCCCGCTCATGGCGCCGTTGCTGGCCACCGCGAGCGAGAGCTGGACGGGCGCGGTGGCGACCATCACGCTCGCCAGCAGCGCGCCGGCCACCAGCAGCGTGGTCAGGACGCGCCGGACAGCGGCGCCCGCGACGAGCAGCACGCTGCCGTGGCCCATGAACGCCGCCGCGAGCACCGCACCGGAGAGGTACCAGGCGCGGTAGATCGGCTCGGATGGACCGACCAGCTCGGTCAGCGCCTGGGCGGCCGCACCCACGGCGAAGAGGAGCAGGGCGAAGGCCCAGCTGAGCAGGTTGGGGCGGCGGCGCAGCCACCACTGCCGGCCGAGCTGCCACGCCATCAGCGCGGCCAGGACCGTGGTCAGCAGCGAGAGCATGGCGCCCGTCACGGATCGGTCGGCGCCGGCACGGCTCGTGAGGGCGGCACCGCCCTCGCCGTCCGGCGGTGGGCCGAGCGCCACAGCGTCAGCGCCAGCGAGCCGGTCGAGAGGGCCGCGGTGACCGAGAGCCACATGAAGAGCGGCAGCTGCCCCGCCTCCAGCAGGAACGTGTCCATGCCCGGCGCCATGAGCAGCGGGATCACGGCCCAGGCGATCCCGCAGCCGACGAAGGCCATGGGGATGCCCAGCAGCGGCCGCCCGCTCATCATCCAGCCGACGCCGGGGAAGCCCGCGAACGAGAAGGCCGCCTCCGCGATCACGAAGTAGCGCGCAGGGATGCGCGAGCGCCACGGGGCCGCCGTGCCGTTGTAGCGCGCGATCCGTTCACCGAGGCTGGCCCAGCCCTGCCGTCGGTAGGCGGCCGATGCGCTCCACGCCCAGCCCAGCAGCGAGGCGAACGCCACGGCGTACAGTGCGGCCCCGATCGACATGCCCATCGGCCCCCACGGCTGCGCGCCAACCACCGCCAGCTCGAGCGGCTCGCCGTCGATCACGCCGTTTCCCATGACGACGGAGGTCGCCACAGCGGCGAGGTAGTAGACGCCGATGCCGGACCCCGCGAGCATGGCGGTCCGGCTGGCCCGCAGTCGGGCGGCGTGGCGGCCGAGCAGCTGGCGGGCATCGGTCAGGAGCAGGCCAAGCAGGAGCAGGATCACGCCACCGATCATGTTCAGCTGGGCATGCGCATTGGCGACCGCATCGCCGGGTTCTCCTGCCCCCACGATCCACGCCTTGACGGCCGGGATCGCCTGGACCATGCCCTGCGAGGTGCCGATGAAGAGCGCGGCGGCTCCCAGCACCAGCATCGGTGCGCCGACCATGCGCCGATTCCGCGCCCGCAGCGCGCGACGCACGATGACGCCCAGCAGGAACCAGGCGCCGGTCAGCGTCAGGATCCCCGAGACCATCAGCGGCACCACGTGCAGGGCACCCATCTGCGCCACCGCCTGGTCAAAGCTGAGACCGTCGTTGACCATCAGGCTCCCCTCGCTGAAGCCGAGGAACATGAAGGTCAGGTAGAAGAGCAGGGAGCCGGGCACGAGCGTCCACCAGATGGCGTTCTCGGTCCGCCGCTGCCCGGCGGCGGCATCGGCCCCGGCGGGATCGCGGCCCATCCAGAAGAAGATCAGGCCCGCGGTCAGGACCAGCGTTCCGGTCACCAGGTTCACGTGCGCGTGCGCGATCGGGTCGATGTACTCGCCGGCCGGAGCCGCGGCGTGCAGCCAGGCTTCGTTGTCGGGGAGGACCTGGATGACGCCCTGCACGGTACCCACGAAGAGCCCGAGGGCGCCAATGGCGAAGTACTTCAGCAGGTGGCCCTGCGGCCGGGGCGCGTCCGTGCGCCCCGCCGCCCAGACGGTCAGGAAGACGTTGAGCACGAAGGTCCAGTAGCCGATGCCCATGATCCCCGCGGACATGCCGATGGGCGCGGCGCGCAGCGCGCCCAGCATCGGCTTGGCAACCTCGTAGTCGATCCCGTTGTCATGCATCACGCCGAAGACGACGCCCAGGACGGTGTTGGCGAGGTAGAAGCCGAAGGCGCCGATGACGGTCAGCCAGAACGACCAGCTGGCGAGCGCGGTCGAGAACAGCGGGCGACGAGCGACGCGCGGGAGGGCGTACCAGGTCAGGCCGGTGGCGGTCACCGTCCCACCGATCACGATGACGAGGTGCGTGTTGGCCAGGTCGCGCGCCATGTGCCCGCCGTGCCCGGCCAGGGTCAGCCACTCGTAGACCGGGGGCAGGCTCTTGAAGACGGCGTGGAACCCGCCCAGGGCGAGCGCGCCCAGCCCGACCAGGAAGTACTTCGGCAGCGAACCGTCGTACGCGCCGATCTCCTCGTCGCTGTAGCGGCGCTGCTGCTCCGCCGTGCGCGCCGGCGGAATGAGGCGGTAGAGCAGGTAGGCGGCACCGAGGATCAGGACGGCAGCGATGCCGATCTCGAGATCGGAGAGCTGGTCGATGCGCATCGGATCAGCGCAGGCCCGGCTCCAGGAAGTAGACGGTCAGCGTCCACGCGCCGAAGAGGACCATCAGGCCCAGCAGGATCAGCCAGTCGACGAGCTGCGCGCGGGAGCTCCAGCGCTCGTCCTCCTCGTTGAAGGAGGCGCGCACCTCGTCGGGGCTCATCCAGTAGGACGGCCCAAGGAAGTCGCTGTCGGGCGGCGCGCCGGGCGCGTGCTCGCGTGGCCGCGGCGGTGGTGGGTTGTCGCTCATGGTTCTCCTCCCGCCCTCAGTCAAGGTTCTCGTAGATCTCGTCGATGACGTCGTAGATCGCCGGGTCGATTGGGCCGAACAGCTTGAGGGGCGTCATCTCGGAGGCGATCCACTCGTCCAGCTGCGCCTCGTGCTCCCAGATGGTCGAGACCCGCAGCCGCACGTCGCCGCTCTCCAGGATGCGCCCGGAGGTTCGCAGTGTGAGCAGGCCGGTGAACGACGCCATGAATCCCTTCCAGCTGATGAGCCCACTCCAGACCCGGTTGGCGCTGGCCGCGGGGACGGTGAAGGTCGTGTCGTGCGCATAGGAACTGACGTGTGCCATGGCCGCCTCGCTAGTAGGTCTGCCCGCGGATGATCTGGCTCACGATGTAGTAGAGCCCCCACAGGCCGACGGTCGTCCACACGAAGATCCCGAACAGCGCTGGCGGCCCGACGCGCTCGAAGAGCTGCCCGGCAAAGCTGACGGCTCCGTAGAGGTGGTTCCGACCGCGGTGCACCGAGTTGAAGGTCATCGAGAAGAACATCAGCGTGAGGAACATCGCGAGGGCGAAGATCCCGAACCAGATCGGCCCCCACCAGTCGATGAAGATCTGCGGGACGGTAATCTCCGACAGCCGCTGCGACCACAGGTAGTCGTAGTACTGCTGGACCGCCTCGCCGGTGTTACCGCTGGGGACCATCTGGCTCCTCCTCGTCGGCCTCGTCGCGCGCCCAGTCGGGGGTGTAGTAATCGGGCTCGTCGATCTCGAGCAGGTAGTACTTGCTCCCCTCCGGGTTCGCCATCAGGCCGCGACGCAGTGCGAAGACGAAGACCACCACCCCCGCCAGGAAGAAGGCGAGCCACGAGAGCAGCATCCAGTCGGCCATCAGCCACTCCGCGCCATCGGGCTGATCGTGGGCGAGCGCCGGGACCGCCAGGAAGGCGAGGAGCGCGAGGCTCCCGCCCGTCGCGCCGAAGAGCTTGCCGATCTGCTTCACTTCGCTGCCTCCTCCCCTATCCCGATGTCGAGTGGAACTCGACGCCCGTGGTATCGAGCACCTGGTCGCGCGGCGGCAGGTCCTCGCCGCGCTGCACGGCGTCGTCGTAGGCCTGCTGCACCTTGGTCATGTAGACGCTGCGGATCAGGTCGGCCAGGCGCTGCTGCGTCATGGGCAGCTTCCCGCCCACCAGCACCATGTCGTCGGCGGCCATGCCCGGCGAGATCCAATGAGCCGCCGCCCGGAACGGGTCGTCGTAGTTGATGTTCCCGGGACCCTCGCCAATGGGATGGCTGTCGATGTAGGCCTGGAGCGGTGGCGGTGGGTTCCACGGCTGGAACATGTCCGGCGTCACCACGCTCGACTGGTCCTCCAGCGATCCATTCGGAACGGTGCGCAAGAACTGGACCACGCGCCAGGTGTCCTCCACCGAGAGGCGAGTGCCGAAGTTCTCCATGGCGGTGCCCGGGCCGCCGGTCAGGATGCGGTGGTAGTACATCCCGTCGGAGGCGAAGAAGCCGTTCGCGCCCATCATGCCGGTGGCCGTGAAGTCGAACGGCACGGGCGTCAGGAACGGCTGGGCCGGTCCGAACCCGTCGCCCTTCGGTCCGTGGCAACCGGAGCAGCGCTCGAGGTAGATCTGCTTGCCGCGCGTCAGGTTCTGCTTGGTGACGGGGAGCGGGTCCGAGGTGAGCCAGTAGCCGCGCTCGAAGCTGTTCACCATCCATACGGCCATCCACGGCATGCCGCTGGGCGACTTGTCGGATCCCTTGCCGTCCGCCTGGTAGTCGCCGCTCGCGGTGAGCTGGTCGACGAAGTTCGGGAAGAACATCGCCGGATCGGCACCCGCCCCGTTGACCGCCATCAGATCGTTGCCAACCTCAACGGCGGCGGCGCGCAGGACCGCCTCCTTGCCGCCCGACTCCTGGTTGAATGCCACGAGATGCGACAGCTCGTCCGCGGTCAGGAAGTTGAACTGCGGCATGATCGAGAGCGGATTCACGTCGCGCGGGTTGTAGTAGTGCGCCTCGTGCCACCCGTTGGGATGCATCCCGCCCTCCTGCGACAGGTCCGGCCCGGTGCGCTCGCTGCCCATCACCTGCGGCGCCTGGTCGCTGCCGGCGAAGTCGCCCGGCTCCGAGATGCGCGGGTAGAGGTAGAACTGGCCGGTCAGCACGTCCTGCGGACGGGTGAAGCCGCTGTGGCAGTAGAGGCAGCCGTTGGCCATGTAGACCGCTCGGCCCTCCGCGGCGTCGTTGCTGAGCGGCAGCCAGTTGTGCGACGGCGGCGGATCGTACGTGGCGGTCGGCAGCACCACCACGGTCAGGACCACCATGAAGAAGGCGAGCAGGCCGCCGATCGCGGCGAGGTGCGGCGTCATGGCCATCATGCGGCGGGGTGCCATCTCGTAGCCGGGCGGCGGCGTGGGGTGCGCCGGGATGCGTCCCAGCTCCTCCGGCGCCGGCGTACGTCGCTCGTCGCTCACGAAGCGCCTCCGCTGGCCGCGGCCGACGCCGAAGCCGATGGCGAGGCCGATGGCGAGGCCCCGGACGGTATCGGCGTCACCGTGGCGCTCGAGCCGGGCGTCGGCGTCGGCGCACCGGTGGGCACCAGAGTGGGCAGGCTGCCGCCGTCGGTCACGACCAGCTCGGCGTGCATGCCGTGGCCGTAGTGCTCCGGCAGGTTGCAGATGAGGACGTAGCGGCCGGGCTCGAGGTCCAGCGTCAGGTTCCCCGATCCGTGGGGCGGCACGTCCTCGATGGTGTCGATGATGTCCACGACGTCCTCGTTGACGCGACCGTTCGGCCAGAGCGGCAGGTCTGCCGGTGTCCGGTTGCTGCTGATCACCAGGAACTCGTGGCGCATGAGCGACGGGTTCGAGACGGCGAAGGTGACCTTCCCGGCCGGGACGTGGTCCGGCGTCAGGGTGATGTTGAAGACCGACTCGGTGACCACCACCTCGCTCGCACCGGCAGCCGCCCGGCTGCAGCCGGCCAGCGCCCAGGCCGATGCCATCGCCAGGACCAGGGAGACGTGGAGCATGCGCCGTCCCACGCGCCTAGCCCTCCGACCCGTCGAGCGAGCCACGGCGCCAGTTCAGCAGCGGCTTCATCTCGGCGCGGGTGCGATCGGTCGTGTCGGACCGGACGGTCCGCCAGATGTTGTACATCTGGATGAATCCAGAGGCCAGGATCATCGAACCGCCGACGGCCCGCGCGATGTAGTGCGGCCGGATCTCCGGCAGGGTGTTCACTTCCGGGATGCCGATCAGCCAGTTCTGGCCCTGCAGGAACGAGGCGAACGTCAGCGACCAGAAGAAGATCAGGAAGCCGATGGTGACCATCCAGTACTGCCACTCCCCCAGCCTGCGGCTGTAGAGAGGGCGCCCGAAGATCTGGGGAATGATGTAGTCGATCATCCCCATCCCCAGGATCGTGAACGCCCCGAGCAGCGCCAGGTGAGCGTGGGCGACGATGAAGTTCGTGAAGTGGATCGTCTCGTTGAAGGCGGGGATCGCCATGAACGAGCCCTGGATGTTCACCAGGAAGTAGAAGATGAAGCCGGTCAGCACGAACCGCAGTGGGAGGTTGGTGATGAACTTCTCCCAGCTCCCGCGCATGGTCAGCATGATGTTGCTGACGAACGCGAAGACGGGGATCAGCAGCAGGATGCTGTTGACGGTTGCGAAGGTCTTCAGCCAGCCGGGTATCGGCGCCTGCAGCAGGTGGTGGTGCCCGACGCCGGTATAGAAGAAGGCGATCCCCCAGAAGCTGATCAGCGACAGCGTCTGACTGTAGAGCGGCGTGTTCGTGATGCGCGGGACGAGGTAGTAGGTGATCGCCACCAGCATCGGCGTCAGCCATAAGCCGAAGAGGTTGTGGTTCGCCCACCAGTTGAGCATGCCGTCCGCCAGCGGGTTCGCCAGCGCGCCGGAGACGCCGGAGCCGATGAGCTCCACCGACTGGCCGTTGCCCAGCCAGTTGCCCGGGCTCCACATGACGTTGCCGATGATGTAGTCGGCGGCCAGCCAGAGCGGGCTGGCGAGGAACCACCAGACCGTCACGTAGAGGGGCCGGATCCGACGGTTCAGCACCGTCATCACGATGTTGTAGATGTTCACCAGCCAGATCGCCACCAGCACGACGTCGATGGGCCAGATGAACTCCGCGTACTCGCGGCCCTGGGTAAAGCCCATGGCCAGCGTGACGACACCGGCGGCGAACATGGCATTCCACGCCCAGGCCATCCAGTAGGCGAGCCGCTCGTTCCACATCGAGCGCAGCCCGGTCAGGCGCGGCAGGATGTAGAAGATCCCGCCGAAGTACATGCTCGAGAGCCAGGCGAAGATGACGCCGTTGACGTGGATGGGCCTGATGCGGCTGAAGAGCAGGAACGGGATGCCGCCGAAGAGGTCGGGCGTGATGAGCTCGGTGGCCATGGTCAGGCCCACCAGGTCGACGAAGGTCAGCCAGAAGATCGCCGAGTAGAGCCACACCTTGGACGCGGTGTCGACGTGCTCGCGGACATCCTCGCCCAGCGCGTCGAGGCTCCTCGGGAAGAGCGCGCGACGCGCGCCATCGATCGGGCGAGCGGTGACTGCCATGCTCCCGATCCTATGGCCGGCTGCCCGACACGGGGAAGCGAGAAAAGGTCGAGTTCACGCCGACGCCTCGACGTGCGACGCATCCTCGACGCCAGGCATCTGCGCAACGCCCACCGACCGGGCGAAGGCGATCGCCTGGGCACGGCGCGTCACCCCCAGCCGTCGGTAGAGGCGAGTGAGCCGGTACTTCACGGTCGCCTCGCTGATGCAGAGGGCGTCGGCGATCTCCTGGTTGGTGAGGCCCATCACCAGGAAGCCAAGGAGCTCCGTATCCCGGATCGCCAGGCCGAGGTGCGCCCCGGCGATGAGGCTCTCGACCGGCAGCGGCTCATGACGGAGTGCACGAGCAATCTTCTCCCGCGTCTCCTCTCGGGAGGCCGCTGAGCGGTCGAGGGCGTGGGCCTGCCGTTCGGCCGCGGCGCTGACCGGTGCCTGGGCCACCACGAGGCCCACCAACCCGCCCAGCCACACCAGGCCCAACGACTTGCCGGCCTCGACGATCATCCACGATTCCATCGATCCGGCTCGGTAGTGGAAGGTGAGGCCCCCACCGGCGTACGCCAGCGTGAAGAGCAGACCGTGCAGCAGCAGGGCAGACGATGACCGTCGCCCGCTCTCCCATGCCGCGGCGGCGGCGAGCGGAATGAGCGGGGAGTCCGGGGCACCGTAGTAGACCATGCTCGCGCCGAGTGCCCCACCCAGGACCAGCGGCAGCGCACGGACGAGCGGGTCGATCCAGGCCGGTCGCCGGGCACTCCTCCGCATGACGGTGGTGACGCGGGCCAGCGTGAGCAGGAAGAAGGCGATGCTGGCGATCAGCGCCTGGGTGCCGGCAAGCGTGCCGCCGGTGAAGTAGATCAGGGCCAGCGAGGCCACGAGCGCTGTGGCATGGACGGCCACACCGGTATCGGCGATGGCCTGGGCGACGCGTCCTGGTTGCAGACTGGCTGGCACGACCTCGGATCGGATGACCGCGATGAGCTGACCTCCGACTGCGTGTTGGCGGTATTAGCCAAAAGGTGCAGACCGTATGCCAGTTCGCATGCCGAGCAAGCTCTGCCTCGCCATCGTTGCGTGGCGGCGCTGCCGCCGGGTTATCGCCCCGGCTGATGAACCGTCGAACGAAGCGCTGTTCCACCGCCCGAATATCACCCGGACCGATGGATCGGAGAATGAGGGGCCCGTTTCGGGCGTTGGCCGATCGCTCGTTCGCTGGATGATCAGTGGGGGCGATACTCCGGCGCCACCCAGCGCGGCGTCACCCAGCGCGGCGCCACCCAGCGCGGCTGCGGCGGGCCGAAGTCATCGGTTGGCCGTCCACCCGCGTAATGTGGGCACATGACCGATCCGTTCCTGGCGCTGGGGCTGGGGCTGGCCGCGACCATGGGCCTGATGGTCCTGCTCTGGCTGGCCAGCCTGGCGCTGCGCAACTCGAGCATCGTGGACGTCTTCTGGGGGCCGACGTTCCTGCTGCAGGCCGCCGTCTACTGGGCCATCACGCCCGAAGGCTCGGTGGCGCGCTCCACCCTGGTCCTGGTACTGGTCGCGACATGGTCGGCGCGCCTCGCGCTGCACATCGCCACGCGCAACGCCGGCAAGGGAGAGGACTACCGCTACGCGAAGTGGCGGGAGGAGGCCGGGGATGCCTGGTGGTGGCGCAGCTTCTTCAAGGTCTTCGCGCTGCAGGGTCTGCTCTCCTGGTTCATCGGCCTGCCGCTCTACGCCGCCATGGCGGGCGGGCCCGACCACCTGACCTGGCTGGACGGGGTTGGCGCCGGCCTGTGGGCCATCGGCTTCTTCTTCGAGGCGGTCGGCGACTGGCAGCTGCGTCGCTGGACGGCGGACCCCGCCAACAAGGGGCATACGCTGCGGAGCGGGCTGTGGCACTACACCCGCCACCCGAACTACTTCGGCGACGCCACCCAATGGTGGGCTATCTGGCTGATCGCACTGGGCGCCGGCGGCTGGTGGACGCTCCTCTCGCCGGTCGCCATGACCTTCCTGCTGGTGCGCGTCAGCGGCATCGGGATGCTGGAGAAGACGATCCCGGAGCGGCGCCCCGACTACGCCGACTACATGAAGACCACCAGCGCCTTCATTCCCTGGCTGCCAAAGGACCGATGAGGCCGATGGAGCAGTGCGGCGGCCGGATCGCTCCGGCCGCCGCCTCCGTCAGCGGTTCGCGGGGAAGACCAGCGAGAGCGCCTCGCGGCGGCCGGGCTCCGGCCAGCGCTCGGTGACCTCCTTCTGACGCGTGAAGAAGCGGAACCCGTCCTCGCCGCGCATCGGCAGGTCACCCAGGGCCGACTCCCTCGACCCGGAGAAGGAGAGGTAGCCGGCGGGGACCGGAATCGGGACGTTGATCCCGATCATCGGCACGTCCACCTCCATCTTGAAGCGGCGCGCCGCGCCGCCATCGGTCGTGAAGATGGCAGTCCCGTTGGCGTACTTGTGGCCGTTGATGAGGGCGACCGCCTCGTCGTAGGTCGCCACCCGCACGATGCCCAGCACCGGGCCGAAGATCTCCTCGCGGAAGATCTCCATCTCGGGCGTGACGCGGTCGAAGAGCGTGACGCCCAGGAAGAAGCCATCGGGACTGGTGGGATGGACGAAGGGCCGGCCGTCGGCGACCAGCTCCGCGCCGCCCTCGACGCCCTTGTCGATCCAGCCCATGATCGACTCGCGGTGCTCGCGGGTGTAGATGGGGCCCATGTCGACCCCCTCGTCCATGCCCGGTCCGATCTTCAGGCCCGCGATACGCTCCTCCATCAGCGGCCGCAGCCGGTCGCCGGCCTCGCCCACCGCGATCACCAGCGTCTGCGCCATGCAGCGCTCGCCGGCAGAGCCGAACCCGGAGGCCACGGCCGCGTCGGCGGTGAGCTCCATGTCGGCATCGGGCAGGACGATCATGGCGTTCTTGGCCGAGGTGAAGGCCCCGACCCGCTTGCCGGACTTCGTGCCGGTCTCGTACACGTAGCGGCCGACCGCCGTGGAGCCCACGAACTGGATGGCGTCGACGCCGGGATGCTCGACCAGCGCGGTGACCGCCTCGCGGCCGCCGTACACGACGTTGAAGACGCCGTCCGGCAGCCCCGCCTGCTTCCACAGCTCCGCCTGGAGCTGGATGGCGCCCGGCGTGTGCGAGGAGGGCTTGAGGATGAAGGTGTTGCCCGAAGCCAGCGCGATGGGATAGATCCACATCGGCACCATGGCCGGGAAGTTGAAGGGGCAGATGCCGACGGCCACGCCCAGCGGCTGGCGCAGGGTGTAGGCGTCCACGTTGGTGGAGACGTTCGGCGTGTTCATGCCCGCCATGTGCACCGGCGCGCCGCACGCAAACTCGATCGTCTCCAGGCCGCGGGTGACCTCGGTCAGCGCATCGGGGAAGGTCTTGCCGTGGTCGCGGGTGATGAGCGCCGCCAGCTCCTCGCGGTGCTGCCAGACCAGCTCGCGGTAGGCGAAGAAGATCTGGCTGCGGGCCAGCAGCGGCATGTCGCGCCAGGCCGGGAAGGCGTCGCGCGCGGCCTTGACCGCGGCATCGACCTCGTCGGCTCCGCCGCGCGGCACGCGGGCGATGACCTCGCCGCTGGCCGGGTTGTAGACCGGGCCGGTCTGCTCGGGCAGGACCTCGACGGGGCGGCCGCCGATCCAGTGGCTGAGGATGGGCAGCGGGCCCGTGACC
This sequence comes from uncultured Chloroflexia bacterium, assembly GCA_963777045.1. GTDB lineage: Bacteria > Chloroflexota > Limnocylindria > QHBO01 > QHBO01 > JAPSGM01. The sequence continues at coordinate 30,929 of CAVZPD010000030.1, forward strand.
GTCTCCGGGACGGGGCGTGTGGGGGTGGTGCTCACCATGGTGAGACGTCTCCTTTGTTGTTGGTCGAAGCTTCCCCGACAGTGTCTCCCGCAACGACGCGGGGCGGGGAGGTCCGTTCGGCCCCTTGTGGCCGCTACGGCCGTCAGGTTCTGGCGGGACCGCAGGATAGGATGGACCGATGCAGTGGCGACCCCTGGCTGCGCTGGCGATCGGCATCGGCCTTGCGGCATGCGGACCATCGGATACGCAGGAGGCCAGTCCCATGGCCGGATCGATGCAGCTCACCAGCCCAGCCTTCGACAGCGGCGGGGAGATTCCCGCCAGGTACGGCTGTGACGGCGAAGGCGTCTCGCCACCCCTGGCCTGGACGGATGTGCCCGACGGCGTCGACTCCTTCGCCCTGATCGTGACCGATCCTGACGCCGGCGGCTTCGTCCACTGGCTGCTGACCGACATTCCCGGCGACACGCGCGAGCTGCCGGAGGGCCAGGGCGACGCCGCCGGGGTGGCCGGCCGCAATGGCTTCGGAGGCACGGGCTGGGGCGGTCCCTGCCCGCCGGCGGGCGAGCACCGCTACGCCTTCGAGCTGCTCGCCCTCTCGGAGCCGCTGGGGGTCGCTGGCGAACCCACCGAGTCGCGCGTTCGAGCCGCAGCCGATGACCGGATGCTGGCCCGCGCCGAGCTCTCCGGCACCTACGCCCGCTGACGGCCGCGGAAATGTCCCTGGGCCGCCTCGATGTCCTGCTCGTCCGCCACGCCGAATCGATCCCGCTCGGCAGCGCCGGCTGGGAAGGAGCCGACGACGAGCGGCCCCTCACCGATGCCGGGCGGCGCGCGGCGGAGGAGCTCGCCGACGAGCTGGAGCCGTACGTCATCACCCGCGTCTACTCGAGCCCGTACCGCCGTGCCGTGGAGACCGTGGAGCCGACCGCGGAGCGTCGCGGCCTGCCGATCACCGTGCTCGCCGATCTCCGGGAACGGCGCCTGACGACGACCCTGCGCGACGATTGGCTGGAGGTGCTGCGCACCGCCTGGGACGATCCGGACTACGCGCTGGAAGGCGCCGAATCGGGTCGCGACGCGCAGCGCCGCGGCATCGGCGTCCTGGATCTGCTCCGGGTGCGGCACCCCGACGGCGGACGCCTGCTGCTGGGCAGCCACGGCAACCTGATCAGCCTGGTGCTGCAAGCGCTGGAGCCGGGGGTGGACGCTGACTTCCACCTCGCCATGCCGATGCCCGCCATCTACCACCTCGAGCACGACGGCGCGGGGTGGCGCGTGATGGGCGGCCACGGCTTCGTCCCGGCCGCACCTCGCAACTGATCGGCCTGGTCAGGGGCTGGGGCTCGGCGACGGCTGCTCCGTGAGCTGTGGACTGGCAGTTGGGACCGGCGTCGGCGGCGTGTGACCCAGCAAGGCCTGCCAGGCGATGTCGAGGTCGTCGCTCGCCACCACGGGCAGCTCGGGAAGCGAATCGATGGTGCGGTCGAGCCGCTCGATCGCGACCTCGATCGTCTCCTGGCTGGTGCTGGCGGTCCCCTCGTCGAGGGCGGCCAGGACGTCGCGAGCGGCGACGAGATCCTCCTCGGCCAACCCGAAGTTCGACTCGTAGAGGAAGAGCCGCGCGCGCGACATCAGCTCCATCGCCCGCAGGATGCTGACCTCCCGCGCGACCTCGGCCGTCCCCGCGGACTGCTGCGAGGTCAGCGTGGCATCCATCGCGTCCAGCTCCGCAAGCCGGCGCGTGTGCCCGTCGAGGGCGTCCTCCAGGCCGCCCAGCCGCCCGTCGACGCCACCGATGCGCTCGTCCATGGCGGCCCGCTCGGCGGCGAGCTCGTCCTGGCGTGCCTCGACGGCGGTCAGCCGGTCGCGCACCTCGTCCAGGTCCGCCGTATTGGCCCCGATGGGCGCGATGTAGCGGCTGTAGAGGATGGGCCAGCCCACGAAGCTGGCGACCACGATGGCGGCTGCCACGACCAGCACCGCGCCGAGGCGAAGGAGTCGAGCGGTCCCACCACGACGATCGTCCTCTGCAGACATCGCCGCCGGCTCCGACACCGGATCGGCGGGCGGCACGGCCGACGGCTCGTCAGCGCGCTCGCTGGCGGGAGGGTCGTTGGCTGGCTTTCGGCGAGTCTGCGGCACGGCCGTCTCCTCTTTCGAACTCGTTCTGGCAGGGCACGGTGGCTCCGCCTGGCACGGAGGCTAGCATCGTCCTGCCAGTCCTCCCGCATTACTTTGGTCATCGCGCAGGGTGGCACCAGCCTTGCGCATCGGACGCGGCATGGGCAGCTACCAGTCACCCGTCTCAGCCATCGTCAAGGGCGCGATCGCCGGCGCCGCGGGCACGTACCTCATGGGCGAGGCGATGTCACGCGCACCGGGCCTCCTCGAGCGTGCCGGCTACCAGCTGCCGAAGGCGCCTCCGGGACCGACCGCACCCGATACCCCCACCGAGGAGGTCGCGGAACGCCTCGCCGAGGGACTGGCGGACCAGACGATCGATGACGAGACGAAGGCGCAGGCCGGGCAGGTCGTCCATTGGGGCTACGGATCGGCCTGGGGAGCGGCCTACGGCGTCCTGCAGGCCAGCTTCAAGGCGCCGACGTCACTCGGCGGCGCACTCTTCGGCGCGGCGGTCGGCATGGTCTCGCAGACCCTCCTGCCCGCCATGGGGCTGCAGAACAGCATGAAGCGCAACCCGGCCGCCCTCACCGCCTACTACCTGGCCGGACACGTCGTCTACGGGCTCTCGGTTGCGCTGACCTGGCGCGTCCTCAATCTGGGACGTCGCGGCTGAGGAGGTCGTCCAGCGTCTCCCGACGCCGCGACAGGCGCGCCTCGCCGCCCTCAAGCACCGCTTCGGCCGGACGCAGCCGCCCGTTGTAGACCGATGCCATCACCGCCCCGTAGGCCCCTGCCCGCCCGATGGCCAGCAGGGCGCCGGTGCCGGCGACCGCCAGCTCCTCCGGGGTCAGCCAGGCCTCCAGGCCGCGCGCCAGCACGTCGCCCGCCTCGCAGACGGGGCCGGCGAGGTGGACGCTCCCGCCGTGGCGCATCGGCTCGCCGGAGGCGACCAGCGAAACCGGGTGGACCGCGCCGTAGAGCATCGGCCGGATCAGCTCGGTCATGCCGGCATCGGCCACGAGGTAGGTGCAGCCCTCGCCCGGGCGAAATTGCACGCGCACGACGCGCGTCACGAGCCAGCCGGCATCGGCCGCAAGCGACCGGCCCGGCTCGAAGACGAGCCGAGCGGGATCGGGGAAGTGCTCGCGCACCGATTCGGCCAGCGCCTCCAGCGCGGCGGCATCGGCGGTGAGGAGCCCGCCGCCCAGGTCGATGCGCCGCGGCTCCAGGCCCATCGCCGCGGCCGAAGCCACCGCCTGAGCGAGGCGCGCAGCGAGCGCCGCATGCCACTCGGACGACTCCAGCGCGGAGCCGATGTGGGCGCCAAGGCTCTCAAGCGGCAGCTTTGCGTCACGCAGGAGTCGCAGCGCGTCGGGCAGCTGCGGCTGCGGGATGCCGAACTTGCTGCTCGCGGCGCCCGTCGCCAGGTGCGGGTGCGTCTCCGCATCCAGCGCGGGGTTGAGGCGCAGCCCGATGCGCGGTCGCTCGTGTCCGGCAGCGAGGGTGAGGAGCGCCGCCAGCTCATCGAGCGATTCGGCGTTCACGAGGGCACCCGCCTCCAGCGCCAGGTGCAGCTCCTCGTCGCGCTTCCCGACCCCGTTCACCACGATGCGCTCCGGCGGGCAGCCGGCGCGTCGGGCCAGCGCCAGCTCCACCGCGGTCACCACCTCGCAGCCGGCACCATCCGCGACCAGGCGACGCAGCAGCTGTGGATCGGCGTTGGCCTTGACCGCATACGCGATCAGGGCACCGGGGAAGGCGCCCTGCCAGTCGGCCAGGTGTGCGGCAGCGAGGTCGAGGTCGGTCACGTAGAGCGGCGTCCCCCAGCGGTTTACCGTCTCGGCCAGGATGGCCGGAGCAGGGCTCACCGCGCCGGTTCGGCTTCCGTCCGGCGCTCTGCCGCCACGCGCGTTGGCCGGTTCGGGAGAGGCACGACTGCCTGGCGGAAGGTGGCCACAACCTGCGACGCGCCGCGCTCCATGAAGAACGCCTCCGCCTCGGCTGCTGCCCTGGCCGATGGCGAATCGGGCTCGTGAATCAGCAGCCCCCACGCGAGCCCGATGAAATGCGCGAGGGTGAGGTAGCCGGCCTCCACCAGGCTCCCATGCGCATCGGACAGGCGACCTTTCACGGTATCGTGGTCGCCGGCTCGCGCCGCCTTCAAGGCACCCGGCGTGATTGCCAGTGCGTCGGCGACCGGACCCTCGGCGGATGGATGCTCGAGGCCGGCCGCCGCGTCGTCGAGTGCCTCAGGCATGTTCCCGGCAGCGCCGGCGACCGCCGCCAGCGCCCAGGCCTCGATCGAGAAGTTCGAGTTCTGCGCTGCCATGCGAGCCTCGTCCACGGTCAATGCCCACTGGCCTTCCATCAGCGCCAGCCAGGCAAGCGACAGGTGTGGGGCCGCGGTCACCTGCGCGGTCCGGAGGTGGGCGACGGCCTGGATCGCCTGGTTCACCGTCGCGTGCGCGGCTGCCAGGTCCCCGCGCGCCCCCTGCCGGGCGGCGCGGTCGAAGAGCAACCCCGCCACGTAGAAGGGCGAGGGGTCCGCGTTCTCGAGGGCGTCATCGACCGCCGCCGTCCAGCGATCCCACTCCCCGTTCAGCCATCCGAACTGCTGGCTCAGCATGAGGAACTGCAGGGTGAAGGGCCGATGCCCGAGGCGGACGCCCATCTCGTAGCCCTCGCGCGCGAGCTCGGCTGCCTCCACGGGGTTGATGAAGAAGAGCGGCCCCGCCAGGTTGTTGCGGGCACGGAGCGAGGCGGGGGTCAGCTCGTTGCGGTCGGCGAGGTGAATGGCTCCCCGCAGCGTCGCCTCGGACTCGACGCCGCGGCCGATCACGCCGAGCGACGTGCCCTTCGTGATGAGCGCCTCGACGACTGCCCAGAGCGAGGCGCCGCTGATGGCCAGGGCATGGTCGCCGGCAGCGACGGCGTCGGCGTGCCGCTCGTCGAGCATCCTGGCACGGGCCAGCTCGGCCCACGCGGCGGCCAGCTCGGGCACCTCCCCGAGCGGCTCGGCCTCCTCGATGGCCCGCTCGAGTGTCTCGGCCGCCTCGGCCTCGTGCTGGAAGTTGATCAGGTTACGGCCGAGGCGCGTCGCGGCCCGCAGCTGCGAGACGCCGTCGCCGGCGCCGCGGTAGAGGTTGACGGCCTCCTTTGCGTTCACGATCCCGAGGGTCAGGTCGCCCGCCGGCTCACCGGCCTTCGCGATCCGTTCGTGAATCGCTGCCTGCTCGAGCTCGTCGCGGGCTACCGTCAGTGCCTGCTCCAGGTACGCGATCGCCTGGCGGTGCGAGTGCAGCGACGTCGCGCGATCTGCGGCCGCCAGCAGCGAGATGCGAGCCTGCGAGGCGAGCGCATCGGCCTCCGGTCCCGGGCGGGATGACCGGAAGGCGTCCAGGTAGTGGTTGGCCAGGACGCCGGCCAGCTCGTCCTCGCCCAGCGCTTCGAAGTGGCGGGCGGCCGCCAGGTGCTTCCGGCGTCGATCCTCGCGCGCCAGCGACTGGTAGGCGATCTCGCGCAGCAGGGCCTGGACGAAGCGGTACTGGCCACGCTCTGGCGAGTTCGGATCGACCTCCTGCGTCACCAGCTGGCGACGGCTCAGCCGCTCGAGCTGCACGACGAGCTGAGCGGGGTCGCCGCCGTTGACGGCAGCCAGGGACTCGAGCGTGAAGGAGAGCCCGAGCACCGCGGCATCCTGCAGCAGGGCCCGATCCGCCGGGTCGTTGGCATCCAGGCGGGCAGCGATCAGCGCCTGCAGCGTTTCGGCGACCGCGAGCTGAGTCAGGTCACCACGTACCGCGAAACGATCGCCGTCGGGGACCACCGCCCCGGTGTCCAGCAGCATCCGAACCGTCTCTACGGCATAGAGCGGAATCCCTTCGGCTCGCTCGACGACAGCGTCGAGCGACGAGCCCGGCACGCCTGGCAGCAGGCCGATCAGCAGCTTGCGCATGTCGTCCGCGCTCAACGGCTCAAGGTTGGTCTGCGTTGCATTCCGGACTTGGCGCCCCCAATCAGGCCGTCGCTCGAGGAGCTCCGGGCGCGCGAGCGCCACCACGAGGATGGGAGAGCTTCGCGCCCAGGCAAGCAGGTCCTCGATGAAGTCGAGCAGCCCCTGATCAGCCCAATGCAGGTCCAGGAAGACCAGGATCGTGGGGCTCCGGTCGGCGATGCGCTCGAAGAGGAGGCGCCACGAGCTGAAGAGCTCCTCGCGCCCCTCGGCGGGCAGATTGGCAAGTCCCAGCAGGCCGGCAAGCCGCGGCTCGATACGGCGGCGCTCAGCCGCGTCGGGGACGTACTCCTCGAGCATGGCGGCAAGCTTTTCCCGAGCCTCGGCGGCCTCGGATCCTTCGGTGATCCGCGCTCTGCGGCGGACCATCTCGGCGAGCGCCCAGTAGCTGATCCCCTCGCCGTAGGCCGGCGAGCGGCCCTCGTGCCAGAACGCCTCGTCGACCACGCCGTCCAGGTACTTCTCGAACTCCCAGGCGAGCCGGCTCTTGCCGATGCCTGCCTGCCCGACGATCGTTACCAGGCGCGACCGCCGGTCGCGTCGCGTCGCCTCGAACAGGTCCTTGAGCTGCTGCAGGTCCTCCTCGCGCCCGACGAACGGTGGCTCGAGTGTCGTCGACCGCCCCGACCCGCCGCGCCGAGCGACGACCGCCACAGCTCGCCACGACGGGACCGGCGACGGCTTGCCCTTCAGCAGCTGCTTCCCGGCTTCCTCGAACGAGATGGCGTTCGACGCCGCGCGGTACGTGGCCTCGCCCACCAGCACGGTCCCGGGCGGGGCTGCTGACTGAAGGCGGCTTGCGGTGTTCACCAGGTCGCCGGCAACCATCCCCTGGTTCTCGGCACCGACTGTGACGGCCGCCGCACCGGTCAGAACCCCGGCTCGCGCCGCGAGCGGCTGGCCGGCTACGTCGATGTGTGTGACCGCCGAGACGAGCTCCAGGGCCGCGCGCACGGCGCGCTCCGCGTCGTCCTCGTGCGCGGTGGGCGCGCCCCAGACCGCCATCACCGCGTCGCCGATGAACTTCTCGATCGTTCCGCCGTGCCCTTCAACGGTGCGCCTGGCCATATCGAAGTACCGGCTGAGGAGCTCACGGGTCTCCTCCGGGTCACGGTCGGCAGCCAGGGCAGTGGATCCCACCAGGTCCACGAACATGACCGAAACGAGCCGGCGCTCCGCCACCGGGCCCGCGGCTGCGACCGGGGCAGCGGCGCGTGCGGCCGCCGACTCGGTGGAGGCCAGAAGGGCGGAGCCACAGTTGGCGCAGAAGTTCGCCGCCGACGGGTTCTCGTGGCCGCAGGCGTCACAGGACCGTGACTGAGCGGCTCCGCAGTTGATGCAGAACTTCGCGCCGGCCTCGTTGCGGGTGCCGCAGCTCGGGCAGTCCATGGCTGCTGCGAACCTTAGCGCACGCGCGCCAACGTCAGACCGTCTCCGACGGGGGTGATGACCGGCTCAACCCGGCCGTCGTCGTGGATCTTCGCGTTGAGCGTGCGCAGGGCCACGGTGTCCGCGTCAGTGGCCGATGGGTCGGCCACCGCCCCGCTCCACAGCGTGTTGTCGATGGCGATCAGGCCGCCGGGCCCAACCAGGCGCAGCGCGCGTTCGTAGTAGGCGTCGTAGCCCTGCTTGTCGGCGTCGATGAACGCCATGTCGAAGCTCCCGCCGGCTTCCTCGGCCAGCAGGCGGTCGAGCGTCTCGAGGGCCGGCCCGACGTGCAGCACGACCTGGTCGGCGACACCGGCATCGGTCCATCCCTGCCGTGCGAGGTCGGTGAACTCGCGGCTGACGTCGCAGCAGACGATGCGACCCTCGGGCGGCAGCGCCAGCGCCATGGCGGTTGACGAGTAGCCGGTGTAGGTGCCGACCTCCAGCACTCGCCGCGCGTGGGTCAGCTTCACCAGGAGTCCCAGCAGCGCGGCCTCCTCGGGCGCCGAGAGCATGCCCGCGCCGCGGGTCTGGTGCGTGCGCTCACGGATACGCGCCAGGGCGGGATGCTCGCGGATCCCAACCTCCAGCAGGTACTGGCGCAGGCGCTCGTCGAGGCCGATGGAGGTGGACATCGGCTAGAGGCCCTCGAAGACCGATGCTTCCCGGTGGCCGTCCGGGATCTCGTGGTCCCGCCAGCGGGTGAGCATGAAGTGCTCGGGCGAGATTGCCTTCGCGGCCAGGTCGTCGGGCATGTCCAGCAGCCAGCCCATGTCCTGCCGCTGGGTCTTGTGGCAGTCCATCGAGGCGCGCTTGGGCCCCGCGTAGCCCGAAACGTCGACGATGGTGGTGATCTCCTCCTCCGGCGTCCCGAAACCCTCGACCTCCTGGCCGGATGCGAGCTTCTCCTCCACCTGGCGCAGCGCCTCTGCGTTCGACGGGTTGAGCTCGTCGGCGTCGGGCCCGGCAGCCTCATCGCTCCCGAAGTCCCACGGCAGCGGGATGCCGCGCTCCGTCATCTCCTGCATCAGCGAGAACCAGCGGTCGCGGTTGAAGGCGACCTCGTAGAACTTCGCCACGGGTGCGCCTCCCCCGCGTCCGGGTAGCGGGCCGGGTCGGCGGCCGCCTCCCAGGCGGCGATGGCGATGCGGTGCGCGTTGATGTGGTCGGGGTGGCCGTAGTTCCCGTTCGGGTCGTAGCTGACCATGACAGCCGGCTTCGTTCGGCGCACGATCGCCACCAACTTGCCGGTGGCCTCGTCGAGGTCCGACTTCCAGAAGGCCTCCGGGTGCTCGTTCGACTCGGTGCCCATCATCCCGGAGTCGCGGTAGCCGAGCAGGTGAAGGTCCAGCTCGCCGGGGTAGACGCCGCGCAGCGCGGCGAGCGAGCACGCCAGCTCCTCGCGTCGGATCTCGCGCAGCCGCGGGAAGGCCTCGTCGTAGTCGAGGCGCGGGTCGTGGATCTCGCCCTCCTCGCCGCCGGTGCAGGTGACGAGGTCGACGCGATGGCCCTCGGCCACGGAACGGGCGATCAGGCCGCCGGTGGCGAACGACTCGTCGTCGGGGTGGGCGTGGACCAGCAGCAGGCCGGGCGACGTGGAGCGCGCGGCCGGATCAGGGCGCTGCATGGAGCACCGTCACGATGTCGCCTCGCGGTGCTCCGCGCACTGGCAGAGCGCGCGCAGCTTGTGGTAGGTGAAGAGGCCCGTGTCGTGACCGTCGGCCCAGATGGGCGCCAGCGCGTAGCGGCCGATCCACTTCACCCGCTCCATCGTGGTCTGCTGCGGCGTGAAGATGGTCTCGGGCGTGACGACACCGGGCAGGCTGCCCTCGCCGGAGCAGAGGGCGCAGGGACACTCGCGACGGAGCGCCATCCAACCCCACTCGCCCAGGTGGCCGTCATCCCAGCGGATGCGCATCACCTGCGAGGTCTCGTCCAGCTCCACGGCGATCGGGTTGACGATCTCCTGCATCGGGCTCATGGCTGTGACCTTACTTCAGGAACGGGCCGGCATCCAGTTGGGACTCACGCCGACCCAGCTGGCGCCGAACGAGACGCCGTTGCTGGTCAGCGCCATGGGCGCCACGCCATCGGCCAGGTCCCAGACGTAGAGGTCCTGCCGCACGCCGCCCGAGTTGCTGAGCCGCCCCAAGGTGAAGACGACCTCGTTGCTGGACGACGCCCAGCGCAGGTGGCTGACCAGGCCCGTCACCTGCACGCTGGCCACCGTGTCCTCCGCCGCGTCGATCAGCGAGAGAACGCTGGTGCCGTCGTTGTTCTCGATGAGCTCGACTCGCTGACGGCCGTCGGGTGCGAAGAGCACCGGCTGCCCGGTCGCCTCGGCGACGCTGCCATCCCCCGCATCGATGCGATAGGTCGCGGGCGCGCCAAGCACCCAGAGGTCCAGGTTGCCGTCCGCGACGGCGTAGAGGCGCACCAGTCCGCCGTCGTCCACGAACTGCGCCTCCTTCAGCTTCGGGTCGGCGCCGGTCACCGGATGCGGATAGCTGACGGTGGCGAGGGTCTGCGCCTCGCCGGTGGCGAAATCGACCTGCAGCACCTCGGTGCTGTCGTTGGAACCGTCACGGGTGATGCGGACGGCGTAGACGGTCTCGGAGTCCCAGCCCCAGCTGACGGCCGCCACGTCATCGGCCAGGGCACGGGCGGACTGCCCCGGGGTCAGCGCCACTGCGCGACCGGCGATGATGGCGACGCCCGAGCGTCCGTCCGGCGACCATGCGAAGGCCTCGATCCCCTGCTCGGCCTGGGCCATGATCGTCGGGTCTTCTTCCACGGAGAAGTCGCGGCGCAGCAGGTAGATGGGCGCGAGGCCCGATGGCCGACCCAGGTAGACCATCTCGAGCGGGCCGTACTCGGGCACCGGCGTCGCCGTCGGCGTCACGTCCGCGGTTGGGGCCGCGGTCGCGGTGGCCTCGGAGCTGGGGGCTGCCGGCGCGCTCGCGATCGCCACCTCCGACGCCGTGGCGGAAGCCGGTACCGAGGGGCCGGGCGTCGGCGAGGCGGTACCGACCAACCCGTTCGGGAAGGTGAAGATCAGCGCCAGCAGCACGATCACCATCCCGGCCAGGGCCAGGATGACGCCGATCATCCAGGGCACGGCCTGCTCGGCCGTGGTCGGGCGCCGCCGCTCGCCGTCCAGGTTCGGGTCCCAGGCCTCGCCCTCCGAGCCGAAGGCCGTCGTCGTGGCGGCAGCCTCGGTCCTAGGTTCCGGATCTGGAGCGCCGGACGGCGGGTATCGGTCGAGCCGGGAGCCGGCCAGGCCCTCCTCGCGCGAAAGGTCGTTCTCGGGCCAGTTCGGGCCGTCATCCGGCGGGCGGGAGTCAGTCATCGGTTCCTCCCGCGAGCTGCGCGGCGCACCGCGGCATCATAGCGGACCCTCCCCGAGCAATACGGCCGCGGCCGTGATCCACGAGAATGTGCGCGCATGGAGTACACGCCCGGCCCGAGCTCACGGCAGCGCGGCGCCCTGCTGCTCGCCGACATCTCCGGGTACACGACCTTCCTGCAGGGCATCGCCGAGGCCCACGCCGAGCTCAACGCGGAGAGCGATGAGCCGGCACCCATCTACTCCCTGCTTTCGAGCGTCCTCGACGCGATGGCCACGACGCTCGCCCCGTCCTTCGCCGTCGCGAAATTCGAGGGCGACGCCATCTTCGCAGTCGCCCCGGACCTGCCTGGGTCGGTCCGCGGCGATGCGGTCACGGCCTGCCTGCGCACGTGCTACGCCGCCTTTGCCGCCCGACTTGCCGAGGGTCGCGATTCGCTCACCTGTGACTGCAACTCCTGCTCGCTGGTGAACAGGCTCGACCTGAAGTTCGTGCTCCATCACGGCGATTACGTGCTCCAGCGCATCCTGGGTCGCGAGGAGCTGGCCGGTACCGAGGTGATCCTGGCCCATCGCCTGCTCAAGAACCATGCGCGCGACGTCGTTGGCGCGCGACCGTACGCCCTCCTGACCGATGCGGCTACCGCGGCGCTCGACGTCCCGACCGACGGAATGCCGGAGATCGCGGAGAGCTATCCCGGCCTGCCGCCGATCCAGGGACACCTGCTGGCCCTGGGCTGACGCGGCCGGGGACCGCGCATCGTAAGATGCCGCGGTGAGCACCCTCCGCGTCGCCGCCTGCCAGATCGATCCCAAGCTGGGTGAGGTCGAGGGCAACCTCGACCTCATCTCACGTTCGGTGGACGACGCCGCCTCGGCCGGCGCCCGCTTCGTCGTGCTGCCGGAGGCAGCGGTGACCGGCTACGCCTTCGCCTCGCTGTCGGAGGCGCTCGGCGTGGCGCGACGCGCGCAGCCGCTCGCTGAAAAGGTGCTGGCCGGCCTGGCCGACAAGCATCGGGTCACCATTGTCTGCGGCACCATCGAGCCCGATGCCGACGAGGTCTTCAACACCGCCCTCATCCTCCTCCCCGACGGCCGCCACTACCGCTACCGGAAGATGCACCTGCCCTTCCTGGGCGTGGACCGCTTCGCCACGCCAGGGCCCGATGCTCCCCCCGTCATCGAGGTCGACGGGCTGCGTTTCGGCGTCCTGGTCTGCTACGACCTGCGCTTCCCGGAGGCCGCGCGTATCTGCGCGCTGGACGGGGCCGACCTGATCGCCCTGCCCACGAACTGGCCCATCGGCGTCGACTTCCATCCCGACCTGTTCGCGCCGGCGCGGGCGAACGAGAACCACTGCTACCTGCTCGCCGCCGATCGCGTCGGCACGGAGCGCGGGACGACCTTCATGGGCCGATCCCTCCTGCTCGACTTCGACGGCAAGGTGCTGGCGTCTGCCGGCGACGGCCCGGAGCTGCTGGTGGGAGAGATCGATCCCGATGCGGCTCGACCCACCCACGTTCGTCGACGCCCCGGCGAGCACGAGTGGGACACCATTGCCGACCGGCGTCCGGGACTGTACGAACGACTCATGCGGAATGGCCTGGACCGCGAGCACCCGCCCACCGCGGCGCACTACTCCGGGGACGTCGAGTAGCGGCGCCCCTGGGCGGCGACAGCTCGAGGGTGCGTCAGCACGCCTTCGGGAGCGGCGGCGGCTTTGGGGGCGATAGATCTTCTGATCTGAGCCCGAGTTGCATCCCGGGCGAGGTTCTGATCGGTCTATCGGTGCAGGCTGAGCGCGAAACGCTCCCGGTGGCGTGCGCCACGCGCAGGGTGCACCGATAGAACTTGCCGTGCATGACCCCGATCGCGCGCCGGGCGCGAAACGGAAGATCTATCGGAGATGTGGGTCCGCCGGGTGTGTGGGTCCGCGCGAACTGGCGCTACTCGGAGGCAGCCCACATGATGAAGCCGCAGGTCACCAACCCGGCGACGAGCCCGACGAACGCGGCGAGGCCGGCCGGCCCCTCTCCGCCCGACGTCGGCGCGAAGGTGTTGATGAGGGCCAGGCCGACGACCATGTAGCCGAGCCACAGCAGGGTGACGACTGACGCGATGACGGCCTTGCGACTGCGGTTCTTGGTCACGGACGGCTCAGCTCCGGTCGGGGGAGGTGGTGGACCTGCGAATCCTAGCAAATCACCTCAACGTCCCGGCAGCGAGGCGCGCCCGCTCCGGGACGCGGTGGAAGAGTGCATCGTCGGCACGGCCGGGCAGGACGCGCAGCTTCGCGGCGGCGCCGATGCCCAGCGTCACCTCGCCGGCGATGCCGCGCAGGGTAATGGTCCCGATGTGCTCGGCCAGGTCGACGACGTGGAAGACGCTGCCGGGACGGATCTCGTGCTCCTGCAGGAACGTGAGCAGGCGGGCGTCCTCCTCGGCCTCTTCGGTGACGCGCAGGATCGTGACCTCGCCGCCCGCCGCGGCTCCGCTCAGCTGTATCCCGGCCGGGCGCTGCGGGGTCCGCCCACCGCGCGGGATGGGGTTGCCGTGCGGACAGGTCGGAGGCTTCCCGAGCAGCGCGTCGATCTGGTCGGTCACGCGCTCCGACAGGGCGTGCTGCAGGTGGTGCGCCTCCTCATCGGCCTCCGCCCAGCCAAGGCCGATGACCTCGGTCAGCAGCCACTCGGCCAGGGCGTGCCGGCGGAAGGTCCGCTCGGCCGCAGTCCGGCCGTCCGGCGTGAGCTCCAGCTGCCGCGTGGCCTCGTCGACCGTGAGCAGCCCTTCGCGCACCAGGCGGTTCACCATCTCGGAGACCGTGGCCGGACTGACGCGCATGCGCTCTGCCAGGCGTGCGGCGATGACGGGTTGCCCCTCGCCGTGCATGTAGCGGATCGTCATCAGGTACTCGGCCGCCACGTCGGTTGGCTGCCCGGGAGCGTGCTCGACCATGCCCGGATTGTAGGCGGCGCCGCCGCCGATGCGCCGGTCAGTCCGGAGCGAGAGCCGTGTAGCCGAGCCCTGCTCCGTCGGTCTGGCTGACGGTGAGAGTGCTGCCCTCGATCGCGACACCGAAGCCATCGCCCAGCACCTCGACCACCATCGCATCCTGCGCCGTGAGACTGCGGTGCACAGGTGCCGTCCGCTCGCAGGTCGGTGGCGACCACGCGGTCACCGTCAACCACGTAGCGGCCGGTCAGGTCGCGGCAGCCAGTGGAACCGGCCAGCGTCCCGTCGGCACGAAGCTCCAGCCATCCATTCCCCTGCACGGACGAGACGGCGTCCCGATCGATCAGCGACTCCAGGGTCCAGTGCGTCCCCTGCAAGGCGGCGTCGGGCACCGGGGGCAGCAGGCCGAACGCAAGCTCCACTTCGGGACCGCTCACTGTGAGCGCGTCGCCGTCGCGCTCCACCCTGTCGACCGCGGCCAGGGCCCGGTGATAGGCCGCCTCCACGCTCATCATCGGCTCCTCGCACGCCATCTCCGTCATCGACATCTCCGCGAAGCCGATGACGTTGCCGTGCAGGTCGTACGAGCCGCCGTAGTGGTTGCAGGCCTGGCCGTGGACCCCATCGGCGTCGAAGACCAGCGTCACGCGCCAACCGTCGGGAACGTCGATCGGTCCCTGTGGGCCTGTCCCATCCTCGAGCACCCAGGCGCCGATGACGTCGACGTCGGCCACCGAAGGGCCGATGCCGAAGCGAGCGCAGCCCGCCGCCAGCACCAGCAGCGCCACCAGGCAGAACGAAGCGGTTGCCCTCATAGCCGGAAGGACGCCTCCTCTCCCGCTTTCGTTCCCGCGCCCGTTTGACGTCGCGCCGATTTGCAACCCCCTGCGACCGATGCGACCTGCGCCGGCTGCGGCCAGCCGATCCTCGCCGGCCAACCGGTCATCCGCCTGTCCGCCGGCGTGCTGCTCCCACCGGAGCACCCGATCTGGCCGCGGTCTGGAGCAAGGTGCGGCTGACCCGCGGCGAAGTCCGTTTGTCGGTCGCTAAGGGGGCGGTAAGCGGGCGGTAAGCAGTGTCGGCGCAGGCTCCAGGGCGTGGATGGCAGGTGGGGCCCGGGCCGGGACGACCCGCTGGATTGGTACGCGCGCGAGCTCCGGCTGGCCTGCGACGTGGCGGGCCTGAGCCAGCGCCAGCTCGCGAGACGCGTCGGCGTCCTCCCCTCGCGGCTGAGCCGCATCCTCGCCGGCAAGTCGGCGCCCGACCTTGACCTTGCCGAGCGGCTGGCCGAGGGAACCGGGCACCGGCTCCTCATGAAGGTTGTGCCGTCGGACGGCGTCCGGCTCCGCGACTCGGGCCAGCTCGGAGTGGCGCAATGGATCATCGGCGAGGCCCACGGGTCGTGGCGCAAACGCATGGAGCTACCGGTGGGGGCGCCCCCTGATCGGCGCGCCGCCGACCTTGTGCTCGACAACGCTCGAGCGGTGCTGATGTTCGAAATCGAACGATGGCTGCGCGATCTGCAGGCCCAGCTGAGATCGGCGCAGCTCAAGCGAGCAGCACTCAGCGAGGCCCTTGGCCGCGAGGTCGCGCTCGTCCTCGCCGTGCTGGACATGCCGAGCAATCGCGGCGCGGTTGCCGGCCACCAGAGCCTGATTCGTGAAGTGCTTCCGGTGGGGACGCGTCAGCTGTGGGCGGCAATCCGCTCCGGCGAAGCGCCGGCTGGGGACGGGCTCCTCTGGGTTCGGCATCGCCGGTGAGTGGGGAGCATTGCGGTGGCTGCAACGATTTGCGCCAGAGGCGTGCCGATTCCCGGCTTCCGGCGTGATTTGTTGCGCTGGCTGCAACGCCCGGCGCGGGACGGCGCCTTCCGGCGTGATTTGTTGCGCTGGCGGCAACGCCCGGCGCGGGACGGCGCCTTCCGGCGTGGCTTGTTGCGCTGGCCGCAACGATTTGCGCCAGAGGCGTGCCGGGACGGCGGTTCCGGCGTGGATTGTTGCGCTGGCGGCAACGCCCGGCGCGGGACGGCGCCTTCCGGCGTGATTTGTTGCGCTGGCGGCAACGCCTGGCGCCAGAGGCGTGCCGGGACGGCGGTTCCGGCCGGGTTCGTTGCTCCTGGAGCAACAGAGCCCCTGAGCCAACAGAACCCGAGGCGGCGGGGCCCCTACTCCTCCCCGCTCCCCGACTGGCCGCGGATCGTGTTCACGACCGCGGAGTCGGCGAGGGTCGTGGTATCGCCAAGCTCCCGCTCCTCCGCGAGGTCGCGCAGCAGCCGCCGCATGATCTTGCCGGAACGCGTCTTGGGCAGGTCCGGCGTGAACATGATCTGCTTCGGCCGCGCGAACTTGCCGATCATCTCGGCCACGTGCTCGCGAAGCTCGCCGGCGAGCGCATCGGAGGGCTCGTGCGAGGAGCGGAGGGTCACGTAGGCGAAGATCCCCTGCCCGGTCAGCGGGTCCGAGCGCCCCACCACCGCGGCCTCGGCCACTGCGGCGTGCGACACCAGGGCGGACTCGACCTCGGTGGTCGAGATGCGGTGCCCCGACACGTTCATCACGTCATCGACGCGGCCGAGCAGCCAGTAGTAGCCGTCGTCGTCGCGCTTGCAGCCGTCGCCCGGGAAGTAGCGCCCCGGATAGCGCGACCAGTACGTCTCCTCATAGCGGCGGGGATCGCCGTAGATGCCGCGCAGCATGGCCGGCCACGGGCGGTCCAGGATCAGGTAGCCGCCGCGCCCGAGCGGCACGGAGGCACCAGCCTCATCGACGACGTCGGCGCCAACCCCGGGGAAGGGGAAGGTCGCCGAGCCGGGCTTGAGGGTGGTGATCCCCGGCAGCGGCGTGATCATGATCATGCCGGTCTCGGTCTGCCACCAGGTGTCGACCACGGGGCAGCGCTCGCCGCCGATGTACTTCCAGTACCAGGCCCACGCCTCGGGGTTGATCGGCTCGCCGACCGAACCAAGGAGCCGCAGAGACGACAGGTCATCGCGCTCGAACTCCTCCGCCCCGTACTTCATCAGGGCACGGATGGCGGTCGGCGCGGTGTACAGGATGGTGGCGCGGTACTTCGCCGCGATCTGCGCCCATCGGTCCTTCTCGGGGAAGTCCACGGCGCCCTCGTAGATGATCCCGGTGCTGCCGTTGGCGAGCGGCCCGTAGACGATGTACGAGTGCCCGGTCACCCAGCCGATGTCGGCCATGCACCAGTAGACATCGGTCTCCGGCTTGAGGTCGAAGATGTACCGATGGGTGGTCGCAACCCCGCACAGGTAGCCGGCGGTGGTGTGCATGATGCCCTTCGGCTTGGCGGTGGTGCCGGAGGTGTAGAGCAGGTAGAGCAGGTCCTCGGAGTCCATCGGCTCCGGCTCGGCAGTCGTGGGCTGGTCGCGAATCGCCTCGTGCCACCACACGTCGCGCTCGCCGAACCAGGCCACCTCCTCCTTCGTGCGCTGCACGACGATGCAATGCCGGACCGATGATGTCCGCGCGATCGCCTCGTCCGCGTTGCGCTTGAGCGGCACCGACGACCCCTTGCGGTAGCCGCCGTCGGCGGTGATCACGACGCTGCACTCGGCATCGTCGATGCGCCCCGCCAGGGCATCGGCGGAGAAGCCCCCGAAGACGACCGAATGGGGTGCACCGATGCGCGCGCAGGCCAGCATGGCCACCGGCAGCTCGGGGATCATCGGCATGTAGATGGCGACCCGGTCGCCCTTCTTCACGCCCATGCCGCGCAGCGCGTTCGCCATGCGGCAGGTCTCGTCGAGCAGCTCGGCGTAGGTGATCGTGCGCGCGTCGCCCGGCTCGCCCTCCCAGAAGTAGGCGACCCGGTCGCCGAGGCCGTTGGCCACGTGACGGTCGAGGCAGTTCACGCTGACGTTCAGCTTGCCGCCGATGAACCACTTGGCGTAGGGCGCATCCCACTCGAGGAGGTCGGTCCAGGGCTCCATCCAGTCGAGATGCTTCGACTCCTCGGCCCAGAACTCGCGGAAGCCCTCGTCCGTCTTCGTCCGCTCGTAGATGGACGGATCGTTGAGGAGGGCCGCCGATGCGAAGGCCTCGCTCGGCGGGAAGGTGCGTTCCTCGCGGAGCAGGTTCTCGATCGTCTCGACGTCGGCGCTTCGCTCTTCGGTGCTCATGCGGCCGGGCTCTGCCTCCTGCGTGTGTTGGGCGTTCGATTCTAGCCGCGTCACGTAGGATCGGCCGCCATGGGTGCTTTCCTGGGGGCCATTGCGCTCGCCTTCGGCGCAGTCTTCATCGCGGAGCTGGGCGACAAGACGCAGCTCCTCATCCTCGCCTTTGCAACGCGATACAGGGCGGGGCCGGTGATTGCCGGCTTGGTGGTGGCGGCCCTGATCATCCAGGGCATCTCGGTGGCGATCGGCTCGGCGCTTGGGGCGGTGCTTCCAGCCCAGGCGGTCGCGCTGGTGGCCGGCGCTGCGTTCCTCGCCGTCGCCGCCTGGAGCCTGCGCGGCGAGGACGACGAGGTGCGGGAGGAGGTCGCCGCCAACGCGGGCGGTCGAGGCTGGATGGGCATCGCCGGGATGGTGGCGGTCGCCTTCTTCGTGGCAGAGCTTGGTGACAAGAGCATGCTCGCCACGTTCGCGCTGGCCTCGCAGCAGGGACCGATCCCAACCTGGATCGGGTCGACGGCCGGCGAGGTAGGCGCCAACCTGCTGGCCGTGGCGGTCGGCCGCCAGGTCGGCACGCGCCTCTCGCCACGTGCCATCAGGATCGGCTCGGCCGCGCTCTTCGCGATCGCCGGCGTGCTCCTGGTCGCCGGCGCGATCACCGGGGGTTAGCTGGCGGGCGGCGTTGCGCGTGGAGCAACGTTTCCCGCGGGAGTTGCCGCTCGGTGGCCCTTCCACCGGGTTCGTTGCATGGAGCGCAACAGATGACGCCGGAGCCCCGTCTCAGCACGCCTCTGGCGCAGATCGTTGCATCCAGCGCAACAGATCGCGCCGGAACCGCCCGTCCCGCGGGGTTCGTTGCATCCAGCGCAACAGATCGCGCCGGAGCCCCGTCTCAGGACGCCTCTGGCGCAGATCGTTGCATTCAGCGCAACAGATCGCGCCGGAACCGCCCGTCCCGCGGGTTTGGTTGCATCCAGCGCAACAGATCGCGCCGGAACCGCCCGTCCCGCGGGTTTCGTTGCATCCAGCGCAACAAATGACGCCAGAGCGATGCCCTCGGGGCTCTTCCCGCGGATTTCCTTGCATCTGAAGCAACGGGATGGGCTCGGCCGGCGCAGGCGGCCGACGCATCGGGCCGGCGCAGGCGGCCGACGCATCGGGCCGGCGCAGGCGGCCGGCGCAGCGGGCCGGCGCAGCCGCTAGCGCATCGGCCTGGCGCACCGCCTATGCGTCAGTAGCCGTGATGCTCCCGCCGATGCAGCCGCGCGATCATCGCCTTCATCATCGGCAAGGCCATCTGGGGGTGCTCCTCGAGCAGCGCCTTGAACTCCCAGGCCGGGATCAGCAGGCAGGTGAGGTCCGTCTCGGCCACCACGCTGGCGGTGCGGCCATGCTCCTCGATCAGCGCCAGCTCGCCGAAGAAGTCGCCGGCCTGCAGGCGACCGACCGTACCCGTGTCGGCCCGCTCGACCCGGGCGGTCCCGCTGACGACGACATAGAGGCGGGTCGCCGGATCGCCCTCGGCCACCACCACATCGCCGGGACCGTAGTGCTGCTCGCGGGCAGAGCGCAGGACGGCCTCGCGCTCGCGCGGCTTGAGGACGGCCAGGAGCGGGACGCTGGCTGCGAGATCGCGATCCATGTCGTCGCATCGTACGCGGTGCGGCGCCGTTCCGGAAGAGCCACGGACCCGGCCCGGATCAGGCGAGGAAGTGGTGGCTCCGTTCCTCGGTCGGCCGCAGGTCGTCGAGCGTCGAGATGAACGCGGCGAGCACGGGCGAGAGGACGCCCGCATCCCGCCGCCGGGCAACGACGATCTGGCGGCGGACCGCCGTCATGTCCGTCAGCTTGACCGGCACCAGCCGACCGCTCCCGATCTCCGCCTGGACCGATGTCCGCGGCAGCAGCGCGATCCCCAGCCGCTGCTCGACCATGCGCTTGGCGGCGTCGATGTTGTCCACCTCCAGCTGCCCGCGCGGCGCGATGCCCGCCTGGCGCACGATGGCGCTGGTGAGCTCGTGGTAGGAGCTGGTCCGGTCGAACAGGATGAGGTGCTCGCTCGCGAGCTGAGCCATCCGCACGTGGCCGGCGGCAGCGAAGCGGTGGCCGCGGTGCACGACGAGCACCAGCTCGTCATCGTAGAGCAGGGTTGACGTGATGTCGGGGTGCTGGATCGGGCGCATCAGCCCGATCTCAACCTCCTCGCGCAGCACCATCTCGAGCACCTCCTCCGAGTGGCCGCTGCGCACCGAGAGGCGAACGCCGGGGTGCCCGGCCTGGAAGCGGTGCAGCATGGCCGGCAGCACGTAGGTGCTCACCGCCGGCGCGGCGCCGATGGTCAGGCTCCCCGCTCCACCGGTCCTGACCTCCTCGACCGCGTCCCTGCCCTGGCGCAGCGCGGCCATCGCCCGCTCGGCGTGCGGCAGGAGCGCTCGTCCGGCGTCCGTCAGGCGCGAGCCCTGGCGGGACCGCACGAAGAGCTGGCTCCCCAGCGATCGCTCGAGCGCCTGGATGCGAGAGGTGACCGCCGGCTGGGTGACGAAGAGCGCCTCCGCAGCGCGCGAGATCGCCCCCGTGCGTGCCACCTGCACGAACGCCTCGATGCGAGCGAGGTCGAGCGGGTCGTCATTCATATCAACGTGGTTTATATCAGACATCGGTGGAATTGTCTTGTCTTATGGCTAGACCTCTGACAGGCTGGACGCATGCTTCAACGAACGTACTCCGCACGATCGGGCCGGGAGGTCCGACGCACGCACGGCGCAGCCGATATCCGGCGTCGAGCCCGCATGAACCCGTGGCTCCTGTGGCGGCCCGAGCGACCCCAGGCGCCGCAGGTCCTGACGGTCGCGGAGCTGGCCGAGTGCCGGTGCCCGGAGATCTGCAACCGCGATCACGCCAACGAGTAGCTCGTCCGGCATGGCAATCACGCATCCGGCCCGGCCGGAGGCTGCGCCCAGCTCTCGGAGGGAGCCCGCCACCGAGGCTCTTCGGAGCTGGATGGCGGACGAGCGGTTCGACGGCCTGACGCGTCTCTTCTCCGCGCGTCAGGTCGCCGAGCAGCGCGGCAGCATCGAGGTCGATTTCCCCGTTGCGCGCAACGCCGCGCGGGACCTCCACGCCCGGCTGCGCGAGCTCTTCGCGCGCGGCGAGGCGATCACCACCTTCGGACCCTACTCCCCGGGGCAGGCGGTCGCGATGAAGCGGGCCGGCATCGAGGCCATCTACCTGGGCGGCTGGGCGACCTCCGCCAAGGGCTCGAGCACCGAGGACCCGGGGCCGGACCTCGCCTCCTATCCCCTCTCGCAGGTTCCTGACGAAGCGGCGACGATCGTGCGCGCGCTGCTGACCGCCGACCGCAACCAGTCCTTCGCCCGTGCGCACATGTCCGACGAGGAACTCGCCAACGTGCCGGCGATCGACTTCTCGCCGCTCATCATCGCCGACGCGGACACCGGCCACGGCGGGGATGCCCACGTCCGGAACCTCATTCGTCGGTTCGTGGAGGTCGGCGTCCCCGGCTACCACATCGAGGACCAGAAGCCGGGCGCCAAGAAGTGCGGCCACCAGGGCGGCAAGGTCCTGGTTCCCGTCGACGAGCAGATCAAGCGGCTGAACGCCGCGCGCTTCCAGCTGGACGTCATGGGCGTGCCGGGCGTGATCGTCGCCCGGACCGATGCCGAAGCGGCCAACCTGCTCGACGGCGCGGCCGACGAGCGCGACCAGCCCTTCGTGCTGGGCGTCACCAGCGCCGACATTCCCTCCTACAAGGCCGGATTCCTGGCGGTCATGCGACGCCTGCACCACGCCGGGGTGGAGGAGGTCAATGGCCACCTGCTCTACGCGGTCCCGCCTGAACAGGAGGCCGATGCCGATGCCTGGATCGAGCGGGTCGGCCTGGGCGAGGCGATCGATGCGGCTGCTCGCGATCACATCGGTCCGGCGGCCATCTCCTCGGACGAGGCGCTCGACCATGCGGCCGATGCCTTCCTGGAGGCCTGGGAGTCGAGCGCGGGCCTGAAGACCCTGGGCGAGGCCGTCGCCGACGTCATCTCCTTCCGCATCGAGGAGGGCTCCGAGCTGGAGATGAGCGTGGCGGAGTGGGAGCGCTTCGCGGCGGGCGCGTCGTGGTCAACCGCCCGCTCCGCCGCAGCCCGCATGGGCCTCCAGGTTCGTTGGGACCCGGAGCTCGCGAAGTCGCCGGAGGGCTACTACCAGGTCCGCGGCGATCCTGGCTACGCCATCGCCAAGTCGCTCGCCGTGGCACCCTACGCCGACGTGCTCTGGATGGAGACGAAGACCGCCAACCTCGAGGAGGCACGGCACTTCGCGGAGGCAATCCACGCCATTCATCCGGACAAGCTGCTCGCCTACAACCTGTCGCCGTCGTTCAACTGGGACACGACCGGGATGAGCGAGGACGAGATGCGTGACTTCCCGCGAGAGCTCGGCCGGCTCGGCTTCGTCTTCAACTTCATCACGTATGGCGGCCACCAGATCGACGGCCTGGCGGCCGAGGAATTCACCCGGGCGCTGCGCGATGACGGGATGCTGGCGCTGGCTCGCCTGCAGCGGAAGCTGCGGCTGGTCGAGTCGCCCTATCGAACGCCCCAGACGCTGGTGGGCGGGCCGCGCGCGGATGCTGCGCTGCAGGCCGCATCGGGCATGACCGCCACAACCAAGGCGATGGGCGCCGGATCGACCCAGGTGCAGCACCTGGTCCAGACCGAGGTGCCACCCCGCGTCCTGGCGGGCTGGCTGGCGCAGTGGGCCGCGCACCATGGCGTGGCAGGTTCACCGCAGGTGACCCTGCGGCCGCACACGGCGGGGTCGGAGGTGCTGGAGCTCGTCGTCACCGACGAAGAGGGAGGTCAGCTGGCGAACATGGTGTTCGCCACCATCCAGGATCGTCGGGGGCGAACCATCCTCTCAGTCCGGGACCAGAACACCTCCGACGCCGCGATGCGACGCAAGCGCCTCATGACGCTGGTGCACCTGTTCCTGGTGCACCGCTACGCAGCGGCATCGGTCCACTACCTGACCCCGACCGAGGACAACAGGCGCCAGTGCGAGCGGATGCGGCAGATGGGCATCTTCTCGTCGGTGCATGACGAGGTGGGCCACATCATCGTCGCCCAGGTGGATGTCACGCAGGTCCGCGCCCTCGCCGCCCCTGAGAGCCCCGAGCGTGACGCGCTGATTGCGGGCCACTGACGCACCCGCCCGGATTTTCCGGGCCACCCGGCCCTTGTGGACAAGCGATCGCCAATCGAGGATGCCTGCTCCAGGACCGGAGGGAGGAGCGATGCGTGCGAGGGGCGAGCTCATCCGTGCCGATCGGCGCCCAATGCACCTGACGATGGAACAGTACGTCCGCTGCCCGCGCGCCGGGATGGTATCCGTCGAGCGCTGCTTCGGCTGCGACCTGCTGCAGGGGACCCTGAGCGGCGACCATCCAGAGATCCTGTGCGCATGGTCGGAGCGGGAGCCGGCTCTGCGCCGGCACATCGCGGTCGGCCCCGGCCGGGATCGCGATCGCGCGGAAACGGTGTGTCGCACGGATGGCCCGATCTTCGAGAGCGACTGGCCGGAGGAGTAGCACCCCCGAGGCCGTTGGCCGGCGGAACGCGGCTCAGCTGCTGGCGACGGTGGCGAGGCCGATGCCCAGCAGCCCGCTCTCCTCCCCGACCACCTTGCCGAGCACGTCCCGAGGCAGGAGCACGGTCACCAGTCCGGCCAGGATGAAGCCGATGAGCAGCTGCGGCAGGACCTCGGCGAACAGCCTCATGCCGGTGGTGACGCCACGCCACGGCAGCTCCCAGCTCCCACCGGTGCGGTACGCGATGGCCACCAGCACGGCAGCCAGCGTGCCGAGGATCAGGACTGACGTGAGCATGCGGCGGTACCTCCTCCTTCCGCCGCGACTGGGCGGCATGGACGTGGGCTGTGGCGCGGTCATGGGAGCCATTCTGCGGTCGTGAGCAGCTTGCGAGGGGTCAGGAGCAGCGTGGCCGGCGCGAGGCAGCGAGCGATCACCGGGCCGCGCCGGGCGTGCGGATGGCCGACCCCGAGGTGCTACGATCGGCTGCGATGTCCGCCAGCGGCGACCCCCGTCCTCAGCGCCCGGACGCGGGAGCCGATGAGCTCGAGACGCGCCTCATCGCCACCATTCCCCGGCTCATGCGGCACCTGCTCGCCCACGCACGCCGTCGCACGGCCTGGAAGCGGCTCACGTACCAGCAGTACAACGTGCTGCGCATCATCCATTCCGAAGGACCGATGCCGCAGGCCGAGATTGCCCGCCGGCTCTTCGTCACGGCACCGGTCATCACGCGGCTCGCCGCGGGGCTGGTCGAGGCGGGTCTGGTCGAGAAGGGAGGCGACCCGAACGACCGTCGCAGCGTGCGCCTGACCCTGACGCGATCCGGCCGCCGACGCGCGACCGCCATGCGAAGTGACCTGCTGGCCGCCGCCAAGGAGCTGATCGAGCCGCTCCCCGAAGACCGGCGAGCGGCGGTGGCCGCGGCGCTGGACGAGCTGCAGGTCCTCCTTCCGAGCCGCCGGCCCACGCGCTGATCCTATTCGCCCGCCGCGCGCGGGCGCTCGGGGACGGCCGGCGACCGGGTCGCGGGCAGAGGGCGGGCGGCAGCATCGGCCCGTGAGGCACGGCTGGCAAGGTGCTGCCAGGCGACGAGCGCAACCACCAGGCTGGCGATGGCGCCGCCGACCAGGAAGCCCGCCGGTGGGCCCCAGAGCTGCGCCACCGTGCCGGCGAAGAAGCCCCCGAACGGGGCGGATCCGGCAAAGACCATGACGTAGAGCGACATGACGCGGCCACGCAGCTCGTTGCTGACCGAGTTCTGGATGGTCACGTTGATCGTGTTCACCATCAGCATCGACGAGAGGCCGAGCACGACCATGAGGGGGTACGCGACCAGCGGGCTGCGGCTCAGGCCGAGGGCGAGCTCCAGGACGACGAAGACGGCGCCTCCGCCCAGGATCAGGCGCCAGAGCGGTCGGCGCGAGCCGAGGAAGGCGAGCGAGAGCGAGCCGATGAGCGAGCCGGCACCCATGATCGCGAACAGCGCGCCGTAGCCCTCCGCCCCCAGGTTCAGGGTGTCACGGGCGTAGAGCGGCAGCAGCGTCTGGAAGTTCATCCCGAACGTGGCCACGCCGCCCAGCATCACCAGCGGCCAGAGGACCGATGGCGTGCGCCGCGCGTAGCGCAACCCCTCCGCCAGGCTGCTGCGGACCGTCCCGAAGCTCTCGGGCCGCTCGATCGGCTGCAGCTTCGAGGAGTCGATGCGCCAGAGGCCGGCGATGACGCCCAGGTAGCTGACGGCGTTGATGCCGAAGTTGAATGCGGGACCGAACAGCGCCAGCGCGATCCCCGCCACGCCGGGTCCCACGATGCGGGCGGCGTTGAAGCTGGCGCTGTTGAGCGCGATGGCGTTCATGAGGTCGTCACGTGGAACGAGCTCCGCCGCGAACGCCTGGCGCACGGTCATCTCGATGGCGTTGACCATCCCCAGCGCCGCGGCGAGCAGCATCACGTGCCAGATCTGCACGGCGCCGGTCACGGTCAGGACGAACAGCACGCCGGCCTCCACCGACGCCACGGCGTTGACGACCATCAGCGCTCGCCGCTTGTCGATCCGATCGGCGAGCACGCCGCCCAGGGGCGCCAGCAGCATCGCCGGCGCGTACTGCAGCGCCAGCACGGTGCCGAGCTGCAACGGCGAGCCGCCGAGCAGCAGCACCAGCCACGGCTGGCTGACCGACTGCATCCAGGTGCCGATCATGCTGACCACCTGCCCACCCAGGTAGTAGCGGAAGTTGGCGTGGCGAAGCGCCGCGAAACCCTGCCGCAGGCCGCCCGCTCGAACGACGGGCGGGCGAGGGTCGGGGTGCGGCAGGAGGCGCAGTCGAGGACCGGAAGGGCGTGACATTCGTTAGCAATGCTAACAAGATCGGCGGACGCTGTGAAGCGCCGGCACGGGGCCGATCTCGGCTGTTCGCCGCGCCCGCGTTGTCCTACCATCGGGGCAGCACATGACCCGAGCGACGCGCCTTGCGACGGGATGGGCGATCGCCCTTGCGGCGACGCTCCTGGTCAGCCTGGCCCTGGCGGCCCAGACATCCGCGCCGAACGCGGTCGTCTTCGACGGTCACGCCTCACCGACGCCGGCGGCGACGGAGCCAGCAGCCTCATCTCCGTTCCCCTATTCCGAGGACGACCTCCCCGGCGTCCCACACTGGCCGCCGCAGGGAGGCGGGGCAGGTTCGCCCGACGCGGCGCGGCACCAGCCGCTGCCGCCAGAGCTCGCCACGGCCTTCTCCTCGTCACTGGAGCGGGCGCGTGCCGCCTACGGCCTCGACGTCCTGGCCCTCGGCGTGCGGGTCGATGACGGTAGCTGGACGGACGTCAGCGGCCTCGCGCGCGACGGCGTGACCGCCCTCGCCGGCGACTCCCCGTTCGCCATCGCGAGCATCACCAAGACCTTCACCGCGACGCTGGTGCTGCAGCTGGTGGAGGAGGGAAGCCTGGCGCTCGACGACGAGGTGAGCCAGCTGCTGCCGGAGGTCGGGATCCCGGCCGGCATCACCGTCGAGCAGCTGCTCTCGCACACGTCGGGGCTTCCCGACCTGCTGGCGCCGATGCGCGACCTGATGAAGTCCGACCTGTCTCGCATCTGGACCGGCGCCGACGTGCTGGCGCACCTGGGTGCGGCGCGATTTGCGCCGGGCACCGACTACGCCTACTCGAACACGAACTACCTGCTGCTGGGGATGCTGGTCGAGCGCCTGAGCGGGCAGCCCTACGCCGATCTGCTGGCCGCGCGCCTGCTCGAACCGCTTGACCTGGACCAGACCGGCGTGCTCACCGCGACGGGGGCGCCACCGCTGATGTCGCCATCGTGGGCGAGCACCTTCGGCGCTTCGGGCTTCATGTACTCCAGCGTCGCAGACCTGCTCGACTGGTCCGATGCGCTCTATGGCGGCCACCTCCTGCGGCGCGCGTCACTGGCCCGAATGCTCGCCTTCAGCGAGGACGGCTACGGGCTCGGGGCGCAACGGGTCGACCTTGGCGACCGGACCGGCTACGGCCACTCCGGACTGCTGCAGGGCTTCACGTCGCTGCTCGTGCGCCTGCCGGCCGAGGACGTGACGATCGCCCTCATCGGCACCTGGCAGGGTTTCGAGCCCGGTGCGCTGCTGACGCGGCGGGTCGACGGTCAGCCGTCGATCCTCGATGTGGCGCTGCGGACGGCCGGCATCGCCGTGCCGAGCTCGACCCCCAGCGGATCGCCCTAGTCGCCGAAGAGGAGGTCCCGGATCACCGGCATCGAGGGTGTGCCGTGGCCGATGACCGACTCGAGGAACGGCCGGTAGACGAAGTCGCGGTCCGCTGCGGCGGCCCTGCGGCGCGCCTCGGCCTCCAGCTCGTGCATCTCGACGCTGCCGAGGTAGTACTCGCACAGCTGCGTCGACGAGAGGCGGGCGCGGTCCCACTTGTTGGCCGCCTCGCCCTCCTCCTGGAATCCGCCCTCGACCATCAGCTGCATCGCCTCCACCTCGTCCATGGCGCCGGCGTGGATCCGGATGTCCATCAGCGCGTTGGTGATGGAACGCAGGTAGAACTTCCAGTGGACGAGCATGAGGGCCGGGTCCTCGGCTCCGTACCCGACGTCCATCATCACCTGCGTGACGTAGACCGCCCAGCCCTCGGCGAAGACGCCCGACTGGAAGACGGTGCGCACCAGCGACGCGCACTGGTTCGAGTAGGCGAGCTGCAGGTAGTGGCCCGGGACCGCCTCGTGGATGGTCAGCAGCCGCAGCATGCGGTCGTTGTCCTCGCGGAGGTACGACTCCTTTCGCTCATCGGTCCAGTCGTCGGGCATGGGCGTGATGGCGAAAAAGGCGTCGAGCCCGCGGTCGAGGGGGCCCGGCGGGATGAGCATCGCGCCGCCGAAGGCGCGCAGGAACTCCGGCGTCCACACGATCTGCATCGGGTCCTCGGGCAGCCCGACCAGGTCGCGCTCCCGCACGAAGCGGCCGATCCGGTCGTTCTCGGCGTGGCAGAAGTCGAGCAGCTCGCCGGCGGCCGGATGCTCGGCGGCGATGGCGTCCAGGACTCGGCGCACGACGACATCGTCCTCGGACGGCATCGGCTCGCCGCCTCCCCACTGCGGCCACAGGTCCCTGGCCAGGCGCGTCATCTCGTCGCGCACCCTGTCGTACTCGGCGAGGGCGCGCTGCTCCAGGTCCGCGGGGCTCAGCTCGGTCTTGAGGACGTGCCGGAACTTGGCGGCGTAGAGCTCCGCCCCCAGGCGGAAGTCGCCGGTCGCGCGGGGAAGGAGCTCGTCACGGAGCCAGGCTTCGAAACCGGCGATCGCCGCCTCCGCCGCCTCCGCGGCCCCCCGCACATCGGCCAGGAGCGCAGGTTCCCCGTGCTCGTCGGCCTGGGCAACCGCGGTGCGGCACAGGTCCACGAGCCCGCCGACGCGCTCGACCGCCTTCTCGGTGTGGAAGCGGCTCACCGGGCGGCCCTCGCCGGCAGAGAGCGTCTCGCGAGCCCCCGCCAGTGCGAGCGAGAGACCACGCATCCGTCTCGCCGCAGAAGCGAGCCTGTCAGGCAGCGGTGCGAATTCGCGCGCGAGCAGCGAGAAGAGGCCGGCGCCCAGCAGGTAGACGTAGGTGAGCGGGTTCCAGCTCGCCTCGCACAGCTCCTCCTCGCCGAAGCGCATCGCCTCGAGGTACTGGAGCAGGACCCGCCGGTCGACGGCCTGCTCGCGGCCCAGCTCGGCGGGGTCGAGCGCAGTCACCCTCTCGATCGATTCGGACAGCCAAGCCGAGCGCTGCCGGCGTCCCGCATCGGTCAGGTCCGGCCAGGCGCCATCGTGGGCATGCTCGCCGGTCTCGGTGGCGTGCACCGGGTGGAGCCGGAAGTAGTCGGCAAGCAGATCGTCGACCAGCGCCAGGAAGCTCATCGGTCCATCACCTCGCAGAGAGCGGCCCGCCCGGACGGGCGTGTGCCCATGCTAGCAACGTGGCTTTCGGTCATACGCGCCGGTTGGCCCATGGGCGATAATTGAATCAAGGCACACTTGCCTGGGGAGGGACGGCAGGTCGTGGGAAGCCGCGAAGCCAAGAAGCTCGTCACACGGCGAAGCATGGTCGATGCCGCCGCGCGCCTGTTCGCGGAGCGCGGGGTCGACGCTACGACGATGGACGACATCGCGAGGGCCGCAGGGACGAGCCGCACCAGCGTCTTCAACTACTTCGGCTACAAGGAGATGATCCTGTGCGAGATCGGCGCCCGCTACGTCGAAGAGCTCGCCGGATCGATGCTCTCGGTGGCGCGACGTTCGGCGCGCCAACGCCTGATCGACCTGGCCGACCTGGTCGCGGAGCTTGCGAACCGTGAGCCGGAGCTGATCAGCCCCATTGTCCGGGAGATGACCCATCCGGATCCAAAGCGGCGCCGGCAGGCGAGCGCGACGATGCAGTACCGGCGCGTCGTCGAGACCTCGCTCGACATGCTCGAGGCGACCGGACGGCTGCGCAGCGCGCGACGGCGTCGCAGCTACGCCCGCATGATCGTCGACATGGTGGCCGGAACCGTGATCCGGGCCGGGGAAGAGTTCCCGCGAGCCAGCCTGCGCGACGAGCTCCGACGCTGCGTCGACGTCTTCCTGGAAGGGGCCCTGGCGCCCGCCTGACCGGGCCGCCACCACGACCCTGCGCTACGCTTTCGACGTGAGCGACAACATCTGCTACCGAGACGCCTACGCGCGCCGAACCGAGGCGGTCATCGTGGAGGTCGACCCGGCCACCAACGCCGTGCTCCTCGATCGCACCGTGTTCTACCCCGGCGGTGGCGGCCAACCGGCCGACGCCGGCTGGCTCCAGGGCGACAGCGGCGGCACCTGGACGGTGACCGGCGCCAGGAAGCGGGGAGACGACATCTGGCACGCCATCGAGGGCGAGCCGCCCGCAGCCGACACGAAGGTCGCGGTCGAGGTCGACTGGGACCGCCGCCATCGGCTGATGCGGACCCACTCGGCGCTCCACGTCCTGTGCGGCGTGGTCTGGCGCGACTACCACGCCTCCGTGACGGGCGGGAACATGGAGCCGCTCTCCGGGCGCATGGACTTCGAGTTCGAGACCATGGCCGGAGAGCTGGTGGACGAGATCGAGCGGCACGTGAACGAGGAGGTCGCGGCGGATCGCCAGATCGTCGTGAACGTCCTGCCGCGCGAGGAGGCGTTCGCCATTCCCGACCTGGTCCGAACGAAGGTCAACCTCCTCCCCGAGGGGATCAGCGAGGTCCGGACCATCGAGATCGTCGGGCTCGACCTCCAGGCCGATGGCGGCACGCACGTCGCCCATACCGGCGAGATCGGGCACGTGCGGGTGACCGGCTACGAGTCCAAGGGTCGCATCAACAAGCGCATCCGGATCGCCGTCGAGGACGCCCCTTGACCATCGGTGACGGACCGATGACGCCCGCCCTCGACGCTGCCCTCGCCGGCGGCCTTCGGCACCGTGTCGTGCGGACGGCGCTTCCCGACAGCGCCGAGCAGAGCGCCGAGCTGCAGGGGATCCCGCCGGGGGCGCTGCTGCGGACGATCGTCGTCAGGCGCGGTGCCGACGACTACGTGTTCGTGCTGGTCCCCGTCGGTCGCCGCCTCAACTGGCCGAAGCTTCGCGCACACCTGGGCGTGAAGCGGCTCTCCCTGCCGGACGGAGACGAGGCGCTGGCGGCAACGGGCTACGCTCGCTTCACCATCACGCCGTTCGGCGCCAGCCACGCCTGGCCGGTGATCGCCGACGCATCAGCGATGGAGCAGCCGGTCGTCTCCGTGGGTGGTGGCGTGCGCGGCGTGAACATCCACGCCGCGCCGGAGGAACTCGTCGTCGCCCTCGGTGCCCAGGTGGCCGACGTGACCGCCGCGGAGGATCGGCCTCACCACCACTGAGCCACGATCATGGCTTTCGGATCAGCTCCAGGTACACCTTGGTCGGGGGCCCCACCTGGTTGGCGTCGATCAGGAGCTTGCCGCTTCGGCCGTCCGGGTCGGTGAAGCGGACCTCTGCGAACTGGCCGTCGCCGCTCGAATCGGTCCCTTCAATCGTGAATCCGGCGCCGGGCAGCTCATCCTCGAAGAAGGCTGCCACCTCGTCCACCGACTGGTCGAAGTAGATGGTCTGGATCGCGCGCTGGAGCGGATCCTGGAGCTCGGTGTAGGCCGTTCCCTGCAGGTATCCGCCACCCTCCGGCATCGGCACCGCCGAGAGCTCCGGAATGAGGCCTTCGGCAAACAGCACGCCGCCGAGCTCCGCCATTCCAGCGGGGGCGCCGGCCGGTATCTCTCCGCCACCATCGGCGCCGGACGAGGATCCCGATCCGTCGCCGCTCGTCCCGCCGCCTTCCGACCGCGTTGGGGATCCACCGCATCCGGCTGCGGCGAGGGCGAGGGCGAGGGCGCACAGGGTGGCGAGCGTGGCGGTCCTGGTCATGGGTCACTCCTTTTCGTGCTGGCTGGCTGGCGCGACGTTGCTGGCCGGCGGCAGGTGCGTGTCAGCCACGCTGTCGAGGTAGGAACGGATGGTGGGCACCCCCGTCAGCGCACGCTCGAACCACGCATTCACCGCGCCCATCGCGTCGTCACGCACTGCGGCGATGTCCTCCGCGCGGTCGGTAGCTTCGGCCCGGCGGCTGATCGCATCGCGGAGGTGCAGCAGCCTGCCCACCATCTCCGCCTCGGCGCGGCCCTCCAGTGCCGAGATGGCCGACATGATGAGCTGATCCACCTGGGCGACCATCGCATCGGTCTCGAACGCCTCGGGAGAATCGGCGGCTTCATCGAGTGTCCGCAGCAGTGCCGCCACCTGGTAGAGAGCCGTCACCGGCTCGTCGAAGAGCTCGCGAATGTAGGCTGCCTCGGCGTAGCGGCCGGTCAGGCGGAAGATGTTGTACATCCGCCGCGCCGCCTTGCCGTAGTTGGGCTCCTTGACCGCGTACTTGTAGACCTCCTCCGTGAGGCGTTCCACGTACTCGGCGACCGAGTCGGCCCCCATCTCCTTGACCAGCCGGCTGAAGAGCGGGATCGAATCGGTCTCGAGGTAGACCTCCTGGAAGTAGGGGTCAAGGAAACCGTCGAGAGGCGTGATCGTCCCGTCGGGCGCCTCCCACGTGGGATCCAGCACGTTCGAGGCGTTGGCGAGGCCATGGCTGACCGGATCCGCGATGACCCAGTCGAGCTTGCACCAGCCGGGGTCCTGGGCCACCTCATCCCAGTAGAGCGTCTGGGCCCCGTCGCCCACGTGCTGCCAGTCGATGCTCCCAGTTGCGATCGCCGCCGGGTTCCAGGAGACCGGTTGGCCGGCCTTGACGCCGACGCCCTCGACGACCCCATCGGCGGGCCAGCTGCCGAACTTCACCTCCTGCAGGCGAAAGCTGTCGCCGCGTAGTGCCCCGATCGCCTTGTCACGGACCACGCCGGCCAGGACGCGGCAGGCCT
This sequence comes from uncultured Chloroflexia bacterium, assembly GCA_963777045.1. GTDB lineage: Bacteria > Chloroflexota > Limnocylindria > QHBO01 > QHBO01 > JAPSGM01. The sequence goes on from CAVZPD010000030.1 coordinate 63,457, forward strand.
CCTCACGGGTGTCGGCCCGGATGTTGATTCGCTCGAAGAAGTCCGCGTCGGCCGGGAATCGCTGGATGCGACCCTGCGCCGCCGACCCTGAGAGTGCCAGCGCGGTCATCACCTGCGGCGGCTGATCCGCGAAGCCCACGATCGCCGCCATGCGGCGGAAACGGTCCAGCTCCGCGGCATCGTGGTCGGCCATCGTCACCCGGTGCCCGTAAACGCCGGTGCTGACGTCGACCGTCACGCTGCCCGACGACTCCGCGGACATGGCCATGATCCAGCGTTCCGCCTCGTCGCGGTCGATCTCGATCCCCATGGCGGCCGCCGAATCCAGCAGCCTGGACGTGGCGACCTGGAGGGGGGCGGACTGCTCGCTGGCCATCTCAGATCGCCGCGAACTTCCGGACGACGCGGAGGACGAGCCCCTCCACCACCGTCCATCCCGCGAGGGCGGCCAGCATGGCCGGATTCAACCCGCCGCCGAGCGACGGATCCATGCCGGGGATGCCACCGCCCATCAGGTCGGCCAGGCCACCACCGATGCCGGCGACCGGCGCAGCGAGCGAATCACTCCAGGCCACGATCAGGTCACTGAATCCCCACTCTGCGGAGATCACGCCAAGGTCGAGCAGGATGCGGGCCACCAGGACGAGCTGCACGACGGCGAAGGCGAGCACGACGAGCTTCCGCAGCATGCCCATCAGACCCCCGCCGCCGCCGCCGCGAGCCTGGGCCCACGCTGCCGGATTGAACATCTTCCTCCTCGCGTCCCCCTGTCCTGTCCCTAGCGCCGGCTCTCGTCGCCGCAGGTGGCCTCAAGCGTTCCCGGAATCTGCTCCTTCTCCAGCGGAGTCGTCTGATCATCGAACGTGCCCTCCGCCGTCACGCTGTAGCCGTCGACCTGGATCCCGTCCGTGGACTGCATGTACCAGCCGACGCTGGGGTTCTCGAAGTCCGAGATGTCGTTGACGTCGATCCGCTGGATCACGTCGGGGCCCGAGTAGCGTCCCTGGGTGGCCGGGTCTTCGATGGTGGCCTGCATCTGGACCCGGACTCCGTCGAACTCGCCGCGAGAGTCGGTGGTGAACGAGTAGGTGCTGCTCTCGGTCGCATCGTGGCCGAATGCGCAGACGAAGTTGTCGAACTCGTAGGTCTGGTCACCAACGGTGAGTGTCGCGCTCCCCGGGTCCAGGCGCGAGGTGATCAGATCGATGGTCTCCTTGGGCAGATCGCTGACCGTGGGGTTGTCGGAGATGGCGGTCCAGTCCACCTCCCTCAGGTCGATGGTTGCCCAGTCAATGGTCGTCAGGTCCACGGTTGCCCAGTCGACGTTCGAGATATCGGGAGGCGGCTTGGCGTCAGTGGATGACGGCGCCTGTGCGGGAGCGCTTCCGATGGCGGCCGCTTCCGAAGCCGCCGTGGAGGCCTGGGTCGGCCCCGTTGTCGCCTCGTTGCCACCGCATGCCGCGAGAAGCATTGCCGTGATCACGGTCGTGGCCAGGATTCGGAAGTTGGCACGCATCAAGATCTCCTCGTCGTTGGGCGGAACCGGTCCCAATCCAGTGGATTGGGCCTGACGAGTGGCATGGCCTCGAACCATCCGAACTCATCGATCTGCCAGCCAGGAATGAGACTCCACTGCTCGGCGAGGAGGACAGCCTCGACATGTGCAGCGGCCATATCTGCGGCTTGGGCAGACCGGTTTGCATGGACCGCATGACGCCATGATTCGCGGACCGTGTCATGAGTAACGGGCTACTCAGGCCGATTGACCGGTCCAGTGACTGATCCTAGGCGGCGATCCTCGAGACCGATACCGAGCACGGCCGGGAGATCGGCGCGGCCGGCGACCCCCAGCTTTCCGTAGATGGCTCCGAGGTGGTTGTCGACCGTCCGAACCGAGATCTCGAGTCGGTCCGCCAGGTCGCGTGACGAGAGTCCGGCAGCGGCGAGTCGCGCGATCTCGAGCTCTCGCCTTGTCAGCCGAACGGGAGTGGCGTCCAGCAGCGCCGGTGTTCGGACTCCTCCCAGCGTGCTCGACAAGAGCGATGCGCGTGCACCGGCGATCCGAGCGAGCTGCTCTCGACCGCGGCGCAGGTAGGCGTGCTGAGCCTGGGCAGCGGCCTCGGCCGCGAACAGGACGCTCCCCATCTGCTCGAACGAGGAGGCGACCCGCTCGAGCTTGACGGCGTCGCGGTTCCCCAGGGCCTCCGCATGCTCGGCCATGGTGACGACCATCTCACCCTCGATGCGATCCGCAAGCGTGGTGAGCCGTGGGCTGGCGAGCTCTGGATGACCCAGCCGAACCGCGTCGTGCAGCAGCCAGGCAGCCCAGACCAGATGCGTGTCGGCGGCGGCGGCTCGCGCCCGGTCGACGAGCCGCCGGGCGACATCGCCCCGGCCGACGTCCGCCACCAGGAGCCAGGCAGCTGCTCGATCCATCCAGATGCGCGAACGTACGTCGACTGCCAACGAGTTCTCGACGATCTCGCGATGCAGCTCGCTGGCAAGCTCCGCTCGACCAAGCCACGAGGCACACAGCGAGGCCACCGCGGCATCGATACCGCGGACCGCGAATGGATCCGAGACGCGAACCGCCGCCAGCGCCCCGAGCATCGTGTGCAGCGAGCCCTCGATCATCCCGGACAGCAACAGGCACTCGGACAGGTTCATCGACCACATGGCTGCCAGCTCCACTGCCCCGGACTCGAGGGCGGCCCGCTCTCCCTCGCGTCCGAGGTCGACCGCCTGCTTCAGCTGGCCCGCATACGCAAGCGCCATCACACGATTGATGGCCAGCATCGCTCCACCAAGCGGGAGATCGGATTGGACCGATGGCGCGAGCCGGAGACCCGCCTCGACCTGTTGCTCGGCCTCGGCAAATCGGCCCAGCATGACGTTGGCGATGCTCGAGTAGACGAGCGTGTGGACAACGGCCCTTGGCCTCGCATGTGGCTTGTGCGCGATGCGCCGCCCCGCCTCTGCGACGCTCGGAAGCTCACCGGCACCGGCACGAAACAGCACGAGCAACGCCTCGAGCTCGTCGCGCCACCGTTCATCGGCGACGGCACCCAGAGCCCGCTGCAGGATCTCGGTGGCCTCGGCAGTGCGACCGGCCCGAAAGTAGAGAAGCCCGGCATGGGCGAGCGCGGCCTGCGCGATCTCATCGTCGGCGACGGCAGCCTCCGACGCGAGCGCCAGGCTGAGCTCCGCCTCTTCGATGCGCTGCTGTGCCGAAAGTGCCCTTCCGAGCAGCAGGTGCGCCGCTGCGCTGCTCTTCGATCCGAGCGACGCTCGTGCCATGCGCTCGGCGAGCGGCGCGTCGAAGCTGCCCAGGGCCTGGGCTGCCGCGGCCAGCAGGAGGCTCGGCTCGACCGAGCCTCCGCTGTCGAGCCGCCACAGCGCAAGGCGCAGCAGGTCTTCCCCGCGGCGCGCTCCCGACGCCTCGAGGTGGTCAGCCAGGGCGGCAGTCAGCCGCCGAGCTCGTGTTCGAGCCAGCCCGGCCCGAAGCACCTCACCGTAGATCGGGTGGGCCAGCCTGGCCAACGATCGATTGCCCGTCTGCTCGACGTTCAGGATGCGGGCCTCTTCGAGCGCCTCGAGAGCCGCGGCGCCAGCAATGCGCTCGAGCAGGCGGAGGTCGATCGGTCCACCGACGGCAAGGGTCTCGACCGCGAGCTGACGGTCCGGGTCAAGTCGGCCGAGCCGGCTCCGCACCAGCTCCGCCAGGCGGGCGGACGGCGGGAGGGGTCCGATCGCTCGCCAGAGTCCGCCTTCGCGGGCGAAGGCACGAGTCTCCAGGCCTCCGAGCACCAACTCCCGAAGGTAGAGAGCATTCCCGGCCGATCGGCGCCACAGGTCGTGGAGCGTCGCGGCCTGGACCGGTCCTTCCAAGAGCGCTTCCGCCAGATGCCCGGCGGCTCGCCGCCCGAGCGGCGCGAGATCAATCCGGTCGATCACCCCGTCCTTCCACAGGCTGCTGAGCGGCGCGCGAGTCTCGCCCGCGCGCTGCGTCATCACCACGGCAGCCACGCGATGGCGGCAGACGAGGTCGACCAGGCGCACGGAGTGGATGTCGAGGTCCGAGGCGTCATCGACGATGAGCACCAGCGGCGCATCATCCGTTCCGCGTCGGCGCAGCTCGTCGAGCAGACGGCCGTGGAGCACGGCCTCGGTCTCGCCGCCGCCCGCCGTGGACTCGAGAAGCGGCGCGAAGGCGCCGAAGGGAATCGGCGCGGTGGCCTGCGATGCGGAGACCCAACCAACCGAACGTCCCTCGCCCTGCAGGATGCTGGCGAGCTCCGCCGCCAGGCGCGACTTGCCAATCCCCGCCTCGCCGGCGATCACCACCCCCGCCGCGGCGCTCACACCGACGATGGCCCTCAGCCGGCTCAGCTCGGACTCGCGACCGATGAGCGGCCAATGCCGCATGCGAAGCCCTCCTGGCAGGCACACCCCTCCGCCCACACGATAGGACGTGCGACCAAATGGCCGGCCGCGCCTAGGGGCGGCTTGCGGGCCTATTCCGCCGCGGCCGCCTTGATCGGGCGCTCCTCTGGCTCCGCAGATTGCCCGATGCGCGTCACGCCGAGCCGGCCACGCACGGCGGCTCGACGCCACTGCCAGCCGACCAGCCCCACCGCGCCCACCGTGACGATGCCGCCGATGAGGAAGGCCACGGTCGAATCCCACCGCTCGGCCACCGCGCCGGCGAAGATGCCGCCGATGGGCGTGGTGCCGGAGAAGACGGTGACGTAGAGCGCCATCACCCGTCCGCGCACCTCGTCCGTCACGTTCGCCTGCACCGTCGCGTTGACGGTGTTGATCATGAGCATGGAGAAGAGGCCGGCGCCCATCGCCAGCGGGAGGGCCACGGCGAAGACCCGCGACTGCGCGAGACCGATCTCGAGCACGCCGAACAGGAAGGCGCCGCCGAGCATCAGTGCCAGGGCGCGTCGCTGCCGCATGTAGGCCAGGCTCAACGCGCCGATGAGCGAGCCGAGGCCCGTCGCCGCATAGAGGACGCCGTAGCCGTCCGCTCCCAGCTGCAGCACGTCCTGCGCGAAGAGCGGAAGCAGGATGCGGAAGTTCAGGCCGAAGGTGGAGACGATCCCCAGCAGCACCAGGGCCCAGAGGATCGTTGGCGAGCGTCCGGCGAAGACCAGCCCCTCTGCCAGGCTCCGCAACACGGGCGCCCTCGGTCGGTCGCGCGGCATGCTGCGGATGGCGCCCGGGTCCATGGCCAGCAGGCTGTAGATGACGGCGAGGTAGCTGACGGCGTTCAGCGCGAAGTTGAGCGCGATTCCTCCCATGGTGCTGCCGAGCACGCTCGCGCCGATCGCGATGATCACGCCCGCCAGTGCGGGACCGATGACACGCGCGCCGTTGAAGGCCATCGAGTTCAGGGCGATCGCGTTGGGCAGCAGCTCGCGTGGCACCAGGTCAGCAGGCAGCGACTGGCGGACCGGAACGTCGAGGGCGTTCACCAGGCCCAGCGCCAGGGAGAGGAACCCGACCAGCGGGATGCTGACCACGCCGGACACGGTGACCGCCAGCAGGACGATCACCTGCAGCGTGGCGAGCGACTGGGTCACCAGCAGCGTGCGGCGCTTGTCGAGCCGGTCGACGAAGACGCCGCCGAAGGGGGCAAGCAGGAGCGACGGGACGAACTGCAGCGCCGACACGACGCCGAGCTCCAGCGGCGAGCCACCCAGCTCCAGCACGAGCCAGGGCAGGCTGATCTGCTGCATCCATGTGCCCGTGCGGCTGATCGCCTGCCCGGTCCAGTAGAGGCGGAAGTTCCGGGTCCCGAGCGCGGCGAATCCGCGGCCCAACCCGCCCATCCGCCCGAAGCGAGTCAACATCGTTAGTCATGCTAACGATATTTCGGCGAGCGGTCGCACACCCGCCAGGAGGCTCCCACCGACCCTGCCGAGTGGCCCTACCGGACCGCGTCGGCGGCGGCGATGGTGAACGAACGATCAACCCAGCTTCGCGCGAGGAACATTCATGACCTACGTCATTGCCGAGCCATGCGTCGACGTGATGGAGCTCTCCTGCCTCTCGGTCTGCCCGGTGGACTGCATCCATCGCGACGAGGGCACTGACCGGATGCTCTACATCGACCCCGACGAGTGCATCGACTGCGGCGCCTGCGAGCCGGAGTGCTCGGTCCAGGCCATCTTCACCGAGGACGACCTGCCCGCCAAGTGGGCGCCGTACACCGAGGTGAACGCGCTCTGGTTCAGCGACAAGGACGCGGCCCGCGACAAGGTCAACCAGCTCAAGCCGGCCTGATCGCCGCGGCGTGGCCGAATCGAAGGGGACCGGCAGTCGTCCCGATCGGTTGTTCCGGGCTCGCGCTATCCTGCCGTGCAATGACCGACGCGCTGATCCACGCGCGCGAGCTGCTGCGCGCCCATCCGCTGATCGATGGGCACAACGACCTGCCATGGACCATCCGGACCTCGGCCGTGGCGGAGGGCAACCTCGCGCGCTACAGCCTGCATTCGGCACCGCCACCGGGGCAGACGGACCTTCCCCGCCTGCGCGCCGGGTGCGTGGGGGGCCAGTTCTGGAGCGTCTATGTCCCGGGCGAGCCGGGCTCCGGCCTGGCGCGCATGCAGCTGGAGCAGATCGACCTCGCGCGCCGAATGGTCGCCACCTATCCTGGCGACCTGGCGCTGGCCTGGTCGGCGGCACAGGTCGAACGGTCCTTCGCTGGCGGCCGCATCGCGTCCCTGCTCGGGATGGAGGGCGGCCACGCCTTGGAGGGATCGCTCGGAGCCCTGCGCGCCTTCCACGAGCTGGGCGTGCGCTACATGACGCTGACACACAACACGACGAACGACATCGGCGACTCGGCTACGGACGAACCGCAGCACGGCGGTCTCTCGGCGTTCGGACGCGACGTCGTCGCCGAGATGAACCGCCTGGGGATGCTCGTGGACCTCTCGCACGTCGCCCCCTCGACCATGGCCGATGCTCTTGAGGAGAGCGCCGCGCCGATCATCTTCAGCCACTCTTCGGCGCGGGCCGTGTGCGACGTGGCGCGCAACGTCCCCGACGAGATCCTGGCCCGGGTGCCGGCTAACGGCGGGCTGGTCATGGTGAACTTCGTGGCTGGCTTCATCAGCAGCGACGCGGCGAAGGTGCTCGTTCCAGCCATCGCCGAGTTCCAGGCCCGGTCGGCGGGCATCACCGACCTGCGCGAGCTGCGTGCGCTGCGCGAGCAGTTCATCGAGGCGCTCGACGTTCCGCCGCCGAGTATCGGCCAGGTTGCCAACCACGTCGAACACGTTGCTCGCATCGCCGGGCATGACCACGTCGGCATCGGCTCGGACTACGACGGCAACCGCTTCTGGCCGAAAGGCATGGAGGACGTCTCGAGCTTTCCGCAGTTGTTCGCCGAGCTGATCAACCGAGGATGGTCCGATGACCAGCTCACTGCGCTGGCTGGAGGCAACGTCCTGCGCGTGATGCGGGAGGCAGAGGCCGTCGCCACCGCTCCGCCGCCCACCATCGCGTCGCCCACCCCCAATGGCCCGTCGGGTCGGGACGGTCGGCTCTAGGCGAGACGGCACGGCCAGCGCAGGCTGCCGTGGAGCGGCCAAACCGTCAGGTCGAAGGAGGCACCCCGATGACCACCGCCAACCTCACGCCGCCCCTCGCGTCGCTGCTGACCTGGCTGCACGAGCGGGAGGTCGAGTACCGCGTCCATCCGCACTCGCCCACCTTCTCGGCCCGCGCGACGGCGCTCGCCGAAGGCATCGACCCGCACACCTTCGCCAAGACGATCGTCGTCAAGGCCGATGACGGCCGGCGTGCCGTGCTCGTCCTGGATGCAACGGACCAGCTGGACCTGAAGGCCGCGGCGCAGCTGCTGGGCGCGGCGCACGTCCAGCTCCTGACGGAGGGCGAGCTCGCCGAGCTGGCGCCCGAGTGCGACCTCGGGACGCTGCCGCCCTTCCCGCACTGGAGGATTCCGATCTACGCCGACTACGGTGTGAACGCCGATCGCGAGATCAGCTTCCATGCCGGCAGCCACGCGTATGCGGTCCGGGTGGCGCGGGACACCTGGGAGGCGGCGGCGGAGGTCGTCTACGGCGACATCGCCCAGCACCGCGAGGGCGGCAGCTGGCGCTCTCCCGACGACTGAGGCGCTAGACCGCCGCCATCACCGCGCGTTCGGCCAGCGCTATCGGCAGGGTGCCGGACGAGGTGATCGCGTCGTGGAAGTCGCGCAGGGCAGCGGTGTCGGAGGCATCGGTCCCGCGGGCTGACAGGAATCGGTCCCGGATGCGCAGGATCTCCAGGCAGCCGGTGAGGTAGGACGAGGCCTGGGTGGGCCAGCTGCAGTAGCGCGTGACCTCCGCCACCGCCGTCGGCTCGGTGAGCGACGAGTTGGCCATCATGAAGTCGACCGCCTCGGCGTGGCTCATCTCGCCCAGGTGCAGGCTCGTGTCGGCCACGATACGGGCCGCCCGGAAGAGGGTCGCCTCGTACTGGAACATCACGTGGCGCAGGTCGTCGTAGAAGTCCGCCTCGCGCATCATCCGCTCGGCGTAGAGAGCCCAGCCCTCCGCGAAGTAGCTGGTCCCGAACCACTGGCGCAGGTGGGACGGGTTGCCCTTCGCCATGACGAGGTGCCAGTGGTGGCCGGGGTATGCCTCGTGGACCGATGTGGTGGGGATGGTCGGGTAGCAGTTCGACTCGAGCCGCTTGGCGATCTCCTCGTCGCTTGCCCCGTCGGGCGGGTAGGGAACGAAGAAGTGGCCGCGCATCGTCTCGGCGAAGCTCGGCGGAGCCACGTACGACGCGACGGCCAGCACCGGGCGCTGGAACGGCGGCGACGGGACCACCGCACACTCCTCGCCGGCCGGGAAGGTGACCAGCTGCTTCTCCTTGAGGAAGGCGCGGGCACGCTCCGTCCACTCCTCGTAGCCCAGGCGCATCTGCTCGGGCGTCTGCGGCCGATCCTGGTTGAGGTCCTGGAGGACGGCGTGCCAGTCATCGGTGCCGCGCAGCTGCTGGGCGCCCTGTCGCAGCGACTCCGACAGCTCGGCGATCTGCTGGCGGCCCTTCTCGCGCAGCTCGCGGGCGCCGAAGCCCAGCATCTCCGCCTCGCGAAGGATGGTGTCGTAGCGCTCCTCGCCGAACGCCCAGTCGCCGGTGGCCTCCGGCCGCATCTCCTCCAGGAATGCTGCGTACTCCTCGTAGGCGCGTGCGGCGGATTCACCCGCGTCGATCATCAGGTTCCGATGCTCCGGCTCCAGCTGGGCGGGCAGGAGATGGCGCATGTAGTTGGCGCCGGCATGTGCCTGGTTGATGGCACGGGCCAGCAGGATCTCGGGGACGAGCTCAGCGCGCAGGTTGGCCTGGCCCGCGGCCAGGTTGTCCGGCACATGGCGCAGCCGCTCGGCAGCGGCCTCGACCAGCTCGCGCTCGGGACGGAGACGGTGAAGGAAGAGCGTGAAGACGCCTCGCATGCCGGGATTCAGGTAGTGGTCGGGCTGGCGGCGCCAGACCTCCCACTCGTCGTAGACGCCCTCCTCGGCCAGCGCCCCGATGGCGAGGTCGCGGTCGATCTGCTCGTCAAAGCTCAGATCTGCCGGGTCGAGCGCCTCGAACCGGCGTCGCCATTCGACGGCGGCAGCGGCGCGACGCTGGAAGGCATCGGCGGAGAGGTCATCGAGCCGGTCATCGAACTCGGTCAGGCCCATGCCGCTGGCACGCACCGGGTGCTCGCGGTACTGCTGGGCGAGGAAATCGCGGGCAAGCGCGGAAAAATGGGCCCTCAAGGGTGCTCCCTCCTAAGTGTGCGCAGGTCTGGGAGGCTTCCCGAAGTCTAGCCCCATTGCGCAGTGGGGATTCGGACGAGGAACCATGCCGAATGTCCCTGGAGGACGGGCCATGCCGGATGGCGGAGCTCCGCCTGCCGTGACGACCCAAGAGGCTCAGAAGCTTGCATCGAGGGGCCCTTTGGCCCGGCACCCCAGGGCCATGCGGCCTTTGGGCGGGAGCGGTGTCCGGGTCTAGCCTGAGCGGGAAGGGACTCCCACTCGAGCTCGGAGGTACATCTCGGTGGCGACCATGCATCCCGCTACGACCCCCACGGAACCGTCCGACGAACGCGAGGAAACGGTGGTCGACGCGTTGATGCGTCGCGGTGTGAGCCGTCGCCGCTTCCTGCAGTTCTGCACCGCAATGGCGGGCGCCATGGCCATGCCGCTGACCTACGGACCCCGAATCGCGAAGGCTCTCGAAGCCGCAAAGAAGCCGGTCCTCGTCTGGCTCGAGTTCCAGGATTGCGCCGGCAACACGGAATCGATGCTGCGCAGCAGCCATCCCGACGTCGCCGAGGTCGTCCTGGAGACGCTTTCGTGGGAGTACCACGAGACGATCATGGCCGGCGCAGGACACCAGGCCGAGGCGGTCCTGGAACGCGTCCGCAGCGAGCACAAGGGCGAGTACATCGTGATCGTGGAGGGATCGATCCCGACGGCGGAGGACGGCATCTACTGCACCATCGGCGGCAGGACCGCGCTGCAGATCGCGCGCGAGGTGTGCAGCGACGCGGCACTCGTGATCGCCGCCGGCGCGTGCGCATGGGACGGCGGCTTCGTGGCGCAAGGGCCGACCGGGGCGGTCGGCATCGGTGCCGCAGTTGGGGGCCTGAATCTGGTGAACCTGGGGGGCTGCCCGATGAACTCGGCGAACACCGCCGCGGTCCTGGTCCACTACCTCACCTTCCACGAGGCGCCCCCGCTCGACGAGTACGGGCGCCCGCTCTTCGCGTACGGCCACCTCATTCACGACCAGTGTGAACGGCGCGCGCACTTCGACGCCGGGCGCTACGTCGAGGCCTGGGGCGACGAAGGCCACCGGAAGGGCTGGTGCCTCTACAAGATGGGCTGCAAGGGGCCCCAGACCGAGTTCAACTGCCCGAGCGTCGGCTGGAACGACGGCACCAGCTGGCCGGTGAAGGCCGGCCACGGCTGCGTCGGCTGCGGAGGTCCCACCTTCTGGAACCAGATGAGCCCGTTCTACGAGCGGCTGCCCAATGTGGACCTCGTGGCAGGCGATGCCGACGCAGGCGCGCTCGGCATTGCCCTGGTTGGGGGAGTCGCGGCGGCAACCGCCGCCCACGCCGGTGTGGTGATCGCGCGCAACGCGCGCGCGCGCCGGGCACAGAACGCCGAGACGCCCGAGGAGGCTGAGTGATGGCCAAGGTGACGATTGACCCGGTGACCCGCATCGAGGGTCACCTGCGCATCGAGGCCCAGGTGGACGGGGGCGTGGTCCGCGAGGCCTGGTCCAGCGGCACCATGTTCCGCGGCATGGAGCTGATCCTTCGCGACCGGGATCCCCGCGAAGCGTGGATATGGGCCCAGCGCATCTGCGGCGTGTGCACCACGGTCCACGCCCTCGCGTCTGTCCGCGCCGTCGAAGACGCGCTCGGCATCGAAATCCCGCCGAACGCGAGATTGGTGCGCAACATCATCGCCGGCGCGCAGCACATCCAGGACCACGTCATCCACTTCTACCATCTGCACGCGCTCGACTGGGTCGACGTGGCGAACGCCCTCGAGGCCGATCCGGGCAAGACCGCGGAACTGGCATCGAGCATCTCCGATTGGCCATCGTCCTCGCCCGGCTACTTCACGACCGTGCGGAATCGCGTGCAGTCGCTGGTCGACAGCGGACAGCTCAGCCTGTTCGCGAGCGGCTACTGGGGGCATCCCGCCTACGCCCTACCGGCAGAGGCCAACCTGATGGCCGTGGCGCACTACCTCGAGGCACTCGACTGGCAGCGCGACGTCATTCGCATTCACGCCGTGCTTGGCGGGAAGAATCCCCACCCACAGACCTACCTGGTCGGCGGGATGGCCTCCGCCATCGACCCCAACTCGCCCGAGACGATCAACCTCGAGCGGGTCGCCTTCATCCGGGAGCGGGTGCGCACCATGCGGGCCTTCGTCGAGCAGGTCTACCTGCCAGACGTCAAGGCCGTCGCGGGCTTCTACCCCGAGTGGTGGGACCTGGGCGGCGGCCACCGGAACTACATGTCGTACGGGGACGCCCCGGCGGGCAGCGTCCAGGACACCGCCAAGTTCGCCTTCCCGCGCGGGATCATCCTGGGCGGCGACCTGTCGACGGTCCACGGACTCGACCAGCAGATGGTCACCGAGTCGATCGCGCGGTCCTACTACGACTACGCGGACGGCAACGATGCCACGCTGCATCCGTGGGACGGGGAGACGAAGCCGAACTACACCGGCCCGAAGCCGCCCTACGACGAGCTGGAGACAGACCAGAAGTACTCGTGGCTCAAGGCACCGCGCTATGACAGCCAGGTGATGGAAGTGGGCCCCTTGGCCCGCATGCTGGTCGCCTACGGGAGCGGCGTCCCGCGGGTCAGGGAGCTGGTGGACGGCGCGCTCACCGAGCTGAAGCTGCCGGCCACGGCGCTGTTCTCCACCCTTGGTCGCGTCGCAGCGCGAGCCATTGAGACTGTCTACCTGCTCGATCAGATGGACGCCTGGCTGGACGAACTGACGGCCAACATGGGCAGTGGCGATCTGCGGATCCACGATGGAGCCCACTGGAACCCGGATACGTGGCCGTCCGAGGCGATCGGCTGGGGTGCGCACGAGGCACCGCGGGGTTCGCTGGGACACTGGGTCCGCATCAAGGACGGCAAGATCGAAAACTACCAGGCGGTCGTCCCCAGCACCTGGAATGCCGGCCCGCGCGACCAGGCCGGCCAGACCGGTCCATACGAGGCCGCACTGGAGGGGACACCCGTAGCCGATCCAGAACGTCCGCTGGAGATCCTCCGGACGATCCATTCGTTCGATCCGTGCCTGGCATGTGCCGTCCACGTGGTGGATGCCAGCGGCAAGGAGCGAGTTCGCGTGGAAGTGACGACATGAGCGCCACCTCCATCCAGCGCCCGGCTGCCACGACCCGGGGGTCCCGGCGCGGCATCTACGTATGGGAGGCGCCGGTCCGCATCGCGCACTGGCTGATCGTGCTCAGCATCGTGGTGCTGACGATCACGGGGATCTACATCCACACTCCATTCATCGCGCCGCCGGCCGGTGACGAGTCGGCGCGCCTGATGGGCCAGGTGCGGTTCATCCATGAACTGACCGCCCTCGTCTTCACGGCGTCGGTCGCGCTGCGAATCTTCTGGGCGTTCGCCGGCAATCAGTACGCCGGATGGCGCGCGGTCGTGCCGCACACGCGCGCGCAGTGGCGTGGCACGCGGGCAATGCTCGCGTTCTACCTCTTTCGGCGCGATACGCCGCCGCCGGCGACCGGCCACAACTCGCTGGCGGGCATCGCCTACGTGGTGGTGTTCGCGGGCTTCATCGGCCAGATCCTGACAGGGTTCCTCCTGTTCGGATGGCTCCTCGGAACGGGGCCGTTCGCCTTCTTCTTCGGCTGGTCGAGCCTCGTGCCGGGCGGCATCCAGACGGTGCGGCTGCTGCACTTCCTGCTCACCTTTGCCTTTCTCGCCTTCGCCGTCCACCACGTGTACAGCGCGGTGCTGATCGACCTTGAGGAGCGCAACGGCGTGCTCTCGAGCATCTTCACGGGGTACAAGAGCCGGTCGACGCCGGAATCGGAAGCCGAGATGGAGCGTGCCGAGGATGCATGAAGCCGGGCTGGTACGGGGCGTCCTGGCCACGGCGCTGGCCGAGCAGCCGAAACCGAGGCAGCTCGCGGTCCACCTCCTGGACCCGGTCCGACTGGCGCCCGAACCGGCACGCTTCCACCTGGAGGCGCTGCTGGCGGAACGTGGGCTGAGCGGTGTCGTCACTTCCTGGTCCGTCGCGTCGGTTCGCTGCGCGGCCTGCGGGCGGGAGGAAGTGCCGGAGCCTGGAGGGCGCTTCTGCGACTCCTGTGGGTGGCCGTTGCCGACCCGCCCCGGACCTGCGCTGAGCATCGACGTGGAGACCTGATCGATGTGCCTCGCGTTTCCTGGTCAGGTCGTGTCCGTCTCTCCGGCAGGCGCCACGGTGCGCACCGAGGGCCAGCTGCGAAATGCCTCGACCCTGCTCCATCCCGACATCCGTGAGGGAGAGTGGGTGCTTGTGGCAGTTGGAACCATCGTGCAGCGCCTGGACGACGAGGAGGCGGCCGCCATTCGAGATGCCCTGCTGGAGGCCATCGAGCTCACCGACGCGAGGACCGAGGGTCCTGCGCGTGAGGCCGCCAGATGACCCTGGCAACGCGCACCATCGAGACGGGCGGCCATCACGGCAGGCCCGTCCCTGGACCGGTCCTCTTCGCGCGCTACGCGTTCGGCCCGAATCGTCTGGGCTACTGCGGGACCGATGACCACGCCTCAGTGCTGGAATACGGTGCATCGGGCCGCGAACGACCGCTGCGCCAGCTGGCGCAGACATTCGAGGGCGCGTTCCCGTACCTGGAGCTCATCGCCCGCGCGAATGGAATCGCCGATCCCCTGGACGGTCGCGTGGTGGAAGCCTATTGGCTCGGCAACGAGCTCACCGCCGGCGTCGAGGCCAGGCCCATGCAGCGCTCACTTGACGATCGATTCCGACGTCGGCTCGACCGATCCGCGTGGCGCTGGCTGGAGGGGACGGTGCCAGCCGGCGCACGACCGGTGCACGCCTTCCACGTCATGGACGTGTTCCCGCGAGTCGGCCTTCTGCGAGGGGAGGGCGTCCACGACGCGATGCGCGTGATGGACTCGTGCCGCATCCGGTGGGGGCACGTTCGCGAGGTGCTGGAGGGAAGCCTGGTGGTGGATGCTCCTCGTCTCGAGATGGTCGACGGCCGCCTGGTGATCGGCGCGGCAGGGCAGGAGGTGATCGAGCGCTGGGTCGACGGCCTCGGATTCGTGACCGACGTCGCACCTGGGGATGCGATCAGCATCCACTGGGCGTGGGCCTGCGACCGGCTCACGGTGCGTCAACTTGCGAACCTGAAACGGTGGACGGCATACGAGCTCGCCGTCGCCAACCGCGCACTGTGACGGGCATCTCCGTTCCCGCGCACCGCTTCGTCGTCCTCGGTCTCGGCAACCGCATCCAGGGCGACGAGGCGCTCGGCTCCGTCGTGGTCGAGACGCTCGACGCACAGTGCGGTGCGCGCCCGGATTGGGGCGACGTGGGCTTCGTCGACGGCGGCACGGTGGGGCTGGGCCTGCTCCCCTACCTCGAGGACCTCACGGGGCTGGTGATCGTTGACGCGATCGACGGCGGGGCGCGGCCCGGTAGCCTGCTGGAGCTGGACGCCATCACCCCGCCCGCCGGCCCCGAACCGCTGAGCGTCCACGACCTGGGAGCCGCCGAGCTGCTCGGCGCCCTGCTCGTCTCCGGCCGCATGCCGCATCACGTCCGCGTGGTCGGCCTCCAACCGGAGCGCATCGGCCTGGGAACGGAACTCTCGTCCACGGTCGCCGCGGCCCTTCCGCTCCTCTGCCAGCGAATCGAGCAGCTCCTCGTCGACTGGCGCGCCAGCGTCACCGACGAGGCCGCTGTCGCGGGTTAACGGGGCGCCGGAACCAGCCGACCCAGGCGCGACGGATTCGCCGCAGCGGCGACCTGGATGGCGTTGAGCGCGGCCCCCTTGCGCAGGTTGTCGCTGGCCAGGAAGAGCGCGAACGCGCGCTCGCGGCCGGGGATTGCGCGCAGGCGACCCACCAGCACGGGATCGCGCCCTGCGACGTCCAGGGGCATCGGGTGCCGCTGGCTGCCGTCCGCCGGACGGTACTCGACGCCCGGGGCGGCCCGGAGAGCCGCCTCCAGCTGGCCGATGGTGGCATCGGCCAGCGTCCGGAAGTGGAGCGCGACGGAGTGGCCGGTGTGGACCGGGACACGGACCGTGGTGGCAGCCACGTCCAGGTCGGGCAGGCCCAGGATCTTGCGCAGCTCGGCCATCACCTTGCGCTCCTCGCCGGTCCAGCCCTCCTCGTCGAGGACGTCGATCTGCGGCACCACGCTGTCGGCGATGCGTCCGTGGAACGGCGAGCCGTCCGCCTGCTTCGTCCCGCCGCTGGCGCGCTCCCACTCGTAGGCATCGAGCCCGGAGCGGCCAGCGCCGCTCACCGCCTGGTACGAGGCCAGGTCGACCGACTCGAGACCGACCGCGTCACGTATCGGCGCGAGTGCCACGACGACCGCCGCCGTGGTGCAGTTCGGATTTGCGATCACGTTCCCGTTTCGGCTCTCCAGCGCCCGGGCATTCGCCTCCGGCACGACCAGCGGGACGTCCGGCGCCAGCCGAAACGCGCTCGAGTTATCGACGATCAACGGGACCTCGCGCCCGGGACCGGCCACGATCTCCTGCGAGGTTGCTCCATCGGTCGCCAGGAAGAGGAGGTCCAGCTCGCGCGCGGCGTCATCGTCGAGGACGCGGACCGCGACAGCGCCATCCGCGTAGTCGACCGTGCCGGCATCGGTCCCGAAGGCGCGCAGGCGGTCGGCGGGCAGGCCGGCGTCGGCCAGGATGGAGAGGAACGCGTTGCCGACGACGCCACGAGCGCCCGCCACGCCGACCGTGGGCCAGTCGCTCATGCGCGGCTCCCGAACAGGATCGGTCGCTCACGCGCGACCAGGCGCGCCAGGTCGGCGTAGACCGCGCCCGCCGTGGGGCGTCCCCCGGCACCCGGACCGGCGACGCGATAGACGTTTCCGCCGCCCGTCTCGATCTCCAGCACGCTCTCCACGCCGGAGGCGATCGCCAGCGGATCGTGCTCCTGCAGCTCCATCGGCCTCACGCGCATTCCCTCCTCGTCGGCAATCGCCAGCAGCCTGACCACGCGGCCGGGCTCCGGCTGGAGCCCGACGATACCCTCCGTGTCCACCTCCCGCTCCGCGCGCCACCGGCCCCAGGCCACCGAGGTCAGGATCGCCAGCTTCTGTGCCGCGTCGCGGCCGTCGACGTCGAATGAAGGATCGGCCTCGGCATAGCCGGCATCCTGCGCCTCTGCCAGGGCGTCGGCGTACGTCCGACCCTCGCCCATCCCCGAGAGGATGAAGGTGGTGGTGGCGTTGACCAGGCCGCGGAGCCGCCTGATGCGTCCCGTGGCCGCCAGGTGCTCGACGGTCTCGATCATCGGCGCGCCGCCGCCCACGCTGGCAGAACCGAGCAGGGCCGCGCCATGCGCCGCGGCGACCCTCGCAAGCTCCCCGCCGTGCGTCGCCAGCAGCGCCTTGTTGGCGGTCACGTACGGCTGGCCGCGCTCCAGCGTTCGGCGCGCCCACGCGTTGGGCGCATCCGTCCCCCCCGCGAGCTCGACCACGGCGTCCACCTCGCCGCGCTCGAGCATCTCCTCGGCGGGACCGACCTCGACGCCTGCAGGCAGCGCCGTCGCCCGCGCGCGGAGCGCGTCGCGCACGGCCGTCCACGCCAGCTCCACCGGGAGCGGTCCGCTGGCGACGAGCTCGCCCAGCGAGGAGCCCACCGTCCCCCACCCGATCAGGCCGATGCGAAGTCGTTCCGTCATGAGCGTGCGAGTCTAGGACAGCGGGTACACTCCCTGCATGGGAGCCACCGAGACGGTCGACCTGTTCATCGAGCTGATCAACGACGATCGCCGTGAGAAGGCCGTCGACCTGTTCGCCGAGTTCGCGGTGATGGGCATCTCCGTGCCCGGCTCGGACGAGCGCACCAACCTGCGCGGCAGGGACAAGGTCGGCGGCTGGTTCCTGCGCGCCGGCGACGGCTTCCGGATGTACGCCAACGATGGCCGCTCGATGGGTGCCAGCTACATCGCCGACGTCACCGTGATGCGCCCCGGCGCCCAGTCGATGCACGTCGAGGCGAACTTCCGGGTCGAGAACGGCGAGATCGTCAGCCTCTTCCTGCAACCCATCTGACGGCGGGCGGGTCAGCCCCGTCGCTGGCCGTTGGCGTTCCCCTTGCCGTTGCCGCCACCGTTCCCGTTCCCGTTCCCGCCACGGTGACCGTGCCCGTTGGCGTTCCCGTTCCCCCTGGCCCCGTGGTCCGCGACCGGAGGTGCCGGCGTCGCAGCAGGAGCTGCGGGCGTCGTCGACTCATCGGCACAGGTGTCGATGGCGTCGGCCAGCCACGCCATGGCGTCGGGGACGCTGAGCCCGTCGAGCCGGGCGGGATCCGGCGCCGTGCCACACGTGTCGGCGTAGTCGGCCAGCAGCGGCTGCAGGGCGCTCGCCGAGGGGCTCGGCTGGGCCTGCAGCGAGCCTCCGCGGAACGACTCGACGAGGCTCACCGGCCCGGGATCGCGCGCCGAGACGAGGAGGAAGCCGAGCACGAACATGCCCACCACGCTCGTGGCCGCCAGGGCCGACCCGATGCCCCGCCGAAACCGCCCGCCGGCTGGCGGCGTGAGAACCGCGAGTGGAGCCGTCACCTCCGGCCGGTGCCAGCGCCGCAGCGCCTCGGCCAGGGCGCCGGCGTGCAGCGGCCGCTCGGCGAGGTTCGGGCGCAGGCAGCGTCGAACGATGGCGTCGAGCTTTGGGTTCCCCGGCGAGCCTGGCGGGGCGCCGGCGCGCTGCTGACGGGCCACGTCCGCCGGAGATGGACCAGCGAACGGCGGCTCGCCGGTGAGCGCGTGGTAGAGGACGACGCCCAGCGACCACAGGTCGGTGCGAGGCGTGACTGGATCGCCGGCGAGCTGCTCCGGCGACATGTAGCGCAGCGTGCCAACGGTCATGCCCGTCTGCTCCAGACCATCGGCCGAGTCCGCCAGGCTCCGCGCGATGCCGAAGTCCACCAGCCGCGCTCGCCCGCTGCCCCGCTCCAGGATGATGTTGCCCGGCTTCACGTCACGGTGGATGAACCCGCGCCGGTGCGCCTCGTAGAGGGCATCCGCCACCTGTGCACCGATGCGGGCCACCCGGCGAGGCGGGAGCGGTCCCTCCCGCTCGAGCACGTCGGCAAGCGACTCGCCCTCGACCAGCTCCATGACCAGCACCGGCGTGGGCGACTCGACGTCGACGTCGTAGACGGCGGCGATGCCGGGATGGGAGAGCCGGGCGATGGCGTGCGCTTCCGTCGCCATGCGCTGCCGCCACTTCGCATCCGCCACGAGGTGCGGGTGCAGCAGCTTCACCGCGACATCGCGCCCCAGCCGCTCGTCTCGCGCGCGCATCACCCGGGCGCTGCCACCCACCGCCACGTCGGCGATGATGCGGTAGCGTCCCAGGATGTGGCTTCCGGGTCGCACGGCGGCTCGTCGCGTGCCGTGCCTCGGACGCGGCGGGCGCCGGCCCGTGCCTGCAGCCGGCATGGCGTTCCTCCCCTCGCGAGCGCTCTGTCACCACGCCCTACTGCAGGTTGCGTGCTAGCAACCAGGAGGCGAGACCTAGGGGAAGAGGTCCTGCTCCCGCGGCATGAGCAGCGCCCCGGCTCCGGGATCCGGCGAGGGGGCAGGCCGCCACGGGTAGCCACGCACCACGACCACCGGCAGCTGCTCCACCTTCCCGCCCGCCAGGTCGGCAGCCGAAGCCACCTCGTCCGCGACCGCAATGGCGGTCGATCGCATCTCGCGCCCGTGGGTGTCCGGCGCACCGCGCAGGTCCCAGAGGGCCTCGATCCCGGCGGTGCCAATCGCGACGTTGACGATGCCGAGCCGCCACGGGCGACCGAACGTATCGGAGATGACGATGGCGGGCCGCGCGCCGCTCAGCTGGGCCAGCCGCTCGCGCAGCCGGCGCGCGGAGCCGTCCGGGTCCTCGGGGAGCAGGGTCGCCGCATCGCCACCGCCGACGTTCGAGACATCGACGCCGGCGTTCGCACAGACGAGCCCGTGGCGCGTGCGGCTGATGATCAGGCCGCCGTCGGCCATGCGCAGGATCTCGGCCGATTCGCGCAGCACCAGCTCAACCTGGCGTGAATCCTTGCCCCACCGCTCCGCCCACTGGCGAGCCCGCTCGGAGGGCTGGACCGATGCCAGCTCGACCACGCGCCCCTCCGCCTTCGAGACGACCTTCTGCGTCACCACCAGGACGTCGTCGTCGGACAGACCGATCTCCGCGCCTGCCGCTGCGGTGGCGATCAGCGCCGCCAGGTCATCCCCCGGCCGGACCTCGGGAATCCCCGGGAGCGGCAGCAGGCTGATCACGCCACGTCGCCGAGCTCGAGCCAACGGGCGAGGTCTTCCGGGGTGTCCAGGTCGAAGGCGAGCCCGGGCCGATGGACCAACGTGGCCGGCAGTCCCGCCGCCGCGGCGGCGGCGAGGTGCGCCGCGCACGAGCCGGCGCCGAAGCGGAAGGGCACCGCCCCCGCCGGCCGCTGCGCCAGCCCGTTCGTCCCGGTTCCCGCCCGATCTGGAGCGATCGCGACGCCGGCGGGCAGCGGGACGGCATCGGCGAGCGCCATCACTTCCTCGACACCGAGGTTCGGCAGGTCGCCGTGCAGCACCACCAGGGCCTCGATCCCCTCCGCGACCGCCTCCGAGCGTGCCTGCTCCAGCCCGGCGTTCAGGCCCATCCCGCGCTGGTGCGAGAGCCGCGCGCCGGCCTCGAGCACCAGGGGCTGCAGGGCCACCGACGGCGAGATGACGACGACGTCGTCGCAGGCCTCGCGCGCCACCTTCAGCACGCGCACCAGCAGGGCCCGGGCGAGCTGCTCTCGCGCCGCGGGATCGAGCACCGGAGCGAGGCGCGTCTTCGCGACGTCCAGCCCCCGGTGCGGCACGATGATCCTCACGCCACGGAGGATAAGGCCTCAGCCGGTCGGCGTCCCGAGCGCGACAAGCGCTCGAGCCAGCCGCGCACGGTCCTCGTCCGTGCGCATCACGGTCGGCAGCACGCTGACCTCCATGCCCAGCTCGGCGATCGACGGCGCGAGGCCGGCATCGGACTCGTCGATGACGAAGCGGTCGATGAGGCCGGCGTAGAGCCGGGCCACGCCCAGTGCCGAGACTTCGTGGCCCATGGAGCCGAGCATGCGGTCGGCCGGTCCACGGATCGCCTGGCCGGCCACGATGCCGCTGACCCCCAACCGGCGCGCGGCGGCACTGCCGATCGCCGCCCGGACGCCCGGAATGGCCAGGATGGGGCCGATGCTGACCAGCGGATTCGACGGGCCGATGACCAGCAGGTCCGCGTCACGCAGCGCGTCCAGCGCGAGCGGGTTGGCGACGGCCTGCTCCGCTCCCTCGAAGCGCAGCGAGACGACCGCGTCCACCTGCCGCCGCTGGACGAAGTACTCCTGGAAGCCCAGCTCGCCGGCATCGGTCCCGATGCGTGTCCGGACCGGGTCGTCAGTGATCGGCAGGATCCGGGTGGCCACGCCGAGGGCGGAGGCCATCTCGGCGGTCGCGGCCGTCAGCGAGGCGCCCTCGCCCAGCAGCTGGTTACGCCTGACATGGACCGCGAGGTCGGCGTCGCCGATCCGGAACCAGGCCTCGGCGCCCAGGCGCTCCAGCATGTCGAGCGCGGTGTACGTATCGCCGGCCACGCCCCAGCCCTGCTCGCGATCGCCGAGGCCGGCCAGCGTGTACATGACGGTGTCGAGGTCCGGGCAGACCAGCAGGCCGAAGCGTTCGGTGTCGTCCGCCACGTTGACGATGACCGTCAGGTCGCCGGCGGCGAGCACCTGCTGGAAGCCGTGCGCCATCTTGGCTCCCCCGGTGCCGCCGGCCAGCAGGACGACCTTCATGCGCGAAGAGTAGCGCGCGGCGGTTCACCGCCTGTCAGTCCGTCGTGATCGGAACCTCGAGCGGCGTCAGCCGCCCGCTGGGACGCAGCCAGCTCGTGAGGACGAAAAACGCACCCCCGATGCACGCCAGCATGAGGAAGACGGGCCAGACCTCGCTCGTCGCGTCGCGAACCAGCCCAAGGGCGGTCGGACCGACCGCCGCAACCAGGTACCCCACCAGCAGCATCACGCTCGCCTTGCTGCCCGCGTCGCGGTCATCCGTCGCGTAGTCGACCGGCAGCGCCAGGATCAGCGGGAACGCCATTCCGAGGGCAGCGCCGGCCAGGGCCACCCAGCCGACGGTGAGCGCCGGGAGCAGGACCAGCCCCAGGGGCGCGATGGTGAAGGCTGCGGAGACGACGCGCAGCTGTGCCCGGCGCGTGCCGATACGGTCAGCGACGTAGCCGGTGCCGAGCACGGCCACCAGGCTCGACAGCTGGAAGACGGTGACCATGGTGCCGGCGCCGGTCGCGGACCAGCCCATCGAGACGAGCACCGCCGAGAGCCAGATGACGAGGCCCCAGTAGACGAACGACTGCAGGCCGAAGAGGAGCGCCATCAGCCACGCGATCGGATCGGCCCAGCGCAGGCGCAGGCCCTCACCGCCACGGAGGTCATGGGGATCGGTGCCGAGCAGCCGGTAGCCGATGAGGACGGCGGCCAACACCGGCGCGGAGAGCAGCAGCGTCGCTCCGCGCCATCCGCCGGACAGCTGGGAGAGGATGACGATCAGGGCCGACCCGACCGCGGCTCCGGCGACGACGCCGGTTCCGTACATGCCGGTCATGAACCCGGGATGGCCGGGAGCTCGCGCCTTGATGATCATGGCCGGGATCGAGCCCGCCATGCCCATGCCGATGCCCAGGCCCACGGTCAGCGTAACGAGGAGGGCGACGTTTGGCGCTGCGGCACGAGCGGCCCCGAACAGGACCACCAGTGCGAGGGCCAGGCCCAGTGCCGGCCGCGGCCGAAGGCGTCCAGCCAGCCACGCACCGACCGGGGCGAAGAGGCCCAGGCAGATGATCGGGACGGTTCCCAGCAGGCCGGCCACGACCGACCCCATGCCCAGGTCCTCCTGCATGGCGGGCAGCAGGGGGCCGACGCTGACGGCGAGCGGCCGGACGGCCAGGGCGCTGGCGAACAGGGCGAGGGCGAGCTTCGTGCGGGGGGTCACCGCCACAGGTTAGAAGCGAACGCCGAGGAACGCGTCGAAGAGGCCCGCTGGCCATCTTCCTGGAGCGGGCCTGCCGAAGTCACGTCGCGCCGCGGGAAGGTGAACGTGCCGAGCGCATTCGACGCGCTCTCGGAGCGATGAGGGCTACTCGCCTCTCCTCCCGTCGATGGCCCCAGCCGATCTATGGGCGATCATGCGCCTGGGGGTGGTCCCGGGTTGCGGCAGCGCACATCTATCGGTGCGGGCGTCGCACGAGCTGCACCCGAAGGTGTCGCGCCTGCTCAGCCTGCACCGATCTATCGCAGGAACCGGTGCCCGAAACGGGGCTCGGGCGCATATCTGAAGATCTATCGGTGGACGAGGGCACGCGCCGGCCCGGGCAGGGCCGGTCGCGCCCGATGGCTGGCGCTACTTTCCCTCCAGCATCGGCCTGACCTCGCGGGCGAGGCGCTCCAGCGACTCGGCGTCGTACGGCGCCGGGAAGCCCATGATGAAGTGCCGGAACCCGATCCCCAGGAAAGGCCGCAGCTTCTCCGCGACCTGCTCCGGGGTGCCGACTGGCTGATCGGTCCAGAGCCGGCCGTTCCCGTTGTGCGCGAAGGTCTCCTCCAGGACCCGCTGCGCCTCGCGAGGGTCGTCGCGGATGATGCAGACGCCCATGCCCACCGTCCGCTCGATCTCCGACTCGTCGCGGCCGACCTCTTCGCAATGCCGGCGCAGCACCTCGTCCTTGCGCTTCACGTTGTCCAGACCGCCGCCCACGTTCATGGCGTCCGCGTACTGCGCGACGATGCGCAGCGTCTTGCGTTCCCCTCCCCCGCCGATGAGGATCGGCAATCGCTGCTGGACCGGCGGCGGATCGTTGCGAACCGCGTGCGCGGCGTAGAACTCCGACCCCGACGGCTCCTCGCCGTGGAGCATGCCCCGCATGATGCGCACCGCCTCTTCCAGCCAGCGCAGCCGCTCGCCTGGGGAGGATCCGAACTCGATGCCGTAGGCACGGTGCTCGGTCTCGAACCACGCCCCGCCGATGCCCAGCACCGCACGGCCGCCGGAGATGTGGTCGAGCGTCGTCGCCATCTTGGCCACCAGCGCCGGGTTCCGGAACGTGTTCGCGCCGACCATCAGGCCCAGCTGCGCGTTCGTGGTCGCCTCCGCCCAGGCGGCAAGCGTCAGCCAGCCCTCGAGGATCGGCCCGTCGTCCGAGCCGACGATCGGGTAGAGGTGGTCCCAGGTCCAGACGTCGTCGTAGCCGAGCTGGTCGGCGCGGATGCCGGCGTCGCGCAGCGCCTTCCACGACGTGTACTGGTTCCAGGCGAGGACGCCCAGCTTGATCTCGGCGGGACTACTCATCGTGCTTGATCACCTTCTCGACGCGCAGCCGGATGGTGACGCGCGACTGGCCGTTGAAGCGCTCGGGGTCGGATCCGTACCGACGGGCAAGCGCCTTGATGTCGGCAAGCGCGCGCTCCTCATCCGTGTCCAGCTCGACGTGGCCCTGCAGCGCGACCCAGTCGTAGACATCCTCGAAGCAGAGGCTGACGCGCGGCTCGCGCTGCAGCCATCGGTACTTCGCGCGGCGGGTCATGGTGTTCATGACGACGGTGTCGGCGTCTTCGCTATCGAGGTCGAACCACATCACCGACTGCGTGGGTGCCCCATCGGCATCGATGACGGAGAGGACGGGGTAGCGGGGCTTGGCGAGGAGCCACTCGCGGAGCTCATCGGTCAGGACGTTGGTGACGGTCAGGGCGGGATCGGTCAAGGGGCATCTCCTGGGTCGTCTGTTGGTCTTGAATCCGGTGCTGCAAACGTCGCGCCAGCGTTGGGCACATGCTAGCCCGGCGAGCGGGCAACCGGGCGGGGCGCCCTAGCCGGGCGCCCCTTCGGCTTCCCCCCTGGCGTTTGGTATCAGCAGGCTGAATACCAACCCGAGCAGCACGAAGCCGGTGGCCACGTGGGAAGCGGTCTGTCCGGCCTCCACGAACGAGTCGTCCACGGCGTTGCGGATGTCGGCACGCAGCGCATCGGTCAGGCGCGGGTCGGCGAGAACCTGGGACAGGGCCTGTCCGCCGGAGCCCTCGATCGCCTGGGCGATCCCGTCGACCGCCGCTGTCGGCAGCTGCGGCACGTCCGCCAGCCGGTCGCGCGTGCCCTGCCCGAGACCGATGTAGAGCACGGTACCCAGGACGGCGATGCCAAGCGCCGTGCCGACCTGTCGCAGGGTGGTGGTGCCGCCCGAGGCGACCCCCGACCGGTCCGGCGGGATCTGCGCCAGGGCGACGTTGGTCAGCTGGGCCGTGGCCAGCCCAACCCCGATGCCGTAGACCACCAGCGCCGGGACGAGATCCCAGCCGCCGAGGTCGGGGCTGAAGACCGCTCCGATCCAGAAGATGCCGGCCGCCTCCAGGGCCATCCCCGCGGTCACCACCCACTTGGGACCGATGCGGCTGGCCAGCATCCCGGCCGACGGACCGGCGACGAAGGCGCCGGCCGCCAGGCCGAGCAGCACGAGTCCCGTGTCGAACGCGGAGTAGCCGAGCACGCCCTGCAGGAAGAGCGGGACCACGAAGAGCAGCCCGAACTCGCCGAGCGATACGATCGTCACCGCCAGGTTGCCCCAGCGGAAGCCGGGATAGCTGAACAGGCTGAACTGGAACGCGCCGCTCATGTCGCCGCTGCGCTCCTTGCGGATCTCGTACACGACGAAGACGGCCAGCGAGGCGGCCGCCAGCGCGAACGCGACCGGTACCACGCTGACGGGCCAGCCCTGTGGCCACGTGAGGCCCAGGACGCTGAATGCCTCCGACTGCCCCCACCAGCCGTACTTGTAGCCCTCGATCAGTCCGAAGACGAGTGCCGCGAAGCCGATGGTGGAGAGCACCGCACCGGGGATGTCGAAGCGCCGCTGCGCGTGCTCGTCGCGCGACTCGGCGAGGAAGATCAGCGTCCCGATGAACGCGATGGCCGCCACCGGCAGGTTGATCAGGAAGGCCCAGCGCCACGAAGCGTTGGTCGTCAGCCAGCCGCCGATGAGCGGGCCCAGTGCCGCCATGCCGCCGATCACCGAGCCCCAGATGCCGAAGGCGATCCCCCGCTCCCTGCCGCGGAACTCCGAGGTGACCAGCGAGAGCGTCGCCGGCAGGATCGAGGCGCCACCGATGCCCTGCAGCAGCCGGGCGACGATCAGCAGGCCACCGGTGGGGGCCAGGCCGGCGAAGAGCGATGCACCGGCGAAGACGACCAGGCCGCCCAGGAAGACCTTGCGCCGTCCCAGCAGGTCGCCCAGCCTGCCGAGCGTCACCAGCAGCGCGGCGAAGACCAGGCTGTAGACGGTGTTGACCCATTCGGCGGCAGTGAAGTCGATCCCCAGGTCCTCGATGATCACCGGGATCGCGACGTTCACGATCGAGACGTCGACGATGATCATCGAGACGCCTAGGCTGAGCATGCCCAGGCCGATCCAGCGGTTGCGGTTTCCTGACACGGACCTTCCTTTCTCTCTGCCGACGATGGTACGAGCCTTGTCGGTCGGCCGATGAACCGGTGCTCGCTAGACTCGTGCCGTGAGCCCTTCTTCCGCGGCGCCCCAGGCGCTCGTGCTCAGCATCGGCAGCGAGCTGCTGGCCGGCGAGACGGTCGACACCAACGCCACCTTCCTGGCGCGTGAGCTGGGCATCCTTGGCCTGGAGCTGATCGGTGTCCGCCAGCTGCCCGATGACCGCGGTCGGCTGGCCGATGCTTTCGGAGAGGCGCGCGCCTCGGTCGACCTGGTGCTGGCGACTGGCGGCCTGGGGCCCACGCACGACGACGTCACGCGCGAGGCGCTCGCCGACGCCCTGGGCGAGGAGCTGGCGGACGATCCGGCGCTGGAGCAGGGGCTCCGCCAGCGGTTCTCCGCCTCCGGCGCCATGCCGGCCAGCAACCTGCGCCAGGCCCTTCGCATCCCATCGGCCCGAGCGCTGGCCAATCCCATCGGCTCGGCGCCGGGCTGGTGGGTGGACCGGCCGGATGGCGCCGTGGTGGCGCTGATGCCCGGCGTTCCATCCGAGATGCGGCGCATGTGGACGGAGCAGGTGGCGCCGCGGTGCCGGGACCGATTCACGCTGGCGCCGCTGGCCACGCGGACGGTGAAGACCTTCGGCCTCGGCGAGTCAACCGTGGCGGACCGCCTTAGCTCGCTGCTCGAGTCGCCGGGCACGGGCGTTGTCGCGGGGATCTACGCGCGCGACGACGGCGTGCACCTGCGCTTCTCGACGCGAGCCGGCGCCGAACGCCTGGATGGGCCGATGCAGACTGCCGTGTCAGCGCTCGAAGGGCACGTCTGGGGCACCGATGCGGACGATCTCGCATCGGTCGCGCTGGCCGCCCTGGGCGCCGGTGGTGCGACGACCGTCGCCTCCTGGGAGGCCGATACGGAAGGTGCCCTGCTGGCAATCCTGGCTGGCGCGGTGCGCACCGATGGCAGCGCGCGCTACGTGGGCGGGATACTGGACCTCGACGGCGACTCCGGGCCGCCACTCGCCGATGCGGTCATTCAAGTCTCGCTCCTGCCGCAGGACGCCAACGGGCGGAGCCGCGTGCGCGTCTCGGTGAGCGGGAGCCCGTCCGTCCCGGTGACCGAACTGCGCATCCATGGCAGTGGCCCGCAACGCCTGCGCCGCGCAGCCTTCGCCGCCCTCAACCACCTCCGCGAGGCGCTCTCGCGCTAGCACCGACTCAACTCCTGGGAGGGGGGACCTCCATGGTGGGTGAAGGCTTCGTGGGCTGCTCCAGCGTCGGCTGGGCCAGGCTCGGTCGAGGCGAGTCGAGACCGCCAGGCCGTGGCGAAGAGAGGTATCGGCAGCCGGCGAGCAGCGCCGCGCACGCAATCGCGAGCATGAACGCGACGATGATCATCTGCCGACGCATGAGATCCCAGTATGCAGGAAGAGGGCCGGCGTTCCGCCGGCCCTCTTCAATGTCTCCGCGGGTCGCAGCGCTTACTGCGGCGCGGTCACCGAGATCTGGAGGTTCCAGGTCGAATTGTTCAGGACCTGGATCCGTGTCCCGGTATGCGGGTTGTTGACGCTCATCCAGGCGGCCTGGTGGTGACTGATGGCATCACCAGGATCGCTCGCCACGTAGTAGCTCTGCATGTCGTCGAAGGTCGGCACAGCCGCCTTTGACTTCAGGACCGTGGGAACTCCGCCCTTGTAGATCGTGACCTTCGACGACGGCTTCACGCCGAATGTCGCATCACGCGCCTGCAGGCGGCCCCGCATGACCTGGCCATCGGAGTAGTGGTCGATCGCGTAGTGGGCGTCCACCGGCAGGATCAGTCCCTCGCCCGGGTGGTCGCCCACTGCATTGTCCGAGTAGAACGAGTCGTAGTACCAGACCAGCAAGCCGGCCTCGTACGGGAACCGCTCCGCCCAGTTAGCGGCGACACTGCCACCGAAGTTGTATGGACCGGTCTTCAGGTTCGCATCGTAGCCAACGTACTGCCGGCTCTCGGCAACGTAGGCATTGAAGACCTCGAAGAGCTCGTTCCCGGTGGTCCGATGGAACCCGGCGGCTGAGTTCGAGTCGAACGTCCAGCCGGTATCCGACTCGGCACCGTCGGTGGCGGAACCGGTGATCGCGATCTCGTCGATCGCGAAGCCGGGCGCATCGTTGCCACCGTCGCCTTGAACGCCGCCGTCGGTCCAGTAACCGAACCCGATGGTGTGCGTACCAGTCGGCAAGCTGACCGACAGATCCTTCCACCCATTCGACCGACCTTCGATGCCTTCGGCAACGACGGGCGAATTCGAGAGATTGGTGGTCACCTTGGTGCCGTCGACGGTGACGTAGGCGTAGTCATATCCGCTCTCGATGCTGTATCGCACCTTGGCGGTGAGCGTCGCTCCAGCGGGAACGTCGAACGACTTGGTCATCTCCGTCGAGAGGTCGTTCGCTGCGCCGGAGTAGTAGAAGTAGTCGCCGGCATAGGCCGAGCCGACGTTCACTTCATGCTGACGATCGGGCAGGACGACGATCAAGCCCTGGGCGTTGTTGGTGTTGAGCTCACCCGGCCCGAGGGTCACCGTGCGCGGCGCGTCGCCGGGGAAGGCCACGTCGTAGTTGAGCCAACCCAGGTACCACTTGTCCCAGGCGTTCATGTGGAACGGCTGGTCGCCAATGCCGTCGGCGGTGTTGCCGGTGCTGCCCCACGACCCGCTGGACATGAGCGTCCAGAAGCCGGTCGAATTCTCGGCACCGCCGCTGTTGCCGCTGGTGTCGTACTCATCGGGCAGGCCCAGGTCGTGCGCGAACTCATGCGAGAAGACGCCCACGCCACCATTCTCGGGCTCGATCGTGTAGTCACCGATCCAGAAGTTGGTGTCGCCGATCTGGATGCCGCCCAGCAGATAGTCGGGCGAGGGTCCCCACACGTCGATCCCGTTGTAGAAGGCATACCAGCGATGCGACCAGATCGCATCGTCGCCCAGGACGCCGCCACCGGCCTCCTCGCCCTCGCCTGTGTGGATCGACTGGAAGTGGTCGATATAGCCGTCCGGCTCGTTGAAGTTGCCGTCGCCGTCGTAGTCGTAGCGATCCCAGACGTCGAACTGGCTGAGGTAGTCCTCGAAGTCCTGCGAAGTCCAGCCGTCCGCCATCCTTGCGTCGTACCAGGCGTTAACCGAGTCCTCGACGAAGAGCCAGGCATAGGAATCGGACTTGTCGTTCGAGCCATAGAACGCGCCGGTCTCGGGGACCTGAACCCAGTCAGTGACGTCACCGTCAACCGTGTATCGGCCGGACGACTGCTGCAGGTAGTAATTCGCCATCGAGTTGGCGCCACCGGTCTTGTTGAACAGCAGGTCGCGATAGTAGGCCGGGCTGAAGTCAGGCTCCCAGATGGTCGTGTTGTCGACGCTGCGGTCTGGCTGCGCGATCCCGTTGTGCGCCAGATCGCTGAACTCGCCAAGGACCGTGAAGATCGAGTCCTGGCCCTCCTGCGCGAGTTCAACGTACTGGCCAGGTGCGAGCTTGACGATCTTGCTCTTGCCGTTCGCCTTGGCCTGGCCTTTGGTGACCTTCTCGAGGGCGGTCTGCCGCAGCTCGGCCTGTTTCGTCTGGAGCGGGCTCGTGAAGCTGTCGCCCCGTGGTGGCTGCTCATTTGGGCTGCCACTCGCCGGCTTCTTGGCGAGTGCGGTGGTGGTCGTGATCGACGCCAGCAGCGCGAGCACGGCGAGAAACGCAATCAGCTTTCTCAAAGTCTGGTCTCCGGTGCTAGTTGAGAGTCTGGGCAGTCGTCTTGACAGTTCAGGCGCGAATTTCGCGAGGCGCTACCTCCCCACTCCTCGCCGGGCAGTGCAACAGAAAGGCGCGGCCTTCCGCGCAGTGAATGTGAAGCCCGGGTTACGCAGACTTTACGGAATGGTGAGTGCGCGCCGCAACGGAATGGCGCAATCACTGTTGCGCCCGCACACCGCGCGAACGCCCATCGCGGACAAGGCGGGGCCCCGCCGATACGGCGGGGCCCCGCGGGGGTCGTCAGACCGGAATAGCGGTCAGCGATAGGTGACGTCCAGCGAGTACGGTGCGTAGTCGGCTACGCCCTGGGGAGCGTCGTAGGTGATGACTAGCACCAGCGTGTTCGAGTTGCGCAGGGTCTGGCGAATCTGATCCGCGGTCGCCATCTCGGTCGCGTCATCCGTGATGAGATGGAGGACCTTGAAGTTCGAGTTGCCAGTCTTGCCGGCCTTCGGCAGCGAGACGAGGTCGACGGTGAAGTCGGCCGCGATGGGCTGATAGAAGGTTACGTCGTTGAACACCGACGAGTCGGTCCCGTCGCTGATCAGGGTGCTATCGACCATCACGTTGTCGATGTACCAGTTGGGCTCCTCGAGGATGCCGTTCCCGAGGCTCCCCCAGTCGGTCATCATGCGGAAGCCGACCAGGATCTCCTGCCCGGCGTACGCCGACAGGTCAAAGGTCTCGTTGACCCACGCCGGCTCCAACCCACCGCCCGACAGGCCAGTGAAGCCTTCGCCGAGCTGTGCCTTGATCGCCGGATAGCCACCCGCATCGATCACGTTGGTGGTGTCACCGTTCGTCAGCGTCGTCCAGGTGGTGCCATTGTCGGTCGAGACCTGCACGAAGCCGAAGTCCCAGTTGGCCTCGATGTCGTACAGCGTGTCGAACGACAGCGTTCCGCCACCGGTCGTGCCGAAGATTGCGAACCGATCCATCTCGTCCGCTGCGCCCGAATAAAGGACCGCGTTCGGCACGTCGGTCGCAATGGGATCATCCACCGTCGTCCACGCGGTGTCCCTCGTCACGACGTCCACGCCGTCGAAGAGGATGGAGGCGACCTTCTTCGGGTTGTCGATCGTCAGGTAGTCACTGCCCCACGGCGGAGCGCCGGGCGTGGAGTACGCCTCCTCGTTCAGGACGACCGGCGAGGGAATGTCACGCAGCTGGTAGTCGCCCTTGTTGGCGAGCACCAGTCGCGCGATCGCGAAGTCGTGGTACATGTCCGCGAACGAATCGTTCGCACCGATGGTGGCCAGGGCGTCATTGAAGCCGGCGATGCCGAAGCCCTGGTCCAGGAAGAGGGCCTTCATGCCCGCCTCGCCGTACTTGCCGTAGAGGTAGTGCATGAACATGAATGCCTCGCCGTAGTCGGCAAGGATCTCCGTGCTCTGGCCCTGGTCGCCCCAGATCACCAGCGAGTTCTCGGCGTACTCCTGGGCGGTGTCCCAGTGGCCGTCGGGGATGCCGTAGCCCACGAGCCACTCCGTCCAGTCGGAGAGGCCCTCGTTGACCCAGGACTCCTCGCCGGGGTTTTGGTCGCCATGCAGCAGGTGCTGGTACTCGTGGGCAAAGGTGCCCTCATACAGGTACGCCCGATCGTTGTCGGGGTTGCCATCCCGCCACGGGGAGTCGTTGGGACCAACCCGGTTTGCCCAGTCGTAGGCGTCTATGGTGATGACGTTCCGATCCAGGTAGGTGTTGATCGTGGAGCTGAAGAAGCCGGCGATGTAGACGGGATAGTCCGGATCGTAGAAGGCATCGTCACGAACGTTGCTGATCATGGCGATGACCCGATCCTCACCGTCGCTCGACTTGTAGTAGTCGGGGGGAACGAGGCCCAAGTCCGCCAGCAGAGAGTGCGACCCATCCCGGTGCTCCGGTTCGCGCCAGAACTCCGACTCCTTCGGGTAGATGTTGTTGTCGAACTGGTCGACGAGGTAGGCGATCTGCGCGTCGGTGATCTCGACTGGGTTGCGGGGATCGCCGTCGGGGAAGTTCGGGTCGGACTGGACCCAGACCTCGATGTGCGCGCCGATGGCGCGGACGACGAAGTCCGTGAAGAAGTAGCCGCCGCTGCCGTCTTCGAGGCTCTCAAGGCTCAGGGAGGTAACGGTGTCACCCTCCTGGTAGATCGGATCCCCACCGCTCTGCGACGATGCGGCCGACGATGCGGATGGAGTGCCCTTCAGGTGGGAGAAGTCCGGCGTCGCGCTCGTCACCCACGACGGCGCCGCCACCGGACGGTAGTTGGGTAGCTGCTTCGCCACGACGCCCGCCGCCGGCAGCAGGGCAAACGTCATCGCGAGGCTCACCAAGATGGTGAAGGTCTTACGTCTGGCGAATCGCACAGGTTCCTCCTCATCCCTTTGGCCAAGCCGGGACGATGCTGAACCGGGTCGCTGCAATCGGTCGATTCGTCGAGCGCAGGTCGCGCCGCTCGGCTGGGGCGGTGAAGGCCCCGGCGCTTCCCCCGGCAGCCGTCCTTTCCGGCTGAGGCGCTCATTCTGCACTCTGGGACAAGCTTTGCCTCGCCCAATTTCGCCGCGTCGGGACAGAAGTGGTGACGGGACGCAACACGGCCGGCATGGCACCTGCGGTGGCATGCTTCTGCCATGCAGCCTCGTTCTGGACCATCACTCTTCGCCCTCGCGCTGCTGGGACTACTCGCCGCGCAGCTGACGAGCTGTGCGGTACTGGAGCAAATGGCTTCGGGCGAGCCCACTCGCGCACCGGTCACACAGACCCCGTCCGGCAGCTCGGGCGAAGCGGAACCGATCCCTGATCCTCTCCACCCCACCACGCATCAGCCGGGTGGCACCTTCCGCGTCGGCGACGCCGAGGTGACGTACCTGGGCGTCTTCGCCACGGACGGCCGTCTCGAGGTGCGCCTTCAGGTCGAGTCCGGCGTCCTCCCGTCCGACGCAAGCGTCGGCACGCCGGATGGCGAGCGGCTCTCGCTGTCAGACCGCGACTCCATCGTTCGCTCCGAGCCGTTCGGCGATGCGGCGGAACCGCCGGCGAGCGACGCCACCCTGACCCTGGCCGTCGGCGACTTGCTCGTCCCGCTCCAGGTCGGCAAGGTCAGATAGGCATCACCAGCGGCCGATGAGGCGGACCGCCGAC
>CAVZPD010000031.1:0-10143 GCA_963777045.1 uncultured Chloroflexia bacterium
CTCGGGAGAAATCATCCATTGATGATTACGCGTGATCTGCCGGCAAGGTTCGCGCCGCGCAGCGATCCGACCACCCGCCGCGTGGTTGGAAAAGGATTACCCTATGCGTGGAAGAGCAAGCACGGCAGCCGTCAGTGTCAGCAGCCGGGGCCCCGATGCCAGCGATCGTTTCACGTTTCTCGGACGGTGCCTTCGCCCCGAGCCGATGCCCTGCGCCATCGAGGAGAACGCTTCTCCAGGAAGGCAGCCTGCCCTTCTGCGGCCTCTTCGGTCATACCCACCTCGACCGTCAGCTCGTTCTCCAGCGCATGGCCGACGCGACGACCCTCGCGGAGCCCGGCGACGACGCAGCGCTTTGTCGCAGCAATGCTGACGCCCGGCCCAGCGGCGATCGCGGAGGCCATCTCGAGCGCTCGGGACAGCAGCCGGTCGTCTGGCACGACCTCCTCCACCAGGCCGATGGCCACTGCCTCCGATGCGCCAAGCAGCCTTCCGGTGAGGAGGAGCTCCATGGCGCGGCCCGCGCCCACGATCGATGGCAGCCGTTGCGTCCCACCCGCCGAGGCAAATGCTCCGACGTTCACCTCGGGGAAGCCGAAGCGGGCCGAGCGCGCGGCAAGCCTGATGTCGCACGACAGGGCGAGCTCGTTGCCGCCCCCGAGTGTGAGGCCGTTGCAGGCCGCGACGACCGCGAGCGGCGAGTCCTCGAGCGCCAGGTTCAGATTCTGGTCTCGTTCTGCAGTCGCGCGGTGCCAGGCGGCATCCCTGGAAAACTCGCGCACGTCGGATCCGACGGAGAACGCGCGACCAGTACCGGTCACCACCAGGGCGCGGACATCCGGGCTCGCCTCCGCCTCGCGCAGCGCCTCGAGCATGGCGTTCTTCACGGCGCCTCGCAGGACGCCAAGAGGCTCGGACCGAATTCGCAGAAGGGCGACACCATCACGCGGGAAGGTGAGCTCGACGCTCTCCCGCTCGATCGCTTCGTCCCCCGGTACAGGCTCGGGCATGGCACTCCTCGTCGGAGGTCGCGGTTGGTTCAGCTCCGCCCGTGGATCCTACGCCGGCCCGACGTCCCGCCGTGCGATCCGGAGGAGGCCAACTGCTGATGGAGTCATTCGTGATCACGGGAGGATCCAGCGGCATCGGCCTGGCCATTGCACGACGCCTTGCCACGGACGGCAGGGGACTGGCGCTCGTGGGTGATAGGCGCGACGAGCTGCAGGCGGCGCGAGACGAGCTCACGCCACTCACGCGAGTGACCACCCACTTGGCCGACGTTCGCAGGCCCACCCAGCTCAAGGAGGCTGCAGAGCAGGTGCAGGAGCTGGGCAAACCCATCCGGGGGCTGGTCGTCAACGCCGGCATCCAGCGTCGTGCTCCGCTGCTCGATCTCGCCGAGCAGGATCTGCTCGCTCTCGTCGAAACGAACCTCCTGGGCTCGATGCACACGCTCCGGGCGTTCGGTCCCCTGGTGCTCGCGGCGGAAGGCGGGCGAATCGTCGTCACCAGCTCGATCAGCGCGTTCATGGGGATGGACCGCCGAGCGGCTTACGGCGCCACCAAGGCAGGCCTGTCGAACCTCGTCCGCAGTCTGGCGATCGAGTGGGGACCGCGCGCCGCGACCGTGAACGCGATCGCGCCGGGCATCATTCGGACGCCCCTGACGGCCGAGTACATGCGCGAGAACCCCGTGAGGGCGGAGCAGGCGATCGCCGCCACTCCCCTCCAAAGGATCGGGGAGCCGGAGGATGTTGCTGACGTGGCTGCATTCCTACTCTCGGACGGGGCAGGCTTCGTGACGGGACAGACGATCGCAGTCGACGGCGGTCTGTCGGCCGGCATCCACTGGTGGTAGACCAACCTCACGGAACGGAGGCAAAGGCGGAGTTGACCCACGGCAGCAGCATTCGCGACATACCGGTGCCGCTTGTCGCGACCTTCAGCAAGACGGTCAGCGAGAGCGACGTCTACGGCTTTGCGGGGATCACCGGCGACCTTGATCCGAATCACGTGGACGAGGAGTACGCCAAGAGCACGCCGCTGGGCCGGCGGGTGGCGCACGGCGCCCTCATCGTGGGATACATGTCCACGGCTTCCACGCTCGTCCTCCAGGGCTTCGGTGCGCCCCTGGTCTCGGTGGGATACGACCGAGTCCGGTTTACCAAGCCCGTCTTCATCGGCGACACGGTGACCGTTCGCTATGAGATCACCGAGAAGGACGAGGAACGGGGCCGGACGATCGCCAAGGTGGAGGTCACCAACCAAGCGGGAGAGCTGGTGGCCGTCGCAACCCATATTCAGCAGGTGCTGATGTGAGCGAGCAGGGTGAAGAACTGCGGCGGACGACGCGTGAGTTCATCGAACGCGAGCTCGAACCCGCCGCCGACCGGGTGGAAGCGGAGGATCGCGTCCCGCAACCACTCCTTGACCGCCTTGCCGAGCTTGGCTACTTCGGGCTTACTATTCCCGAGGAGTACGGCGGGCTCGGCCTGGCATTGAACGACTACCTCGCGATCGTTCACGAGTTCGGTCGGACCCATTCGGCCTATTTCCAGGCCATCGACGACAACAACGGCATGGGATCGCACCTCATCGTCGGTGGCGCGAGCCAGCAGATCCGCGACCGAGTTCTTCCCGAGCTTGCCAGCGGCGGTGGGGTCGGCTGCTTCGCCCTCACTGAACCGGAAGCGGGTTCGGATGCCGGCGCGGTGAGGACGATCGCCCGTCGGGAGGGTGACGAGTACGTCATGAACGGGCGCAAGCACTACATCAGCAATGCCGCCTGGGCCCGGTATTTCACGGTCATCGCAAGGACGCGCCCCCTGGGTGAACCGGATGGCCGCATCAGCGCGTTCCTCGTCGAGCGAGGAACGCCCGGCTTCTCGGTCGGAAGGCGCCAGGAGATGATGGGCCTCAGGGGCGCAGCACAGCACGAGCTCACGTTCGACGATTGTCGCGTTCCCGCTGGCATGCTTCTCGGTGAAGAAGGCGACGGCTTCAGGGCTGCAAAGACAGCGCTCGCCTCCGGGCGACTCGTTGTCTCGGCCTGGTCGCTCGGTGCTGCCGAGCGCGCGCTCGAGCTCGGCGTCGGGTACGCGGCGGTGCGGCGCCAGTTCGGCCGGCCGATCGGCGACTTCCAGGGAGTGCAGTGGCTGATCGCCGACTCGGCAACTGAGCTCCGGGCCGCAGAGACGCTCGTGACCCGCGTGGCGGCTGACGTGAACCGCGGGGTGGCGCGAGGACGGGATTCGGCAATGGCCAAGCTCTTCGCGACGGAGGCGGCGGGACGGATCGCCGATCGCATGCTGCAGGTCCACGGCGGGGCCGGCTATTCCCGCGACCTGCCGCTCGAGCGCATCTACCGCGACCTGCGCGTCCAGCGGATCATCGAAGGGACATCCGAGGTGCAACGCATGATCATCGCCACCAGCCTCCTCCGGGAGCAGCAGCCGAGCGCGAGCCGGCCCCGTGGTTGAGGTTCGGCCGCAGGCACCGACCAACGGGAGCGGCATGGACCGCGAAGTCACGGTGCGCCGTGACGTCAGCAGCCCGATGCGTGACGGCGTTCAACTCAAGGCGGACGTCTACACGCCCGAGGGGCCCGGGCCCTTCCCGGTTGTGCTCCTGCGAACGCCCTACGGGAAGACCGGCGGCCAGTCGCCCGGCTATCGCCATCCGTTGTGGTATGCACGGCAAGGCTTCGTCGTGGTGGTCCAGGACGTCCGTGGGCGCGGCGCAAGTGACGGGGATTGGTACCCGTTCGAACACGAGGCAGAGGACGGATACGACTCCGTGGAGTGGGCGGCCGCGCTGCCGAAGAGCAATGGGCGCGTGGGCATGTATGGCTTCTCGTACCCCGGCGCATGCCAGCTTCTGGCGGCCACGCTCCAACCTCCACACCTTGCCTGCATCGTGCCCGCGCTGACGGCGAGCGATTACTGGAACGGCTGGACCTACCGTGGTGGCGCGCTACAGCAGGCCTTCGTGCAGAGCTGGGTGCTGGACGAGCTGGGCAGCGACACCGCCAGAAGGCGAGGTCTGTCGGACCTGGGGCGCCAGATGCGTGCGGCGCTCCGCGACATCAATGGCGTCTTTGACGAACTGCCCCTCGACCAGGGCAGCATGGCCGCGGCAAGGGGCATCGCCGACTACTACTTCGACTGGCTGCACCATCCGACTCCCGACAGCTACTGGCATCGCTGGAACCTCGAGCAGCGCTTTGCCCAGATCTCAGTCCCGGCCCTCCACATCGCGGCCTGGTACGACATCTTCCTCGAAGGCACGCTCCGGAATTTCACCGGGATACGCGATGCCGCGGAGTCGAGGGTTGCCCGTGCCCAGCAGCTGGTCATCGGACCGTGGACGCACATGTTCTGGTCTCGATTCGTTGAGGGCAGGGATTTCGGGCCCGAAGCGCGCAACGACGTTGACGAACTCCAGCTGCGGTGGTTCGAACGGTGGCTCCGCGATGAGGCGATCAGTGATCACCACGAGCCGCCCGTGCGCGCCTTCGTGATGGGCGCCAACGAGTGGCGGACCGATGATGCTTGGCCCCCGGCCGAATCCCGGGAGGAGGAGCTCTACCTCGCCAGCAACGGAGCCGCGAATTCGCTCAACGGCGACGGCACGCTGACGACCGCGGCTTCGTCGACGTCACCCTACGACGTCTTTGTATACGACCCATTGCACCCGGTGCGAAGCGCGGGCGGTCGTTCGTGCTGCACGGCCGAGTTGGTCCCGATGGGACCTGCAAACCAGGTGGAGGTCGAGTCGCGCAACTCGGTCCTGGTCTACACGAGTGCACCACTGCTGTCGGACGCCACCGTGCTGGGCCCAGTCTCCCTGGTCCTGCACGCCGCGACGACGGCCGTGGACACCGATTTTGCGGCCAAGCTGGTGGACGTCCATCACGAAGGGCTGGCGATCAACGTGGCGGATGGCATCTTGCGCACCCGGTATCGGGACTCGTGGAGCGACCCGGCCCTCGTGGAACCGGGACGCTGCTACGAGTATCGAGTCGACATGGGCGCCACCGGTGTTGTGTTCAAAGCCGGCCATCGCATCCGGCTGGAAGTCGCGAGCTCCAACTTCCCGG
Organism: uncultured Chloroflexia bacterium; assembly: GCA_963777045.1. GTDB lineage: Bacteria > Chloroflexota > Limnocylindria > QHBO01 > QHBO01 > JAPSGM01. Next base: position 5,099 of record CAVZPD010000031.1, read on the forward strand.
CATACGATCGCAATCTCAACACGGGCGGGCCCATCGGCTCCGAACCGCGCGAGGCAGCCAAGGTCGCCACGCAGCTGGTCTTCCACGACGCCTCCAGACCCTCGCGCCTCAAGTTGTCGGTGATCGGCGCGCTGACGTTCGAAGGCTGAAGCGATGGGTAGCCAAGCCGTCAGCGCGCGCATTCTTTCGGCGGACGTCGAGTTCGTCGACCGCCGGCTGCAGGTGCCGCTGCGGCTGGCATCAGGGGTGATCACGGAGCTAACCGAGGCCCGCGCGACGGTCTGGGTCAGGTCCGGCGCAACGAAGGCGGTCGGTCGCGGCGCCATCTACCTCAGTGACGTCTGGGCGTGGCCCGATCCGAATCTGGCGCATGGCCACAGGGACGCCCGGCTGCGGCAGAAGTGCACGGAAATCGCGAAGGAGCTGCCTGGCCTGGTGGGAGGATCCGCCCACCCGCTGGAGCTTGGGCTGCGGCTCCACGATGCTCTCGCCCGGGCCGACGATCCCGACGAGCCACCCATCTTGGCGCGTGTCCTGTGCGGCGCGCCATTCGATGCCGCGATCCACGACGCCACCGGCCATGCCCTGGCTCGCTCCGCGTTCTCGCTGTACGAGGCCCCGGCGCCGATCCCCAGCGCATCAGCCTACTTCGCGAATGCCGACGTGGTGGGGGCCGTCCGCCGCGCCCTCCGTTCACCGCTCAAGGAGCTGCGGGCATGGTGGGTCCTCGGGCGAGATGATGACATCGGCGCCGAGGAACCGTCGATCGCTGCCGGCGGCTATCGGGCCTTCAAGCTGAAGCTCCTTGGCGAACCGCGCACTGACGCGCACTGGACCGCGAGCACCTTCGCGCGTATTCGGACCATTGGCATCCCGGATCCCATCCTGTCCGCCGACGGAAACGGCGGATATGGCTCCGCAGAGGACGTCATGGCCTACCTGGACGAGCTGGCCGCCATCGACCCCGAGGCCTTCGCCGCCCTGGGATACCTCGAACAGCCCACGGGCTGGAACCTACGGGAGGCGGCGTTCGACTGGCATCCCGTCTCGCAACGGATGCCGATCATCGTGGACGAGGGCCTCACCGGGTTAGAAGTGCTCCCGCTCATCGTGGAGCAGGGCTGGTCCGGAATTGCCATTAAGACATGCAAAGGCCACAGCCTCAGCCTGGCGGCCGCCGCATGGGCTCGCGAGAAGGGGCTCATGCTCACGATGCAGGACCTCACGAATCCGGGTATCGCGGCCATCCACGCCGGCCTCTTCGCGGCCTACGTGCGGCCAGCAAACGGTGTGGAGCTCAACTCCCCCCAGTACACCCCGGACGCCAATGAGGCATGGCTGCCCCGTCTCGCCGGACTCCTCCGGCCGACCGACGGCATCCACCGCGTGCCCGATCCTGCCGCTCCGGGCCTCGGTTCCGACCTCTGACGGACAGCGGCCGGCATCTAGTCCAAGTGGGCGGCGCTCATCTCCACGGCACCCGAATCGCGGTGCAGGCGGCTGAAGATTTCGACCGTCTGGCGCCCGAATGCCTCAGTTCCGCGCATGTCCACTGTGCGGGGCCGGGGGAGGACGCTGTCAACGATCTCCTCCACCCTCCCGGGCCGCGCCGTCATGACCAGCACCCGGTCGGCCAGGAAGACGGCCTCCGGGATGGAGTGGGTGACGAAGAGGATGGTCTTCTGCAGCCCTCCTGTCTTCCAGACTCGGAGCAGCTCGAGGTTCATTTCGTCTCGGGTCATGGCGTCGAGCGCTCCGAACGGTTCGTCCATTAGCAGCAGGTCCGGGTCGTGCACGAGCGCGCGGCAGAGGGCGACTCGCTGCTGCATCCCGCCGCTCAGCTCAGAGGGGAGCCTGTCGAGGAAGCTTCCGAGCCCAACCAGCTCGAGCAGCTCGAGTGCGCGCTCGCGATAGTGACTCACCGATAGGCCGGCAAGGTCCGGCGAGAGCAAGACATTATCGAGCGTGCTCCGCCAGCGAAGGAGGGCAGGCGTCTGGAAGACCATGCCAACGCGCATCGGATCCGTCACTTCGCGCCCGTCGACCCTGATCGACCCCGAGCTCGCCCTGCGCAGCCCCGCAACGATCCGCAGAAGCGTTGACTTCCCGCACCCAGAAGGCCCGACAACCGCCAGGAATTCGCCGCGACGCACGGTGAAGCTGATGTCATCCAGCGCCACCACGGTTCCCCGGCGCGTCTCGTATGTCTTGTTGACGCGAGTCACCTCGATGTAGCGCCCCGCGTCGGGGGGGGCCGGGGAGGCCACGCCGGCCTCCCCGTCTTCAGGGTCGCCCATCATTCGGCAGGCGGCTCGATCTTCGAGGTCACGTACTCGTTCGTATAGGTGGTCTTGGGATCGTCGATGGTCCCTGGCGCGTCGAAGTACTGCTGAAGGGTGTCCATCGCGGAGGCCATCTTCTCGTCATCGAAGTGACCGACGCCGTTCTGCTTGAAGTTGTCGGTCCGCATCAAGCTCTCAACGAGCTGCAGGTTGACGAGGTAGGTCTCCATTTCGAGCGAAGGCCAGTACTTCTGCTCGATCGTCAGCGCCGCCTCTGGATCGTCGAAGACATCCTGCCATCCCTTGAGGGTTGCATCGATGAATCTCTTGATCACGTCGGGCCGGTCGGAGATCATCTTTTCGCTGGCAATCATCGAAATCGCGGGGACGTCCACGCCGTTGTCGGCGTAGGTGATCTGCACCGCGTTCTCCTCGCCACCCAGCGCCTCGTATACGAACGGGGCACCGGTCACCGCGTCCAGTATCGCGTCGACCGAGCCCGAGCTGAGGGTCTGGTACTTGGCGGCGGGCTGGATATCAACCCACGTCACGCATTCCGGGTCGATTCCCTGCGCGTTGGCCAGCGCGGGCCACAGTGCCCGGTTCGCGTCGGCGACCGGTGCGCCGATCTTCTTGCCGCAGAGATCCGAGACCTGCTCGATTCCTGATCCCTTCTTGGCCCAGATCGCGGCCCAGCCGCGGTCCATCACCATCATCACCATCTTGACCGTCGCATCGCTGCGAATGCCATTCACGATCACGCCTGTGTCGGCCAGCCCCAGATCGGCCTGCCCGATGTTGACGCGGCGCAGCGACTCGCCCGAACCGGAGCCCTGGAGGATGTTCACCGCCAGCCCGGCATCGGTGTAGTAGCCCTTCTCCTGGGCGACGTAGTAGGCAGCGTGGTCGGCGAGCGGGAACCAGTTGAGGGTGAAGTTGATGACATCAACCCCTCCCTCGTTCCCCCCATCCGACGGAGACGTTGATGACCCGCCGGAAGCTCCACAGGCTGATAGGAACAGCGCCAGGGCGACCAGGAGTGGAAGCAGTCTGCGCATCAGGTGAACCTCACATCTATCGTGAACGATTGGCGCCCATCACTGCTCGAGTGCGGGCGAGGTTGCCCATGGGAAGAGAAGCCTGCCACCCAGATCGACGACGTAGTACAGGGCCAGGCCGATGATGACGAGCCAGAAGAGAGCGGCGAAGGCGATATCCATCTGGAGCGTTACCTGCGTGGCAATGAGCAGGTTTCCGAGACCACCCTGCGACGCCACGAATTCGCCAACCATCGCACCGGTCACCGCCATCGTCGTTGACACTTTGAGCGCGCTCAACACATAGGGCGTCGCGTTGGGAAGGCGAAGTCGCAGGAAGACCTTCCACTTAGGTGCGTTGAGCGAGCGGGCGAGGTCGATCAGGTCGTCATCGATCTGCATCAGACCAATCGACGTGTTGATGACCATCGGGAAGAAGGCAATGGTCGCGGCGGTCACCATGTTCGGGAAGACGCCGAATCCCAGGTAGATGATGAAAAGCGGCGCGATGGCCACCTTCGGCAACGTATTGAAGACGACCAGGAATGGGAGGACCGTCCGGGAGAGGAGTCGGCTCCAGGCAATCATGATGCCCAACGCCAAGCCGGAAATGACGGCTATCACAAAGCCGCCGACCGACTCCTGCAGCGTGATCCAAATCTGCGTGGGCCAGCGGAGATCGCCCCTCCAGATTGCGGTCCAAACGTCCGCTGGCGCAGGAAGCAGGAATGCCGCCGGGTTGAAGATGGTCACCACGAGCTGCCAAACGACGATCAGGATGACGATCAGCGCGGAGGCCTCGACGGCGCGCCTGAGAATCTGCCAGGAGTAGCTCATACGTGACCTGAGCCTCGCGGCAGCCTGGGGCCCGGTCGCAAGCGTGCGATCGAGCCCGGCTTGTTGGGCGGGAACCTCTGGCTGCCTGTGATCCATGCCGCATGCGCTCCTTGGAATCACCGACGAGGGCTCAAGGCGGGCCGTGATCCTGGAGGGATGTAAACCTTTTCCATGGCCCGACTGAATCAGGCTAAGGCCGTAGAGCGAGGGGTGTCAAGGTTTCGGGAGCGGGCGCTGGCGCCGGGCCTTCCGTGGCTGCGTCAGCGACCTTGGCGACCCTTTCGAGACCACGCTAGAATGCGGGCGCCGGCGGGAGTAACTCAGTTGGCAGAGTATCTGCTTCCCAAGCAGAATGTCGCGGGTTCGAATCCCGTCTCCCGCTCCACTCCCTCACCCGTCGCTCCGGTCGATCCCGACCGGCAGGTCGCCCCTGATGAGCCGCCCTGCGACCACCAGTGCCAGCGGCTCGGGCAGAGCACCGGCCGTCGGCCGCTGACGCAGGATCGCCAGGCTCGCCTCGCCCCCCAGCTCGAGCTTCCCGGTCGGTGGCCATCGCACCGCGCCGTCGCTCAACGGGATGACCGTCGCGCCAGCCAGGTCGACGAAGTGCGAGTCTCCGCGGGAGATCGGGCGCACCTCGTCGTCACTGCCGATAGCCAGGATCGTGCCGGCGGCCCAGGCGACGGCGGTCGCATCTGGCTCGCCACCGCCCCGGACCACGCGGCCACCGAGCAGCAGCGTGTACTCGTGGGTCACCACGCCATTATCTGCTGCCTGCATGGGCTGCCTCTGTCCGATAGATCGGCCTGGATGAACCGAGGCGCGGTTCGCGCATCGGTTTGGCGCATCTATCGATACCGGACGCCTGAGACCGCTAGCTGCTGATGAC